>NZ_FPJG01000006.1:8256666-8925000 GCF_900119165.1 Amycolatopsis australiensis | reverse complement strand
GGGTAAGTTCCGACCTGCACGAATGGCGTAACGACTTTCCGGCTGTCTCAACCACAGGCCCGGCGAAATTGCACTACGAGTAAAGATGCTCGTTACGCGCGGCAGGACGGAAAGACCCCGGGACCTTTACTATAGTTTGGTATTGGTTTTCGGTTCGGCTTGTGTAGGATAGGTGGGAGACTGTGAAGCTGCGACGCTAGTTGTGGTGGAGTCGTTGTTGAAATACCACTCTGGTCGAATTGGGAATCTGAACCTCGGGCCATGATCTGGTTCAGGGACAGTGCCTGATGGGTAGTTTAACTGGGGCGGTTGCCTCCTAAAGAGTAACGGAGGCGCCCAAAGGTTCCCTCAGCCTGGTTGGCAATCAGGTGTTGAGTGCAAGTGCACAAGGGAGCTTGACTGTGAGACAGACATGTCGAGCAGGGACGAAAGTCGGGACTAGTGATCCGGCACCTCCTGGTGGAAGGGGTGTCGCTCAACGGATAAAAGGTACCCCGGGGATAACAGGCTGATCTTGCCCAAGAGTCCATATCGACGGCATGGTTTGGCACCTCGATGTCGGCTCGTCGCATCCTGGGGCCGGAGTAGGTCCCAAGGGTTGGGCTGTTCGCCCATTAAAGCGGCACGCGAGCTGGGTTTAGAACGTCGTGAGACAGTTCGGTCCCTATCCGCCGCGCGCGTAGGATACTTGAGGAAGGCTGTCCCTAGTACGAGAGGACCGGGACGGACGAACCTCTGGTGTGCCAGTTGTTCCGCCAGGGGCATGGCTGGTTGGCCACGTTCGGAAGGGATAACCGCTGAAGGCATCTAAGCGGGAAGCCTGTTCCAAGATGAGGTATCCCACCCTTTGTGGGTTAAGGCCCCCAAGAGACCATTGGGTTGATAGGCCAGAGATGGAAGCACAGTAATGTGTTGTCGAGTTGACTGGTACTAATAGGCCGAGGACTTGCCTACGAAGATGTTACGCATCCACTCTACAGCTCTGAAACACCACACCGGGTGTGTGTGTTGTTTCGTAGTGTTTCGGTGGTTATAGCGTCAGGGAAACGCCCGGTCCCATTCCGAACCCGGAAGCTAAGCCTGACAGCGCCGATGGTACTGCAACCGAAGGGTTGTGGGAGAGTAGGACACCGCCGAACTTCATGTTGGGGAAGGCCCCGGTCGAGGACCAGAATTGGTTCTCCCGGGGCCTTCCTTCGTGCCCGGAAAACCCCAGCCGGCAGGTAGGGGCCGTGGCGCGATGCCTCATGCGGACCCGGGACGACCCACCGCGCGGCTCCGCAGCGGACTCGACAGCACCAGCGACGTCGTCGTCTCGCCATACCGCTGCACCTTCTCCACCAGCTCCTCCAGCTCCGCCGTGTCCCGGCACAGCACCCGGAGAATCCAGCACTCCTCGCCAGTCACGTGGTCCGCGCCGATGACCTGGGGGAGCGGCAACACAGCCGTCCGGAACCGGGGCGTGTCCAGACTCCGCACCCGCGCCCGGACCAAGGCTTCGATCGGCAGGCCCAGCTTCGTCGTGTCGACGCGTGCCGCGTAGCCGGTGATCACGCCGCGCTCCTCGAGACGGCGTACTCGCTCCGTCACCGCCGAACCCGACAGCGACACCCGGCGGCCCAGCTCCGAAAAAGTCAGCCGTCCGTCGGACTGGAGAAGCTCCAGCAGGTGCCAGTCGACGTCGTCGAGGGGGTCCACCGCCACTCTCCCGGGCTCGCAGGGTCAACACAGGGAAATCCCCGGCCGTCCCGGGCTTCCACGCCGATTGTGCCCTGTCCGCGGCGGCAGTCTGCCAGCAGGATTTACCTCATGACACGCACCCTCGCCGTCCCCGCCCCGGCCCCCGAAGCCGCCACCACCTACTTCGGTGCCGAACTCGCCTTCGAGGTCGACCCCGACGACCTCGTCCGCGACCTCGAAGCCGGCCACACCGACGGTTACGTCGTCGTCGAGACCCGGGCACCCGAAGCCTTCGCCCAGGCCCGCATCCCCGGCGCGATCAACCTGCCCTACCGCGACATGACGCCGGACAGCACCGCCCACCTCGACCGGGACCTCGTGTACGTCTGCTACTGCGAGAGCATCAACTGCAACGCGGCCACGAAGGGCGCGCTCAAGCTCGCCCAGCTCGGCTTCCGCGTCAAGCGGCTCTCCGGCGGCATCACCGCCTGGATCGCCGCCGGCTACCCCGTCGAGGGCTCCGTGCCCACCGCGACCGCGGGAATCCGCTGCGCCTGCTGACCTACCCTGGAAACCGTGACCCGATTGCTCATCATCCAGCCGGACGCCTCCGACCCGCCCGGCCCCCTCGGCGACTGGCTCACCGACGCCGGCGCGGACCTCGACCTTCGCCGGCCACCGGCTGACGACCTCCCTACCGGCCTCGACGGCTACCAGGGTGTCGTCTGCCTCGGCGGCGGCATGGCCGCGGAGGACGACGCGAAACACCCGTGGCTCGCCGACGTCCGGCGGCTGCTGGCCACCGCGGCGTCGCGGAACCTGCCGACCCTCGGCATCTGCCTCGGCGCCCAGCTGCTGGCCGTCGCGACCGGTGGCCGCGTCGAGGTCGGGGCCGACGGGCCGGAGGTCGGCCCGCACCTCGTCGCCAAGAAGGACGCCGCCTGGACCGACCCGCTCTTCGCCGAGCTGCCGCTCATGCAGGACGTCCTCCAGTTCCACACCGACGCGATCACCCGGCTCCCGCCCGGTGCCGAGCTGCTCGCGTCCGCACCGCGCTACACGAACCAGGCCTACCGGCTCGGGCGGTGCGTCTACGGCGTCCAGTTCCACATCGAGACGACGCCCGAGGTCGTCGAGAGCTGGGCGGCGGACAGCCCGGAGGAAGCCGGATTCGCTCGTCCGGGCTCACTCGAGCACGACGCGTTGATCACCGTGCACGCCGACGTCGAGGAGACCTGGCGTCCGTTCGCGCAGCGGTTCGTCCGGTTGGCCGCCGGTGAGCTGGAGCCCGCCGCCGAGAGTCAACGGACTTTGCCGCTCGCTTAACGGAAAGCGTCACAATCGTCAACGGGCTGTTAACTGTCCCCCTCACCCGTCATGTACCTTGCGGGAGGAGTCCCCACAAGGGTTCGGAGGTCGGGGTGGAGCCCTCGTTGCTGGTCGTGCTCGTCGTAGTCACGGCCCTGGTTTTCGATTTCACGAACGGGTTCCACGACACCGCGAACTCGATGGCGACGTCGATCGCCACCGGGGCCCTGCGGCCCAGGGTGGCCGTCGCGATCTCCGCGGTGCTGAACCTGGTCGGCGCGTTCCTGTCGGTCGAGGTCGCCAAGACGATCTCCAGCGGCCTGGTGGACGACACGAAGATCGGCCCGTCGATCGTCTTCGGCGGGCTGATCGGCGCGATCGTCTGGAACCTCGTGACGTGGTTCGTCGGCCTGCCGTCGAGCTCGTCGCACGCGCTCTTCGGCGGCCTGATCGGCGCCACCTGGATCTCGGCGGGCACCGACTCGGTCCACTTCGGAAAGATCGTCGAGAAGGTGCTGGTCCCCGCCGCGGCCAGCCCGGTGATCGCCGGCGTCGTGGCGATGATCGCGACGTACCTGGTCTATCGCTTCCTGGTCCGCGGCCGTCCGGCGACGCGCGGGTTCAAGGTCGGCCAGATCGTCTCGGCGTCGCTCGTCTCGCTCGCCCACGGCACCAACGACGCGCAGAAGACGATGGGCGTCATCACGCTCACGCTCGTCAGCGCCGGCAGCCTGCCGTCGGGCGCGGCACCACCCGTCTGGGTGATCATCAGCGCCGCGTGCGCGCTCGCGCTGGGCACCTACCTCGGCGGCTGGCGCATCACGCACACGCTCGGCAAGGGCCTGACCGACATCGAGGGCCCGCAGGGCTTCGCCGCCCAGACGAGCTCGGCGGTGGTCATCCTGGTCTCATCGCGGCTGGGCTTCCCGCTGTCGACGACGCACGTGTGCTCGGGCGGGATCGTCGGCTCCGGCGTCGGCCGCCGTGACGCTCCGGTGCGCTGGCGGATGGCAGGCCGGATGGTCGTCGCGTGGCTGTTCACCCTGCCCGCCGCCGCGGTCGTCGGCGCGGTCTCCGGCAAGATCGCCTCGCTCGGCACCGCCGGCACCATCGCCGTCGGCCTCGCCGGGGTCGCCGTCGGTGCCGGGATCTGGGTCCTCTCGCGACGCAACCCCGTGACCGCGCACAGCTTCCACGTGCCCGAGCCGACCCCCGCCGACGTCGAACCGGGTCGGCTCGCCGCCTGAGCCGGGCCGCCGGGATACGGTGGTCGGTGATGGCAGACCGAGCGCGCACGACCGCTTCGGCGGCGAGGTACGGCTTCACCGATTCCCGTGCCGAGAGTCAGCTGCGCGCGGCCGGCTGGTGGGACGACGACGGCCCGGTCGCCGCGGCCGCCGACGTGCTCGCGGCGTTGTCCCGTGCCGCCGATCCCGACTTGGCGCTGCGCGGACTCGACCGCGTCCGCGAGGCCGACACCGCCGAGTGGCGACGGCTCGAAGAGCAGCTCCGCGGCCACCGGACGTTCCGCGGCCGCCTCCTCGGCGTGCTGGGGACGTCGAGCGCGCTCGCCGACTTCCTCGCCGCCCACCCCGCGCACTGGCAGTCGCTCACCGGCGACAAGTGCACCGACTCGGCTTGCTACCGCGACGCGCTGCGCACCGCCCTCCTTCGTGACGACGATTCGGTCCTGACCGGGCTCGAAGCCGAGCAGGCCCTCAAAGTCGCCTACCGCGGCCAGCTGCTCGGCATCGCCGCCGCCGACCTGGGCCACGTCGTCGAGCCCGGGCTCGAGCACCCGCGCTACGCCGAGGTCGCGGCGCAGCTGACCGAACTGGCCGAGGCCGCGCTCGCCGCCGGGCTCGTCGTGGCCGAAGCCGAGGTCGGCGCCGAGGCGGCGGGCCGGCTTTCGGTGATCGCGATGGGCAAGTGCGGCGGCCGGGAGCTCAACTACGTCAGCGACGTCGACGTCATCTTCGTCGGCGCGGACGACCTCGGCATTGCCACGCGGCTGGCCAGCACGATGATGCGGGTCGTCGGGAAGGCGTGCTTCGAGGTCGACGCCGCGCTGCGCCCCGAGGGCAAGGCCGGCGCGCTGGTCCGCACGCTGGAAAGCCACCAGGGCTACTACCGGAAATGGGCCAAGACCTGGGAGTTCCAGGCGTTGCTCAAGGCACGTCCGGTGGCGGGCGACGCCGAGCTGGGCCGGCAGTACGCCGAAATGGTCGCGCCGCTGGTGTGGTCGGCGGCCGACCGGGAGAACTTCGTCGGCGAGGTGCAGCAGATGCGGCGCCGCGTCGAGGGGCACGTGCCGTCCGAGCACGCCGAACGCGAGCTGAAGCTGGGTCGCGGCGGCCTGCGTGACGTGGAGTTCGCCGTGCAGCTGCTGCAGCTGGTGCACGGCCGCGTCGACGCTGACCTGCGCTCGCCGTCCACGATGGACGCGCTCGCGGCGCTCGGCGAAGGCGGCTACGTCGGCCGTCAGGACGCGGCCGAGCTGGGCGAGTCGTACGAGTTCCTCCGGATGATCGAGCACCGGCTGCAGCTGCGGCGGCTGCGCCGCACCCACCTGTTCCCCGAGGCGTCGGACACCGGCGAGCTGCGGATCCTGGCCCGCGCCAGCGGCATCAAGGCCAGCGGCGGCAAGAGCCAGGGCGAGGCGCTGCTGGCCGAGTTCCGGCGGCACGGCCAGGGCATCCGGCGCCTGCACGAGAAGATCTTCTACCGGCCGCTGCTGCAGTCCGTCGCGAACGTGCCGACCGAGGCACTGCGGCTGACGACCAAGCAGGCAGCGAGCCGCCTGGCCGCGCTCGGCTACACCGCCCCCGACGGCGCGCTGCAGCACATCAAAGCCCTCACCGCCGGCGTCTCGCGGCGCGCGGCGATCCAGCAGGCGCTGCTGCCGGTGCTGCTCGACCTGCTCGCCGACACGCCCGACCCGGACGGCGGCCTGCTGTCGTACCGGAAGGTGTCCGAGGCGCTCGAAGACACCCCTTGGTACCTGCGGGTGCTGCGCGACGAAGGCACGGTCGTGGAGAACCTGGCGTTCCTGCTCGGGACGTCACGCCTGGTGCCCGATCTGCTGGTCCGCGCGCCCGAGGTGCTGCAGCTGCTCGGCGACCCGGCTCGGCTGCTGGGCCGGACGTCCGCCGAGGTGGCGACGTCACTGCGGGCCGCCGTCCGGCGGCAGCCCGGGTTGAACGCCGCCGTCGCGGCCGCGCGATCGCTGCGGCGGCACGAGCTGCTGCGGGTCGCGTGCGCGGACCTGCTCGGCCTGCTCGACGTGCCCGCGGTGTGCGAAGCGCTGTCGAGCGTCTGGGTGGCGGTGCTGCAGGGCGCGCTGGCCTCGGCGTTCCGCCAGCGGCAGGCGGAGCTGGGCCGGACGCCGGCGCGCATCGCGGTGATCGGGATGGGCCGGCTCGGCGGCGCGGAGCTCGGCTACGGCTCCGACGCCGATGTCCTCTTCGTGTGCGAACCGTCCGAAGGGGTCTCGGACGCCGAAGCCGTGAAGTTCGCTTCGTCGGTAGCGGAGACCGTCCGGAAGATGCTGGGCGCGCCGAGTTCGGACCCGGCGCTGGTCGTCGACGCGGACCTGCGGCCGGAAGGGCGCAGCGGGCCGCTGGTGCGGACGCTGGAGTCGTACCGCACGTACTACGCGCGCTGGAGCGAGGTGTGGGAGGCGCAGGCGCTGCTGCGGGCCCGGTTCGTCGCGGGTGACGACGAGCTGGGCGAGCGCTTCATCGCCTTGATCGACCCGATCCGCTACCCGGAAGGCGGCCTGGACGCGACGAAGGCGCGCGAAATCCGCCGCATCAAGGCGCGGGTGGAGACCGAGCGGCTGCCACGCGGCGCGGACCCGACCCGGCACACGAAGCTGGGCCGCGGCGGCCTCGCCGACGTCGAGTGGACGGTGCAGCTGCTGCAGCTCCAGCACGCCCACGCGGTCCCGGCGCTGCGGACGACGTCGACGTTGGACGCGCTGGCGGTGCTGCCCGAGGCGGGCCTGGCGGCGCAGTCCGAAGCGGACTCGCTGCGAGAGGCGTGGCTGCTGGCGACGCGGGTGCGCAACGCGGGAATGCTGGTGCGCGGCAAGGCGGTCGACGAGGTCCCGGGCTCGGGCCGCGACCTGGCGGCGGTGGCCCGCGTGCTCGGCCGGCCGGCCGACGAAGACCCGGGTGAGTTCCTCGACACGTACCGCCGCATCACGCGGCGGGCGCACACCGTGGTGGAGCACCTGTTCTACGAGGCCTGACCTACAGTGGGCCGGTGACTGAGCGCGAGCCGTTCCGGACGAGGATCAAGGTCCGGCACTACGAACTGGACACCCTGGGCCACCTGAACCACGCCGTGTACCACTCGTACGGCGAGGTAGCGCGCCTGGAGCTGCTGGAAGCGGCGGGCGGCCTGGCGGGTTTCACGGCGGAGAAGCTGGCGGCGGTGCTGCTGGAGACGCACGTGGTGTTCCGCCGCGAGCTGCGCGCGGGCGACGTGGTGGACGTGACGTGCGACGTGAAGTTCGGCAGCGGCAAGACGTTCCGGATGGACTCGAACATCGTGAAGGTGGACGGCACGCCGGCGGCGGAGATCACCTGCACGCTGGGCCTGATGGACTTGGAGCGCCGCAAGCTGGTGGAGGACCCGCGAGCCAGGTTCGAAGCGGCGGGCGCGGACCTGAAGCTGCTGTCGACCGCGGAGTGAGCGGCAGGCGGGCGGCCCCAGGCTCGGCTGACGAAGAAACGCCGGCGGCGAGGGCTTTTCGCTCCTCGCCGCCGGCGTGTCCTTGGCCGTACTACGCGCCGATCACACGTCGTAGTACAGGGCGAACTCGTACGGGTGCGGGCGCAGCCGCAGCGGGTCGATTTCGTTCTCGCGCTTGTACGAGATCCATGTCTCGATCACGTCCGGCGTGAACACGCCACCCTCGAGGAGGTAGTCGTGGTCGGCCTCCAGCGTGTCGAGCACCGTGGCCAGGTCGCCCGGGACCTGCTGGACGTTCTTCGCCTCCTCCGGCGGGAGCTCGTAGAGGTCCTTGTCGATCGGGTCCGGCGGCTCGATCTTGTTGCGGATGCCGTCGAGGCCCGCCATCATCATCGCCGAGAACGCCAGGTACGGGTTGCCCGACGAGTCCGGGCAGCGGAACTCCGCGCGCTTCGCCTTCGGGTTGTTGCCCGTGATCGGGATGCGGACGCACGCCGAGCGGTTGCGCTGCGAGTAGACCAGCGAGACCGGCGCCTCGAAGCCCGGGACCAGGCGGTGGTAGGAGTTCACCGTCGGGTTCGTGAAGGCCAGCAGGCTCGGCGCGTGCTTGAGCAGGCCGCCGATGTAGTGGCGCGCGGTGTCCGACAGGCCGGCGTAGCCCGACTCGTCGTGGAACAGCGGCTGGCCGTCCTTCCACAGCGACTGGTGGCAGTGCATGCCCGAGCCGTTGTCGCCGGCGAGCGGCTTCGGCATGAACGTCGCCGTCTTGCCCGCGGCGAACACCGTGTTCTTCACGATGTACTTGAACAGCTGCAGATCGTCCGCGGCGTGCAGCAGCGTGTTGAACTTGTAGTTGATCTCGGTCTGCCCGGCGGTGCCCACCTCGTGGTGCGCGCGCTCGATGGTGAAACCCGAGTTCGTCAGGTTGCGGACGATGTCGTCGCGCAGGTCGGCGAAGTGGTCGACCGGCGGGACCGGGAAGTAGCCGCCCTTGAACTTCGTCTTGTAGCCCTGGTTGCCGCCGTCCTCGTCGGCGCCGGTGTTCCACCAGCCCTCGATCGAGTCGATCTCGTGGAAGGAGGCGTGCTCGGCGGAGTCGAAGCGGACCGAGTCGAAGATGTAGAACTCGGCTTCGGGGCCGAAGAACACGTTGTCGGCGACGCCGTACTCCGCGATGTACTGCTCGGCCTTGCGCGCGATGTTGCGCGGGTCACGGCTGTACGCCTCACGCGTGAACGGGTCGTGCACGAAGAAGTTGATCGACAACGTCTTCGCCTTGCGGAACGGGTCGATCCGCGCCGTGTCCAGGTCGGGCAGCAGCAGCATGTCGGACTCGTGGATCGACTGGAAACCACGCACCGAGGAGCCGTCGAACGCGAGGCCCTCGTCGATGGCGTCGTTGTCGAACGCCGTCGCGGGGACCGTGAAGTGCTGCATCACGCCGGGCAGGTCGCAGAACCTGACGTCGACGACCTCTACATTCTCGTCGGCGATGAGGCGCTGAATGTCGTCTGGAGTAGTGGGCACCCTCGGTGACTCCTTCTCGTTCGAGCTCGTACGGCAGTGCTCTCTTCGGCTCACGCTAAGAGCGCGGTGTTGCCCGACCGTCACCCGTATGTTTCGCCGGTGTTAACGGGTGGGTGGATACCGGCTATCCGACCAGGGCGGATGTGGTGTGCGCCACCGGCATACCCTGGACGGGTGGCGAGATGGACCGGTGAATGGCTGCCCGGCACCGGCGACGGGCGGCAGGCCGCTGATCAGCACGCACCGCGCTGGCCGGGCGAGAAGTTCGGTTTGCCCGAATCGGGCGTCGGGTCGGCGGCGAGCGGCGGGGCCCGGCTGCTCGGGCTGATCGTCGACCTCGTCATCGCGGCGCTGGTCACGGCCATCTTCCTGCACCCGAGCCTGCAGGACCCGGTCGCGATGCAGAACTTCAACCTGTGGTCCGGCGGCGTGTGGGCGATCATCTCGGTCGTCTCCGCCGGCTTCTTCGGCTTCACGCCCGGCATGGGCATCGTCGGCATCCGCGTCGCCCGGCTCGACGGCGCCGCGCTGGTCGGGCCGCTGCGGGCGCTGGTGCGGGCGGTGCTGACGTTCGTCATCATCCCGGCGGCGGTCCGCAACGCCGACGGCCGCAGCTGGCTCGACCGGCTGACCGGCACCGTCGTCATCCGGATGCGCTGAAGCACGAGAAAGGCCCCGTCCGGGATCGGACGGGGCCTTCTTCATGAGCGGGGTCAGCGGCGGCGGATCGTGCGCTGGACGTTGCGCATCTTCGCGCCGGCGGGCATCGGGCCCTTCGGCAGCGCCGCGCCGCGGTTGCCGAGTGCGGCCAGCTTCGCCTCGAGCGCGTCGACCTGGGCCGGCTTGAGGTTGCGCGGGAGCTTCATCAGGTAGCCCTGGAGCTTCTTCAGCGGGACCTGCTTCTCTTCGTGCCCGATGATCACGTCGTAGATCGGCGTGTCGCCGACCAGGCGGGAGACGCGCTTCTTCTCCTGGGCGAGCAGGGTCTTGACGCGGTGCGGTGCGCCCTCGGCGACGAGGACCACGCCCGGGCCGCCGAGCACGCGGTGCACGGCGTCCAGCTGGGTGGTCGCCGCGACGGTCGGCGTCACCTTCCAGCGGCCGCGCAGGTTCTCCAGCGCCCACGCCGCGGCGCCGGGCTGGCCGTCGGCCTTCGAATAGACGGTCTTCTGCACCCGGCGGCCGAAGATGATCATGGCGACGAGACCGCCGAGGATCAGGCCGAGCGGCAGCAGCACCCACTGCGCGTGGAAGAAGAACCCGACCCCGAACAGGACGCCGGCGACGACGATGATCGCCCCGACCATCCACGGGATGAGCCACGGGTCTTCCTTGCGCTGCATCTTGAAGGCCTCGAAGAGCTGGCCACGGCGTGCCTTGCTCGCCGCGCGCTTCTCCTTCTTGGCCTGCTTGGCCGCTTCCTTGTCCTGCTGTCCCGCCATATGACCAGGATACGGCCGCGTGCCCCTGCCCCGATTCCCCGTCCCCCTCTGCGAGGATGCCGGACGTGACCGGCGTACTTTCACCCAGCAGCCTGAACCGTCTGCTCGACGGGCTCGACCCCGAGCAGCGCGCCGCCGCCAGCGCCCCGCGGGGGCCGGTCTGCGTGCTCGCCGGGGCCGGCACGGGCAAGACCCGCACGATCACCCACCGGATCGCCCACCTGGTGCGCTCCGGGCACGTCTCGGCCGGTCAGGTGCTCGCCGTGACGTTCACGACGCGGGCCGCGGGGGAGATGCGGACGCGGCTGCGCGGCCTCGGCGTCGAGTCGGCGCAGGCGCTGACGTTCCACGCCGCCGCCCGCCGCCAGCTGCGCTACTTCTGGCCGCGCGTGATCGGCGACCGGCCGTGGGACCTGATGGAGAACAAGCTGCGGTTCGTCGGCCAGGCCGCGAACCGGGCCCGGCTCGGCACCGAGGTCGAGGTCCTGCGCGACCTGGCGAGCGAGATCGAGTGGGCGAAGGCGTCCCTGATCAGCCCGGAGGACTACCCGGCCGTGACGGCGCGCGCCCAGCGGGACATCCCGGCGCCGGCGGCGCAGATCGCCGAGGTCTACCGGACCTACGAAGAGCTGAAGAACGCCGCGCAGGTCCTCGACTTCGACGACCTCCTGCTGCACACGACGGCGGTGCTCGAGGAGCACGGCGTCGTCGCCGAAGAGTTCCGGGACCGGTACCGCTGCTTCGTCGTCGACGAGTACCAGGACGTCACGCCGCTGCAGCAGCGCCTGCTCGACGCGTGGCTCGGCGGCCGTGACGACCTGACCGTCGTCGGCGATGCCAACCAGACGATCTATTCGTTCGGCGGCGCGTCCCCGCGGCCGCTGCTGGAGTTCACGCGGCGCTACCCGGACGCGACCGTCGTGCGGCTCGAGCGTGACTACCGGTCGACACCCGAGGTCGTCGCGCTGGCGAACCGCGTGATCGGCGCGGCGCGGGGCCGTCCGGCGGGCTCGCGGCTGAAGCTGATCGGGCAGCGGCCGTCGGGTCCGGAGCCGCGCTTCGCGGAGTTCGACGACGAGTCGGTGGAGGCCGAAGCCGTCGCCCGCCGGGTGCGCGAGCTGCTCGACGGCGGCGTCGCGGCGAGCGAGATCGCGATCCTCTACCGGGTGAACGCCCAGTCGGAGGCGTACGAGTCGGCGCTGGCCGAGGCCGGCATCCCGTACCTGGTCCGCGGCGGCGAGCGGTTCTTCAACCGGACGGAGGTCCGGCAGGCGATGTCGGCGCTGCGCGCGGCGAGCGGCGACGGCAGCTCCGACCTGGTCACGACGGTCCGGTCCGTGCTCGCCCGCGTCGGGCTCACCGAGTCGCCGCCCGCCGGTGGCGCGGCGAAGGAACGCTGGGACGCGCTCCTGGCGATCGTCGAGCTGGCCGAAGAGCTGGCGTCGACGGTTTCCGACGCCGACCTGCCTCGCTTCTGCGCCGAGCTGGACCAGCGCGCCGCGGCCCAGCACCCGCCGACGGTCGAGGGCGTCACGCTGGCGTCGCTGCACGCGGCGAAGGGCCTGGAGTGGGACGCGGTGTTCCTCGTCGGCCTGGCCGAGGGCACGATGCCGATCCTGCACGCCGGCGACGACGAAGCGGCGATCGAGGAGGAGCGGCGGCTGTTCTACGTCGGCGTCACGCGGGCTCGCGAGCACCTGTGGCTGTCGTGGGCGCTGGCCCGCACGCCGGGCGCGCGCCGCAACCGGCGGCGCAGCCGGTTCCTGTACGGCCTGATCCCGGAGGACCACCCGGCGGCCAGGGTGGCCCGTTCCCAGCAGAAGCCGGCGACGCCGATCAAGACGCGCTGCCGCGTGTGCGGCGGACCGCTGCTCGAGACGCTCGAGGTCAAGCTGGGCCGGTGCGGGCGGTGCCCGTCCACAGTGGATGAGGGGCTGCTGGAGCGGCTGAAGGCGTGGCGGGGCGAGCGGGCCAGGGAGCTGAAGGTGCCGGCGTTCGTGGTGTTCACGGACGCGACGCTGATGGCGATCGCCGAGCAGCGGCCGGCGGACGAGGCGGCGCTGGTGTCGATCTCGGGGATCGGCGCGACGAAGCTGGAGCGGTTCGGCGCGGAGATCCTGGGCGTGGTGCGGGCCGCGGGCTCGTGACGGCGTCCTGCCCGATGGGGCGAACCTTTCGGGCAGGGGCTTGTTCGGCGGCGCCGTGGCCGCGGCGCCGAGGACGCGGCTTGGGCGCGCCGACGTGGTGTTGACCGCGTCCGAGCCATGATCGACGCGGCGAACCCGCTGCTCAGGGGCGATCTTCGTAACTTCGAGGATTTTCCCGTTAATTGAGTTGCCCCGGTGTGGTGGGGGGCAATAACCTGCCAGTACCGAGCCCGAAGGGCTCGGCTGGGGATCCACGTGAAGCGCCGTCGGGCGCCGTGTGTGCAGAGTACAGAAGGAGGTGCCGGTGAAATGACCATCAACATCACGCTCACGAACCCGGGCACCCGTCTGTCCTGCGCCGCGGAAGTCGCGGCCGATCAGCGCCCGGGCACCGGTGTGTCCGTGAGCGCGCACGAGATCCGTGGCATGCGTCGCGTCGAGCGGCGTTGGGCCACCGGTGTCGTCGTCTTCGGGACGCAGGGCGTTCTCGCCGCGTACCCGCAGGCCGATCTGCCGACCGTCAAGCAGTTCCGTGTTCCGTTGTCGATACGGGAGCGAAGTTCCTGACCTAGTCAGGACACGAGGCTCACGAAGGCCGCGGAACCGGAAAACCCGGATCCGCGGCCTTCGTGTTTTTGGCTGCACAACCCAAGAGGACCAGCGTTGCCCAGCTCCATCTCCCAACCGAAAACCCGTGCGACACAAGGAGGAACTGCCATGTCTTCGGCCATCGCCTACACCTCGGGTGAGGCAATATTCGCCGACCTGCTCGACCCGATCGCCGTGCCGGACGCGGCCCTGCCCTGCCGTTCGGGCGACGCGGACCTGTGGTTCGCGGAGTCCCCGGCCGAGCTCGAGCGCGCCAAGGCCCAGTGCGCGGACTGCCCGGTCCGCGAGGCCTGCCTGGCGGGCGCACTGGCCCGCCGCGAGCCGTGGGGCGTCTGGGGCGGCGAGATCTTCGAGCGCGGCGTCGTGATCGCGCGCAAGCGGCCCCGCGGCCGCCCGCGCAAGAACGCGGCCGTCGAGCCCGCCGCCAAGGCCGGCGGCGATCACCGGAGCGCCGCCGCATGAGCGTCGAACCGGTCACCGCGAAGGACTACGAAGCGCGGATGTCCACTCCGCAGCTGCAACTGACGAAGACCGAGATCGAGGAGATCAGCGAGATGTTGCTTTACGAAGAACTGTCGAGGGCCCGAATACGGGACCTGGAAGAGGGGGTCCGCGCCCAGCGGGCCCGCGGTAGCGCACGCGCGGTACGCCGCTGGACGAGAGTGGCCCACTGGGCGGCTCGGCGAGCGGAGCGGTACCAGCGCGAGCAGTACTGAGCGCAGGGCCCCCGCCACCTTCGGGTGGTGGGGGCCTTCGTGCTGCACCCGGGCTGTCGGGCCTGGCGCCCCGGACTGCGATTGGCTCACCTGCCGCCGGGTTGCGGTTCGCAGGTTCATCGCCGGGGCGGGCCTGCTTGGCGGACCGTCGGGTGCCGGGTGCCGGGTGCCGGGCTGCCGGGGTGCCGAGAGCGTGGGGTGCCGAGGCGCGGGGGTGCCGGGTGCCGCTGACGGCCGGGGTGCGGCGCGCTCCTGGTGGTTGGGGCGTGGACCGCTTGCCAGTTGTCTTCGGGGCCTCTTTCGGGTGGCCGTCCGGGTGGGTGGCTGGTGTTGAATGGGGCGATGTCCGTACACAGCCACGACGACATCGACTGGGCCGACCGGCTCGCCCAGCTGCGGATGGCCGATGCCCTCGATGCCGAGGCACTTGCGCCCGTCGCACGGCGGCTGGTTGATCGGGTTGGTGCTCGGCCCATCGTTCTCGATGTCGGGTGCGGGGCCGGGGGCATGAGCGTGCTCTTCGCGCGTGAGCTTGCCCGGCGGGGTGGCGGCACCATCGGGCTCCTCGACGCCACGCCGGAACTGCTCGCCGCGGCTCAGCGGGACGTGGCCGAGGCCGCCGGTGGGGACGTCGAGGTTGTGGCCGTGCACGGGGACCTCGCCGACCCGCAGTTGGCTGCGCGGGTGCCCGCCGCCGATCTCGTCTGGGCCTCCGGCGTGGTGCACCACGTCGGCGACCAGCAGGCCGCGCTGTGCTCCCTCGCCGGATTGCTGCAGCCCGGTGGGGTGCTCGCCATCGGCGAAGGCGGGCTCGAGATGCGGTGCCTCCCTTGGGACGTCGGTGTGGGGCGGCCCGGGCTGGAGCAACGGCTGCTCGCCGCCCGGCTGGAGTGGTTCGCCAGGATGCGGGCCGGGCTGCCCGGCAGCGTCGCCATGCCCTATGGCTGGCCGCGTGCTCTCCGCGAGGCCGGGCTCGAGGACGTCGAGTCGTTCGGGACGCTCATCGACCACCCCATGCCCGGCTCGGACCTGCTCCGCGAGTACGTGGTGCATCGCATCGGATGGCTTGCCGAGTCCGTGCGGGATTGGCTCGCCGACGACGATCGCGACGCGGTTGCCGCGCTGATCGATCCGGATGGTCCCCACTTCCTCGGCCACCGGGACGACCTGTTCCTGTTCGGCGCCAAGGCGATCCACTGTGGACGGTCTCGGTGAGCGCGCCGGAGCCGGTCGTGTGCACGCGGTGCGGCCGCACCCGTGGCCGTGACGAGGACCCGGCTACGGCGCTTGCCTGGGTGTCCAGCCGCGAGCGCGGTGGGCTGCGGTGGCTGTGCCCGGACTGCGCGCGGCAGCACGTGCGCGACATCGAGGGCAAGCTGCCGGACGAGTACTGGTGAGCAAAGTGCCCTCCTGAGCGAAGCGGCGGCCGGGGACAGTGGCCCGCCGTGGTCGGCGGTGCGCGGACGGTCGGGCGCAGACCTGCGTGGCGCCGCTGGGCGGGTAGTCAGTGCCGGCCGGTGGGTGGTCGCGTGGAGCGGGTCGAAGGTGTTGTGCGTCCGGCTCGGCGGGCGCCGCCGTTGGGGCCTCATGCTGCGTCGCCGATGGGGGTCATCGGGATTGCCCGGACCCTCGGGCGTGGCGTGCGGGATGCGTCGCCGAAGGCGTGGGCCAGCTCCTGTGCCACCTCCTGGGGTACCTGGCGCAGCTGGGGGACCGTGCAGCGGACCAGCACTATCCCCGTTGCCGCCAGAGCCAGGTGGCTGAAGCCGCCCGTACCCGGGGTGCAGCGGTACTGCCAGGCCAGGCCGATCTCGTCCCACCAGGCGTCCGCCTCGCCGATTCGGCGGCCGCGGCGGTCGCAGATCGTCACGTCCCAGTTCGGCGGTGGAAGCCGCGCCATGTCCAATACTCGTGTCGCGAGGCCGTGGGCCTGGATCGGGCCCTCGTCCAGTTCGTGGAGCACCTTCCGGACCGTCGCCGTGCCGCGCTGGGGGCCTTCCTCCAGCTCCGTCAGCAGCTCCTGCCTGTCACACAGGCCCCAGTACAACGGCAGCGTCAGCAAGTGGCGGATGCGCGCCGGGTCCGGCTCCGCCCTCGCCAGGTCCAGCGTCGCCCGCGCCGGCGGTGCGAACGGCAGCTCGTCGACCGTCACCGGTGCCGGCATCCGGGCGGTGCGGGCCGCGCTGACGCCCTCACACGTCGTGATCCGGCAGTAGTGGGGCACCAGCAGCCGGATCTCGTCGTCCGCCGGGCACTTCACGCCGTGCGCCCGCAGCGCGTCGGTACCCGTGATCACCACGCTTGGCCCGTACCGGGCCACAACCGCGTGCAACCGCTGCTGCCTCGTCGGGGCACTGTTGCGCAGCAGGACGACACCGGGGTGCAGGCGGCGCCACGGCCCGCCGGGGCCGCAGAGCCGCCGGGTTCTTCGGTCGGACACTCCGGCCCTGCGTAACTGTTCGAGGTTCATCACCTCGCACGTGCCGGGATTACTGAGGGAAAGAGGATCGGTGCTCTGAGTAGCAGTCATGCACCGAGCATGGCCGCTCGGCCAACCGGGTGGAACCCCGTTCCCGCCACCTGTGGACAACTAGCCGCGATCCCCCCATTCGTGGCCCCACCTGTGGACAACTCAGGCGGCGAACCCGGGCTGCCAGCGCTCCACGATCCCGCGCGCCGGGATCTCCGCGTCGAGCTGGCAGAGGATGCCCGTCGACCCGGCCGTCACCCGGTGGATCATCAGGTACTCGGGCGGCAGGTTGAGCGACCGCCCGACCCGGAAGTCGTTGCCGCGGCTGTCGCCGACCCGCCACGCCTGCTTCTGCATCCACCGGCGCGTGAAGTGGAACGTCGGCTTCGCCAGCGGCTCGGTGAACGGCGCCAGGTACGCGAGCACCTCGTCCGCGGTCAACTCCGTGTCCGGCCGGATGAACCGGTTCTCCCGCAGCAGGCGCATCAGCTCGGTCGACTCGCCGTCGAGGGCCAGCCGCGTCATCTCGCCCAGGTGGCGCGGGATGCCGTCGGGCAGCCGGGCCACGCCGCCGAAGTCGATGACGCACAGCCGGTCGTCTTCGGTGATCATGAAGTTGCCCGGATGCGGGTCCGAATGCAGCAGGTGGACGCGTTCGGGTGACGAGTAGTGGAACTCCGCCAGCAGGCGCCCGGCCAGGTTGCGGGTCTCGCGGTCGCCGTCGGCGATGACCTTCGACAGCGGCGTGCCGTTCGCCCACTCCGTCACGACGACCTTCGGCGCGCTCGCCACCACGCGCGGGACCAGGATGCCGGGGTCGCCGTCGAACGCCTTCGCGAACGCGCGCTGGTGCTGGGCCTCGGCCTGGTAGTCGAGCTCCTCGTTCATCCGCTCGGCGAGCTCGGCCAGCAACGGCTTGACCTCCGTGCCCGGCAGGAACGCCTGGAACAGCCTGCTGAACCGCTGCAGCTGCCGCAGGTCGCTGCGCAACGCCTCGTCAGCGCCCGGATACTGCACCTTGACCGCGACTTCGCGACCGTCGTGCCAGACCGCGCGGTGCACCTGGCCGATGCTGGCGGCCGCCGCCGGCTCGTCGTCGAACGACGCGAACCGGCTGGTCCAGGTGCGGCCCAGCTGCTCGGCGAGCACCCGGTGGGTCTGCCGGGCCGGCATCGGCGGCGCCGCGGCCTGCAGCTTCGTCAGCGCTTCTCGGTACGGCTTCGCCATGTCGTCCGGCACCGCCGCCTCGAAGACGCTGAGCGCCTGACCGAACTTCATCGCCCCGCCCTTGAGCGTGCCGAGCACTTCGAACAGCTGCTCGGCCGCTTTCGCGGACAGCGCCGCGTTCACCTGCTCCGCGCTCTGGCCGGCCAGCCGCTTGCCCCAGCCACCGACCGCCCGTCCGGCGATCCCGAGCGGGAGACTGGCGAGCTTGGCAGTACGGGCGGCACCCTTGCGCGGCATCGCGGTGTCACGATCGCCTGGGTCGCGGAAGTCGGTCACACCGGCGATTCTGCCTTGCGTACTCGGCGGCGCGCAGCCCGCTCGCGACGTCTTAGTGGGCTACGTCTCCTGTCGTAGCCCGGGCGCCCCGCAGCCACACCGCGGGTGCGGGGGCCAGCCGCGGTGGCGGATGCGGCCGTCGAAGGCGTCGATCTCCAGCGTCGCGTTCCAGGCCGGTGGCGCCGGCTCGGCTGGTGAGAACAGCCGCATGGCCTGGGCGACGGCCAGCGCCGCGCACGCGTGGACCGCGCCGAGGTCGGGCCGCTGGTGGCGGCCGGTGAGCTGGCCGGCGACGCGGGGCCAGCACGGGTCGAGGTCCGTCCGGTGCAGGTCGGCGCAGCGCAGGCACGAACTACGGCCCGGCACGACCAGCGGCCCGACGATGCCCGTCCCGTCGCGGACGCGCACCGGCATGTGCGGGACGCCGTCGTCCATCAGCTCGGTGACGACTTCGGGAGCCGGGACGACCGCGTCCGTGAGCAGCGCCAGCTCGGGATAGCGGTCGTGCAGGCGGGTGACGCGGACCTCGGGATCGACCCGGCGCAGCAGGTCGCCGAGGGCCTGCCGCCGGGAACGGCCCAGGTCGGCTTCGGTGAAGCCGGTGCCGAGGTCGTGCTCGGTCACCGTGCCCGGCAGGTCCAGCTCGACGTGCCCGATCCCGGCGTTGGCCAGCAGGACCGCGACGGCGACCGCGAGCCGGCCGTTGCCGTGGACCGTGACCGCGGCGGCGCGCCGCCGGTCCAGCAGCGCCGGGTGGTGGTGACGCGCCCGCAGTGACCAGAGGCCGGTCTCGCGGCGCAGGCCCGGGCTTTCCGGGCCGCCGGCGTCGGTGACCAGGCCAAGCGCCGTCAGCTGCCGGAGGAGGGTTCGCAGCTGGTCGCGGTGTTCGCTCTCGGCGAGCAGGAGCCGCTCGACGGGCTTGCTGCCGTCGAGCGCGCGTACTCGCGCGGCCAACGCGGGTGGCAGGTTTTCGACGATCACGCCGTGGCGCGGGTCGAGCCCGATCTGGATCTCGCGCGAGCCGCGTTCGAGCACGGTGAGGCCCGGGAGCAGGGCGGGGTGGGCCGGCAGGAGCACCGGTGGCATGTCCGCGGTCGAGAGGATCATGTCCGCAGGATGGCACCCGGCGGCGTCCGCGGAGCCCGGGAAGCCGCCGGAACGGCCGAGTTGTCCACAACTGGAGCAGCCTGTGGACAACTCGGGTCTGTGACCGCAATGGGTTCGGAGTTGTCGGTGCCTGGCCTTACCGTTGTCGGGTGGTCGAAGCACGCACGCCCTCGCTGAGAGGCCGGGGGGAGACGAACCCCTCGTCGGACACACCGGGACACAAGGTCGAAGTGCGGCGCAGCCAGCGCCGGCACCGGACGGTCACCGCGTACTGGAACGACGACACGCTCGTCGTGCTCATCCCGGCGCGGATGACCAGGGCGGAGGAAAAACACTGGGTTGCCGAGATGGAGCGCAAGCTGCAGCGCTCCGAGCCACGCCGGCCGGCGGCGCCGAAGTCGTCGGACGAAGTCCTGCTGGCCCGCTGCACGTTGCTGGCGGGCAAGTACCTGGACGGCACCGCGGTGCCGTCCAGCGTCCGCTGGGTGCCGCCGATGCGCACGCGGTGGGCGTCCTGCACGCCGGTCGACGCGACCATCCGGGTCAGCGACCGGCTGCGGAAGGTGCCGCCCTGGGTGCTGGACTACGTGCTGGTGCACGAGCTGGCGCATCTGCGCGAGCCCGGGCACGACGCCGCCTTCTGGGCGTTGGTGCGGCGGTACCCGAAGACCGAGCGGGCGATGGGGTACCTCGAGGGGTTGTCCGCCGCCGCCGGGTGGGGGATCTCCGAGGACGATTGATCGGGTGATGGTGGCTGGGGCGGCCTGCTTCGGTGGGTCGCCCTGGTTGCTCCCGCCGAGGGGAGGGGAGTGCTGGGTTGGCCGGGAGGGGGTTGGTGACCCGGCGGGCGGGCTGGCGGGTGCGCGGTGGTCGGGCGGCTGGTCGGTGGTTGCGCAGCTGCGGGTGGTCGGGCGGCTGCAGGGCGGTGGCGTGACCGTGGTCGGGGCCGGGTGATACGCAGGAGGCCGGCGACCCGCTTCCGCGGATCGCCGGCCTCCGACGATCTTCCGAGCCTCCCGGGCCTACGCCGGGTTCTCGCCCTCCTCCGGCTTGTCCTTCTCCTCGCGCTCCGACTTCTCCGTTCGCTCCAGCTCTGCGATCGGGTCCAGGTCGTCCAGCGAATCCGTCGATCCCGCCCGCTCTGCGAAGTCGATCGGCTCGTCCAGGTCCTCCGTCGTCGGCATCAGGTCCGGGTGGGACCACAAGCCGTCGCGCTTCTCCACGCCGTGGCGGTCGCCCACCAGCTTCCACAGCGCCGAGGCCGCCCTCATCCGGCGGGGGCGCAGCTCCAGGCCGACCAGCGTGGCGAACGTCTGCTCCGCTGGACCGCCCGTCGCGCGGCGGCGGCGCAGCGTCTCGCGCAGTGCGTCCGCTCCCGGCAGGCGATCTCCCACCGCCTCCGCCACCACCACGTCGACCCAGCCCTCGACCAGCGCCAGCAGCGTCTCCAGGCGGGTCAGCGCCGCCTTCTGCTCCTCCGTCGTCTGGGGCTCCAGCAGCCCGGACGACATCGCCTCTTCGATGCTCGCCGGGTTCGCCGGGTCGATGCGGCCGGCCAGTGACTCCAGCGCCGACGTGTCCACCGTGATGCCGTGCGCGAACTCCTCGACCGTCGCCAGCAGGCGCTGCCGCAGCCACGGCACGTGCGTGAACAGCCGCTGGTGCGCCGCCTCACGGGCGGCCAGGAACACCAGGATCTCGCTGTTCGGCAGCTCCAGGCCCTCGGCGAACTTCTCGATGTTCGCCGGCAGCAGCGCCGACGTGCCCGCCGGGGCCAGCGGCAGGCCGATCTCCGTGGACGTCAGCATCTCCGACGCCAGCTGCGCCAGCGCGTTGCCGAGCTGGGAGCCGAACGCCATGCCGCCCATCTGGCCCATCATCTGCAGCAGGGGACCGGCGGCCTGCTTGGCCTCCTCCGGCAGCGCCTGCATCCAGGCACCCGAGATCTGCTGGGCCACCGGGTCGCACAGCCGCTGCCACGTCGGCAGCGTCTTCTCCACCCAGGTACGCGGCGACCAGGCGACTGTCGACGTCGCGCCGGCCGGGTACACCGTCGCCGCGTCCAGCCACAGCTCGGCGAGGTGGGCCGCGTCGCGCACCGCTGCGTTCGCGTCGTCGCCGCCCCGGAAGCCGAGGCGGCTCTCGCCGGTGTTGCCGGAGCTGCCCAGGGTCTGCAGCGCGATCTGCTTGGCGAGGTCGTAGTTCACCGGCCCGCTGGAGCTGCCGGCCTGGCTGAGCATCTGGCCCAGCTGGCTCAGCATCTGCCCGAGCTGGTTGAAGGCCTCGGCACCGGACGGCTGCCCGCCTTCCGAGGGATCGTTCTCACCTCGTTTGTCGGGATCGGACGGTCCGAAGCCGAACGGGGGTTTGCTCATGTGTCCACCGTACGCGGCCCGGGCACCCCTGAGCGCGTCAACCGGACCCATGTGCGTGGCCTTCACCGAGAAGCGAACACGGTCACCGTACGCTGTCGGGCGTGACCAAGTCCTCCGAGCAGACCGCGCCCGAGAAGACCCCCACGGAACCCGGCGCCGAGCCGGCCGGCGAGGCCAGGCAGATGACCCGCCGCGGCTGGACGCTGGTGGTCAGCGGCTCGCTGTTCGTCGTCTTCGTGGTGCTCGGCCTCGTCGTGCCGGTGCCGTTCGTGGCGATCAGCCCCGGCCCGACCTACGACACGCTGGGTCGCGACGCCGCGGGCAACCCGGTCATCCAGGTCACCGGGCACGAGACCTTCCCGACGACCGGCGAGCTGCGGATGACCACCGTCTCCCTGCACGACGGCGTCACGCTCTTCCAGGGCCTCGGCTTCTGGGCCAGCGGCCGCTACGCGCTCGCGCCACGCGAGGAGTACTTCAAGCCGGGCGAGACGAACGAGCAGGTCAAGCAGGAGAACATCCAGCAGCTGCAGGACTCGCAGACGAACGCGCAGGTCGCCGCCCTGCGCAAGCTCGGCTACCCGATCAAGGTGCTGGCCAAGCAGATCGTCTCCGGCAGCCCGGCCGACCACGTGCTCTCGCCCGGCGACCGGCTGATCACCGTCAACGGCAAGAAGATCGCCGAAGCCGCCGACGTGCGCAACGCGCTGGCCGGCACGCTGCCCGGCCAGACCGTCCAGATCACCTTCCAGTCCGACGGCCAGCCCGAGCGCACCGTGCCGCTCACGCTCGCCTCGCGCCCGGACCGCAAGGAAGGCTTCATCGGCCTGACCGCGGTCGACCGCGCCGACGCGCCCTTCAACGTCAACATCTCGCTGCAGGACGTCGGCGGCCCGTCCGCCGGGCTGATGTTCACCCTCGCCATCATCGACCGGCTGCAGCCCGGCGACCTCGCGGGCGGCAGGCACATCGCCGGCACCGGCGAAATCACCGAGACCGGCGAGGTCGACCCGATCGGCGGGATCTCGTTCAAGGTCGTCGGCGCCCGCGAGGCCGGCGCCACCGACTTCCTGGTGCCCGAGCACAACTGCGCCGAGGCCAAGTCGAGCGCGCCCGACGGGCTCAACCTCATCAAGGTGTCCACACTGGACGACGCGCTCGCCCAGCTGGCCAACCTGAAGGCGGGCCGGCCGACGGCGTCCTGCTAGGGCAGCAGCGTCGCCTTGAGCGCCTCGACCAGGTTCGGCGCCAGGTCCGGGCTCTCGACGATCTCGTCGACCGACTCGTCGGTGCCCATCCCGCGCAGCCGCATCACGCACGCGCCGTCGCCCTCGCGCAGGACCGCGGCCACCAGCCGGGCCTCCGTCCGCTGCGGGTGGTCGGCGGCCGCGCGCCGCAGGCTCTCCGCGTCGGCCTCCGCGACGTCCGGCAGCTCCGACTCCGAGCCCGGCGGGAGCACGATGATCTCCTGGGCCAGCGCGCACCCGATCACCAGATCGGGCCACGCGATCCGGCCCAGCGCCTCGGCGAGGTCGCCCTCGGGCAGCGCCTCCTGCGCCACCGGCGTCAGCGGGTTCGCCCGGTCCAGCTGCCCGGCCAGCTCGGGCTGCTCGTCCAGCAGCGCCGCCGTCGGCACCAGGGCGAACAGCTGCGGCGGCTGGTCCCAGCCACCCGCGGCCATGAACTCCTCGATCTCGCGGGCGAGAGCGGCCACGCCGGCCTGCTGCGATTCCATGCGCACATGGTGTCAGGCCGGTCCGCGCGCCGGCGCCGCGAGTCCGGTTTGGGCGGGTCCCGGGAACTTCACCGGGCATCCGTAGAGTTAGGGAATCAGGGGGCGCACGCGCCCCTGCTCAAGTGTTGACGAAGACAGGAGCGTGTGGCGTGGCGACTCGGCCCCCGGTGAGCCTGCCGAAGCTGTCCCGGCGGAGCCGGATCCTCCTCATCATCGCCGCGATCATCGTGCTGGCGCTGCTGCTCGGGGCCCGCCTCCTCGACACGTACGTCGACTGGCTGTGGTTCGGCGAAGTCGGCGCGCGGTCGGTGTTCACCACGCAGGTGGTCACTCGCATCGTGCTCTTCTTCGCCGTCGGGCTGCTCGTCGGCGGGGCACTGGCGATCAGCCTGATGATCGCCTACCGCACGCGCCCGGTGTTCGTGCCGATCTCCGGCGCCGACGACCCGCTGGCCCGCTACCGGTCCGCGATCGTCGCCCGCATCCGCCTCTTCGGCGTCGGCATCCCGGTGCTCACCGGCCTCATCGCCGGCCTGTCCGCCCAGGGCGACTGGCAGGTCGTGCAGCTGTTCCTCAACGGCACCTCGTTCGGCCAGACCGACCCCGAGTTCGGCAACGACGTCGGCTTCTACGCCTTCGACCTGCCGTTCTTCAACTGGCTGCTCGGCTGGCTGTTCATCACGGTCGTCATCTCCTTCTTCGGCGCCCTGATCTCGCACTACGTCTTCGGCGGCATCCGGCTGGCCGGCAAGGGCGGCCAGCTCGCCGGCCCGACCCGCGCGCAGCTGGCCATCACCGTCGGCATCTTCGTGCTGCTGAAGGCGGTCGAGTACTTCTTCGACCGGTACAACCTGCTGCTGTCCGACCGCGCCTTCCCGCTGTTCATCGGCGCGACCTACACCGACCTCAACGCGGTGCTGCCGGCCAAGCTGATCCTGCTGTGCATCTCGGTGATCTGCGCGATCGCGTTCTTCGCCGGCGCGTTCCTGCGGAACCTGCAGCTGCCGGCGATCTCCCTCGTGCTGCTCATCCTTTCGGGCATCCTCGTCGGGGTCGCCTGGCCGGCCATCCTCGACCAGTTCTCGGTGAAGCCCAACGCGAACGAGAAGGAAGCGACGTCCATCCAGCGCAACATGGACGCCACCCGCCGCGCCTTCGGCCTCACCGACGTCCAGTACCAGCCCTACACCGGCAACTCCACCGCGACCCAGGACCAGCTGAAGGCCGACGCCGGCACGATGTCGAACATCCGGCTGCTCGACCCGAACGTCCTCTCCGACACCTTCACCCAGCGCGTCGGCCGCGAGAACTTCTACGGCTTCCCGGCCAAGCTCGACATCGACCGCTACACCGTCGGCGGCGTCACGCAGGACTACATCGTCGCCGCGAAGGAGATCAAGACCGAGGGCCTGACCGGCAACCAGACCAGCTGGATCAACAAGCACCTCGTCTACACCCACGGCAACGGCTTCGTCGCCGCGCCGGCCAACACGATCGACCGCGCGGTCAAGGACGCCAACTCCGACGGCGGCTACCCGGTCGCCACCACGAGCGACACCCAGAACCCGACCGGTGCCGCCTCGCCCGGCCCGAACCAGCCGGGCATCGAGGTCAAGGAACCGCGGATCTACTACGGCGAGCTGTCCGCCGCGGACTCCGACTACGCCATCGTCGGCGGCAACGGCGCGCCCGGCGAGTACGACACCGCCACCGACCGCTACAACTACAAGGGCATCGGCGGCGTCCCGATCGACAACTGGTTCAACCGCCTCGCCTTCGCGGCCGAGTACGGCGAACGCAACATCCTGTTCTCCGACGCCATCGGCGACAACTCGAAGATCATGTACAACCGCGACCCGCGCGAGCGCGTCAGCAAGGTCGCGCCGTGGCTGACCCTCGACGGCGACCCGTACCCCGCGGTCGTCGACGGCAAGATCCAGTGGATCATCGACGGCTACACCACGATCAACAACTTCCCGTACTCCCAGCAGACCCAGCTCGGCGCGGCCACCAACGACTCGCTCAACGGCGTCGCCCGCCAGGCCAACAGCTCGATCAACTACATCCGCAACTCGGTCAAGGCCACCGTCGACGCCTTCAACGGCACCGTGACGCTGTACTCGATCGACGACAAGGAACCCGTCCTCAACGCCTGGGAGAAGGTCTTCCCCGGGCTCGTGAAGCCGAGCTCCGAGATCTCCCCGGACCTGCGGTCCCACTTCCGCTACCCCGAGGACCTCTTCAAGGTCCAGCGCGAGCTGCTGTCCCGCTACCACGTCAGCAACCCGCAGGAGTTCTACTCCCAGCAGGCGTTCTGGAGCGTCCCGCAGGACCCGACGGCCGAAGGCGGCTCCAACCCGGCCGCGGCCGGCGCCGCCAACCAGCCCGGCTACTACGTCCTCGCCGACACGCCCGGCCAGAGCAAGCCGACGTTCCAGCTGACCAGTTCGCTGACCGGTCTCCAGCGGCAGTACCTCGCGTCCTGGATGTCGGTGTCCTCCGACCCGGCCGACTACGGGAAGATCCGCGTCCTCCAGTTACCCAGCGCGGCCACCGGGGCCACGCAGGTGGACGGCCCGGTCCAGGTGCAGAACCGGTTCCAGAGCGACCCACGCGTCGCGCAGGACCGGACCCTGTTCAACAACCCCAACGTCATCCCGATCTACGGCAACCTGATCACGCTGCCGGTCGCCCAAGGCTTCCTGTACGTCGAGCCCGTGTACATCCGGCAACGCAACCAGAACAGCTACCCGCAGCTGGCCCGCGTCCTCGTCTCCTACGGGCCCAAGGTCGGCTACGGCGCCACGCTGCAGGAAGCCCTCGACCAGATCTTCGGCGCCGGCACCGGCGAGGCCACCACCACGCCACCCCAGGCAGGCCAGCCGACGACCTCGCCGACAACCCCGCCCCCGACCACCACGCCGACCGCGCCACCCAACAGCGGCGGCGGCAACGCGGCCCTCGACAAGGCGGTCGCCGACATCCAGTCCGCCATCGCCAAACTCCGCGCCGCCCAGCAGTCCGGCAACTTCACCGACCAAGGCGCCGCCCTCGCCGCGCTCGACGCCGCCGCCAAGGAGTACGAAGCCGCCAAGACCGCGGCACCCGGCACCAGCACCCCACCACCCACCACCCAGCCAGGAGGGTGACCTCGGTAACCCTGACGGCACCTGCTTTGCACCCCCGCGAAACAAGGGCGTAAGGTAGGTGTCACGACGCGGGGTGGAGCAGCTCGGTAGCTCGCTGGGCTCATAACCCAGAGGTCGCAGGTTCAAATCCTGTCCCCGCTACAGAGGTAGGAGGCGTGTGCTCACGGATTGCGTGAGCCGCGCCTCCTTCGCATTTCAGCCCTGGGGGGTCGAACCCCCAGACCCCCGCCAGGGGGGCTTCGCCGCCCCTGGACCCCCCTGCGCCTGGTTTCGTTCTGGTCTTCGCCGTCCGTTCGGGGGCTTCCTGCTCTTTTGGCAGTCGGATCGACCTTCCACTGTGGAATGGGGTGTCGGCTCCGGGAGGTGAAGCCGGGTCCGCCGTGGCAGGCCGTCGCGGGGGCATGGTCCTCAGTGGTGGGGTTGAGCCGAAATGGCTGGTCAGGGGGTTTTGGTACCCCCGTGTCGGGTGGGTCGCGACGCCGTGTAATCTATTCAAGTACCACAACGGCGCGGGGTGGAGCAGCTCGGTAGCTCGCTGGGCTCATAACCCAGAGGTCGCAGGTTCAAATCCTGTCCCCGCTACCACCAAGAGGCGCGTTCCCGGAAATCCGGGAACGCGCCTCTTTTGTCATGTCCGCGCGCCCTGCGCTGCCGACTCTTCCGCGAAACCGTCGAAACACTGCGGATCCCACCATGTGGACGCTGTTTCCGATTGGTCGCAGTGCGTGTCCGGTGTCCGCCAAGCCGGGGAGATCCGCCCGGCGAACTCACCTGCCTGGTGGTTGCCGGGGCGGCCCGCGTGCGGCTGGTTGGACCAAAGCGTGACCACGGTGGTTGCACAGCGTGTCCGGGGTCCACAGTGGACCAGCTCGCATTGGGCCGAACGAGGGGATCTCACTAGCCACAATGGACAGATCCGCTGACCACTGTGGACACAGCGGCCGATAAGTGGGAATCTAGGGGGCGTGTCCGAATTGAATGCAACAGCCGCCGCCCTGCTCGGTCTGCTCCACGACGGTCCCGCCACCGGCGGGCAGCTCGTCGCGGGAGCGGGTGAGCGTTTCGGCGCCTTCTTCAGCGTCACCCGCAGCCAGGTGTACCGGGAGCTCCCGGCGCTGTCCAAGGAAGGCCTCGTCCGGCTCGGCAAGCAGGGCCCGCGCTCCAGCCAGCAGTACGTCATCACCGCCGCCGGCAAGAAGGCCTTCAAGGCCTGGCTGACGTCCGAAGCCGGCCCCGATCACCTGCGCAGCCCGCTCATCCTGCGGCTCGTGCACGCCGGGTCGCTGACGGCCAAGCAGCGCCAGGCGCTGCTCGAGTCCGCCCGGGCCAGCTACAGCCAGCAGCTCGACGACGCGAAGGCAGCCACCAAGGCGGCCGACGGGCCGTACGAAAAGGCCGTCGCCGAGTTCGCTCAGGCCCAGGCCAAGGCCGCGCTGAAGCTGCTCGACGCCATCCCCGCGGCCTGAGGTTCGCGCACCCACGACCGGTCCTCGCAACCGGTCGTGGGTTTTGCCGTAACCTTGACAAACGTGAGTGATGAGTTCGACGCGGCACTGAAGGACCTGGCCGGCAAGCTGACGCAGATCGAGTCGGTGATGGACCTGGATGCGCTGCGTGCCCAGGTGGCCGACCTGGAGCAGCAGGCCTCGAGCCCGAACCTCTGGGACGACCCGGAGGCGGCGCAGAAGGTCACCAGCCAGCTGTCCCACCGGCAGAGCGAGCTGCGGCGCGTCTCGGACCTGCGCCAGCGGCTCGACGACCTGGGCGTGCTCTACGAGCTCGCCGAGGCGGAGGGTGACTCCGGCAGCATGACCGAGGCCGAGACCGAGCTAGCCGCCCTCGGCAAGGACATCGACGGCCTCGAGGTCCGCACTCTGCTCTCGGGCGAGTACGACGACCGCAACGCCGTCGTCACCATCCGCTCCGAGGCCGGCGGCGTCGACGCGGCCGACTTCGCCGAGATGCTGCTGCGCATGTACCTGCGCTGGGCGGAGCGCCACGGCTACCCGACCGACGTCTACGACATCTCGTACGCCGAAGAGGCGGGCATCAAGTCGGCGACGTTCAAGGTGAGCGCCCCCTACGTCTACGGGACGCTGTCGGTCGAGCAGGGCACCCACCGGCTCGTCCGGATCTCGCCGTTCGACAACCAGAGCCGCCGCCAGACGTCGTTCGCGCACGTCGAGGTGCTGCCCGAGGTCGAAGAGGTCGACCACGTCGACATCCCGGAGAAGGACATCCGGGTCGACGTCTACCGCTCGTCGGGCCCCGGCGGCCAGAGCGTCAACACGACCGACTCCGCGGTGCGCATCACGCACCTGCCCACCGGCATCGTCGTCTCCTGCCAGAACGAGAAGTCGCAGCTGCAGAACAAGGCGGCCGCGATGAAGGTCCTCCAGGCCCGGCTGCTGCAGCGCAAGAAGGAAGAAGAGCGCAAGGAGATGGACGCGCTCAAGGACGGCGGCTCCAGCTGGGGCAACCAGATGCGCTCCTACGTGCTGCACCCGTACCAGATGGTCAAGGACCTCCGGACCGAGTACGAGGTCGGCAACCCGACCGCGGTGCTCGACGGCGAGATCGACGGCTTCCTCGACGCCGGCATCCGCTGGCGGAAGCAGGCGACCGCCGCTTAGGCCGGTCGAGGGACCGCTCGCGGCGGCTTCCGGGCGCGGGCGGACGGGGGCCCGCTGGCGCGGGGTGCTCGGGCGACCGCTCACCGTGCGCAAACGCCCCTTGCTCCACCCGGGTGGCACGGGCAACCGGGGCTTCACGAGACCGGTGGGTAGTATGCCGAATCGTGATCCGGCTCGAAGAGGTTTCCAAGGTCTACAAGACCTCGACGCGGCCCGCGCTCGAGCGGGTGTCCGTCGACATCGAAAAGGGTGAGTTCGTCTTCCTCATCGGTCCCTCGGGATCGGGGAAGTCGACCTTCCTCCGGCTCCTGCTGCGCGAAGAGACGCCGACCAAGGGCCGCGTGATGGTGTCCAACTTCGACGTCGCCAAGCTGGCCCGCCGCCGGGTCCCCCGCCTGCGGCAGACCATCGGCTGCGTGTTCCAGGACTTCCGGCTGCTGGCCAACAAGACGGTCGCGGAGAACGTCGCGTTCGCCCTCGAGGTCATCGGCAAGCCCAGCCAGACGATCAAGAAGGTCGTCCCCGAGGTGCTGGAGCTCGTCGGCCTCGAAGGCAAGGCCGACCGGCTGCCCAACGAGCTCTCCGGTGGTGAGCAGCAGCGCGTCGCGATCGCGCGCGCGTTCGTGAACCGCCCGCTGGTCCTGCTGGCCGACGAGCCGACCGGGAACCTGGACCCCGACACGAGCCAGGACATCATGCTGCTGCTGGAGCGGATCAACCGCACCGGTACGACCGTCCTGATGGCCACCCACGATCACTCCATCGTGGACTCCATGCGGCGCCGAGTCGTCGAGCTGCAGCTCGGCCGGGTGATCCGCGACGACGCCCGCGGCGTCTACGGCATCGGTCGCTGACCTCCCCGCCCCGCACGACCACCCCGACCCCAAGGACTCGACCCCGACATGCGCGCCAGTTTCGTCTTCAGTGAGGTAGTCACCGGCCTGCGCCGGAACGTCACGATGACCATCGCGATGATGCTGACCACGGCCGTGTCGCTCGCCATGCTCGGCGGCGGCCTCCTCGCCGTGCGGACGATCGACAAGATGAAGGCCAACTTCCTCGCCGACGTCGAGGTTTCGGTCTACCTCACCGACGACATCAGCGCGACCGACAAGAACTGCACGCAGTCGCTGTGCCAGTCGCTGCGGACCTCGCTGCAGAGCAACAACGGTGTCGAGTCGGTCGTGTTCGAGAACCGCGACCAGGCCTTCGAGCGGTTCAAGAAGATCTTCGAGAGCCAGCCGGAGCTCATCCAGCTGACCGGGCCGGAATCGCTGCCCGCGTCGCTGCACGTGAAGCTGAAGGACCCGGACCGCAGCGACGCGATCGTGCAGGAGTACGCGACCAAACCCGGCGTGCGGAAGGTCGACGACCAGAAGAAGTTCCTCGACCGCGTGTTCAACGCCTTCAACGGTGTCCGCAACATGGCCTTCGGCGCCGCGCTCATCATGGCCATCGCCGCGCTGCTGCTGATCGCGAACACGATCCAGGTGTCGGCGTTCACCCGGCGCACCGAGGTCGGCATCATGCGGCTGGTCGGCGCCACGCGGTGGTACACGCAGCTGCCGTTCCTCCTGGAGGCGGTGGTCGCCGGCGTGGTCGGTGCGGTCCTCGGGATCATCATGCTGATCGTCACGAAGGCCGGCTTCCTCGACTCGGTGTTCACCGGGGACGTGTTCCCGAAGATCACCATGCTGGAGCTGCTGTTCCCGGTCGCGCCGATCCTGCTGGCGGTGTCCGTGGTGATCTCCGCCATCACCGGGTACGTCACGCTGCGCCTGTACGTCCGGCACTAGCGTTTAATCAGCTGCTCGCCGTTTCGAGAATCACGTAGAGTGGTCGTATGCCCAAGGAACGTGGCCAGAAGGTGATCGTGTCGAACCGCAAGGCGCGGCACGACTACGCCATCCTCGACACCTACGAGTGCGGTCTCGTGCTCGTCGGCACCGAGGTCAAGAGCCTGCGCGAGGGCAAGGCGTCCCTGGCGGACGCGTTCGCGACGGTCGACGACGGTGAAGTGTGGCTGCGCAACGTGCACATCCCGGAGTACACGCAGGGCACGTGGACCAACCACATGCCGCGGCGCACCCGGAAGCTGCTGCTGCACCGGCGGGAGATCGAGAAGCTCATCGGCAAGACCAAGGAGAGCGGGCTCTCCCTGGTGCCGCTGTCGATGTACTTCAAGGACGGCAAGGTCAAGGTCGAGATCGCGCTCGCCCGCGGTAAGAAGGCCTACGACAAGCGGCAGGCGCTGGCCAAGCGGGACGCGCAGCGCGACATCAGCAAGGCGATGGGCCGGGCGCTGAAAGGCCGGTTCACGGAGTGAGCCACGGTCCGGCCTCCGACAGCGACGTCGCGCGCTGGACCGCGTCGCTCGGCCTCCCCGGCCTGGTCGACCTGCACGTCCACTTCCTGCCGAAACCGGTGATGGACAAGGTCTGGGCGTACTTCGACCAGGCGTCGACGCACTACGGCACCGAGTGGCCGGTGCACTACCGGACGTCCGAAGAGGAGCGTCTGGAGACACTGCGGGCGCTGGGTGTGACGCGCTTCGCGCCGCTGGTCTACCCGCACAAGCCAGGCATGGCGCAGTGGCTGACGGACTGGGCGCTCGAGTTCGCTTCGCGGGTTCCGGACGCCGTCCCGACCGGGACGTTCTACCCCGAACCGGGCGCCGGGTCCGCTGTGGACGGTGCGCTGCGGGCGGGCGCCCGGGTGTTCAAGGCGCACGTGCAGGTCGGCGCGTACGACCCGCGGGACGAGCTGCTGAAGCCGGTGTGGGGCGCGCTGGCCGACGCCGGCGTGCCGGTCGTCGTCCACTGTGGACACGGTCCGTTGCGGGGCGACTTCACCGGGTTGTCGGTGTTCGAAGAGGTGCTGGCGCGATACCCGGACCTGACGGCCGTGCTCGCGCACGCCGCGATGCCCGAGTTCGGCGCCGCGTTCGACCTGCTGGCGAAGTACCCCCGGGTGCACCTGGACACGACGATGGTCGGCGTCCCGTTCGCGGAGAAGATGTCGCCGCTGCCGCCGGACTGGACGGCGCGGCTGGCCGCGTTCGCCGACCGGGTGGTGCTGGGCACGGACTTCCCCAACATCCCGTACTCCTACGCGACGCAGCTGCAGGCGATCGCCGGCTGGGCGGCCGACGATCGCCTGGGGGAGCCGTTCCTGCGGGCCGTCCTGCACGACACCCCGCTGCGGCTGCTCAGCGCTTGAGCGCGGCCCGTTCGCTCACGACCACCGCGCGGCCCAGCAGGTCGACCACCGGGACCGGCTTGCCCGCCAGCAGGAACCCGGCCGTCGCGAGGACGATCCACGGCACCGGGCCGTGCCCGATGCCGTCCGACAGCGGCGCGAACCCGTGCGCGGCCAGGCCGAGCAGGCCACCCGAGATCATCAGGGCCGCCACGACCAGCTGCGGGACCTTCGCCGTCACGACACCCGCGTCCCGCTGCATCTCGAACTGCGCGAACAGCCGCAGCAGGCCCAGCAGCACCAGCCCGCACACCGCGAACCACGCGGGCGCCATGACCAGCCAGAGCAGCGTGCCCGGCTCGGGCGTCTCGTAGCCGAGGCCGTAGACCGTCACGCCCGCGACCACGATCAGCGCCGGCATGTGCCACAGGTAGACGCTCATGAACCGCGCGCCCAGCCAGCTCAGGACGCGGCCGGCGCCGGGACGCTCGGCGAGCGCGTTCAGCTGTGGGCGGAAGGCGAGCAGCAGGCCGATCTGGCCGACGGCGAGGAAGGCCAGCAGCACGGTCGGCGGGCTCATGTTCGACACCGGCGCACCCGGCATGCCGATCATGCTGGCCGGGTACGGGCCGAACGCGACCAGCGACGCCGTTACGCCGAAACCGGCGGCCGACAACGTGAGCGCGCCGCGGCGGGTGAGCGCGCCGAGCCGGCCTTCGACGTAGTGGAAGCCGAGCTGGTGGACGGCGACCCAGACGAAGATCGCGTTGGCGTATCCGATGTAGCCGAAGTCGTTGAAGCGGGCGACGTCGACGAGCACGCCCGCCGCGGCCATGACCAGCGGCACCTTCAGGCCCCAGCGCCGGTGCGCGGCGACCATCAGCGGCGTGAGCAGCACGACCAGGACGTACACCGCCAGGAACCACAGCAGCTGCGCGGCGATCGCGCTGCCGACCTGTAGCGGCTGCGGCGGCACGCCGAGGCCGCGCAGGAAGTCCGGGATGACGAGCCAGACGGCCAGCAGCGGCAGCACGGGCAGCATGAGCCGCTTGAGGCGCGCGCCGAGCCACCGCTGCGGGGATTCCGCGCGACGGAAGGAGATCAGGTTGGCGGCGCCGCCGGCGAAGAAGACCAGCGGCATGACCTGGGACAGCCAGGTGACGACCCACCAGCCCGGGGTCGCGAGGGCGTTGCCGGTGGCGAGGTGACCGTCGGAATAGGACAGCACCGGCATGACCCAGTGCTGGGCGATGACGGCGAGGATGGCCCCCGCCCGGACGACGTCGAGGAAGCGGTCCCGGCTCGTTTGCATGCTGTCGAGCTTGGCCGCTTCGAGCGGCCGGAACAGCGGTGCTGACCGGCGTCTTCGGGGTCCTGTTCACCCCCGCCGGATGCGGGGGTTCTCCCTACCTCAGCCCGTCCGGCTCGGGTTCGTGCTGCGCCGCGGCGACCCGGTACTCCCAGCCGTGCTCGGTGAGCCCGAGCTCGTAGCGGGTCTCGATCTTCGGGCCGCCGTGCAGGTGGATGTGCCGGATGACGGTGCCGGGCACGGGCTCGGCGTCCCCGAGTTCCTGGACGCGGCCGTCGAGCGGGCCACCGAAGAAGCGGACGCAGCGGGTCTCGTCGGTCATCTGCGCGCTCCTCTCCGACGGGTCCGCTCATGGTAGGTGAGCGGTGCACGGGGTGCCGCCCGCGGAACGGGTGACCCTATGTCCACCTTACGGGACTTCCGGTGACCGTCCGTTCTCGCTAACGGCCGAGGTAGGTCAGCACCGCGCGCACCCGGCGGTGTTCCTCCGCGCTGGCCTCGAGCCCGAGCTTCGAGAAGATGTTGCCGATGTGCTTCTCCACCGCGCCGTGCGAGACGACCAGGGAGTTCGCGATCGCCGTGTTCGACAGGCCCTGGGCCATCAGCCCCAGCACCTCCGACTCGCGGGCGGTCAGCGCGTCCAGCGGGTTGCGCCGGCCGCGGGCCATCAGCTGGGCGATCACGTCCGGGTCGATCGCCGTGCCGCCGTTGGCCACCCGGCGGACCGCGTCCAGGAACTCGTCGACGTCCGCCACGCGCTCCTTCAGCAGGTAGCCGACCCCGCCCGCGCCGCCCGACAGCAGCTCCACCGCGTACGACTCCTCGACGTACTGCGACAGCACCAGCACCGGCAGCCCCGTCACTTCCTTGCGTGCCGCCAGCGCCGCGCGCAGGCCTTCGTCGGTGAACGTCGGTGGCATCCGGACGTCGACGATCGCCAGGTCCGGGCGATGTTCCTTGACCGCGCCCAGCAGGTCGTCGCCGTTGTCGACGGCCGCGACCGTCTCGATGCCCTCGTCGGCGAGCAGGCGGGTCACCCCGGCCCGCAGCAGCACGGCGTCCTCGGCGATGACTACCCGCATCCGGCCCCCAGGTTCTCAGCTGAACGGGGTCCAGCCTATTCACCACTGGCAGGGCAGGTCAGCCCGGATCACCGTCGGTCCGCCCACCGGGCTGACCACCGTGATGACGCCGTCGATCGTCGCGGCGCGGTCGGCCAGGCCGGCCAGCCCACCGCCGGGGCGCACCTCGGCGCCGCCGTGGCCGTTGTCGGTGATCTCGACGACGACGTGGTCGTCGGTCCGCCACACCTTCACGCCCGCTTCGGTCGCTCCGGAGTGCTTCGCGATGTTCGTCAGCGTCTCGCCGACGATGAAGTACGCCGTCGTCTCCACCGCCGCCGGTGGGCGCGGTTCGACGTCGACCTGCACGTCCACCGGGATCGGCGACTTCGCCGCCTGCGCCGAGAGCGCCGCGTCCAGCCCGCGGTCGCCGAGCACCGCGGGGTAGATGCCGCGTGCCAGGTCACGCAGCTCCGACACGGCGAGCTTCGCGTCCGAGTGCGCCTCGTCGATCAGCTCCCGCACCATGTCCGGGTCCTGGTCGAACTTCGACTTCGCCCGCCCGAGGCTCATCGCGACGGCCACCAGCCGCTGCTGCGCGCCGTCGTGCAGGTCACGCTCGATGCGGCGCCGTTCCGCCTCCGCCGCGTCGACGCCGCGAGCCCGCGAAGCCTGCAGCCGCTCGGCCTTCTGCTCCAGCCGCTTCGTGCGGTTCGGGCCCAGCAGGGCGATGCCCAGCTCGCCGTGCAGCCAGCCCAGCCACGGCGTCACCCAGATCGCCATCGGCAGCAGCACGATCGACGCGATCGCGATGCCGAGCTCCGCGCACGCCAGCGGGAACGCCGCCATGAAGTACGCCAGGTCCCGCCACGTCGTCGGGTCGCTCAGCCGCACCAGCCAGCGGCGCAGCAGCGGCTCGCCGTCGTACGGGCGCCGCTCCACCGGCGGCAGCGGCACCCGCAGCATCGTCCCCAGCCACTTCCGCTCGCGGTCACCCGACCAGCGGACGAAGCTCGTCGTCGCCAGCAGGATCGGGAACCCGACCCACACCACCGCCGTGCCGACCCCGGCCGCGATCCCGACCACGATCAGCACGAACTGCACGAGCCGGAAGACGAACCCGGTGATCATGTACACGATCGTGCGAGCCGGATGCGGCCGCGGGTGCTCCGGCTGCTGCGCCTCCGTCATCCCGCCACCAGGTTCTTCTCTTCCGCGTCTTCCCACCAGCGCTCCATCCGACGGCGCTGGGCCACCGTCGTCCCCAGCAGCGCGTTCGCCAGCCGGGCGTGCATCCCCGCGAGCGCCTTCGTCAACGCCACCGACAACGCGATGAACAGCACCCCCAGCGCTGCCCACGGTAGCGCTTCCACCGTCGAATCCACGGTCAGCCACCGCAGGTCCTCCGCCGGGAAGTAGTACGCGCCGTCCGGCAGCCACCGGAAGTAGATCGGCAGCCCGGCCAGCGCCAGGCTCGTCGACCAGAACACCGTCACCAGGACGAACTCCACCAGGCCCAGCGGGAACAGGAGGAAGAAGTAGGCGAGGTCCCGCCACGTCGACGGATCCTTCAGCCGTCCCTTCCACCGGAGCGACTGAGGCCCGGCCGGCAACGGCAGGTACGGCAGATCGATGTACCGGTCCAGCAGCGCGTAGACGCGGGCGCGCTCCAGCCGGGCGCCCCCGCGCACCGCGAGGACGACGACGGCGAGCAGGCCCACCCCCACCCAGACGACCGCGGTCCCCACCCCGGCCGCCGTGAACGCCGTCAGCAACCCGAACGCCACCACCCCCAGCGGCAGGTTCATCAGCAGGAACACCACCGAACCACCGAACGGCGGATCCCGCCTCTCGCGCACCATGACCGGCTCCCTTCTGCCGGAGTCCAGGATCGTCGCCCGGCGGCGCGCCGGACATGGTGCGCACGGGCATCCCGGCGGTAGGGCTGGCCCTACCAGGGGACTAAAGCAGTCGCGCGGCGCGTTATGATGGACAGGTTGTAGTCCCACCAAGGGGGTGAACGGTTTCGACTTTGGACGTTGAGTCAGGGGAAGCGTGCCGGTGCAGGCGAGAGACCACCGTTAAGCGTCATCGCAACCAAATAAGCGCCGACTCCAGTCAGCGCGAGTACGCCCTCGCCGCCTGAGCGAGTGCGTCTCTGTCGGCCCGGGTTCGCCTCCGGCCCGGGTACCGGCATCAGCTAGGAGGCTCAGCGGTTGTCCCGGCCACGGGGAACAGCCGTGAAGCAAACAGTGGCTGGGCTCGTCACCTCAGCTTGTTCGCGTGACTGAGGGAGCCGAGTAGAGACGTAGCGGACTGCGCACGGAGAAGCCCTGTCGAGGCGCCAGAGGACCCGGGTTCAATTCCCGGCACCTCCACTTCGAGAAGGCCCATGCCCCTTCGGGCATGGGTCTTCTCTTCGTTATTGGGTGTTTTGGGGGCTCGGGGACTTGCCCTGCGGGCTCGCACCCGAGGCCTGCCCCCACGGGCCTCGCCTCGGGGACCACCCTCGCGGGCTTCGCCGCCCCCCGGCATCGCGCCGCTCTCCTCGGGGCCGCTCCCGGCCTCGCGTGACCGCTGTCCCAGCGGAGCCGACGGACCCGAAAGCCACCAAACCGGCATCTCGACCGCGCCACAACGCCCCCACTTGTGGGTGAAGTTTTCGTGAGTGTCATGCTTGAGGCCCGACCATGGCCCCGCACCCGTGGGGTCGGAAGCAGGTGGCCAGATGACCTGGGCCCGGCACAACGGCAGCTCCACCGCCAACGACGAAGACAGCCGGATGGGGGTCATCCGGGCCGAAGAGGCCGTTCGGCTCGCCGAACAGAACGATCGGGCCGTCATCACCGTTGCCGGTCACTCCATCGACGGGCGCGAGTGCGCCGAGCTGCTGGCCATGCTCGGGCTCGATGCCGGGCGGCGGCACAAGACCGCCTGATCAGCCCACGTCCGCCACGTGGACCACCTTGTTCCGGCCGGTCGCCTTCGCGTGATACAGCGCCGTATCCGCCGCGTCCAGTAAGCGCTGCAACGTCGTTCCCGCCTGCGGATACACCGCCATGCCGATCGACGTCGACAGGCCCGTGATCGACAACTGCCCCGCCTGGACCGTCAACGCGCTGATCGCCCGGCGGATGCGCTCCGCCACCGCGCCGATGTCCGGGTGCGCGATGCCCGGCAGCAGCACCACGAACTCCTCGCCGCCGAACCGGCCCACCGCGTCGCCCCGGCCGCGGACCGCTCCGATGATCGACTCCGCCACCGCGCGCAGCACCGCGTCACCCGCCAGGTGGCCGTACGTGTCGTTCACCTGCTTGAAGTGGTCCAGGTCCAGCATCAGCAACCCGAACGTCGAACGCTGGCGCGCCGCGGCCGCCAGCGTCCGCTCCGCCACCGCGTGCCAGCCGCTCGTGTTGTACAGGCCAGTCTTCTCGTCGCGGTGCGCCGCCACCTCCAGCTGCTTCACCAGCACCGTCCGGTGCAGCAACAGCAACGGCGGCAACACCAGCACCACCAGGCCCGGCAACGTCGCCATGGCCACCGCGTTGAACGCGCCCAGGCAGAGCGTCGCCACCTCCAGGCCGTTGTCCGACCAGGTGCCGAACAACGCCTCGGCCGTCCGGCCGATCTCGCGGCGGGCCGGCAACACGAGCAGGGCGTTCACCACGAAGAACGTCGCTCCCGCCGCCGTGATCGCGAACGTCCCGGCCCAGCCGCGGGTCAGTGCCGAGCGGACGTCCGCAGCGCCCGAAACGCGCAGGACCGCCTGGGCCGCGTAACACGAAAGCAGGATGATCGCCGCGTTGCTGACCGTCCGCGACGCCGGCACGCGCTGCAGGCGGTACCAGCTGCGGACCGCCAGGTGCCCGTACAGGCCGCCCACCAGCACCGCCAGCAGCACCGGCGGCAGCAACAACACTCCCGCGAACGTCCAGACCGACGTCATGTTGATGTGCGGCGTTCCCGAGACCCGGCGGCGGATCCGCTCCACCCGGCGGCCCGTCTCCGACTGGACGACGCCGAGAACCAGCAGCACCACCAGGGTCACCGCCGTCCGCCGGTCCACCGCGACCGGGTACGGGCGCAGCGTGAAGACCACCGCGGCCGCCTCGCTCAGGAGGCAGTACACAATCACCCGCGGACCCTGGTGCCACAGCGCCCAGCGCCGTGGAGCCACGAGGACGTCACGAAAGCGTGGCACACCGCGCGGATCGGCGGCACCGGTCCGCATACTCATGGTGTCCGGCCGGTGACGGAGCCGGTCCGGCCCGAGGCCGTGAAGGGAGGCGCGCCATGTGCGGACGCGACAACTGAGGTCATCGTTCCTCCAAACCGACCCGGCGCCACGCCCTCGCGATCGGCACGGCCACCGCGGCACCCGCCGCTCCGGCCACGGCGATGGCGTGCGCCGGGCTCACCACGTCGGCCAGCGCGCCCGCCGCGGCCGCCCCGATGCCCTGCACCGTGATCAGCCCCGCCGAGTTCACGCCCGCGCACTGCGCGCGGTGCTCGTCCGGCACCCGGCGCATGAACGACACCGTGCCAGTGATGTTGTACCCCGTGGCCAGCAGCCCGGACGCCGCCAGCAGCAGCACCGACGGCACCAGCCCCGGCCGGACCACGAACACCACCAGCGGCAGCCCCGCCGCGATCCCGAGCAGCCCGAGCACGCGCACCTGCGCGTCCTCCGGGATCCACTTGCCGAACACGACGCCGCCGAGCACGCTGCCCGCCGGGTCGGCCGCCATCAGCAATCCCACCAGCGTCGCGCCCGCGCCGATCCCCGCCGCGTACGGCGCGGCCAGCGCCTCCGGCACGACGTAGAAGCCGGCCAGCCAGTTGAGCGCCACCAACGTCCGCAACGCCGGATCGCGCCAGATCAACCGGATGCCCGCGCCGGTCGTCGACAGCCAGGCGGGACGCACCGCCTGCGCGACCGCCGCGCGCCGCCGGACCCCGGCGACCAGCAGCACCGCCGAGAGCACGAACGTCGCCGCGTCCAGCGCCAGTGCCGCGGACGGTGCCAGCGCCGCGATCAGCAGGCCGCCGCCGGCGAACCCGGCCAGCTGCGCCGCCTGGATGGTCACGTTGCGCAGAGCCATCCCGACCAGGTACTGCTCGCCTTCGAGGACCGTCGGCAGCAGCGCCTGCTGCGCCGCCTTGAACGGCCCGCCCAGCGCCGTCATCACCGCGACCAGCACGCACAGCACCCACAGCGGGACGCCGGGGATCGCGATGACGGCCACCAGCGCCGCCCGGGCCACGTCGGCGGCGACCATCACGTCCCGCCGCGGCCACCGGTCGCCCGCGCCGGCCAGCAGGATCCCGCCGAGCAGTGACGGCACGTACGTCAGGGCGTAGGTCAGGCCGGTCAGGGCTGCCGACGAAGTGCGCTGGTAGACGAGGACCGCGAGCGCCACGCGGGCGAGCTGGTCACCGCAGATGGACAGCAGCTCGGCCAGCCACATCGCCCGGAACTCGGGCACGGCCAGGACCGCGCCGAAACCGACCCTCGTCACCTGTGCGTCGTCCATCCGCCGGCGCCTTCCCCTCGCGCCCCCACTCGCCGGTGCCCCTCGAACCGCTGTTCAGTCACGGTAATAACCCAGCGCAGCGGAATCGAGCCGTTCGGTGACAGTTGCCCCGATCGCACCAGTCCGTCAGCCCGGGTGGCCGCCGATCCGGCTGGTCAGCTCGGCCGCCGTCGCGGCCACCTCGGCGGCCAGCTCCGGCCACGTCTCCTCGCACGGCTCGGCCGCGCAGTGGTGGCGCAGGGTCACGCTGATCGCCGCCATCGGACGTGCGCCGTGGTCGAACACCGCGGCCGCCACCGACGCGAAGCCCGCCGTCACGTGGCCGTCCTCGACCGACCAGCCGAGCCGGCGCTCGGCGGTGAGCGTCCGGCGCAGCTCGGCGAGCGTGCGCGGGCCGCGTCCGGTGCGGAGGACGAACGCGGCCGCCGACGGGAACAGTGCCCGCACGTGCGGCGCGGGCAGGTGCCGGAGGATGGCGCGGCCGGACGCGGTGAGCTGGGCGGGCAGCCGGACGCCGACCTCCGTCACGAGGGTTTCCGGGCGGGCCGGGCGTTCCTTGATGAGGTAGAGCGACTCATTGCCGTGCAGGACGCCCAGGTGCGCGGTGTGCCCGACGCGGTCGACGAGCTTGCGCAGCAGCGGGCCGGCGAGGCGTTCGAGGGGGTCGTGGCGCAGGTAGGCCGAGCCCAGCTCGAAGGCGGCGATGCCGAGGCCGTAGCGGCGTTCGGCGGGCAGGTGGACGACGAAACCGGCGGCGGCCAGCTCGTTGAGCAGGTGGTAGGTGGTCGAGCGGGGGAGCCCGGCTTCGCGCGCGATCGCCGCGGCGGTCACCGGACCCGGCCGAGTGGCGAGCAGGCGGAGCACGGCCAGGCCGCGCCGCAGCGCCGGAACTTCGCTGCTCTCACCCATGGCTCACCTCCCGGCCCGAGCGCCCCAAGGCGGCCTTGGTTGCGTCTGGCGCACCGAAGGCCGCCTTGGTTGCGTCTGACGCACCGAAGGCCACATTGGGGCGCTTGGGGTCAGGGTAGCTCGTGTGTCTGGGATGCCAGACGGAACCACTCCACGGGGCATCCCACCAGCGGGAAGGACGTTGTCCAATGGGCCCATGCCGGAAACTGTGCTCCTGGGCTCCGAACCGCTGACCGCCGCCCAGGTCGTCGACGTCGTCCGTGGGCACGCGCCCGTCGGGCTCACGGATGCCGCCGAGAAGAACCTCGCCGCCACCCGCCAGCACATCGAGAACCTCGCCCACGCCGTCACGCCCACCTACGGTGTCTCCACCGGCTTCGGCGCGCTCGCCACCCGTCACATCCCCGTCGAGAGCCGGACCGCGCTGCAGCGCAGCCTCATCCGCTCGCACGCCGCCGGGGCCGGGCCCGCCGTCGAGGCCGAGGTCGTCCGCGCGCTCATGCTGCTGCGGCTGCGGACCCTCGCCAGCGGCTACACCGGCGTCCGCCCGGGCACCGCGCAAACGCTTGCGGCCCTGCTCAACGCCGACATCACGCCGATCGTCCACGAGTACGGCTCGCTCGGCTGCTCCGGCGACCTCGCACCCCTGGCCGCCGTCGCGCTCGCGCTCATGGGCGAGGGCGAAGTGACGTACCGCGGCGATGTGATGAAAGCGGAAGAAGCGCTGAAGCACGCCGGGATCGAGCCGGTCGTCCTCGCCGAAAAGGAGGGCCTCGCGCTCACCAACGGCACCGACGGCATGCTCGGCATGCTCCTGCTCGCCGCCGCCGACCTGCACCGGCTCTTCGACGTCGCCGACATCACCGCCGCGATGAGCGTCGAGGCGCTGCTCGGCACCGACCGGGCGTTCGCCGCCGACCTGCAGGCCCTGCGCCCGCACCCCGGCCAGGCGCTGAGCGCCGCCCGGATGTGGCAGGCGCTGCAGGGCTCGAAGATCGTCGAGAGCCACCGCGGCCCGGACTGCAACCGCGTCCAGGACGCCTACTCGCTGCGCTGCGCCCCGCAAGTGCACGGCGCCGCACGTGACAGCCTCACCCACGCGGAGCTGGTCGGCGAGCGGGAGCTGATGTCCGCTGTGGACAATCCGGTCGTCCTCGCCGACGGCCGCGTCGAGTCGAACGGCAACTTCCACGGCGCGCCGGTCGCGTACGTCCTCGACTTCCTGGCCATCCCGATCGCCGACGTCGCCAGCATCGCCGAGCGGCGGACCGACCGGATGCTCGACAAGGCGCGCTCGCACGGCCTGCCGCCGTTCCTCGCCGACGACCCCGGTGTCGACTCCGGCCACATGATCGCCCAGTACACGCAGGCCGCCGTGGTCAGCGAGCTGAAACGGCTCGCCGTGCCCGCGTCCGTCGACTCCATCCCGAGCAGCGCCATGCAGGAGGACCACGTCTCCATGGGCTGGTCGGCCGCGCGGAAGCTGCGCAAGGCCGTCGACGGCCTGACCACGGTCCTGGCCGTCGAGCTGCTGACCGCGGCCCGTGCGCTGGACTTCCGCGCGCCGCTGGAGCCGTCGCCGGTCACCGGCCGGGTCCGGGACCTGCTCCGCACGAAGGTCGCGGGTCCCGGCCCCGACCGCCACCTGGCGCCCGAGATCGCGGCCGCCGAAGAACTCGTCCGCTCCGGCGCCGTCCTCGACGCCGCCCGTCTGGAGGTCTGAGCATGTCCCGTGTCGTCCGTGCCGCCCGTGGCACCCAGCTCACCGCCAAGTCGTGGCAGACCGAAGCCGCGCTGCGGATGTTCCACAACAACCTCGACCCCGAGGTCGCCGAGCGGCCCGAGGACCTCGTCGTCTACGGTGGCACCGGCAAGGCCGCCCGCAACTGGGCCAGCTTCGACGCCATCACCCGCGAACTGACCACTTTGGACACCGACGAGACGCTGCTCGTCCAGTCCGGCAAGCCGGTCGGCGTGTTCCGCACGCACGAGTGGGCGCCGCGCGTGCTCATCGCCAACTCGAACCTGGTCGGCGACTGGGCGACCTGGCCGGAGTTCCGCCGGCTCGAGCAGCAGGGCCTGACGATGTACGGGCAGATGACCGCCGGGTCGTGGATCTACATCGGCACCCAGGGCATCCTGCAGGGCACGTACGAGACGTTCGCCGCGGTCGCGAAGAAGAAGTTCGGCGGGACCCTGCGCGGGACCCTCACCGTCACCGCGGGCCTCGGCGGCATGGGGGGCGCGCAGCCTCTCGCGGTGACCATGAACGACGGCGTCGCCCTGGTGATCGAGTGCGACCCGCAGCGCGCGCACCGCCGCGTCGAGACCCGCTACCTCGACGAGGTGGCCGACGATCTCGACGATGCCATCGCCCGCGTCACCAAGGCGAAGCAGGAGAAGCGGCCGCTGTCGGTCGGTGTCGTCGGCAACGCCGCCGAGGTGCTTCCGGAACTGCTGCGCCGCGGCGTCGAGGTCGACATCGTCACCGACCAGACGTCCGCACACGACCCGCTTTCGTACCTGCCCAAGGGCGTCAGCGTCGACGACTGGCACGACTACGCGGCCAAGAAACCCGACGAGTTCACCGACCGTTCGCGCGAGTCGATGGCCGACCACGTCGACGCCATGCTCGGCTTCCTGGACAAGGGCGCCGAGGTGTTCGACTACGGCAACTCCCTGCGCGGCGAGGCCAAGCTCGGCGGCTGCGAGCGCGCGTTCGACTTCCCCGGTTTCGTGCCCGCCTACATCCGCCCGCTGTTCTGCGAGGGCAACGGCCCGTTCCGGTGGGCCGCGCTCTCCGGTGACCCCGAGGACATCGCCGCCACCGACCGCGCGATGCTGGAGCTGTTCCCGGAGAACGAATCCCTGGCCCGCTGGATCCGGATGGCAGGGGAGCGCGTGGCGTTCCAGGGCTTGCCCGCGCGGATCTGCTGGCTCGGCTACGGCGAGCGGCACCTCGCGGGCCTGCGGTTCAACGAGATGGTGGCCAGTGGCGAGCTGAAGGCCCCGGTCGTCATCGGCCGCGACCACCTCGACTCCGGCAGCGTCGCCTCGCCGTACCGGGAGACCGAGGGCATGGCCGACGGCTCCGACGCGATCGCCGACTGGCCGCTGCTCAACGCGCTGGTCAACACGTCGTCCGGCGCCAGCTGGGTGTCGATCCACCACGGCGGCGGCGTCGGCATGGGCCGGTCCATCCACGCCGGGCAGGTCAGCGTCGCCGACGGAACCGAGCTGGCCGCGCAGAAGCTGGAGCGCGTGCTGACCAACGACCCGGGCATGGGCGTCATCCGGCACGTCGACGCCGGCTACGACCGCGCGGCCGAGGTAGCCGACGAACGTGGGGTGCGGGTGCCGATGCGGGAGGGCGCGTGAGCGCCTCCGGGCTGCTGGCCGAGATCGGCGACGTCGGGCGCGACCCGAAACGCGGCGGCTACTCGCGGCACGCGTTCGACGCGCCCGAGCACGACCTGCGCGCGTGGTTCGCCGAGCGCGCGCTGGGTCTCGGGCTGGACGTCGACACCGACCACAACGGCAACATCTGGGCCTGGTGGGGGCCGCCGGGCCCGGACGCCGTCGTCACCGGCAGCCATCTCGACTCGGTACCCGGCGGCGGCGCCTTCGACGGCCCGCTCGGCGTGGCCAGCGCGCTCGCCGCCGTGGAAGCGTTGCGGGCTCGGGGATTCCGGCCGGGCAAGCCGTTCGCCGTCGTCGTGTTCACCGAGGAGGAGGGCGGCCGGTTCGGCGTCCCGTGCCTCGGCTCGCGGCTGCTCACCGGCACGATCGACGCCGGCAAGGCACGCGGGCTGCGGGACGCCGACGGCGTGACGTTCGCCGAGGCCGCCGCCAAGTCCGGGTTCGACCCCGAGCGGCTCGGTGCCGATCCCGAGCGGCTCGGGCGGATCGGGAAGTTCCTGGAGCTGCACGTCGAGCAGGGGCGCGGGCTGATCGACCTCGGCTCGCCGGTCGCCGTCGGCAGCACGGTGATCGCCCACGGACGCTGGCGGTTCTCCTTCACCGGCCAGGGAAACCACGCCGGGGCGACGCTGCTGGCCGACCGGGCCGACCCGATGCTGCCCGCCGCCGCGACGGTCACCGCCGTCCGGCGGCTGGCCGCGCGGGTGGCGGACGCGCGCGCGACCGTCGGACGGCTCGTGCCGACGCCGGGCGGCACCAACGTCATCGCGTCCACTGTGGACCTGTGGCTCGACGCGCGGGTGCCCGGCACGGCGACCCCGGAGCTGGTCGAGGAGATCGCGCGTGCCGCGGAAGCCGCCGCGGCGGAGGAAGGCTGCCGCGTCACGGTGACCCGGGAGTCCTATTCGGACGACGTCGTGTTCGACGACGCGTTGCGTCGCGACCTGGGCGGCTGGCTCGGCGGGCCGCCGGAGCTGCCGACCGGCGCGGGCCACGACGCCGCGATCCTCGCCGGGTTCGTCCCGGCCGGGATGCTGTACGTGCGCAACCCGACCGGGATCAGCCACTCGCCGGAGGAGTTCGCCGAGGCCGACGACGTCGAGGCCGGTGCGGCGGCGCTGGCGACGGTGCTGGAACGGCTGGCGCGATGATCTTCTGGTGCGAACAGGCTTGGCTACCGGACGGGATCGCGTCCGGCGTCCGGATCGACGTCGACGGCGGCCGGATCGTCTCGGTGACGGCCGACGCGCCGCGCGCGGGCACGGTGCTCGGCGGACTGACGCTGCCCGGGTTCGCGAACGGGCACTCGCACGCCTTCCACCGGGCGCTGCGAGGCCGTACGCACCACGAGCGCGGGACGTTCTGGACGTGGCGCGAGCGGATGTACGCGCTCGCGTCCCGGCTCGACCCCGGCACGTACTACCGGCTGGCGCGCGGGGTCTACGCCGAGATGGTCCTCGGCGGGTACACGAGCGTCGGGGAGTTCCACTACCTGCACCACGCGCCCGGCGGGAAGCCGTACGCGGACCCGAACGCGATGGGTGAGGCGCTGCGGCAGGCCGCCGCGGACGCCGGGATCCGGCTGACCCTGCTGGACACCTGCTACCTGGCGGGCGGCATCGGGGCCGAGCCGGACGAGGTGCAGCGGCGGTTCTCCGACGGTTCGGCGTCGGCGTGGACGTCGCGGGTGGCCGCCCTGAAGGAAGACGAGCTGTTCCGCGTCGGCGCGGCGATCCATTCCGTGCGCGCGGTCCCGGCCGACCAGCTGTCTCTTGTGGACAGTGCGCGCGTCGTGCACGTCCACCTCTCGGAACAGCGGGCCGAGAACGAGCAGTGCCAGGCCGCCTACGGCCGCACGCCGACCGAGCTGCTGGACGAACGCGGGGTGCTGACCGACCGGCTGGTCGCCGTGCACGCCACGCACCTCACGGCGTCGGACATCGAGCGGCTGAGCGGCGCGCGGGCGTGCTTCTGCCCGACCACCGAACGCGACCTCGGCGACGGGATCGGCCCGGCGCGCGCCCTGCTGGACGCGGGGGTCCGGCTGAGCGTCGGCAGTGACAGCAACGCCGTCGTCGACGCGTTCGAAGAGACCCGGGCGCTGGAGCTGGACGACCGGCTGGCCAGCGAGGAACGCGGCCGGTTCACCGCCGAGGAGCTGCTCGCCGCCGGGACCGGCCATGCCGCCGTCGGCTGGCCGGAGGTCGGCGTGCTCGCCGAGGGGGCGGGCGCGGACTTCGTGACGGTCGCGCTGGACTCGGTGCGCACGGCCGGGATCGAGCCGTCCGGCGTGGTGTTCGCCGCGTCCGGCGCCGACGTCCGGCACGTCGTCGTGGCGGGCCGCGAGGTCGTCCGGGACGGCGTGCACCAGCTGGTGGAACGTCCGGAAACCCTGCTGGCGAAGGAGATCGAGGCACTGTGGCAGTCCTGATCACGGGCATCGGCGAACTCACGACCAACGACCCCGGACTGGGCCGGCTGACCGGCGCGGCCCTGGTCCTCGACGGCGGGAAAGTGGCCTGGGTGGGCCCGGCGGCCGATGCACCGGACGCCGACGAACGCGTCGACGTCGAAGGCCGCGCGGTGCTGCCCGGCTGGGTCGACAGCCACACGCACCTGGTCTTCGCCGGCGACCGCACGGCGGAGTTCGAGGCGCGGATGGCCGGGAAGCCCTACACCGCGGGCGGGATCGCGACCACCGTCGGCGCGACGCGCGAGGCGTCCGACGAGCAGCTGGCCGCGAACCTGCGGCGCCACGTCGGCGAAGCGGCCCGGCAGGGCACGACGTGCCTGGAAACCAAGACGGGCTACGGGCTGACGGTGGCGGACGAAGCACGTTCGGCGCGGATCGCCGGCGCGGTCGCCGACGAGGTCACGTTCCTCGGCGCGCACCTGGTCCCGCCCGGCGCGGACGCAGAGTCCTATGTGGACCTGGTGTGTGGCGAGATGCTCGACGCCGTCGCGGGAAGCGTGCGGTGGGCGGACGTCTTCTGCGAAACCGGGGCGTTCGACGAAGCCCAGTCGGCGCGGGTGCTGAAGGCCGCGGCCGGGCGCGGGCTGGGCCTGCGCGTGCACGGCAACCAGCTCGGCGAGGGGCCCGGCGTGCGGCTGGCGGTCGAACTGGGCGCCGCGAGCGTCGACCACTGCACGTACCTGTCGGACGCCGACGTCGAGGCCCTGGCGGCGTCGGACACGGTGGCGACCCTGCTGCCGGCGTGCGATCTGTCGACCCGCCAGCCACTGGCCCCGGCCCGGCGGCTGCTCGACGCGGGTGCGACGGTCGCGTTGGCCAGCAACGCGAACCCGGGCAGCTCGTACACGACGTCGATGGCGTTCTGCGTCGCGACGGCAGTGCTGCAGATGCGCATGACGATCGAGGAGGCGGTCTGGTCGGCCACGGCGGGCGGCGCGAAGGCGTTGCGCCGCGACGACGTGGGCGTGCTGCGACCGGGCGCGCGGGCGGACGTCCACGTGCTCGACGCGCCTTCGGTGACGCACCTGGCTTACCGGCCGGGGGTGCCGCTGACGAATTCGGTGTGGCGCGCCGGCGAGCGCTTGCGCTGACGTCGGAAGCGAGGACGCGCGAAGACACAGTCCGGTATGGGTTAGTCCGGGCAGCGCACGCGGGCCTACCTGTGCGTCCCTTCCTCACTCGTGACGAAGGGACAGCTGTGTCTGTGATCATCATCGGTGCCGGTCTGGGTGGCCTGAGCCTGGCACAGGGGCTGCGGCGGGCCGGAATTCCTTGCCAGGTCTACGAACGGGACCCGTCGCCGGAGGCCCGGCTGCAGGGCTACCGCCTGCACATCGGCGGCGTCGGCGATTCGGCGCTGCGCGAGGTGCTGACCCCGGAGCTGCACGAGCTGTTCCGCGCCACCGCGGGCCGGGCGCTGCCGCACACGAACGTCTACGACGATCAGCTGCGACTGGTCACGCGGCTGGAAGACGAGGGCGTCCACCTCAACGTCAACCGCTTCACCCTGCGCCAGATCCTGCTGCACGGCCAGGAAGTCCGCTACGGCAAGCGATTCACGCACTACGAAACCGGCGACGACGGCGTGACAGCGCATTTCGCCGACGGAACCGCCGCCCGGGGCAGCCTGCTCGTGGGCGCCGACGGGGTCAACTCCCCGGTGCGGCGGCAGCGCCTGCCGCACGCCCGGGTCGTCGACGCCGGGCTCGTGCACCTCTACGGCCGCATCCCGCTCACCCCGGACACGCGGCGGCTGCTCGCCCCGGAGATGTTCGCGGTGTTCAACATGATGCTCGGGCCGGACCGCACGATGGCCGGGTTCGCGCCCGTCGACTACCCGGAGCCGGTGGCCCGCGCGTGCGCCCGGCTGATGCCGGACCTGCGGCTGCGCGACAACGAGCCGTACCTGACCTGTTCGGTCGGCGCCCGCTGGGAAGTCGTCGGCCACTCCGAAGCCGAGCTCGCCGCGATGACCCCGGGTGAACTGCAGAAGGTGGCGCTCGGCCTGCTCGCGGGCTGGCACCCGCTGGCCACGGCGCTGGTCGGGCACTGGGACGTCCCGGTGACGTTCCCGCAGCCCATCCGCACGAGCGTGCCGATCGGCCCGTGGGAACCGTCGCGGGTGACGCTGGCCGGCGACGCGATCCACGCGATGAGCCCAGCCGGCGGCGCGGGCGCCAACACCGCGTTGCGCGACGGTGCGGTGCTGGCCTCCGCGCTGGCCGGGGCCCCACCGCTCGAAGCCGTCGCCGCCTACGAGTCCGCGATGGCCGACTACGGGTTCGCCGCGGTGCGGGAATCCGCCGGGAACGGACGCCGGTTCCTCGGCCAGAACCCGCTCACAGCGGAAGTGTGAACGGTGTGCAGGCCGGCGTGTAGCTCGCGTCGAGGGCGTGCAGGATCAGGCCGGTCACGTTCGGGTCCACCGCCTGGCTCAGGTGGCCCGAAGCGTCGGACGGGCAGAAGTCCTGCAGTACCGTGTCCGTCGTGCCGGGCTCGTTCAGGATCCCGCTCGTGTACGGTGTCACGACTTCGTCGTACTTGCTCACGATGCTGGTGTACGCCGGACCGGGAACGTGGACGCCGCCGCGGGCGAGGTCGTCCAGGAACGCCGAGGGTGCCAGGTATTCCGTGCACGCGCCGCACGCCGTCGTCACGATCGCGCCGAGGCCGGGCACGGACGTCAGGAGGGCCTTGGCGAGTGCGTCGAGGCCGCCGAGCGTGGTGCCGCGGTAGTTCGCGCCGAACCCGACGAAGTGCGCGACCTTCGCCGCGCCGCCGGCGTACTTCAGGTAGTACGCCGGCATCGTGCTGCCCTCGGAGTGGCCGACGATGTCCACCTTCGCCGCGCCGGTGACGGACCGCACGCGGTCGACGAACCGGCCCAGCTCCGCGGCGCTGTCCCGCATGGACGCCAGGCCGCCGACCGCCGGGCCGAGGACGCCGGTGCCGTAGGTCAGGGAAAACACGCAGTAGCCGCGGGCGGCGATCTTCGGCGCGTGGAAGGACCAGTTCACGGTGTCGTTCGCGCCGAGCCCGTGCACGAGGACGACGGGTTCCGGATGCGCCGTCGCCGGGCGGCAGTCCCAGTCGTTCCAGCCGCTGCTCGGCGCCGCTTCGGCGACCGCCGGAGCGGCGACGCCGAAGCTGAGCGCCGCGGTGAGCACGGCCAGGGTTCGCTTGACACCGCCGTTGGTGACCCGCATTCCGTCGCCTCCCGTTACTGGTCAGTACGTGACACGGCTCATGATCGGTCACAGCACGGCGGAGGCGAGCTGAGACAACACTCAGACTTGGGACGCATCCGTTGTGACACGTGACAACGACGGTGTGCGGGCCCCCACGACGACCCCGGCTGCGGCGATCAGCCCGCACAGCCACGCGAACCAGTCGCCGAAGCGGGCGTACGGTGTCTTGCCCGTGCCGGCCGGGACGTCCGCGACCGCGACCGAGAACGGGTGGCCGCCCGTGCGGGTCTCCGCCAGGACGTGGCCGTGGGCGTCCGCCAGCATCGGGGTGCCGCGGGCCGCGCTCCAGGCCACCGAAAAGCCGTTCTCCACGCCGTGGATCAGGGCCGTGCGGCTGTGCTCCCAGCCGTCTGCGTCCTCGTCCGATGCCGGGATCAGCACCAGGCCCGTGCCCGCCTTGCCGTATTCGCCGCTGGGGTCGGCGAAGTTGACGTCCATGCACACCATCAGCCCGATCCCGGCCAGGTGGGCGACGCCGGTGCCGGCCGCGGTGTTCTTCGCCGCTCCCACGTGCCACTTGTGGTACTCGACCGGCGCGCCCGACGGCGGAACGGCGAGAGCCGCGTTGAACCGGCCGGCCGGAGTCGTGTCGAGGACTCCCGTGACGACGTCCAGGTTGCGGGCGCGAGCCACCCGCGTGAACGCCTCGACGAGACGCGGACGGCTGCTCTCGTCCACCGCGAAGGCGGCCTCCGGCAGCACGACGGCCCGGACGCCGTCCGGCAGGCGGCCGATCTGGTCCACATAGGACTCGAGCAGCGCCTGGCCGCCTGGGGTGGCGACGTCCGCCGCCCAGCGGCTCTCGCCCGGCGCGACCACCGCGACGCGCGTCGATGGGCCGGTGAGCGGCGGGGTGCTCCAGAAGACCAGCGCCCCCAGCGCGCCGGCGACGGCGGCCAGCCCGGTGACGCGTGCGACGCCGTGGACCCGCGGGGCGAGCGCCGCCGCGACGGCGGCCGGGACGAACAGCACCAGGAACTCCACGCCCCAGCCGCCGGTGACCGCGGCCGGCCGCAGCACGGCCGGCCGGTCGGCCTGCGTGGTCATCAGGGTGCCCATGAGACCGGTCGAGTTGACCAGCGAAACGACGTAGAGCACGAAGGTCCACAACGCGGGCGCGGCGAAGGCGGCCAGCAAGCCGTGACCACGCCGCACGAGCAGCCGGAACAGCACGGCCGACAGCGCGAACAGCAGTGCGCTGCCGCCGAGGATCGCGATCGCGGCGGGCCGCGGGACGGCCAGCGAATGCCAGAAGTAGCTCCAGGACCCGCAACTGCCCGCCAGATACGCCACGAACGCGCAGGCGAAAGCGCTTGCTCCGGACACCCTGGGCGCCAGCAGCAGGATCGGCAGCGGGGCCACCCACGCCAGTTCGGGCACGGGATCCAGGCCCGTGCCGAAGAAGAACACCACCGCCGACGTCACCGTCGCCACGACCGCCCGGACCGGCTTGCTCATCGCTGCCCCTCTCGTTCGCGTCGACGTTCGCAGGCCCGCGCGGCGCACGCACTGGGCCAGACCACCCGGTTCCCGGTGGGGCCGGCCCCACCCCGGTTCATCGAGAGTTCAGTCAGCTGTCACGCGCGCGGGATCGGACTCCGTCCCGTCGGTCAGTAGCGTTGCCGACGGACAGCAACGGAAGAGAGAGCCACCCATGGACTTCTCACTCATCGTGCTGGTGGTGATCGTCGCGGCGCTGGCCTTCGACTTCACCAACGGCTTCCACGACACGGCCAACGCGATGGCCACCTCCATCGCGACCGGGGCGCTCAAGCCGCGGGTCGCGGTCGCCGTCTCGGCGGTGCTGAACCTCGTCGGCGCGTTCCTCTCGGTGGAGGTCGCGAAGACGATCTCGGGCGGCATCGTCGACGACACGAAGGTGACCCCGGTGATCATCTTCGCCGGCCTGGTCGGCGCGATCGTGTGGAACCTGCTGACCTGGCTGATCGGCCTGCCGTCGAGCTCGTCGCACGCGCTGTTCGGCGGCTTGATCGGCGCCACCTGGATCGCTTCGGGCGCGGACGCCGTCCACTTCGGGAAGGTCGTCGAGAAGGTCCTCATCCCCGCGCTCGCCTCGCCGGTCGTCGCCGGCATCGTCGCGACACTGGGCACCTTCCTCGTCTACCGGATCACCGCACGGGCGAAGCAGGACACGGTGGGCCGCACCTTCAAGGCCGGCCAGATCGCGTCGGCGTCGCTGGTGTCGCTCGCGCACGGCACGAACGACGCGCAGAAGACCATGGGCGTCATCACGCTGACGCTGATCGCGTCCGGCTCCCTGGCGCCGAACTCCGGCCCGCCGCTGTGGGTGATCCTGACCGCGGGCACGGCCATCGCGCTCGGCACCTACCTGGGCGGCTGGCGGATCATCCAGACGATGGGCAAGAAGCTCACGGAGATCCAGACGCCGCAGGGCTTCGCGGCCGAGACCAGCGCCGCGGCGGTCATCCTCACCTCGGCGCACCTCGGGTTCGCGCTGTCCACCACGCACGTCTGCTCGGGCGGCATCATCGGGTCCGGGCTCGGCCGCAAGCTCGCCGAGGTCCGCTGGGGTGTCGCCGGCCGGATGGTGCTCGCCTGGGCGCTGACGCTGCCCGCCGCCGCGCTCGTCGGCGCGGTCGCCGCCGAGGTCTCGACGCTCGGCACCTGGGGCACGGTGCTGGTCGGCCTGGCCGGGGTCGTCGTCGCGCTGGCCATCTACCTCGTGTCGAAGCGGAACCCGGTCAACGCCCACTCCGTCACCGAACCCGGCGTGCAGCCGGTCAACGCCTGAGGAGCGCCGTGCACATCGATTGGGGTTCCCTCGGTCTCGTCTTCGTCGTCGCCCTGGCTTCGGTCGCCGTGCTGACGAGCCTGTTCTCCTTCGGGGTGGTCGGGCTTTCCCAGCGCGACGCGGCCCGCGAGGCGGGCGGCTCCGGCGGTGGTCAGCTGGCCGGTGCGGTCCTCTGCTTCACGCTCTGCGCGGCGATCATCGGTTACGGGATCTACCTGATCGTCGCCTGAGCGCGCTCGCGGAACCCGTCCGGGAGCGAGCCGAGCAGCGGCTTCAGCGTCGCGCGGCGGGCGTCGCCCAGGTGGTTCAGCAGGTCCAGCGCCGGGATCCACAGGTCTTCGGCGGACCCGGCCGCGGTGATCACCCGGCCGAGCCGGTCGGCGGGCAGCAGGCCGACGACGTGGTCGATCCGGCTCTTGTCGTCGAGCACGAACGCGATCCGCAGCAGGCCCGGGTCGTCGATCTCCGCCAGCGCCCGCCGGACGGTCGGGTCCGGCAGGTGCCCGACGAACCGGCCCAGCGTGATCCAGTCCTCCTTGCGCGTCAGCTCGTTCGCCACGGCCAGCACGGTGTCCAGCGGAATGCGGGAGATGATCGCGCTCGCGCGCCGCGGGTCGAGCTCGGCGGCGACCTCCGCGAGGAACCGCGGGGACAGCCGCTTGGCGACGTCGACCCCGCGCGCGACGTCGACCACCCCGGCGATGCGGGCGCACAACAGCGGGCCGAACACCTTCTCGGCGATCTTCGCGAGCACCCCGCCGGGCAGCAGCCGCGCGGCGAGTGCCATTCGCTGCAGCACGGCGATGTTCGCGTCGAACAGCGTGTCGGTGACCTGCTCGCGGAAAGCCCGCAGGTCACCGGGGTCGACGCGGGCGAGGTACCCGAGCCGCGCCGGCTCGACGCCGAGGACGCGGGCGAGCTTCAGGATCTCCGCCTCGGCCGCGTAGTTCTCGCCGGTCACAGTCCCACCGCCTTGCGGACCGCGCCCCGCAGCAGCGCGGGGACGTACCGGAGGCCTTCCTCGCCCGCTTCGGCGAGCGCTTTCGCCTGCCGCCTGCGCGCGTCGCGCAGCGCGTCCGCGAGGTCCTGCCGCTCGTGCTCTTCGAGGGCCTCGATGCCTTCGGGGAGGGTGCCGCCCAGCTGTTCGGCGAGTGTGCGCTCGGCCATGGTGGATCATCATGCAACACCGCGGGCGCTACCGTGCGGATATGAGCATCGAGACGTCCACGGTCGGTGTCGGCGACCTCTCCGCGTACCTGGCCCGCCCGGCCGGCGGGTCGGCGTCCGGCGTGCTGCTCCTGCCGATGATCACCGGCATCGGCGAACAGGTCCGGGCCTGGGCCGGGGAACTGGCCGGACGCGGGATCACGGCGCTGGTCTGGGACGTCTTCCACGGCGCGAGCACCGATAACACCTCCCGGGAGGACCTCGGCGCGAAGCTGGGCGAGCTGCGTGACGAACCCGCGCTCGCCGAGCAGACGGCGTTGCTCGACCACCTCCTCGGCGACCTCGGCTGCACGTCGGCGGGGGTGCTGGGCTGGTGCCTCGGCGGCCGCTTCGCGCTCCTGCTCGCCGCCCGTGACCAGCGGCTTTCCGGCGTCGTCGCCTACCACCCGACGGTCCGCGATCCCGCGCCGCCGAACCACGAGCTCGACGCGGTCGCCTTGTCGGCCCGCATCACGGCGCCGGTGCTCGTCGCCTACCCGGAAGCCGACGCCGTCGTCTCGCACGAGACGTTCGCGCGCCTGCAGACGACGTTGCAGTCCCGGCCGCGCGGTGCCACCTTCACCCAGCACTTCCCGGGTGCCGAGCACGGTTTCAGCGACTCGTCGCGGCACGGGACGGCCGTCAACGCCGACGCGTTCGCGCTGTCCTGGCCGCAGACCCTCGCCTTCCTGGACACGCTGAAAGGTTGACTTTCGGCTGTGGCCGGCGCCGGGCCCGGCTTGTAGCTTCGACTTCGTGCGGGAGGTGGCGAAGCGCAGGTGGCGCGTGGTGCTCGACGTGCTCCTCGGGCTGTTCCTGGCGTTCATCGTCGCCTCGGACACCGTGGGCAGCCGGTCGTACGGGGAGCTGGCGGCCGGGCTCGCCGTCGTCGCCGGATCGGTCGCGACGGCGCGGCGGTACCCGGTCGTCTCGCTGGGCATCGCGCTGGCCGGGGTGCTCGCGGTGCCGTTCCCGTACGGCGACCACGTGCCCGTCTGGGTGGTGTTCGTGCTGGTCGCGATGTGCTACCAGGCCGCGTTGCGGATGGACCGGGCCCGCCCGGGCGTGCTGATCGCCGCGGTCGTGGTGGTCCTCGGCCTGCCGCCGGCGCTGTTCGTCGCGCCGGACGGCCTCGGCGACTGGGCCGCGATGGTCGCCATCCTCGTGTTCGCCGGGCTTTCGCCGTGGCTGCTGGGCCGGTACGTCCGGCTGCGCGCCGAGCTGGCCCGCACGGGCTGGCGGCGCGCCGAGGAGATGGAGAGCAGGCAGCGGCTCGTCGCCGACCAGGCCCGGCTGCGCGAACGCGCGCGGATCGCCAGCGACATGCACGACTCGCTGGGGCACGAGCTGAGCCTGATCGCCGTCCGCGCGGCGGCGCTGGAAGTCGCGGGCGGGCTCGGCGACGTCCAGCGCGACGCGGCCGCACAGCTGCGGACCAGCGCCGCGGCGGCGACCGAACGGCTGCGCGAGATCATCGGCGTGCTGCGCGAGGACGCCGCGCCCGTCGAGCCGGTGCAGGGCGACCTCGGCGAGCTGGTCGCCAGGGCGCGGGCGTCCGGGCTGCTCATCGACGCGGAAGCCGACGTTTCGCCGGCGCCGCCGATGGTCGCCCGCGCCGCCTACCGCGTGGTGCAGGAGTCGCTGACGAACGTGGCGAAGCACGCGCCGGGTGCCGCCGTGACCGTCCGCGTGACCAGCGACGGCGCGCGGACGGTGGTGAACGTGGTCAACGCGCCGCCGCCCGCCGGGCCGCTGCCCGGGGCCGCGTCGGGGCGACGCGGGCTGATCGGCCTGCGCGAACGCGTCCGGCTCGTCGGCGGGACGCTGCGGGCCGGGCCGCACGAAGGCGGCTTCGCCGTCACCGCGACGCTGCCGCACGACGCCGCGCCGGTCGAGGAGACCCCGGAGCGGCGGGAGGCCGCCGACGACGCCGTCGGGCAGTCGACGTCCGCACGGGCGCTGGAGCTGGCGCGGCGCGACGTCCGCCGGAGCCTGATCCTCGCGGTCGCCGTGCCGGTCGCGTTGTTCGGGCTGGTCCTCGCGATCGGCGGCATCGCGTTCCTCTACCAGTGGAACAGCTCGGAGCTGCCCGGCGCGGACTACGAGCGGATGCGGCTCGGGCAGCCGCGGGCCGAGCTGGCCCTGCCGGAACGCCAGCGCGCCGCGCGCCCGGCGCGGGGCGAGCCGCCCGCGCCGCCCGGTGCCGGGTGCGAGTACTACGGTGCCGGAAGATCGTGGCTGAACGACGACTACGCCGCCTATCGGCTGTGTTTCGCCGAAGGGAAGCTGGTGGCGAAGGACTGGTTCGCCGAGGGGGGAAAGTGATCAGGGTCGTGCTCGCCGACGACGAGGCGATGATGCGGGCGGGGGTCGCGGCGATCCTCGGCGCGGACCCGGGGATCGAGGTCGTCGCCGAGGCCGCCGACGGCCGGTCGGCGGTCTCGCAGGCCCTCGCCACGCACCCGGACGTCGTGCTGCTCGACATCCGGATGCCCGGGCTGGACGGCCTGGGCGCGGCCGCCGAGATCCGGCGGCTGCTGCCGTCGGCCGGCGTCGTCATGCTGACCACGTTCGGCGAAGACGAGTACATCGAGCGTGCGCTGGGCCTCGGCGCGGGCGGGTTCCTGCTGAAGTCCGGCGATCCGCGGGAGCTGCTGGCCGGCGTCCACGCCGTCGCCGACGGGGCCGCGTTCCTTTCGCCGAAGGTGGCGCACCGGGTGATCTCGCGGCTCTCCGGCGGCCGGCTCTCGCGGGCGGCCGACGCGCGTGCGAAGGTGGCGCTGCTGACTCCGCGTGAGCGGGAAGTGCTGTCCCTGCTGGGCGCCGGACTGTCCAATGCGGACATCGCGGCGAAGATGTTCGTCGTCGAGGGCACGGTGAAGGCGCACGTGAGCACGATCCTGACCCGGCTCGGCGCGAAGAACCGGGTGCAGGCGGCGATCACGGCGTACGAGGCGGGGCTGGCCGGGCCAGACGCGGCGGCCGCCACCCCGTGATGCCCCGGCCCACCTGGACGGTCACCTTCGCCGGGAGCGCCTTCAGCAGCGCGGTGCGCAGCGCTATCGCCACCGGGTTGGCCAGCTGCGCGGCGAGCTTGCCCATCCGGACGGACTCGCGGACGACCTTCTGGCTGCGCGGACGCCGGTTCGCGTCGTAGCTGCGAAGCGCGCTCAGCGTGTCCTTTTCGGACAGTTCGTGGGCCAGGACGACCGCGTCCTCGATGGCTTGGCAGCCGCCCTGGCCGAGGAACGGCGGCATGGCGTGGGCGGCGTCCCCGAGCAGCGCGACGCGGCCGCGGACGTACGTCTCGAGCGGCGTGGCCAGGTAGTAGAGGTCGTGCTGGACCACGGCTTCCGGCGGGGTGGCGTCGATCAGGGCCGGGATGGGGTCGTGCCAGCCGCCGAAGTTCTCGCGCAGATACCGCTTCGGGTCTCCGGGGCGGATGCCGGGCGGCGTGAGGTAGGAGACGAACCAGTAGACGTCGTCGCCGCTGAGCGGGATGACGCCGACCTCCGTGCCGCGGTCGAAGCTCGTGCTCAGCCGGGTTCCGGGGTACTTCGTGATGCCGCGGAACGCCGTGCTGCCGGTGTAGACGGGTTCCGGGTGCCGCGGGAAGAGGGCGCGGCGGATCGGGCTGCGGATGCCGTCGGCGGCGACGACGACGTCGGCGTGCAGCTCTCCGCCGGTGAAGCGGACGAGGCCGTCTTCGCGGACTTCGGTGACTTCGGCGCCGGTCCGGAGGCTCGCGGCCGGGACGGCGTCCATCAGCGCGGCGATGAGGTCCTTCCGGTGGATGGTGCCGAGCGGGCGGCCGTGCAGGCGTTCGAAGGCGGCGGCGTCGAAGCGGGTGACCCGCCGCCCGCGCCGGTCCCGGAACCCGCCGTCGTGCTGGGCGGCGAGGTGGCCGCCGAGGTCGACGCCGAGTTCGTCGAGGCAGCGCAGGGCGTTCGGCCAGAGGGAGATCCCGGCGCCGACGTCGCCGAACTCGGGTGCCCGTTCGAGGACGGTGACGTCCCAGCCGATCCGGTGCAGTCCCGCGGCCGCGCTCAGGCCGCCGATGCCGCCGCCGGCCACCACTGCGTGCATGACTCCTCCGCTACATCCGCAGCGGACTCTACACCTGTAGAGTGCCCGTGTGGAACGGATCGACCGGATCGGCGACGCGGCGATCGCGGTGATCGCGGCGGAGGGCATGCGCGGGCTGACGCACCGGGCGGTCGACCGTGCGGCGGGCCTGCCGGTGGGCTCGACGTCTTACTACGCGCGCACCCGGGCGGCGCTGCTGGAGCTGACGATCAACCGGATCACCGCACTGGACGGGGTGGCGATCGCGCCACCGCCGGGCGGCTTGGCGGAGTTCGTCGCGGGATACGTGGCCGAGGCGCTGGGCCCGGGCCGCACGCGGATGCTGGCACGGTACGAGTTCGCGCTGGAGGCCACCCGCCGCCCGGAGCTGCGGCCAGCGTACGACGAGGGCGGAGCGGCGATCCGCAGCCGCGCGGCGGAGGTCCTGGCGGCGGCGGGCTCGGCGGATCCGGTGCGGCACGCGACGCTGCTGGTCGATTGGATGGAAGGCACGATCTTCGGCGCGCTGGCCGGGGCGTCCCGGATGCCTCCACGGGAGTCGCTGGTGGCCAGTGCACGGGAGATCCTCGCGGGCATCGGCGTGGGTTAGCGGCCCGCTCGCGAGGCCGGGTGGGGCGCTGACCGCGGCTTTCCCGACCGTCGGCGACCCGGCCTCCCGCTTCGCCCCGGCCACCGCCAACCCCCTGCCACCCGAACCGGCGGACCGCGTCAAAGGCGCCTTGGTGGCCTTCGGGTCTCGGTGTGGGCGCGGGTGTTGCCCGCTCGCGGGAGTCGGGTGCTTGGTGGCCCGTGATCGCGGCTGCGGCCGGGCCGCGAGGCTCGCTCGCGGGCCGGATGGGCTTGGCGGCTTGCGACTGCGGCCTGCTCGATGTGCGCTTCGCCCAGCACGCAGCGGCTGGAAGCCGTGGTCGACCACGGGGCCCGGTTCGGACCCAAGGCGCTGCGGCCCGCGGACCGGGTCAGGCGTCGCGGCGGCGCAACACCGTTCCGCCCGCCAGCAGCGCCGCTGCCGCCCACACCGCGCAGATCAGCAGGGCCGCCCACGGCGCGTACGGCGCCACCGCCTGCGTCACCGGATTGGGCTGCCCGGACTCCACCATCGCGTTCACGCCCGCGATGCCCGGGAAGTACGGCACCAGCTCCGGCAGTCCCAGCGAGCCCACGATCAGCGGCACCGGCACCAGCAGCACGATCACCGACACCAGCGTGCCCGCCGCGCTCCGCAGCGTCCAGCCCAGACCCGTGCACAACACGCCCAGCAGCGCAAAATACCCGCCCGTGCCCACCGCCGCCGTGACGGCCGCGGAAAAACTCGACGGCAGGCCGTGGCCGTCCTTCACCGCGCCCGCCAGCACCGTTGCGGCGGAAGACAGAACGACTCCCGACGCGAACAGCACCGGCAGCAGCACCACGGCCTTCGCGACGGCGACGTGCGGGCGCACCGGTGTCCACAGCAGCGTCGAACGGATGCCGCCGCCGGTGTACTCGCTCGTCACGAACAGTGTCGCCACCGCGATCACCGCGAACTGCGCCAGGTAGAAGCCACCGCCGATGGCGATCGTGGGCGCGGCCATCGGCTGGTCGCCGTCGTAGCGCTGGGCGATCGCCGACAGCGTGCTGTAGCCCAGCATCAGCGCCGTCGCGCCCGCCAGGCACCACCACGTCGCCCAGACCGACCAGAACTTCGTCCACTCCGCGGCCACCGCGCCGGGCAGGCCGCCGCTGCGTACGTCCGTCATGCCGACACCCCGTATTCCACCGAAGAAGCGGTCAGTTCCATGTACGCCTGCTCCAGCGACGCCGTCCGCTCGGTGAGCCCGTGCACCCGGATGCCGAGCTCGTGCACGAGGTCGCCGACGCGAGGGACGGCCAGGTTTTCCACCACCAGCTCGCCCGGCTCGCCCGCGTGCGTCACGCCGCCTTCCGCGCGCAGCCGCCGATCCAGCGCGGCGCGCTCGGCGTCCGCCGGGACGCGGACCGAGACCGTCGTGCGGGAGTGGCCCGCGATGAACTCCGCGACCGGCGCGTCGGCCAGCAGCCTGCCTTTGCCGATGACGACGAGGTGGTCGGCCGTCAGCTGCATCTCGCTCATCAGGTGGCTGGAGACGAACACCGTCCGGCCCTCGGCCGCGAGCGAGCGCATCAGCTGCCGGACCCAGCGGACGCCGTCCGGGTCGAGGCCGTTGACCGGCTCGTCGAACATCAGGATGCCGGGGTCGCCGAGCAGCGCGCCCGCGATGCCGAGCCGCTGGCCCATGCCGAGCGAGAACTGCCCGGCCCGTTTGCCGGCGACGTCCGAAAGCCCGACCGTCGCGAGAACCTCTTCGACCCGGCTCACCGGGATCCCGTTGCTGCGCGCCATCGCCCTGAGGTGCTTCCCGGCGCTGCGGCCCGGGTGCAGCGCCTTGGCGTCGAGCAGCGCGCCGACCTCGCGCAGCGGGTGCCGCAACCCGGCGTAGCGCTTCCCGCCGACCAGCGCTTCGCCGGCCTGCGGGTGGTCGAGCCCGACGGTCATCCGCATGGTCGTCGACTTCCCGGCGCCGTTCGGGCCGAGGAAGCCGGTCACCTGGCCCGGGGCGACGTCGCAGGTGAGCGCGTCGACGACGGTCTTTTCCCCGTAGCGTTTGGTCAGTCCTCTGAGGGTGATCACGATGCCTCCCGGTTCGTTCTCCGGAAGTCTGCGGTCCGCGGCGGTGCGCGGGCATCGGACGACGGTCGCGGCCCGCCCCCGACTTTCGGCGGGGGTCAGCCGCGGCGGCGGGTGTGCCGGGTCGGGACGGCGGTGGCCGGGTCCTCGGGCCACGGGTGCTTCGGGTAGCGGCCGCGCAGGTCCGCGCGCACGGCCGGATAGCCGGTGGTCCAGAAGCCCGCGAGGTCCGCGGTGATCGCCGCCGGGCGGCCGGCGGGGGAGAGCAGGTGCAGCAGGACCGGGACGCGCCCGCCGGCGAGCTTGGGCGTTTCGGTCCAGCCGAAGGTTTCCTGCAGCTTGACGGCGAGGACGGGCTGGTCGCCGCGGTAGTCGACGCGGATGTGCGACCCGGAGGGGACTTCGAGCCGGTCCGGGGCCAGTTCGTCGAGTTTCGCGGCTTCCGGCCACGGGAGCAGGGCCTTCAGCGCGGCGCCGGCGTCGATGGTGCCGAGGTCGGCTTTCCGCCGGGCGCGGGACAGATCCAGCCAGCTGTCCACATCGGACAGCAAGGTGGCGTCGTCGACGGCCGGCCACGGCGCGCCGAGAACGCGGTGGAGGAAGGCCATCCGTTCGCGGAGCCGGGTGGCGTCGGCGGACCACTTCAGGAGGCCGAGGCCGTTCTCGCGCAGGCCGGTGACGAGGGCGTCGCGGACGTCCGCGTCCTGGAGGGGCTTCTCGGACAGGACGATGGCGCCGAGCTTCCGCACGCGCCGGGCGACAACGTCCCCGTCCCAGGTGACTTCGTCCACTTCGGACACCGGAGTGACGCGGCGGGCGAGTGCTTCGTCGGCGGCCGCGGCGAGCCGGATGGTGCCGTGGACGCGCCCGGGATCCCGCGTGGCCTCGGCGACGGCCAGCCATTCGGAGTCGAGACCACTGCCGGGCGGGAGTTCGGCGGCGGTCCCGCCGGCCATGAGGTAGACGGCAGCGGTCCCGGGCCGCCGCCGGGCAAGCCGCTCGGGATGCGCGAGGGCGACGACCAGCGCGGGATCCGGCTTTCCGGAGCCGGTCCGCCCACTACGGCCGGGTTCGGCGCCGGCGCGGTCGGCGGGCGGCCGGTCGCCGCCGCGGCGGCTCGGCGCCGCGTGCTCCGTCGGCCGGATGGTCTCGCGGCCTGGCGTGGAGCCTTCAAGCCGGCGGGAGGTTCCGCGGTCCGGCGCCCAGCTCTCCGTCGCTCGGTCGCTTTCGCGGTCCGGCACCAGGCCCTCCAGCCGCCGCGCCTCGCGTTTCCAGCGTCGCGAACCCTCGTCGGCCGCTGTGCGGAGGCGTCTCAGCTCGGCTTCCACGTCCGTCAGCGTTGCCCCCGCGTCCAGCAGGGCCACCACCTCCGCCGCGTTCCTCGCGCCCACCTCCGCCGCGCCGTCCAGTAGTGCCCGGGCCAGCCTCGGGTGCAGTCCCAGCTCCGCCATCTTCCGGCCGCGCGGCGTCACCGTTCCCGCGGCATCCGTTGCGCCCAGTGTCGCCAGCAGTGCCCGGCCCGCCGCCAGCGCTCCCTCGCCCGGCGGGTCCCACCACGCCAGCCCGCTGCCGTCCGGGGTCGACCAGCACGCCAGTTCCAGCGCCAGCCGCGCCAGCTCGGCCGTGCGGATCTCCGGCTCCGGGTACGCCGGGAGCAGCGCCTGCTCGTTCTCCGCCCAGCAGCGGTACGCCCGGCCCGGCGCCTCGCGGCCCGCGCGGCCCGCCCGCTGCGTCGCCACCGCCGCCGACACACGGACCGTCGCCAGGCCCGGCAGGCCGCGCCGGTGGTCGACCCGCGGCACGCGCGCCAGCCCGGAGTCCACCACCGCCCGCACGCCCGGGACGGTCAGGCTCGATTCCGCCACCGCCGTCGCCAGCACGACCCGCCGGCGCGCACGCGGCCGCAGCGCCTCGTCCTGGTGCGCCGCCGAAAGCCGCCCGTGCAGCGGCAGGACGTCCACATCGGACGACGGCAGCAGCTTCGCCGTCCGCGCGATCTCGCCCGCGCCCGGCAGGAACGCCAGGACGTCGCCCTCCCCGGACGCCAGGGCGGTGCGCACCGCCCTGGCCACGCACGCCTCGATCCGCTCGCCGCGCGCAGGCGGCACGTACGAGAACGTCACCGGATAGCTCGGCGCCGTCGCCGTGATCACCGGAGCATCACCCAGAAGTGTGGAAAGACGGCCCGCGGCCACCGTCGCCGACGTCGCCAGCAGCCGGAGGTCCTCGCGCAGCCCCGCCCGGACGTCCAGCAGCAGCGCCAGCAGCAGGTCCGCGTCCAGGTGCCGCTCGTGGCACTCGTCGAGCAGCACGGTCGACACCCCGGGCAGCTCGGGGTCGCCCTGCACGCGCCGCACCAGCAGCCCGGACGTCACGACCTCGATCCGGGTCCGCGCCGACACCTTCCGGTCGCCGCGCACGGCGTACCCGACCGTCTCGCCGACCGGCTCACCCAGCAACGCGGCCATCCGCGCCGCCGCGGCCCGCGCTGCCAGCCGCCGGGGCTCGGCGACGACGACCCGGCCGCCGGAATCAGCCAGTGCGAGCGGAACCAGCGTCGTCTTCCCGGTCCCCGGCGGCGCGACGAGCACCGCGGTGCCGTGCGTGTCCAGCGCGGTGAGGACGTCCGGCAAGACAGCGCGGACGGGCAGGTCGGGTAGCTTCACTTCTCGGTGACCTCGGGCGGCGGCGGCAGCTGGTATCCGGACGGCCCGATGTTCGCGTTGAGCGAGCGCAGCCATTCCCCGGAGGAGATCATCTTGCGGATGGCGTCGTCGACCGCGTGCACGCCCTGCGTGTCACCTTTGCGCAGCCCCACACCGTAATTCTCCTTCGAAAACGGCTTCCCGACGACCTGCAGCAGCTCCGGGTCGCGCGCCACGTAGCCGGCGAGGATCACCCCGTCGGTCGTCACCGCGTCGATCTGGCCGGCGAGCAGCGCGGTCACGCAGTCCGGGTACCGCGGGTACTCGACCAGCTGGACGGCCTGGGCGAACTTGTCCTTCACCTGCTGCGCGGGCGTCGACCCGGCGACCGAGCACAGCCGCCGCCCGTTGAGCGCCTCGGGGCCGGTGATGTCCGGGGACGTGCGCCGCACCAGCAGGTCCTGCCCGGTGGTGAAGTACGGCCCGGCGAACGACACGACCTGCTTGCGCTTGTCGGTGATCGAATAGGTCGCGACGACCAGGTCGACCGCGCCGGAAGTGAGGTCGGTCTCGCGGGTCGCCGACGTCGTCTCGCGCCAGGTGATGTCCTTCGCGGCGACGCCCAGCTCCGATGCGACGAAAGTCGCGACGTCGACGTCGAACCCGACGAACCGGCCGTCGACGGTGTGCTCGGACAGCCCCGGCGCGTCGAACCGGATGCCGATCGTCAGGTGATCCGTGGCACTGGCTCGGGTCACCAGCGAGTCGGTCGGCGAGACGTGGCTCGGACCGCACCCCGACGCCGTGACCAGCAGCAACGCCGAGCCGAGGAGCGTGCGCCACCGCATCCAGCCGCTCCCTCCGCCGCTGCCCTGCCCTCACGAAGTTCTCAGGTCCTCCCGTTAGCCTAAGCGCGTGGTGCGACCGTCCCAACCCGTGCTGGACGCCGTCGGCACGCTCGCCCGGCTCGGGCTGGCGGCCGTCTGGCTGGTTTCCGGTGCGCTGAAGCTGGCGGATCCCGGGCAGACGCTGATCGCCGTGAAGGCCTACGACGTGCTGCCGGACGCACTCGCCAACGTGGTGGCCATCGCGTTGCCCCTCGTCGAACTCGTGCTGGGGCTGTTCCTGCTCGCCGGCCTGGCGACCCGCTGGGCCGCCGGCGCCGCGCTGGTGCTGCTCGTGCTGCTCGTCGCCGGGATCGCCCAGTCGTGGGCGCGCGGGCTGAGCATCGACTGCGGGTGCTTCGGCGGCGGCGGCCAGGTGGCGGCGGGACAGACCGAGTACCCGCAGGAGATCCTCCGCGACACCGGGTTCGCGCTGCTCGCGGTCTGGCTGCTGGCGCGCCCGCGCACGTGGCTGTCGCTCGACGGCTGGCTCGCGCGGGGTCGCGGGAACTCTGCCGAGCCCGGGCACGACTACTCGGGTATCGCGGAAGGGAACTGATACACAGTGGGTGGAGCTGAGCGGACCGCTCGGAAGCGTCGTCAGGCCACGCCGGCCGGGGGAGCGAGGGCGGTGGCCCAGGCCAGGGGCGCGTCGTCCGACCGGCGGAAGTGGATCATCGGGATCGCCGCCGTGGTCGTCGTGGCCGCGCTCGTGATCGGCGGCGTGATCTGGACGATCGCGGACCGGAACAAGACCGAGGGCCAGATCATCGACCCGGGCCGGACCACCAGCTCGCTGGCCGGGGACGTCACGCAGAAGCGTGACGGTGTCGTCGTCACCGTCGGCAAGCCGGGCGCGAAGGCCTCGATCGACGTCTACGCCGACTTCCTCTGCCCGATCTGCGGCCAGTTCGAGAAGACCTACAAGAGCCAGATCGAGCAGGCCATCAACGACGGCAAGCTGCAGGTGCGCTACCACATGGTGCCGCTGCTCAACGACCGCTCCGACCCGCCCGGCTACTCGCTCGACTCGGCGAACGCGGCGCTCGCCGCGGCCGACGCCGGCAAGTTCCTCCAGTTCCACGACGCGCTGTTCGCGAACCAGCCCGAGGAGGGCAAGCGGGGCTACGACAAGGCGCAGCTGATCAAGCTCGGCCAGGACGTCGGCATCACCGATCCGGCGTTCGCCCGGACGGTCGACGCCGGGACGTACGACCAGCAGCTGAACGCCGCGTTCCAGCAGATCGAGAACGATCCGAAGCTGGCGCAGGACTTCGGCAACGGGCAGAGCGGCTTCGGCACGCCGACGGTGACCGCGAACGGCGCGATCGTGTCCTGGCAGGACCGCGGCTGGCTCACGAAGATCACCGGCTGAGTCCGGCAATTCGCCCACCGGGGTACGGATCGTGGTCTAGGCTGAATCCCGCACAGGGGAACCGGGGGTGGCGCGCGCACGTCGCATCCCCGGTGACAGGGAGGGCCAGTGGACGGTTCGCATTCGGGGTTTCACGTCGATGACGGCGCGTACGCGCGATACGCGCGCGAAGTCGACCCGCTCGGTGAAGACGTCAAAAGTGCCGCCGACCGGCACGTCGGCCCGCACGTGACCCTCGGCGGCCACGGCTTCTCGGAGATGGGCGGCGAATCCGGCTTCTCCGGCGCCTACAGCGGCCGGATGCGCGCGTTGCAGGAGAAGATGCACCGCGTCGGCGGCAGCTGGCGGCAGGTCGGCGACGCCGCCCGGCAGACCGACCGCAACTACGCGGCGGTCGAGGCCGAGCACGGCGACGTCGTCCGGCGGCTCGGGCAGGACCTCGCGTGACCGAACACGCCGAGCTGCTGGTCCGGCACGGCCTGGACACCACCAACCAGTTCGCGCAGAAGCTGCGCCACGACCCCGTCGCGATCAGCGGCGCGCGCGACGCGCACGTCGCGCTGCAGACGTCGGTCGGCCGCACCCGCGACCACGCCTCCGCGCAGCGCGTGAACCTCACCTCGGCCAGCTCCGGAGCGACGACCGACCGCGCCACCGCGACGTCGCAGAGCCTCGAGAAGGAGGTCCAGGACCTTCTCGACGAAAGCGCCGAGATCGAATCGGCCGTCGCCGAGGCGGCCGAGACACTGCACGTCGGCGAGATCAAGAACGACCAGGTCCGCGACCGGATCATCAAAGAGATCGCCGCGTCGATGAAGGCACTGGAAGCGGTCAAGACCATCCAGCCGCCGGAAAGCCGCGCCGCCGCGTCGCGCGACATCCTGATGAAGCTGCAGACGAAGATCAGCCAGCTCACCGGGCAGGCCGCGACCTTCAGTGAGCAGACCATCAACCAGCTCACCGACATCGGCACCCGGCTGGGCGGCGGCGAGCAGGCGACGTCCGCTTCCTCGGCGTCGACGAAGGTCGGTTCGTCGTTCAACAGCAACAGCGGCTACACCGGCGGCGGCGACTCCGGCGGTGGGGGAGGCGGCGGTGGTGGCGGTGCGGTGCACAAGCCGCGCCTGCCGGTCGCGATCCCGCCGCAGCCCGGCAGCGGTGTCGCGATCAACCTGCCCGGCGGCAAGCAGGTCATGGCGCCGAACGAGACCGCGGCGAAGGCCGTGCGGGCCGCGCTTTCGCAGCTCGGCGTGCCCTACGTCTGGGGCGGCACCGCGCGCGGCGTCGGCCTCGACTGCAGCGGCCTGACCATGACGTCCTACCAGGACGCGGGCCTGCAGCTGCCGCGGACGGCGGCGCAGCAGACGGTCGGGGCCGAGGTGCCCTCGATCGACCAGCTGCTGCCCGGCGACCTCGTCGTGTGGTCGGGGCACGTGGCCATGGTGATCGGCGACGGGCAGATGATCGAGGCGGGCGACCCGGTGCAGATCAGCAAGATCCGCACCACGAACGCGGGACAGCAGTTCATCGGCTTCTACCGCCCGACGGGGTGACTTCGTGGCTGAATTCGACATGGAGCTGGCGGCGGCACGCGTCGCCGAGCAGGCCGACCGGGCCGGCTCGGCAGCGGCCGCCCGCCTCGCGCGCTCAGGCCCCGTGGTGGGCAAGGCTTCTTCGGGCGACGGCGCCGTCGAGGTCCAGGTGGCGCCCGGCGGGTTGCTCACCGGCGTGACCATCCACCGGTCGGCGCTGCGGCACGGGTCGGCGGTGCTCGCCGACCAGATCATGGAGCTGGCCCAGCGCGCGACCCGGCGCGCGGGCGACCGGATGTACCACGCGCTGGCGTCCGTCGTCGACCGCGAACAGCTGGAAACGCTGGGGTACGAGCCGATCCCGGACGACGACCCGGACGCCGAGACCTACTCGTACGGAAGGTGACCGCGGTGATCACGACCCGCCGGCTGATCGCCCAGGCCCGCGCCCGCGAAGAGGCGATGGCCAAGGTGGACGAGCTGCTGGCCACGGCGTCCGGCACGGCCCACGACGTCGACGGCCAGGTCGAGGTGACCGTCGACGCGCGCGGCAAGCTGCTGCGGCTCTGGCTGGCCCCGTCGGCGGTGAACCTCGGCGACCGCCTGGGCCCGCTGATCGTGGAGATCGCCCAGGCGGCCATGCGCGAAGCGACCCAGGACGGCTACAACAAGGTCGCGTTGCTGCTGGGCGAGGACATGACGGTGATGATCGAGCGCATGACGGGCATGCCGGCCCCGGCCCGCGCCGAGGACGACGACCCGGGCATGACGGTCGAGGAGTTCCAGCGGCTGCGGGCCGAGCGGCTGGGTGCCGCCGCGCCGGAAGCGGCCTCCGCCGTTCCGAGTGCCGAGGACGAGGACGCGTACTGGGAGTCCTTCGACCCGGCTTCGCTGCGTTCGGACCGCTAAGCCAGCTGAGCCGTGGAGTTCGCGCCGTCGAGGGATTCCCGGATGATGTCCGCGTGGCCCGCGTGCTGGGCCGTCTCGTGGATCAGGTGCAGGACGATCCGGCGCGCCGACCAGAACTGGGGCTCGGGCGGTGACCACGGTGTCGTCGGCAGCCGGACCTCGACGTCCAGGGAAGGCAGCGAAGCCACGTACGCGTCGGTCTCGGCCGCAGCCGTTTCGTAGGCCGACAGCCAATGGGACAACGTCTCGCTCATGGTGTACTGCGCCGTGTCCAGCATCCCCTCCGGTAGCGATCCGTCGGCCGTGCGCAGGATCTGCAGCCACAGGCGTTCTCCCGTGGCCAGGTGGCGGATCAGGCCGCCCAGGGTCAGTGCGCTGACCGTCGTGCGCTTGGCCGCTTCCCCGTCCGAAATGCCGCGGACCGTGATCAGCAGCCGGGAGCGGACTTCGGTCAGCAGGCTCAAGAGGTCTTCGTGTTCGCGAGTCATGGTGCGACCGTAGAACGCAATTAGGCCGGATTCTGACCGGAAGGCGCGTCCCGTTCAGTGGCACCCGAGTTTCCGTAGAGGTCTGGACCAAATCGCCAACGCTGTGCCTTAATTCAAGGCGTGAATTTCGGTCTCGACGAGGAGGACCCGGATGCGCCTCGGACGCGAGCTCGGCGTCGGCGCGACCACGACCCGACCGGGCAGCTGCCGGTGACGGCGCTGTTCCCCGTCGGCCTCCGCTGTCCGTGCCACTGGTGATCGGCCCCCACCGGAAGGAACTGCCATGCCCCGCCGTCCCCTGCTCAGAATCCTGGCGTTCTTCGCCGCCTGCCTCGGCTTGAGCCTGGGTGCCCCGGCGGTCCAGGCCGCGACGCCGTTCAAGGTGCTCGCCTTCTACAGCGGTACCTACGACGCCGCGCACATCAGCTTCGAGAAGGAAGCCAACGTCTGGTTCCCGCAGCAGGCGAGCGCCAACGGCTACACCTACACCGCGACGACCGACTGGAACCAGCTGACGACCATCACGCCGAGCCAGTACCAGGTCGTCCTGTTCCTCGACGACCAGCCGCAGTCGCCGGCGCAGTTCCAGGGTTTCCAGCGGTACATGCAGGCCGGCGGCGCGTTCTTCGGCTTCCACGTCACGGCCTACAACGACAGCTCGACACCGTCGTACGCCGACTGGTTCCACAACGACTTCCTCGGCACCGGCCGGTTCACGTCCAACACCTGGGGTCCGACCCCGGAGACGTTGAAGATCGAGAACCGCACGCATCCCGCGACGGCGAACCTGCCGTCGACGATCCGGTCATCGACGTCCGAGTGGTACGCGTGGCAGAACGACCTGCGCCAGAACCCGGACATCACGATCCTGGCATCGATGGACGCCTCGACGTTCCCGATCGGCACCGACCCGAACCAGACCTGGTACAGCGGGTACTACCCGATCGTGTGGACGAACAAGAACTACAAGATGCTCTACGCCAACTTCGGCCACAACGCGATGAACTACGACACGAACACCGCGCTGTCTTCGACGTTCGAGAGCGCCGACCAGAACCGGCTCGTGCTCGACGGCCTGAAGTGGCTTGGCGGCGGCTCCACCACGCCGCCCGATCCCGGCACGATCGACCCGGCCGCGTGGTACGCCGTGGTGAACAAGGCGAACGGCAAGTGCATCGACGCGCGGGCCGCGGGCAGCACCAACGGCACGGTGATCCAGCAGTACACCTGCAACGGCACCGCCGCGCAGCAGTACCAGTTCGCGCCGACCAGCGGCGGCTTCGACCGGATCAACAACCGCACCAACGCCAGCGAAGTCATCGACGTCACCGGCGTCTCCACCGCGGACAACGCCGGGCTGCAGCTCTGGTCGTACAGCGGTGGGGGCAACCAGCAATGGCAGCCGGTGTCGGACGGCGGCGGGTACTACCACTTCGTCGCCCGCCACAGCGGCAAGTGCCTGACCGTGCCGGGTGCGTCCACCGCCGACAGCGTCCAGCTGGTGCAGGCCACCTGCACCGGCGGTGCCGCCCAGTCGTTCAAGGTCGCCTGACGGGGATGCGTCCGAGCCCCTCCTCGGCTAACATGAATTGCCTTCACGTTGGCTGAGGAGGGTGCCGTGGTGCGCGGGAACCGGGCGATCTTCGTGGTGCTGGCCCTCCTGGCGGGCATGCTCGCCGGTGTGGGGCCGGCAGTCGCCGCGCCGACGTTCTTCTGGGGTGTCGCGACGTCGGGGTACCAGTCGGAGGGCTCGGCACCGGACAGCAACTGGCGCCGCTACGAACAGGCGAAGACGTCGTCGATCAAGGACTCCTACCGCGAGTCCGCCGACTTCCGCCACCACTACGCCGAGGACATCGACCGGGCGAAGCAGCTGGGCGTGAACGTGTTCCGCTTCAGCGTCGAGTGGGCGCGGATCGAGCCGCGTCCCGGCCAGGTGGACGAAACCGAGCTGGCGTACTACGACGACGTCGTGCGGCACGTCGTGGCCGCCGGCATGCGGCCGATGATCACCCTCGACCACTGGGTCTACCCGGGCTGGGTCGCCGACCAGGGCGGCTGGGACAGCGACCGGACACGCGACGCCTGGCTGGCCAACGCCCGTCGCGTCGTCGAGCGCTACAAGGGCCTCGGCGCGCTGTGGATCACGATCAACGAGCCGACGGTCTACCTGCAGAACGAGATCGGCAACGGCGGGCTGGCCGCGTGGAAGGCGCCCTGGATGCTCTCGCGCCTGGTCCAGGTGCACCGCGCCGCGTACGACATGATCCACGCGCTGGACCCGGGCGCGCTCGTCTCCAGCAACACGGCGTTCATCCCGGTGGCGCAGGGCGTGCTGGACGCGTCGTTCCTGGACCACGTGAAGGACAAGCTCGACTTCGCGGGCGTCGACTACTACTACGGCGCGAGCCTGGACAACGTGAGCGCGGCGCACGCGGCCAACGGCGAGTTCTGGAAGGTGACACCCCAGCCGGACGGCATCTACTACGCGTTGCGCTATTACGCGACGAAGTTCCCGGGCCTGCCGCTGTACGTGGTGGAGAACGGAATGCCGACCGACAACGGCAACGCGCGCCCGGACGGCTACACGCGCTCCGACCACCTGCGCGACCACGTCTATTGGGTGCAGCGCGCGAAGGCCGACGGCATGAACGTGATCGGCTACAACTACTGGAGCCTCACGGACAACTACGAGTGGGGCAGCTACGAGCCGAGGTTCGGACTGTACACAGTGGACGCCCTGACGGACCCGGCCCTGACCCGGCGGCCGACCGACGCGGTGGCGACGTACCGCGCGTTGATCGCGAACCACGGGGTCGGGGACGGGTACACGCCGGTGCGGCCGCCGGGGTTCTGCTCGGTGGTGGATGGTTTGAGCAGCTGCCTGAACCCGGCCCGGTACCCGGGCCCGCTGGCCCCGCTGGGCTGACCTCCGCACGCCGGTCGTGAGCGGGAAACAGGGTTAGCACCCTGTTTCCCGCTCACGAGCTCAGTCGCGCTCGATGAGGTGCCCCACCACGTCCGGGCCTGGGTGGGCGTGGCCGGAGCCGTCTCGGCGGTAGTCCACCTCCGGAAGCTCCACCGGGTCGCCGTTCCTTGCCGCTCCGGCCGGCCGTGGGCCGATCCAGGCCAGCCGCAGCGCGGTTTCGCCCTTCAGGAACCGCTGTGCCCGTACCCCGCCCGTTGCGCGGCCCTTGGCCGGGTACTCGCTGAACGGTGTCACCTTCACGCTCTGGCCGGTCGACGTGATCACCAGCGGTTCACCGTGCTCGTCGTCGTCCGTGCGGATCGCGCCGAAGAACACCGCCGACGCGCCGGACGGCAGGTTGATGCCCGCCATGCCGCCGCCCTTCAGGCCCTGCGGGCGGACCAGCGAGGCCGCGTACTTCAGCAGCGACGCCTCGGACGACACGAACGCCAGCGTTTCCGTGCCGTCCGTCAGCCACGTCGCGCCGACCACCTCGTCGCCGTCCTTCAGCGAGATCACCTCGAACTCGTCCGACCGGACCGGCCACTCCGGCGCGCACACCTTCACCACGCCCGCTCGCGTGCCCAGCGCCAGGCCCGGGGAGCCCGCCGCCTGCTCGCCCAGCGGCGCGATGCCGACGACGGTCTCGCCCTTTTCGAGCGGCACCAGCTCCTTCGCCGCCATGCCGCCGCGCAGGGAGACCGTGCCCGCTTGCTCCGGCAGCACCGGCAGTGGCAGCACGTCCGTCTTGAACGCGCGGCCGCGGCTGGTCACCAGCAGCACCTGGCCGCGCGCGGTCGTGTGGACCACCGCCGCCACCGCGTCGTGCTTCACGCGGCCGTTGCGCCGGCGGGTTTCCGTGGCCTCCTCGGACTCGGCCGCCGTGCGGGCGACCAGGCCCGTCGCCGACAGGATCACCTGGCACGGGTCGTCCGCGACCTCCAGCGGACCCGACGGCTTCGACGCGGCCAGGACCTCCTTCAGGTCACCGTCGATCAGCGAAGTGCGGCGCTCGGTCGAGAAGTCCTTCGCGATCTTCGCCAGCTCCGACGAGACGAGCTTTTTCAGCACGGACTCGTCTTCGAGGATCGTGGTCAGCTCGGCGATCTCCTCGCGCAGCTGGTCCTGCTCCGACTCCAGTTCGAGGCGGTCGTACTTGGTCAGCCGGCGCAGCGGCGTGTCGAGGATGTAGGTCGCCTGGATCTCCGACAGCTTGAACCGCTTCATCAGGCCGTCCTTCGCGGCCTGGGCGTTCTCGCTCTCGCGGATCAGCCGGATCACCTTGTCGATGTTCAGCAGCGCGATCAGCAGGCCGTCGACCAGGTGCAGCCGCTCTTCGCGCTTGCGCCGCCGGTAGCGCGTCCGCCGGGTGACGACGTCGTAGCGGTGCCGGAGGAAGACCTCCAGCAGCTCTTTCAGCCCCAGCGTGCGCGGCTGGCCGTCGACGAGCACCAGGTTGTTGATGCCGAACGACTGCTCCAGCGGCGTGAGCCGGTAGAGGTCGGCCAGCAGCGCCTGCGGGTTGACGCCGACCTTGCACTCGATCACCAGCCGCGTGCCGTTCTCGCGGTCGGTGAGGTCCTTGACGTCGGCGATGCCGGTGAGCCGCTTCGACTTGTTGACCTCGTCGGTGATCTTCTCGATCACCTTCTCCGGCCCGACGCCGTACGGCAGCTCGGTGACGGTGATCGCCTGCCGCCCGCGGCTGCCTTCGAGCGGGCCGGTTTCGACGCTCGCGCGCATCCGGACCACGCCACGGCCGGTTTCGTACGCGCGGCGGACCTCGTCGAGGCCCAGCAGGCTGCCGCCGGTCGGCAGGTCCGGCCCCGGGACGAACTCCATCAGCTTGTCGAGGGTCGCGGTGGGGTGCGTGATCAGCCAGCGCGCGGCCGCGATGACCTCGCCGAGGTTGTGCGGGATCATGTTGGTCGCCATCCCGACCGCGATCCCGGACGTGCCGTTGACCAGCAGGTTCGGGAACGCGGCGGGCAGCACGGTCGGCTCCTGCAGTGAGCCGTCGTAGTTCGGCCGGAAGTCGACGGTCTCCTCGCCCAGCTCGCCCACCAGCTGCATCGCCTCGGGCGACATCCGCGCTTCGGTGTTGTGGTTCACGAACCCGCCGGCGAGGAACGAATGGTCTTCCGTCGTGACGCGGACGGAGTAGACCTCGGCCGGGGCCGCGGCGACAGCCTCGGTGACCTCTTCGAACCGGTAACCCGAGTCCATGATGGGCAGGATCGTCGCCAGAACCTCGGTGTCCTTGATCCGGTCGATGATCCGGAGCCGCTCGGTCTCCCAGCGCTCCATCCGGTCGAAGTTGTGCTGGGTGAGCCACTTGCGCCCGCTGCCCCGGCGATCGAAGTCGAGCGCGCCGCGGACGTACTCGGCGACGAACGGCACGTGGTCCGAGCTCAGCCGATGCGGGCGGAGCACCGAACGCCGGACGAGCTCCTGCAGCTTCGCCTGCTTGGTCTTGAGGAAGCCGACCCGCTCGGCGAAGGCACGGACGTTGCGGAGGCCGGACACGACGAGCCGGTGCTCGACCGACCCGCCGGCGCGGGTGTAGCGCCGGTGTACCGCGATGACGCCGAACTCGGCGAGCAGCTCTTGCAGCCCGGACGCGAGTTGCTCGCTGTAGCTGGTGTACTGGATCGTGAAGCCGTCCTTGGCGATCCGACAGCCGCCGTCACCTTCGAACGCTGCCATCAGGAAAGTCCGCTTGACTCCTGGGCCACTGCGCCAGACGAACTCGGGGACGACCTTGTCGACCGCTTGGTGCCCGATGAACTCTCCGAGCGGGCTCGCCCGGAAGGCGTCCATGCCGCCGGCGTACTCCTGAACGTCGAGCTCCTGGATCCGCTTGCGATCCCGGCGGGTCTGCCGTTCGGAGACGTACCGCTTACCGCCGACGATCTGGTCGTAAGCATGCAGCACTTCGGCGAAGAAGTGCTTGTCGGCGTTGTTGAATCCGGCGCGGTTCTCGCTCGCGAAGCCTTCGGACGCCCAGGCGCCGGCCAGCACGCCCAGCATGTACTCGCGAGCGGTCGGTACGACGTTGCTCCACGCATTGCGAGCCACACACACGATCGTGCCTGGCTTGATCTCGTCCAGCTGCTTCCACTGGAACATCGGGACGCCCATCGGCGCCTCGAGACACAAGACAGGATGGTTCTCGCTGCCCCGGAGTGAGAAGCCGGACTTGGTGGTGATCCGGACGGTCGGATGCACGCCCGAGTTGAAGACCTTGTCGACCTGGACGGCCTTGCCGTCCTTGTCGAGGACCTCGAAGTCGGCGTCCGCCTCGGAATCGGCGGGCAGGTTGACGACATCGGCAATGCGTGGGCTCGAGCCGTCTGCCAGGCGGATCCGGGTGTCGCCGACCAGGCAGTAGCGGCTGGCCGCCGGGCCGTCGTCGGGCGAACCGAAGTTGCCGTGGCCGTCGATCAGCGGGACGTTCAGCGAGAAGTCCTGCGCCATGCGGACCATCGCGTCGTAGATCGCCACGTCGCCGTGCGGGTGGTAGCGGCCCATCACGTCACCGACCACGCGGGACGACTTCACGTACGCGTGCGTCGGGCGGTAGCCGTTCTCGTTCATCGAGTACAGGATCCGGCGGTGCACCGGCTTCAGCCCGTCCCGCGCGTCCGGCAGGGCGCGCGAGTGGATGACCGAGTACGCGTACTCCAGGTAGGAGTCCTCGATCTCGGTCTTCAGCGGGTTCTCGAAGACCTGCGCGCCGGCGGAGTCGAACGCGCTCGGGTCGACGCGGGTGGTGGGGGCCTTACGGCGTGCCACGGCGAAACTCCTTGGTAGCTACGGAAAACTCAGGCGTCGATGGCTTCGCGGTCGACGCGGTCGGACGATTCGACCAGCCAGTTGCGGCGGGGCTCGACCTTCTCGCCCATCAGCAGTTCCAGTGCGGCCTCGGCGGCTTCGGCGTCGTCGAGGGTGATGCGGCGGACCGAGCGGGTCGCCGGGTTCATCGTGGTCTCCCACAGCTCGTCGGCGTCCATCTCGCCGAGGCCCTTGAACCGCGGCACCGGCTTGACGATCGTCTTGCCCGCCTTCTCCAGCTCGGCGACCTTCTGCTCCATCTCGCGCTGGGTGAAGGTGAAGTGCGTCTCCGGGTTGCGGCCCTTCGTGACGACCTTGTGCAGCGGCGGCATCGCCGCGTACAGCCTGCCGTCCTCGATCACCGGGCGCATGTACCGGGCGAACAACGTGATCAGCAGCGTGCGGATGTGCGAGCCGTCGACGTCCGCGTCGGCCATCAGGATCACGCGGCCGTAGCGCATGGTCGTCAGGTCGAACGTGCGGCCGGTGCCCGCGCCGAGCACCTGCACGATCGACGCGATCTCGGCGTTCTTCAACGTGTCGCCGAGCGACGCCTTCTGGACGTTCAGGATCTTGCCGCGCAGCGGCAGCAGCGCCTGGTACTCCGAGACGCGCGCCATGCGGGCCGACCCGAGCGCGCTGTCGCCCTCGACGAGGAACAGCTCGCTGCGGGAGATGCCGGTGGTGCGGCAGTCGACCAGCTTCGGCGGCATCGCCGCGCCTTCGAGGGCCGTCTTGCGCCGGGCCGCGTCCTTCTGCTGCTTCTGCGTGAGCCGGACGCGGGCGGCGTCGACCACCTTCTGCAGCACGACCTTGGCCTCGGACTTCGTCTTGCGGTCCTCGGTCCAGGCCTTCACGTGCTTGTCGACGATGCCCTGGATGACCCGGGTGATGCCGGCGGTGGACAGCTCGTCCTTCGTCTGCGAGGTGAACTGCGGCTCCGGGATCCGCACGTGCACGACCGCGGTCATGCCCTCCAGGACGTCCTCGGTCGTCGGCATGTCCTCCTTGGGCTTGAGCAGCCCGCGGGTCTTGGAAATCGCCTCCTGCAGCGCCTTGGTCAGCGCGCGGTCGAAGCCGCGGCGGTGCGTGCCGCCGTGGACGTTGCGGATCGTGTTGGTGAAGCACTCGATCGTGCGCTCGTAGCCGGTGCCCCAGCGCAGCGCCACCTCGACCTCGGCGCGACGCTCCACATTGGACTGCATGACGCCCGCCGCGTCGGCCGCGTTCTCCTTGTACGTGCCTTCACCGGTGATCAGCAGCGTGCCGCAGACCGGCTTTTCGCCCGACGGCGTCAGGAAGTCGACCATGTCGACGAGGCCGTTCGGGAAGTGGAACGTCTCCTCGTTGATCGTGTCTTCGATCGCGGTGCGCAGCACGTACGTGACGCCCGGGACGAGGAACGCGGTGTTGCGCAGCTTGGCCCGGACGCCTTCGACGTCCAGCGCCGCGCCCGACTCGAAGTAGCGCGAGTCGTACCAGTAGCGGATCGACGTGCCGGAGCGCTCGCCGCGCTTCATCTTGCCGACGAGGTTCAGCCCGGAGCGGCGGGTGAACTTCGCCTTCGGGCCGGGCCCGTCGAAGGTGCCCGGGACGCCGTGCTTGAACGACATCTGGTGGACCTTGCCGTCCTGCTTCACCGTGACGTCGAAGCGGTGCGACAGCGCGTTGACCGCCGATGCGCCGACGCCGTGCAGGCCGCCGGAGGTCTTGTAGCCGGAGCCGCCGAACTTGCCGCCGGCGTGCAGCCGCGTCAGCACCAGCTCGACGCCGGACAAACCGGACTTGGCGTGGGTGCCGGTGGGGATGCCGCGGCCGTCGTCTTCCACCTGGACGCTGCCGTCGGCGTGCAGGGTGACGACGATCTTCGTCGCGTGCCCGGCCACGCCCTCGTCCGTGGAGTTGTCCACGATCTCGGAGAAGAGGTGGTTGATGCCCCGGCTGTCGGTGGAGCCGATGTACATCCCGGGTCGTTTGCGGACGGCTTCGAGACCCTCGAGATGCGTCAGGTCGTCGGCCCCGTACAAGGTCTCGGCAGTCACAGGGTCGTTCTCCCGGATCGTGGCTCGCGAAAGTGCAGGTGGTGGTGCGGACTCCCCGGCACCGTAGTGCAGGATATCCGCCCACCCCGACAGTTTTCGCGCGACGGCCGTCCCGGGAGTGGCGCGCGCCGCCCCTAGCGGGGGTCGTAGCCCAGGTCGGGCCACAGCCCGAGCAGCGCTTCGATCTTCCGCGGCACCTGGAAGCTGTTGCGGAAGTTCGGCTTCTCGCCGATCGCGGCGAGGCCCTTGCGGAGGTCGCCGAACACCGGCTTCGACGTCGTCTCCCGCGTCAGGAGGTAGCAGTACGTGCGCCGCGGGTAGGCGTACTCGTCGGCGTAGGCGTGCAGCACGAGACCGGGGGCCTCGATCCGCGACCCGACCAGGGCGCGGCCCTGTTTCTGGCTGTAGACGCGGATCACGTGCACGCCCGGCCGGAGCGTGCGCGGCGGGTCCTGGCCCTGGCCGTCGTCGGCCCAGAACAGCTCGACGCGGAACGGCGATTCGCCGTTCTCGCCGGGGTGGGTGTACTCGCGCGCCAGCTCTTCGAGGCGGTACTCGGCTTCGGCCGAAGGTTCGCCGCCTTCGACGAGGCTGACCAGGTACAGCTCCGCCGGGCGCGGCCACGCCGGGCGGGGCACGTCGGCGGCTTCGGGCTCGGCGTCCGCAACCGGTTCCGGGGCCTCGGCCGGAGAGCTTGTCTCCGCAGCGGCGGGCTGCAGGCCGTCCGTCCCGGCGAGAGCGGGCTCCGGCGCATCCGGGCGGTCGGAGGAGCCGGGCGTGGCGCCGGCGGGCCGCGGCGGGGCAACGGGCGAGGTGGCCGCCGGACGGGCCGGGGAAGGAGCCGCCGGTGGCGTGGCGGGGCGGACCGGCGACGGCGGCGGTGTCGCGGCCGCGGGGCGGACCGGTGCCGGCGGCCGGCTGGTGACCACCGGGCGGGCCGGAGCCGCGGCGGGGCGCGCCGTCGGCGGCCGGGACGTGACCGGCTTGCCCGCGCCGTACTGCTCCAGCAGTGGCTCCAGGTCGCCCGCCGTCAGGGCCGGGCCCGCCAGGTCGCACCACTCGAGCCAGGCCTCCTGGGCCTCCTCGACGGTGTCCCGCTCGGTGGTGACCGTCACGGCTTCGAACAGCTGGCGGGGGCCCGCGGCGGTGACGTCGGCCGAGCCGGCGACGACGAACGACGGCTCGTCTTCGGCGATCACCAGCTTCGCGTTGAGCCCGCGCAGCGAGTGCACGATCACGCCCGCCTTCACCCAGTGCAGCAGGGCGTGCGGGCTCGTCGCGCCCGACAGCACCAGGTCGAGGCTCGCGTCCGTGATCAGCGTGTCGCCCGGTTCCAGGGGCAGCAGCGCGGCCGCGCCGGGGCCGACGTGGCCGAAGGCGGCCACCAGGTTCCGGCGCGGTGCGAGCAGGGGAGTGATCGAGGCCCAGATGTCGCGGCCCGTGAGGAGTCGTACCGAACGTTCTGCCAGACCCAGCCGAGCGAGCTCCGCGTCCATGCCCTTGACCTTACTGGGTGCCTCCCGGGGACCGGACGGCCGGAATATCTCTTGCTTGGAAGTAGTTGAACGCGCATGTAAGATGAGGGGCGCGAAGGGAGCAGGTCATGCAGTTCGGAATCTTCACGGTGGGCGACGTCACGACCGATCCCACGAACGGCACCACGCCGACGGAACACGAGCGGATCAAGGCGATGGTCCGCATCGCGCTCAAGGCCGAAGAGGTCGGCCTCGACGTCTTCGCGACCGGCGAGCACCACAACCCGCCCTTCGTGCCGTCGTCGCCGACGACGATGCTGGGCTACATCGCGGCGCGGACGTCGAAGATCATCCTCTCCACGTCGACCACGCTGATCACCACGAACGACCCGGTGAAGATCGCCGAGGACTTCGCGATGCTGCAGCACCTCGCCGACGGCCGCGTCGACCTGATGATGGGCCGCGGCAACACCGGCCCGGTCTACCCGTGGTTCGGCCAGGACATCCGCCAGGGCATCCCGCTGGCCATCGAGAACTACGCGCTGCTGCGCAAGCTGTGGCGCGAGGACGTCGTCGACTGGTCCGGCAAGTTCCGCACGCCGCTGCAGGGCTTCACGTCGACCCCGCGGCCGCTGGACGGCGTCCCGCCGTTCGTCTGGCACGGCTCGATCCGCAGCCCGGAGATCGCCGAACAGGCCGCGTACTACGGCGACGGCTTCTTCGCCAACCACATCTTCTGGCCGAAGGAGCACTTCCAGCAGCTGATCGGCTTCTACCGCCAGCGCTTCGAGCACTACGGGCACGGCACCGCCGACCAGGCGATCGTCGGCCTCGGCGGGCAGGCGTTCATCCGGCCGAAGTCGCAGGACGCGTGGAAGGAGTTCCGGCCCTACTTCGACAACGCGCCGGTGTACGGGCACGGGCCGTCGCTGGAGGAGTTCACCGACCAGACGCCGCTGACCGTCGGCAGCCCGCAGGAGGTCATCGACAAGACGCTGACCTTCCGCGAGCACTTCGGCGACTACCAGCGCCAGCTGTTCCTGCTGGACCACGCCGGCCTGCCGCTGAAGACGGTGCTGGAGCAGCTCGACCTGCTGGGCGAAGAGGTCGTCCCGGTGCTGCGCAAGGAACTGGCCGCCAAGCGCCCGGCGAACGTGCCGGACGCGCCGACGCACGAGTCGCTGAAGGCCGCGGCTCTGGTGGGGAGCCAGGCATGAAGCTCGCGGTGGTGACGGCGGGACTCTCGGTCCCGTCCTCGACCCGGCTGCTGGCCGACCGGCTGGCCGCGGCGACGGTCGCCGCGGCAGGCGAGCCGGTCGACGTGTCCGTGGTGGAGCTGCGTGACATCGCGCTGGACGTCACGAAGAACCTCTTGACCGGGTTCCCCGCCCCGGCGCTGCGCTCGGCGATCGAGACGGTCACGGGCGCCGACGCGCTAGTCGCGGTGACGCCGGTGTTCACGGCGGGCTACAGCGGGCTGTTCAAGTCGTTCTTCGACGTCCTCGACGCGGACTCGCTGGTGGGCAAGCCGGTGCTGCTGGGCGCGACGGGCGGTACCGAGCGGCATTCGCTGGTGCTCGACTACCAGCTCCGGCCGCTGTTCGCCTACCTCAAGGCGGACCCGGTCGCGACGGGCGTGTACGCGGCTTCGTCGGACTGGGGCAGTGGAGAAGGTGCGCTGCAGCGGCGGATCGACAAGGCGGGCGCCGAGCTGGCCGCACTGGCCGCGGGACGGCCCGCCGTACCGGCCGGCCCGGACTTCGTCCCGTTCGACCGGCTGCTGGCGGAAGTGTCCACTCAGGACGGATAGCGCACCCGGTACCGGAGGTGGGTCACGCCTTCCCGGCGCCGGGGAACCCGGCAGCGGTCGATTCCGGACGCGTCCGGCAGGCGCTGGTTCAGGCACGGCCGGGCCCGGACGCGCCGGTGGCCGACCGCGTCGAGGCGTGCCCGCGGGTAGTCCGCGGCGGCGGGGTGCACGCGGGATCTCGGCCTCGCCTGCGGAGCCAACCACTGGCGCGGCGGAGTCGTCCGGCCGAGCCGCGAAGCATTCGGCGGCAACAAGGACTCGCGAGGCCCGGGGCGCGGCCGGACGCGTTCGTCAAGAAGGCCGGAAGTAGGGGGTCGTCCCCGTCGTCCGGCAGCGGTGCGACCGGGCGCCCGCTTTCTACGTCGAGCCTCATGACCGGGCTCTTCCTCGTGCTCGCCGTGCTCCTGCCGGATCACCGTCCGGATGCTGCTGGACCAGACGTCCGGGATGGCCGATTCCGCGTTTCCCGACCTGAAGCCGGCGCAGCCGCACGCACACCCTCGCCGAAGCCGTCACGCGGCTGCGGGACGCGAGGCTGGCGAGCGAGCCCGGGACGCAGTTCCACCACCACAACCCGAACTACGAGGTCGCGGCGCGGATCGTCGAGGCCGTCGCCGGGCAGCCGTTTCCGGGCTACCTGCGGACGCGGCTGTTCACCCCGCTCGGGATGACGTCGAGCACCACCGTGGACGAGCCGCCCGCGGACGTCGCGCGGGGGTACGTCCGGGCGTTCGGGATCGACGTGCCGGTGACCGAGCCCGTCTGGTTCACCGGCGGCAGCCACGGCGTCCTCAGCACCGCCGGCGACCTCGCGCGGTGGCTGATCGCGCAGCGCGACGGCGGCGGGGTGCTCACCCGGCCTCGGTCGCGCTCGCGCACACCCCCGCACCCGGCCGCGACTACGCGCTGGGCTGGGCGGCCTGGCGGCCGGGACAGCTGTCCCACAACGGCGAGTGGTTCAGCCACACCGCCGCGCAGATCCCTGCTGCCCGGCGGCTACGGCATCGCGGTGCTGGCCACCACCGGGCTGGCCCTCGACAACGACGCCGAGTCGCTGGCGCAGGGCCTCGCCACGCTGGTGGGCGGCGAAACGCCCGAGCCCGCGCTGCCCGCCGGGGTGGTCGCGGACCGGGTGCTCGCCGCGCTGCTGCTCCTTTCGGTGGTGCTCGCCGTGCTCGGTGCCGTCCGCGCGCGGCGGTGGGCGGCGCGCCGGACGAGTCCGTGGCGGGCCGGGCTGCGGCTGCTGCCGTACCTGGTCCCCGGCCTGGTCCTGCTGTTCCTGCCCGAGCTGATGAGCGTCGTGTTCGCCGGGCGGCAGGGCACGTTCGGGCAGCTGCTGTACGTCTGGCCCGGGCTGGCCGGCACGCTCGGATGCGGCACGCTCGGCGCGTTGGTGGTGCTCGTGACGCGGGTATCGGCCCTCGTGAGTGGCAGGGACCGGCCCGGACGGGAAGAATCGGGCGAAACGACGGGAGTGGTCGCGTGGGAGTCGGAAAGCGTGTGAAGCGCGTCCTCATCGTCGTGGCGGGCGCCGTCCTGCTGGTGGTCGGGGTGCTGCTGCTCGTGCTGCCCGGCCCCGGGCTGCTGCTGGTGCTCGCCGGGCTGCTGCTGCTCGCCTCGGAGTTCCCGGCGCTCGAGCGGTACGTCGACCCGGTGCGCGACCGCGCGATGAAGGCGGCCGAGGACAGCGTGTCCTCGCCGCTGCGGATCGCCGGCTCGGTGCTGGCCGGGCTGGCCCTGCTGGCCGCGGGCATCGTCTGGGGCACGGTGAAGTCGCTGCCGTTCAGCGGCTGGAGCACCGGGTCGAGCCTGATCCTGTCGTCGGTCATCCTGTTCGCGCTGCTCGGCTGGAGCTACCGGCGGGTCAGGACGCGGCGGACGGCCGTCCAGCGCGGCTGACCGGCTAGGGTCGGCGCCATGAGCGCCGGATTCCAGCGTGCCCGGCGGCCGGAGCAGATCGCGGCGCGTCGCACCGCGATCCTCGCCGCCGCGCGGGAGCTGCTGGCGGAGCGGCCGGTCGCCGACATCAGCCTGCGGGAGCTCAGCTGCCGGGTCGGGCTCGCGAAGTCCAACGTGCTGCGCTACTTCGACAGCCGCGAAGCGATCTTCCTCGAGGTCCTCGACACGGCGTGGACGACGTGGCTCACCGAGCTGGACCGGGTCCTCGGCGACCCGGCACCGGCTGATCCCGGCTTCGCGCGCGAAGAGCGGGTCGCCGGGACGATCGCCGCGACGCTGGCCGAGCGGCGGCAGCTGTGCGAGCTGATCAGCGCGATGGCGCCGGTGCTGGAACGCAACATCTCGCCGGAGTTCGCCCGCGGCTTCAAGGTCCGCGCGTCCGCCAACACCGAGCGGCTCGGGGCGCTGGTCCGGGCGCGGGTGCCGGAGCTGTCGGCCGACGGCGCCCGCCAGTTCGCCTCAGGCGTGGTCATCGTGGTGTCGGGGGCCTGGCCGTACGCCAACCCGACCGACGCCGTGGCGGCGGCCACCGCCGAGCTCGGCGGGACGCCGGGGTTCGCGGCCGGGCTGGCCGAGGGCCTCACGAACCTGCTGGCCGGTCTCGTCGCCCGGCGGCGGTGAGCGGTCTCAGTCCCCGCTCACCGGGAGCAGGCCGCGCTCGGCGAAGACCTTCTTCGCCACGGCGGTCGCGTTGAGAGCCTTCGGGAACCCGCAGTAGGCCGCCGACTGCAGCAGGGCTTCGACGATTTCCGCGGCGGTGAGCCCGGCGTTGAGCGACGCGTTGACGTGCACCTCCAGCTGCGGCTCGCACCCGCCGAGCGCGGTGAGCATGCCGAGCGTGACCAGCTGCCGGTCCCGCGGCACCAGCTGCGGCCGCGTGTAGATCTCGCCGAAGCCCCACGACACGAGACTGTCGGCGAGCTTGGGGGAGACGTCGGCCAGGCTGTCGAGCACGCGCTGGGCGGTCTCTTCGCCGTTGAGGTCGATCAGGGCCTGCTTGCCGCGTTCGAAGCGATCTTCGGTCATGACCGCGACGGTAGCGGCTGGAGCGGGCTCCAGGGCAAGGAAAAGGGCCGCACCGGGAACCCCGGTGCGGCCCTTCCGGACGGTCCGTTACTTGCCGCTGCTGTACAACGCGCTCACGTCCGCGTCGGACAGTGCCCGGTCGTAGACGTGGACCTGGTCGACCGCGCCGTTGAGGAAGTCGACCGGGCCGCCGCCGTACTTGCCGCGGCCGATCACCGTGTGGCCCGTCGACGCCTCGCCGAGGCAGACGCTCTTCGTGGCCGCCAGCTGGCCGTCCACGTACAGCTTCAGCGTGCCCGAAGCCGCGTCGCGGACGCCGACGACGTGGTACCAGCGGTTCGGCTCCGGCGCCGTCGGCGCCAGGGCCCGCGTGCCCACGAAGCTGAACGCCAGCCGGTGGTCCGCGCCCGAGTACTGCAGGAAGAACGCGCTGTGGTCGCCGCCGTCCTGGCTCACCACGGTCTGGAAGCCGTCACCCACGGCGTTGAACTTGACCCACGCCGCCGCGCTGTAGCTGCCTTCGGTGTTGAGCAGGGCCGCACCCGTGTCGGCGTACTGGCCCGACCCGTTGACCGCCAGTGCCGAACCGCTCTTGCCCGCGGTCCAGGACGCGCCGCCGACGAGCGTGGCGTCGTGGCCGCCCACGATGTCCTTCGCCACCGTGCCCGCGTTCTCGTCGAACGGGTAGGCCGCGATGCCGTCGATCCCCGGCGTGCCCGCCGGCACCGAAGGCCCGGAGACCGGAGCGCCGGTGGCGCCCTTGATCACCGCCAGGTTCGCCGCGCGCACCGCCGCGAAGTCCATCTTCTTCACCTGCCGGTCGTAGGTGAAGAAGCCGTTGACCTCCTTCTCGACGTCGGTGGTCTGCGTGTAGACGCCGGCCGAGACCCCGCACTGCTGGGCGACCAGCAGCAGGCGCTGCTGCAGCTCGCCGTAGCGCCGGGTCAGCGTCGCGCTGTCAGGCTCCATCTCGTAGGCGAAGCTGCCCGCCGGGTCGAACTGGTGCCCGTCGACCTTCAGGCCGAGGCCGCCGTACTCGCCGTCGACCGCCGCGCGCGTGCCGGTCTGCATCGGCGTGCCCGGCCCGGTGTAGGTGTGGTCGTCGTAGATGTCACCCTTGCCGCTATCCGGTTCGGAGCGGCAGCAGTTGACCCCGGACTCGGCGTTGACCAGCCGCGTCGGATCCCACGACTTCACCTCGTCGGCGATCCGGCCGACCTCGTAGTCGCCCCAGCCCTCGTTGAACGGCACCCACGTGACGATCGACGGGAAGCTGCGGTGCTGGTCGATCATCCGCCGCATCTCGGACTCGTAGTTCGCCCGCGACGCCGGCGACGGCTCGATGTCGTCCTTCATCGCCGGCATGTCCTGCCAGACCATCAGGCCCAGCTTGTCGGCGTAGTAGTACCAGCGGTCGGGCTCCACCTTGATGTGCTTGCGCACCATGTTGAAGCCGAGCGCCTTCTCCTGCTCCAGGTCGAACTTCAGGGCCGCGTCGGTCGGCGCGGTGTAGATGCCGTCCGGCCAGAAACCCTGGTCGAGCGGGCCGACCTGCATGACGAACTTGCCGTTGAGCAGCATCCGCTCCTTGCCGTCGGCGGTCTTGCCGACGCTGATCGACCGGATGCCGAAGTACGAGCCCACCTCGTCGCCCGAAGGCACGAGCCGCACGCGCAGGTCGTAGAGGAACGGGTCGTCCGGCGACCACAGGTGCGGCCGGTCGACCTTGAGCGTCAACGGCCTGTTCGCTTCGCCGCTCACGCGCCCGACCGGGCGGCCGTGGTCGTAGGCCGTGGCCTCGACGCGCTGGCGCACCGGCCCGCCGACCACGGCGTTGACCGTGACCGAGCCGCTCGCCACGTCCGGGGTGACGTCGAGCCGGTCGATGTGGGCCGGCGCCACCGGTTCCATCCACACGGTCTGCCAGATGCCGGACGTCGGCGTGTAGAAGATGCCGTCACCGGGCTGGCGCTGCTTGCCGATCGGCTGCCCGCCCTGGTCGTTCGGGTCGGCGACGCCGACGACGAGCTCCTGGCTCTTCGCCGTGGTCAGCGCGTCGGTGACGTCGACGGAGAACGCGTCGTAGCCGCCGGTGTGGCGGCCGACGGTCCGGCCGTTGACGATGATCGTGGCGTCGTAGTCGACCGCCTGGAAGTGCAGCAGCAGGCGCTGCCCGCGGCCGACCTGCCAGGTCTTCGGGACCTCGAACGTGCGGCGGTACCACATGTTCGTCTCGTGGCGCATGATCCCGGACAGCGCGGACTCGACCGGGTACGGCACGAGGATCCGCTCGCCGAGCGTCTTGCCGACGGGGGCGGCCTCACCGGGGTTCGCCTTGGCGAACTCCCAGACGCCGTTGAGGTTCTGCCACTTGTCGCGGGTCAGCTGGGGACGGGGGTAGTCGGGAAGGGCGTTGGACGGCGAGACGTCCTTCGTCCAGGGCGTCGACAGCGGTGGCGTCAGCCGTTGCCACTGTGGCGCGTCGGCGGCACTCGCGGCGGGTGCGGTGCCGAGGCCGGCCACCGCGACCGCGAACGCCGCGGCCGCGGTCAGCCATCTCCGGGTTTTTCGGGCAGGGTGGAACATCGTTGAGACCTCCTGGTAGGGGACAGGGCTCAGCGGGTACGGGAGCGCGCGAGCAGGCGCTGGATCACCACGACGACGAGCAGGAAGGCCCCGCTCACCACGGTCTGGTAGTTGGAGTCGAGGGTGCCGATCTGGTTGATGACGTTCTGGATGAGCGTGCGCAGCAGGACACCGACGAGGGTGCCGATGATCGTCCCGGCGCCGCCGGTGAGCAGCGTGCCGCCGATGACGACGACGGAAATCGCGTCCAGCTCGGTGCCGACGCCGATCACCGTGACGCCGGACTGCAGGTACGCGGCGGTGAGGATGCCCGCCACCCCGGCGAGCGCGCCGCTCAGGGTGTAGAGCGAGATCTTCGTGCGGGCCACCGGAAGCCCCATCAGCAGCGCCGACTGCTCGGCCCCGCCGATGGCGAACACCGACTGGCCGAACCGCGTGCGGCGCAGCAGCAGCCCGCCGAGGGCGAACAGGACCAGCGTCAGGTACACCGGCACGCCGATGCCGAAGATCGTGCCCTGCCCCAGCCACAGGAACGCCGAGCCGGGCTCCACTTTGTACGTCGTCGCGCCTTCGGACGTCAGCGCGAGCAACAGGCCCCTGGCGAACAGCAGCGACGCCAGCGTCACGATGAACGGCGCCATCCCGGTGCGGGCGATCAGCAGGCCGTTGACCAGCCCGATCAGTGAGCACACCGCCAGCGGCAGCAGGATCGCCACGACCAGCCCGTACTGCGCGCCGTACGCGGCGAGGACGCCGCCGAGCGCGTAGTTCGAGCCGACCGACAGGTCGATGCCGCCGGAGATGATCACGAACGTCATGCCGAGCGCGATCACCGCGAGGAACGAGCTCTGCAGCGCCAGGTCGCGCAGGTTGTCCGCGGACCCGAAGCGCGGGAACGCGAACCACGCGGCGGCGATGCCGAGCACGAGGACGACGGCGGCGCCCTGCCGTTGCAGGACCCCGGCGAAGGCCGCGTTGCGGGCGGTGATCGGAGTGGCGGACTGGGTTGTCGTCACTTGCTGCTCCGCTCACGAGCGACGTAGACCGCGACGACGATGATGGCCGCCTGGACCATCTGCGCGGTCGAGTCGGGCAGGTTGTGCTTGATCAGGGTGGCGTGCACGAGCTGCATGAGCAGCGCGCCGAACACGGTGCCGAGCACGCGGACCCGGCCGCCGGTCAGCGGCGTGCCGCCGACGACGACCGCGGTGATCGCGGACAGCTCCATGAGCAGGCCGAGGTCGTTGGGATCGCTGGCGCCCAGCCGCGACGTCGCCAGCACGCCGGCCACCGCGGCCAGTGCCCCGGAGATCACGTAGACGCTGACGAGCACGCGTTTCACCGGCAGCCCGGCCAGGGTGCTCGCCGCGCGGTTGCCGCCGATGGCGACCAGGTGCCGCCCGAACGTCGTCCGCTGGACGACCAGGCCGGCCAGCACCGCGAGCACGCCCGCGACGATGACCATGATCGGCACGCCGAGGACGTCGTCGGTGCCCAGGGCCAGGAAGTCCCGGTTGTGCAGCTGGACGAGCTGGCCGTGCGCGATCACCAGCGCGAGTCCCCGGCCACCGACCAGCAACGCCAGCGTCGCGATGATGGGCTGGATGCCCAGGTAGGCCACCAGGTACCCGCTGAACAGGCCGGACACGACCCCGGCGATGACCGCGACGATGATCGCCGTCGTCGAGCCCGCGCCGAGGTAGAGCGGGATGAGCGCGGCGGCGATCGACATCACCGAGCCGACCGACAGGTCGATGCCCTCGGTGCCGATCACCAGCGCCATGCCGAGCGCGACGATGCAGACCGGCGCCGCCTGCACCAGCTGGGTGCGGAAGTTGGCCGCGGACAGGAAGTTCTCGGTGAACACGACGTTGAACAGCAGCAGCACCACGACGGCCAGGTAGACGCCGTAGTTCTGCAGCCACGCCGTGACTTTCGCGCGGTCCGGGCTCTTCGTCAGGGTGGCGCTAGACATCGTTGTCACCCTCGGCTGCGATGGCGGTCAGGACGTTCTCCTCGGTGATCCGGTCGCCGGTCAGCTCGCCGACGACCGAGCCGTCGCGCAGCACGACCACGCGGTCGGAGCCGTCGATCAGCTCTTCCAGTTCGGACGAGATGAGCAGCACGCCGAGCCCTTCCTGCGCGAGTTCGTCGATCAGCGCCTGCACCTCCGCCTTCGCGCCGACGTCGATGCCGCGCGTGGGCTCGTCGAGGAGCAGGATCTTCGGGCCGGTGGCCAGCCAGCGGGCGAGCAGTACCTTCTGCTGGTTGCCGCCGGACAGCTCCGACACCTTCTGCTCGGGACTGGCCGCCTTGATCCGCAGGCGCTCCATGAAGATCTTCACGATCTTGTCCTGCTTGGCCCTGCTGACCAGGCCGAACGGCGAGAGCGTCGGCAGCGCGGCGAGCACGATGTTCTCCCGGACCGACAGGTTCGGGATGATTCCGTCGGTCTTGCGGTCCTCGGCCAGCAGCGCGATCCCGGCGCGCATGGCGGCCTTGATCCTGCCCTTCTTGAGCGGTTTCCCGGCCAGCAGGACACTTCCGCCGTCGAGGGGGAACGCGCCGACGATGGCCCGCGCCGTCTCGCTGCGGCCGGAGCCGAGCAGCCCGGCGAGGCCGACGACCTCGCCGGGGCGGATGCTCACCGAGACGTCGTGCAGCTTCCGCAACCCGCTCAGGTTCTCGGCCTTGAGCAGCGGTTCGCGCTCGATGTCGTGTTCCTCGCCGAACGCCGTGACGCCCTCTTCGCGGATCTGCCTGATCTCCCGGCCGAGCATCTTCGAGACCAGCTCGATCCGCGGCAGCGGCTTCAACGGTCCACTGTGGACGACCCGGCCGTCGCGCAGCACGGTGACGCTGTCGCAGACCCGGTACAGCTCGTCCATCCGGTGGCTGACGTAGACGATGGCGATGCCCTGCGCGTGGAGCCGGTTCAGCACCTCGAACAGCGTCTCCACTTCGCGCGGCTCGAGCGACGACGTCGGCTCGTCCATGATGACGACCTTCGCGTCGGTCGAGACCGCGCGGGCGAGCGCGACCATCTGCTGCGCGCCGACGCCCAGGGTGTGCAGCGGGCGCTTGACGTCGTCCTCGATGCCGTAGCCCTTGAGCAGCTCGCGGGCGTCGGCGTACATCTTCGACCAGTCGACGAGACCGGCCTTCGTGCGCGGTTCGCGGCCGAGGAAGACGTTGCCGGCGATGCTCATCAGCGGGACGAGGTTGACCTCCTGGTAGATCGTGGAGATCCCGGCGCGCTGCGCGTCGATCGGCCGCTTGAAGGTGACGGGGGCGCCGAGGTGGCGCACCTCGCCCTCGTCGGGCTGGTACACGCCGGTGAGCACCTTGATCAGCGTGGACTTGCCGGCGCCGTTCTCGCCGACCAGCGCGTGCACCTCGCCCGGCCGCAGCGCGAAGCTGACGTCGTCGAGGGCGAGGGTGCCGGGGAACCGCTTGGTCACCCCGGCCACCTCGAGCACCGGTGCGGTCGTCATGGCGACGTCCTCTTCGGTGGCTGCCGTCATCAGTACGCGTTCCCGACCTTCTGGGCCGCGTTGGTCTCGTCGTACTGGTCGTCGGTGATCACGATGCTCGCCGGGATCGGCTCGCCGTTCTCGAACTTCTGCAGCGTCTGGAAGGCCAGCGGGCCGAACCGCGGGTTGGACTCGATCACGGCGTTGTAGCTGCCGTCGGCGATCAGCTGCACGGCGTTGCGGGTGCCGTCGATCGAGATGACCTTGACGTCCTTGCCCGGCGTCTTGCCCGCCGTCTTCAGGGCGTTGACCGCGCCGACGCCCATCTCGTCGTTTTCGGCGTAGACGGCGGTGATGTCCGGGTGGCTCTGGATGAGCTGCTCCATCACGGCCTGGCCCTTGGACCGGTCGAACTCGCCGGTCTGCTCGGCGACCACGGACAGACCGGGCGTCTTGGCCAGCTCGTCCTTGAAGCCCTTGGTGCGGTCGGTGGTCACGTTGTTGCCGGACGAGCCGAGCAGGATCGCGACCTTGCCGGTGCCGCCGGTGACCCGGGCGGTCTCCTGCGCGGCGCGCTTGCCCTGCTCGACGAAGTTCGAGCCGATGAAGGTCAGGTAGTCGGTGCACGGCTGCGACGTCACCTTGCGGTCGATGGTGACGACCGGGACCTTCTTGGCCTTCGCCGCGTCGAGCGCGGGCTGGAGGCCGTCGGAGTTCAGCGGCGCGACGACGAGCAGCTGCGCACCCCGGTCGAGCAGCGACTTGATGTCGCTGATCTGCCGGTTGAGGTCGCTCTGGGCGTTGGTGACCAGCAGCTTGTCACTCGCGATGCCGAGCTTGGCGGCTTCGTCGCGAATGGACTGCGTCTCGGCGATCCGGAAGGGATTGGCTTCCTTTTCGGACTGTGAGAAACCGACCACCGCGGTCTTGAGGTCGACCTTGGGGTAACCGGTCTTCTCGAGCGTGCAGCCGTCGGCCGTGGGGGCGGCGGACTGGGCGCTCGCGGCGGGACCGCCGCCGCTGGAGGGGGCGGCGGGGGTCTCTTCCCGGCTGGTGCAGGAGGTGAGGGTGAGCGCGGCGGCCGCGGTGGCGGCGGCGGCCATGACCAGGCGGGGGCGGGTGGACAGAGGCACTACGACTCCTCGGGCAGCGACGATGGTGGCCCGCTCACCGGGGTGATCGCAGTCACCGCGGGAGCCTTGAGGTACTTTTTACATCGTTGGAACAACGTTGTAAACCGGCAAATCCTCGCTACACTTCGTGCTCACTATCTCGAAGGGACCGCCCGTGACCGTGACGCTCAAAGACGTCGCCACGCTCGCCGGAGTGTCGGTGAAGACGGTGTCGAACGTGGTGAACGGCTACGCCTTCGTCAAGCCGGAGAACCGCCGGCGGGTCGAAGAGGCGCTGGCGGCGACGGGCTACCGCCCGAACGTCGGCGCGCGCAACCTGCGCCGCGGCCGGACGGGGTTCCTGGCGCTGATGGTGCCGGAGCTGTCGATCCCGTACTTCGGCGAGCTGGCCGGGCTGGTCATCACGGCCGCGCAGAAGCGCGGGTGGAGCGTCCTGATCGAGCAGACGCAGGGCACGCGCTCACGGGAGCGCGCGACGCTGGCGTCACTGGGACCGCACCTGGTGGACGGCGCGCTGGTGCACCCGGAAGCCCTGGAAGCGGCGGACTTCCCGGCCGATCCGGGCGGCATCCCGCTGGTGATGCTGGGCGAGCACGCGGTGGACGTCCCGATCGACCACGTGGCGATCGACAACGTCCTGGCGGCCCGCACGGCGGTGTCGCACCTGGCGTCACTGGGCCGAAAGCGCATCGCGGCGATCGGCCGCAACCCGTCGCGCGGAACGTCGTCCCAGCGTCTGGCGGGCTACCGCGCGGCGCTGACGGAGGCTGGACTGTCCTATGCGGACGAACTGGTGGCCCCGGCGGAGAAGTGGCACCGATCGGTGGGCGCGGCGGCGATGAAGGCGTTGCTGGGACTGGCCTCCCCGCCGGACGCGGTGTTCTGCTTCAACGACCTGCTGGCGATCGGCGCGTTGCGCGCGGTGGCGGAGCTGGGCCTGCGGGTCCCCGAGGACGTGGCGATCGTGGGGTTCGACAACAACGAGGAGAGCGCGTTTTCGCTGCCGTCGCTGACGACGATCGCCCCGGACAAGACGGCGTTGGCGGAGGCGGCGATCGACCTGGTGCACCGGCGCATCACGGGGGACAAGACTTCGCCGCCGCAGGACATCCAGACCCCGTTCGCCCTGGAGATCCGCGAGAGCACCCGCGGCCGCTGACGCACTCGGGACAGCCGGCTCTCCGGGGACATCAGCGTTTCGGCCAGTACCATGAAGGGCGGTCCAGCCGCCCTTGGCCTGACAGCCGTGTTTCGCCGTGCTGCTTCTCCAGCTCCAGCACCTCCGCCTCCGGCAACGCCCGGATCAGCGAAGCGGCGTGCGTGACCACCACGACCTGCGTCTCCTTCGCCGCCGTCGCGACCAATGCGGCCAGGGCCGGGAGCAGGTCCGGGTGCAGGCTCGTCTCCGGCTCGTTCAGCACCAGCAGCTCCGGGGGCCGCGGGCTCAGCAGTGCCGCCACCCACAGCAGGAACCGCAGCGTCCCGTCCGACAGCTCCGCCGCCGACAGCGGGCGGAGCAGGCCGTGCTGGTGGAAGCGGATCGAGAGCACTCCCTCGTGCGTCACCACCTCCACGCGGGAGCCGGGGAACGCCGCGTCCACCACCGCCGCCAGCTCCGCGGTCCGGCCCACCTCGATGATCGTCTGGAGCGCCGAGGCCAGGTCCGCGCCGTCCGCGGACAGCACGAACGTCCGGGTCCCCACCGATGAGCGGCGGGCCGGGGCCGCGGCGTCCGTGCGGAAGTGGTCGTAGAACCGCCACGACCGGATCCGCTCGCGCACCACCAGCAGCTCCGGGCACGCGCGCGGGTCCGCGAACTCGCTCAGCATGCTGTCGGTCAGCCGGATCTCGAAGCGCTCGGTGCCCCAGCCGCCGGAAGCCACGCGCGTCCGCACCGACGGGCCCGCGCGGTCCGCCAGCAGCGTCGACGGCCGCAGCACCGGGCCCGCCCAGACCGCCTCGCGCTTGAACTCCGGGTCGAGGTTGAACATCGTGCGGCCCGGCACCGGCAGACCGAGGTCGAGCGCGTAGCCGAACTCGTCACCCGCGAATCCCAGCCGCAGCCCGACCGCCTTCGTGCGCACCGTGCCCTGCACCGGCGCCCGCCCGACCGTCTCGGGCCCCGCCCACAGCGTCGACGGCAACCCGCCTTCGCGCGCCAGCGCCGCCACCGCGCCGTTGCGCGACGCGTCCGCCAGCAGCCGCAACGCCCGGTACAGGCTCGACTTGCCGCTGCCGTTCGGCCCGGTGACCACCGTCAGCCCCGACAGTGGCAGCACGAGGTCGCGCAGCGAACGGTAGTTCTCGACGGCCAGCGTGGTCAGCATGACCCGAACCTAGCCGCCGGCACCGACAGCTTCCGGCTCAGCCGACCGGCTCCGCCAGCGGGATCTCGCCGTCGCTCAGCCACGAGCCGCGCCACGTCAAATCGTCTCTGGCCAGGGGTTGCCCGCAGCCGTCGCACCGCCCGCCCGGGCGGGTCAGCGCGCCACACGGCTTGTGGACCAGGTTCATCGGGCCGTACGCGTTCTCCGACGACGTGTGCGCGTCGCCCCACGCGCCGAGCGCGTGCAGCACCGGCAACGCGTCCGAGCCCGCCTGGGTGAGGCGGTACTCGTGGCGGGTGCGGCCGCCGTCGCGGTAGGGGAGCTTCGTCAGCAGCCCGCGGTCGACCAGCTTGGCCAGCCGGGTCGTGAGCACGTTGTCCGCGATGCCCAGCTGGGCGCGGAAGTCCTCGAACCGGGTGGTGCCCGCAGTGGCGTTGCGCAGGATCAGCAGCGTCCACGGCTCGGCGAGGACGTCGGCGGCGCGGGCGATCGGGCAGGAGGCGTCCTCCCAGGTGATGCGACGGCTCATCGGGTGATCCCTTCGACCTGGCTTGCTCGGAGCAAGTCTACGCCGTACAGTCGGCCGCAGCTAGCTTGCAAAGAGCAAGTCAGATGCGCGAAGGAGAGACGTCATGGAGATCACGGGTGCGGTGGCGCTGGTCACCGGGGCCAACCGGGGGCTCGGCCGTCAGCTCGCCGCCGCCCTCCTCGAACGCGGCGCGGCCAAGGTCTACGCCGCGGCTCGCAACCCCGAGTCGGTCGACCTGCCGGGTGTGGTGCCGCTGCGCCTCGACGTGACCGACCCGGCGTCGATCCGCGAGGCAGCCAAGGCGGCCGGGGACGTCACGCTGCTGGTCAACAACGCCGGTTCGTCGACCGGGGCGTCGCTGCTCGACGGGCCGCTCGACGACATCAAGCTGGAGATGGACACGCACTACTTCGGCACCCTCGCGGTGACGCGCGAGTTCGCGCCGATCCTCGAGCGCAACGGCGGCGGCGCGGTGCTCAACGTGCTTTCGGTGCTGTCCTGGACCACGGCGCCGCCCGTCGCGGCCTACTCGGCGGCGAAGGCGGCCGCGTGGTCGCTGACCAACGCGCTGCGCCTGGAGCTGGCGTCGCAGAAGACGCAGGTGACCGCGCTGCACGTCGGCTACATGGACACCGGCATGGCCAAGCACGTCGACGGGCCGAAGAACGACCCGAAGCTGGTCGCCGGGGCCGCGCTCGACGGTGTCGAGCAGGGCCGCTTCGAGGTGCTCGCCGACGACGTCAGCCGGAAGGTGCGGGCGGGGCTGTCCGGCGACCTCGCCGGGCTGTACCCGTCGCTGGCCTCCTGAGTCCACTTCGGACGGTGTCAACGGGCTGAACGGGTTCCCGCTCGACGGGAGCCCACCCGCCGGCAGAGGTCCGTCTTGACCGGGGCGGTATGTCGACTTAGCGTCTTCTGGCAGTAAGGAAACTTTCCTAACTGTCGGAGGTCCTCATGCGCAGACCCCGGGCGATCGCCATGGCGATCGCGGCCGCCGGTGCCCTCTTCGTGGCCCCGGCGACCGCGGACGCCGCGACCGTCACCTACGAAGCCGAAAACGCCACCATCTCCCAGGGCGCGGTCAACGCCGACCACGCCGGCTTCACCGGCACCGGATTCGTCAACTACGACAACCTGACCGGCTCCTACGTCCAGTGGTCGGTCTCCGTCGCGGCCGCCGGCAGCACGTCGCTGGCCTTCCGGTACGCCAACGGCACCACGACCGCCCGGCCGATGACGATCGCGGTCGACGGCGCGACCGTCGCGACGCCGTCGTTCGCCGGCACCGGGGCCTGGACGACGTGGGCGACCACGACCGTGACCGCCACGCTGACCGCGGGCACCCACACCGTCCGCGCGACGGCGACCACCGCCAACGGCGGCCCGAACGTCGACTCGCTGACCGTGAGCGACACCGGTGGCGGCGGTGGCGGGGCGCCGACCGCGTCCGAACTGCTCTCGAAGCTGACGTCGTGCAGCCAGATCTCCAGCGGGAAGTACAAGACCGACTCCGAGGCGAGCCGGACGATCCCGGTGTGCGGGCTGTCGGACGCCGTCTTCTGGAAGGCCGACATGGACATCGACTGCGACGGCCAGCGGACCTCGCAGTGCAACGAGAACACCGACTGCTGCTTCCAGGCCGACACCGCGTTCCACCAGTCGGACGGGAAGCCGCTCAACGCCGCCGCGCTGCCGTACGTGGTCGTGCCCAGCCCGAGCAGCACCTGGGACTACCGGAAGTTCGGCATCGCGGGCGCCGGCGTGGTCGCGGTGATCTACCACGACCAGGTCACCTACGCCGTGGTCGGCGACACCGGGCCGACCGACATCATCGGTGAGGCGTCGTACGCGACGGCGAGCTCGCTCGGGATCAACCCCGACCCGTCGAACGGCGGAACCGATTCCGGGGTCACCTACCTGTTCTTCAAGAATTCGAAGGTGACGCCGATCGAGAGCCACGCCAACGCCGTGAGCACCGGGGAAGCGCTTGCCCGGCAGTTCGTGAACAACCACTGAGCGTTCGTTCCGGGGTCCTTTCGCCGGACCCCGGAACACGGGCGTCCCGCGCCGGGAGTATGAATGGGCGGATGCCGGAGAACGCCGAAGCCGGAAACGGCCGAACGAGGAACCGCTGGGGCGAAGGGGAACGGCTGCGCGGGGAGATCCTGGCCGCGGCCGGCCGGCTGCTGGCCGAGCTCGGCGGCGAAGACGGGCTGACGATCCGCGGGGTGGCGCGCGCGGTCGGCATCGCCCCGGCGAGCATCTACCAGCATTTCTCCGATCGCGCGGAATTGGTGCGCGGGCTGCTGGACCACGAATACGCGCGGCTGGCGGATTCGATGCGCGCGGCCGAGGAGACGCTCGGTGTAACCGACGTCGTCGGCCGCGTCCGGGCGCAGATCCACGCCTACTGCGCCTTCGCGCTGGAAAACCCGGGCCATTACCGCCTGATGCTCGCGAACGGCGCGTCCCGGCCGGAGCCGGGCGCCCGCGCGGAAGGGCCGCTGCTGGACGTGATCGACCGCCTGGCGGCGGGGTTCGAGCGCTGCGTGGCGGCCGGCCACGAGCTGCGGGTCAGCCCGGGCCGAGCGGCGGCGATCGTGTTCGTCGGCGCGCACGGGCGGGTGGCACTGTTCCACAGCGTGCTGAACCGGACGGGGGCCGAGCTGGTGGAGCCGTTCGTCGACGAGCTGGTGTCGCTGGTGTTCGCCTGACCGGCCGTGCCGTCAGACAGCCCGCTGCAGCGCGTCGACGTCCTTCGCGAGGTGCCCGGCGACGAACCGCGCCCGCTCGGCGTCGGTGTCCTGCCGTGGCACCATCTCCGCCAGCATGATCAGGCCCAGGTAGACGCGGTAGAGCCGAAGCCTCGCCCACGCCGGCATGCCGAACTCGGCCGGGCCGCCCGCCGCCTGGTAGCCCGCCAGCAGGGCCGCGTCCGGCGGGCGGAACAGCGACAGCGAAACGAACTCCGCCACCGGATCGCCCCAGAACGCGCGTTCCGCGTCGATGATCCCCGAGACGCGGCCGCCGTCGAGGAGGATGTTGCCGTCCCAGAGGTCGAAGTGCACCAGGACCGGGGTCGTCACCAGGTCCAGCAGCGGCTCGTGGCGGTGGACCAGGTGCCGGATCTCCGCCGCCGGGCGGGGCAGGCGGACCCCGTACCGGGCGGCGTCGGCCAGCACCGCGTCCACCATCGCCGTGAACGCCGCGCTCCACGTCGGCCGCAAGGGGTCCTGGGGGTAGCCGAAGCCGTCGCCGGTCGTGGCGTGCAGCCCGGCGACGATCCCGCCGAGCTCCCGGCGCAGCCGGGGCCGGTCGGTGACCCGCGCGCCCGCCCACGGGACGCCCGGCAGCTCCGTCATCAGCAGGAACCCCGGCCCGCCGCCGACCACGGCCGGCAGCGGCCCCCGGACCAGCCGGTAGTACTCCGCTTCCGTCTCCAGCAGGCCGTGTTCGTAGGTCAGGCCGGGCGCGGCCGGTGCCAGCTTGAGCACCAGCCGCCGCCCGTCCGCCAGCGTCAGCCGGAGCGCCGTGTTGTACGTACCTCCGCCGATGGCCGCGGCGGTCACCACCGAAGCCGGGTCGATGCCCGACGCCGCCAGCGCCGCCGCCGTTTCCGTGCGCACCGGCCGAGTCTGGCACGCCGTCAGCGTTTGCCGGCCGAGGCCGCCCAGATGCCGTCGCCGGCGTACGCCGCCGAGTAGCCGAGCAGGGCCGCGAGCCCTTCCGTCAGGCCGCCGCAGGCCGCGACGCCGTTCGCGTTCGTCACTCCGGTGCACAGCGTCCGGCCGCCCGCGCCGAAGGTCAGCGTGCGTCCCGGCACGCCCCGGCCGTACCGCGTGTCCGTCAGGGTCGCGCTCACCGCCGGCGAGCCGAGGCGGGCCGGCGCCACGGTGACCGACGTCGGGTCCGGCGCGGTCGAGAAGAGCGACGCCGACGCGCGCACGCCGCTCGTCCCGATCGGCGCGGCGGCGAACAGGTACTGCACCGCCGAGTCGGGCCCGGCCGAACCCGGGCAGCCGGCCCCGGTCGTCGCGACGTCGATCGCCGGGTCCGTCCGGTACCGCCCCGGAGCCGCGCCGACCGCGCGCGGCCAGCACACGAACTGGATCGACTGCGGCGGCGTCGGCGGCGGCGTGATCCGGGCCGGGCCGGTACCGGTCAGCCCGTAGGACAGGCTCGGCCCGCCGTCGTTGTCGGCGAGCGCCACACTGTCCACACCGGACAGGGTGACCTCGCGCGTGGCCGTCGCGCCGAACGGGTTGTAGGCGCCCGTCTGCAGCACCGGGCCGTCGTCGGTGCCGGCGGCGGTGTCCCACAGGTACTGGACCTGGAACGTGTCGGTGCTCGTGCCGGTGATCGTGGTCGTCACCTCGACGCTCGAGTCCGCGACCGTGCTGCCGTGCACGGTGACGTACTGGTCGATCTCCATCAGGCCGCTGCCCAGCACGGTGTACCAGTTCGTGTGGAACCCGGTCGTGCCGATCGCTTCGGTGTACGGGCCGAGGTCGTCGAGCGCGATCTCGGTCGACGTGGTCAGGTACTGGCCCTGCACGTAGTCGGCACCGGTGGTCAGGTCGCGCACGGTCATGAACGACGTCCCGGGCACGCCGCCGCCGAAGAGCAGGTCCCGCCCGGCGCCGGCCGGGTGGTCCGGCCCGGTCCGCACGGTGAACGAGCCGACGCCGAGGCCCTGCGCCTGCTGGACCGACACGCGGAAGACGCCGTTGCCGAACGTGGGCGTGACGGCGAGTGCCGCGTGTGTCCTCGTTTTCCACTGGGCGGGCGGCTCGGGTGCCGCGGCCGCGGGCGTCGCCACGGCGAGCAGCAGCACCGCGGCCGCGCACAGCGGTCCGGTTCGGTTCATCAGATCCTCCACAGTGGACTCAGAAGGTGAGGGCGTCGGCGTAGGCGAGCCGCTTCCCGCCCTGGCTCGGCAGTTCGGACTCGGTCAGCACCACGCGGAACGGGCGGCTCCCGCGCGCGGCGGGCAGCGGCACGGTGCCGGCCCAGCCGGTGGCCGAGGCCGTCAGGACGACCGGCGCGCCACTGGCCTGCCAGGCGACGTTCCCGCTCAGCGCCGGATCGGCCACCTGCAGCTGCGCGCTCAGTTCGGTGGCCGGGGCCGGCATCGGCCCGGTCACGGTCAGCCGCACCGACGTCGGCGAGGCGAACACCGCCGTCGCCACCCGGTCCGGCGACAGCTGTGCGAACTGGGCCTGGACCACCGCGGACAGCTCGACGTCGGGCACCGACACCGGCTGGTACCGCGCCAGCGCCAGGCGCACGAACGGCGTGTACGGCGAAGGCTGCGGAGCCGCGAAGGTGATGTCGCAGAACCACAGCTTGCGCTCGGCGTCGTAGACGACGTCGTGGGGTGCGACGGCGACCGGCGAAGCGGGGTCTTCGACGAGCTTCAGCCCGGAGCGCGGGTGCACCGCCAGCGGGAAGTCGCCGACCTGCGGCGGCCGGGTGAACGCGGCCGACCGCCACGCCGGGTCCTGCGCCCAGTCCGTCACGTACCGGGCCAGGTTCGCGGCCACCGACGGGCCGTCGGCCAGCAGGACGCCGAGCTGTTCGCCGTCGCCGGAGGAGTACCACGGCCGGTGGAGGAACACGCGCAGGCCGTTGCCGCGGCGGGTGCTGGTGACCTGCGCGGCCGTCGTTTCCGTGGTCCAGCCGAACGTCGGGACGACGTAGGCGATGTCGGGCGCGGCCGGGCGGGCGGTGCTCGGGACGTCGATCGTCAGCGCGGCGCCCGCCCGCGTGATCGGCGGCGGCACGTAGGCCACCTCGACCGACGCCGGAACCGGCGAAGCCAGCCAGGTGATCGTGCCGCCGGCGTAGTCGACGCCGTAGTCGGTGCCGCGGACGTAGGTCGTCCCGCCGTCCCGGACGACGTCCGACGCGGGCACGATCCCGCCCTTGGCGACGACGACCGGCGCCGGGCCCGGCCGGACCGTCGCCCGCTGCAGGAAGTACTCGGCGAACCGGGAGGTGCCGATCGGCGTGTACGTGACGCGGCGGTAGCGGGTGTCGTGGAACTCGTGCCGCTCGTCGAGGGGGAGTACCGGGCCGGCCGGGTCGTCCGGCCGCGTCACCACGCCGAACGCCGCCGCGGCGCCCGCCTTCGGCGCCGGGGCCGGCAGCGTCACGTCGTCGACCTGCTCGGTCCACGCGGCCTGGACGTCGACGCGGCCGGTGCTCGGCCGGTCGAAGCTCAGCCGGTCGACGATCCGGGCGGACGTCTCGCCGGGCTTGCGCACCGCGACCGGCTTCCCGAGCGCGGGCGGGGTCAGCGGCTGCTTGATCGCGTGCACCAGGGTCAGCGTCCGGAACGGCGTCAGCTGCCACAGCCTGCCCTGGCGGGCCAGCGCCCGCAGCGACTCGAGCGTCGTGCCGGACGGCAGGGTCACCGTGCCGGCCGCGACGGCGTCGGTCAGCCACTTCCACAGCCCGAGCAGATCGATGTCCGCGTCGGCCAGGATGCTGCTGTAGTTCACCTCGAACGTCCGGCCCTTGGGCACCTGCACGGTCAGCACCCGGAAGAGCGGGTCGAACTTCGGCTTCCCGGTGCCCTCGACCATCCGCAGCCGGAACGGCCGGTAGTCGGGCCAGTTCCCGAGCAGCGGCACGGGGTCGAAGTCGCCGGTGACGACCTCGCCGTCGGCCGTGCCGGGCAGGCCGGCGAACGCGGCGCCGCGGCTGAGCACGTCCGGCAGGTACGGCAGCGTCAGCTGGTCGGTGTCGTAGTACGGGATGCCGTAGCCGCCGCTGTCGGGCGTGCCGCCCTGGTCGAACGAGCCGGTGTCCTTCTGCTTGATCCGGGCGTAGGCGAGCTTGTTCATCATCGGCGGGGTCAGCAGGGTCGCCGGCAGGTCGAACAGGCCGTGCTGCTCGGCCAGCAGCTCCGCGATCCGCACCGGTGCGAGGTGGCGCTGGCAGTCGCCGGTCGCGGCGGTGTCGAAGTTGCTGCGAATCACCAGCCGTTCCGCCGACTCGCCCTCGGTGCGCGGCTTGCGGAACAGCACGTGCGGCGACACGACGGGCTCGAACCGCGTGTACTTGACGGGCGCGGTCGCGCCGGCGTCACCGGTGACGTCGCCGAGCGCCGGGCCGTTGCCCGCGAGGTCGGCCGTCCGCGCGCGGAACCGGTAGGTGCGGCCGAACCGCAGCCGCGGCAGGCTCCCCGGCTGGGCCGTGAACTTCACCCCGAGCGGGAACGCCGGGTCGGGCTCGGTGCCGTCGCCCGCGACGAGCGTGCCGTCGTCGGCGACGGCCTTGCCGGGCCGCGGCGCGACCAGGCTGTAGCCGCTCCACCGGGCCAGTGACTCGTGGAGGTACAACGTCTGCGACGGGTCGTCCCGCTGGGTCGTGTGCGCGGTGGTGACGACGCCTTCGTCCGCGACGGCGAGCGTCGTGCCGGCGACGGTGTAGGTGCCTTGGCGGCGGCAGAGGCTGTGCCAGCTCTGCGAGACGTCGTCCCAGACGTCGATCCGTAGCCCGCGGACCAGGTCCTCGGCAGCCGCCGTCGCGCCCTGCGCCAGCTTGGCCGCCTGGTCGACCGAACCCCAGATCCGCTTGGCCCGCCCGGTCTCGACGATCGAGAAGCCGTTGCTCTGCAGGGCCGGCGGCGCGGCGGTGTCCGGCGCGTCGGAGGCGGGCTTCCCGATCCCGCCGTACGGGTCGAGCCGCGCGACGCTCTCGCCGAAGCCGAGCAGCTTGACCGCCGCCGAGTCGGGGTCGACCTCGGTGACGTCGAAGTCCGGGCCGGTCAGCTGGAGCAGGCCGCCGGACAGCCGCGTGGTGCGCGCGGTCGCGGTGAACGCCGTCGCGGTGACCGTGCAGGCGGTCTGCTGGGCGGTGGCCGTCAGGCCGGGCAGGACCGGTGTCACGCTCACCCAGGTCGGACCGGACGGCAGCGGGTCCGGCAACGGGATCCGCAGGTCGCGGACGAGCCCGAACTTCCGCAGCAGGGCCGGGTACTGGCCGAGCGAGCCGACGACCGAGTGGAAGTTCGGCGGTTCCGGCGCGGCCGCGGCCCGGAACTGGGGTGCCCCGCCCGCGAAGTCCACCGGGTGCGGAACCACGCCCCGGCCGTGGAAGTGCTCGGAGAGCAGGAAGTCGAGCTGCTGCGGGCTGAGGCCGTGGCTCGTCCTGAGCTTCTCCAGCTCCGGGTCGTCGCGGTCGATGAACTTGGCGTAGAAGAAGTAGAGCGCCAGGTCCTCGGCGACGGCCGCTTTCGTCGCCGGCGAGATCCACGTGTCGTGCAGCCGGTAGCGCGGGCCGCACCGGTTCCCGCTCGCCCGCAGGCCCTGCTGCGGCCGGCCCAGGTAGTCGGTGAGCGTCGGGTGCGTCGTCGGGTTGTTCGCCGCCATCAGCGCGTACTGCTCGCGGACGAAATTCCGGACGTTGCGCACGGGGTAGGACCGCACGAACGTCAGCCCGGGCCGCATCGCCGGCGCGGTCGCCGACCCGACCGGCGCGGATCCGGCGAACAGCTTCTTCCACAGGTCGGACCGCAGGTCCTGCGGCAGCTTTTCGGCGCGGGTGACCGTGCCGCCGAGCGAGACGTCGAACTCGACCGCGGCGGCGGGCCAGTCGAGCCACGCGGGGAACGCCGCGAGCGTGTCGGCCCCGGTCAGCCGCGGCGACAGGAACGCCGACAGGTGCAGGAAGGTCCGGCCCTGCTCGGTCCGGACGCCGTTGGGCAGCGCGGTGCTCAGGACAGTCTGGGTGGCCATCTCTGTCTCCTCAGGCCGCGAACGCGTCGCAGTAGGTGTTCCAGTCGTCCTGGCTCATCTGGTCGCCGAAGGACGGCGAACCGCCGGACGGCAGCGCGGCGGCGGTGCGGGCGGCCAGTGCCGACGAACCGGGGCCGGCGAAGGACTTGTGCACGGTGAGCGTGACCGACTTCGAGAAGAACAGGATGTCGATCTCGACGGTCAGCGAGGCTTCGCCCTCGACGAGGTTCTTGCCGCCGTCGTTCGTGTAGCTCAGTGCCAGGTAGAACTCGGCCGAGATGGTGATCAGGCCGAGGACGTTGAGCGAGCCGTTCGCCCGGACGTACCCGGTGAGCGTGATCGCGTCGTGCTCGGGGATCTCGGTGCCGCCGTCGCCGATCTGCTTCGGCTTGTGTTCGAGCTTGAAGTAGATCCCGGCCATCACCGAAACCGACCCGCTGGCGACACCGAGGTTGAACGCCACCGCCCCGCCGAACTCGATCGACGCCTCCATCAGCTCGAAGCCGTCCGTGCCCAGCGCCAGCGCGAAGAACCCGCCGCCGCCGAAGAGCGACACGGTGAGCGTGAACGGGTGCTCGCGGCTGCAGAACGCGAACCGGGCGCGGGCCGGGCTGCCGTCGAACGGGATCGACAGCGCGGCGCTGAACGCGAGGTGCTGCAGCGCGAACACGCCGATGCCGACGTCCGGGATCGCCAGGGTGTAGCCCGCGGTGATGCCCGCGGGCTGGACGTCGATGCCGAGCCCCTTGCCGGTGCTGACCAGGAACTGCTGCAGGGTGTTGACGAACTTGAGCGGGCCCTCGAAGTCGATCCGGTCCAGCTCGACGTGGATCACCGGCTTGGCGCCGTCGTGCTGCTCGAAGGCGAACCGGCGGAAGGTGAGCCGGATGAACGACAGCTGGTCGTCGTTGCCCTTGACCAGCTCGATCGCGAAGTCGCGCAGGTCGCCCTTGATGGCCGACGTCGTGGTGACGCCGTTCGCGCCCAGCACCGTGCGGTTTTCGCCGTGCAGACTCAGTGTCGCGTGTGGACGGTCCGGGAGCTTCGGGAGGAAGACCCCGGCGGTGAGGTCGTCGGGCAGTGCCGGCTGCCAGTCCAGGATGGTCGTGACGGCGGTCGGTGGCCGGTCCGGGCCGTTGCCGTACTCGGGCGTCGTGACGATCTTCGGCGCGTTCGCCACCGGCAGCTTCGGGGTGCCGCCGAGGAGATCGGCCAGGCTGAGCCCGCCGAGCAGCTTGGCGGTGCCGGGGAAGAACTTCCGGGGGTCGAAGTCGCCGTCCTTCGCGATCTGGCTGATCGTGCCGGCGGGCCCGGACAGCGGCCCGAGCGACCGCGAGAGGCCGCGGATGTCCAGGTCCGGCGCGGCGATTCCGCCGAGCTGCGCGACCTGGTTACCGAACCGCGCCGTGACCGCGCCGACGTCGGGCAGCGGGTTCTGCGCGGTGATCGCCTGCACCAGCCGCCCGACGTCCGCGACCGTCGGGCTGACCCGGGCGAACAGCTCGCCCTTCGTGTTCTCGAAGGAGCCCGCGACGTAGCCGGGGTCGTAGCCGATGGCGGTGGTCAGCTGCCGGCCGCCCGCGAGGGCCTCGACGGCGGGCATCCGGATCTCGGCGGCGAGCATCTGCGGCGCGAACCCGGCCTCGCCGTCCTGCACGCGCAGCTTCACGTTGAGGTGGACGCGAAGCGCGGGGAAGGTCGTGTTGCGCGGGGTGTCGGCCGCCAGGCCGGCCGACGCGGGGACCGGCCCGAAGGCGACCTTCTGCCCGCCCAGCTCGTGGGTGCGCCGCGGGTGGACGGTCTCGAAGTCGTTCGGGTCGGCCTTGGCCTGCAGCGCGGCCAGTACCGTCTGGTCGGTGGCGTCGCCCTCGTAGACGAACGCGAAGTGCGCGACGGAGTCGATCCGGTTGCCCGCCCAATCTGTCGCGATGATGGGGAACGGGATGTCCGTCGTCTCGTCACCGAGGGTGTACTGCACCCAGAACGCGCTGGTCGTGCCGATCATCTCGCGCTTGCCGGGCGCGGCCAGGTTCGGCGTGGTCGTCATGCCGATCTCGACCGACCGGAACGGCAACCCGTTGTCCTGGAACAGCTTCACGGGTTCGCGCACCCGCACGAACTGGCGTCTGAGCAGCCGCGCGGCACCGCCGGCGATGGTGCGCTCGGTTTCGGTGATCAGGGTCGCCTTGTGACCGTACGGGAAGAGGAACCCGCGTTCCTCGATCCGGACGTAGTTGTCGCGACCCAGCACCGAGCGGTGCCGCCAGGCCGTGAGCGTGCCTTCGGCCCACTTGCCGTCCAGCTCCAGCGACGACCCCAGCGCCGAGAGCAGCACGAGGTCGCCGCGGACCGCACCGCGCGTGTTCGACTGCGTCACGATGTCGGTGAGCGTCTGCGGCCGGCTGAGCAGGTCGTCGAACCGCGGGTCGTCCGGGGTGTCGGCGGCCGTCGCGCGGATCTCGGCCGGGCCGAGCAGCGGGTCCGGCCTGCCGAAGTCGTCCCGCGGGGCGAGGCGGGTGTGCCACAGCTCGGTGCGCCCGGCCGACGTCACCGGGTGCGTCACGTGCGCCCACGACGCGTACTGCTCCGGGGTCAGGTGCAGCCAGTCGACCAGGCGCAGGTCGGTGACCAGCTGTCCGGGCACGGCCGGGGCCGCGGTCTTCGGCACGACCCGCATCACCCAGCTCGACCACGCGAGCAGGCCGTCCTCGGTGAACGGCAGCTCCTTCACCGTCGCGGGCACGAGGAACGCGATCCGGCTCGGGCCGGCCGCGCGGGTGGCGATGTCGCCGGGCGCGGGCAGGTTCGCCGGCGGCGCCCCGCCGGGGTCGGAGACGTAGGTCGTCTCTTCCATCAGGTGCTGGCTGTCGAACCCGACGACGACGACCGACTGCGCGCTCGCGTCGATCGGCACCAGCTTCGGGGGGCCCGCGGCGGTCGAGCGCCGCAGGTTGAAGAACTCGAACCGCAGCTTGAGCATGTCTTCGCGGCGCAGCAGGTCGAGCGTGAGATCCGGCGTCGCGTCGGCGGCGAGCAGGGCGGGCAGCGGCGTGTCGCCGGGCAGGTTCGCCAGCAGCAGGGCGGCGCCGCCGGCGGCGAGGATCGTGCGCCTGCCGACATCGCGCCGCCAGACCGGGACGCCGTCGGTGTCGTGCGGAGTGGTTTCGGGCATGGCTGGGGACCTCCCCGGAGCGAACTGAGCCCGATCACGGTCGCCCCGGGGCCCGCCCCCGGCAAGCGGCGGGCGCGGATACCTCCCCTTCGGGCAGTGTTGTCCGCCCTCTCGGCCGATCAGCCCACGGGCGGCTCGCCCGATGTGCCCACCGCGGCGCCCCCGCCTAGGCGAGCTTCTCCGCGGCGTCGGCGAGGTCCTCGGTGGTCGGCGCGTCGTCCTGGGTGAGCCGTCGCCGCCAGTACCCGGTGAACTCGACGGCCCGCTTGCCCAGTCCCCGGTCACCGACGAGGTGCCGCCGCAGCGTCCGCACCATCCCCGCTTCGCCCGCGAGCCACGCCGCCGCGTCGCCGGGCAGCTTCGCCTCACGCACCGCTTCGACCAGCTTCGTGCCGTGCCCCGCGCCGTCGCGGTGCAGCCAGTGGACTTCGCCCGGCAGCGGCTGCTCCTCCGCCGCGTCCGCCACCTCGACGAACGCCACCGCCTTGTCCACTTCGGACAGGATGGTCGCGATGGCGGGCACCGCCGTCTCGTCGCCGGCCAGCAGCAGTGTGTCCGCTGTGGACAGTGGGTGGCGGTAGGCGGCGTCCGGGCCGTACCGGCCGAGGACGTCGCCCGGCGCCGCGGTCCGGGCCCAGGCCGTGGCCGGGCCGTCCACCACCGCGTCGTCGTGCAGCACGAACTCGACGTCGATCGCCGCCGCGCCCGGATCGCGGTCGCGCACGGTGTAGCTGCGCAGCACCGGCCGCTCGTCCGCCGGAATCGCGAGGTACGCCTGGTACCAGCGCATCGCGTCGGCGTCCGGCTCCGGCAGCCGCACCGGACGGCCCGGCGGCGGGAACAGCAGCTTGAGCTGCTGGTCCGGCCACGGTTCCAGCTCGGCGAGGCCGTCACCGGTGAAGGTGACGCGCACGGTGCGCGGGGTCGGCTTCCGCACCGCGGTGACGGTGAGCAGCCCGGTCGGGTTCACGGCTTCCCCAGGTATTCGCGCAGGTGCCGGGCGGTGAGGGTGGAGGCGTTCGCGACCAGGTCGGCCGGCGTGCCGGTGAAGACGACACGGCCGCCGTCGTGGCCGGCACCGGGGCCGAGGTCGATCAGCCAGTCGGCGTGGGCCATCACGGCCTGGTGGTGCTCGATGACGATCACCGTGTTGCCGGCGTCGACGATCCGGTCGAGCAGGGCCAGCAGCCGGTCGACGTCGGCGAGGTGCAGGCCGGTCGTCGGCTCGTCCAGGATGTAGGTCGACCCCTTCTCGGCCATCCGGATGGCCAGCTTGAGCCGCTGCCGCTCACCACCCGAAAGCGTGGTCAGCGGCTGCCCGAGCGTCAGGTAGCCGAGGCCGACGTCGGCGAGCCGGTCGAGGATCGCGCGCGCGGTGCCGGACGGGAAGAACTCGCGCGCCTCGGCGACCGACATGGCCAGTACCTCGCTGATGTTCTTGCCCCGCAGCAGAAGCGTCAGGACCTTGGGCGTGAACCGCTTGCCCTCGCACTCCTCGCAGACCGTGGCCACGCCGGCCATCATCGCCAGGTCCGTGTAGATCACGCCGAGGCCCTTGCAGTGCGGGCAGGCGCCTTCGGAGTTGGCGCTGAACAGGCTCGCCTTGACGCCGTTGGCCTTGGCGAAGGCCGTGCGGATCGGGTCGAGCAGGCCGGTGTAGGTCGCCGGGTTGGACCGCCGCGACCCGCGGATCGCCGACTGGTCGACCACGACGACGTCGTCGCGGTGGGCCAGGGAGCCGTGGATCAGCGACGACTTCCCGGAGCCCGCCACGCCGGTGACCACGGTCAGCACGCCGAGCGGGAGGTCGACGCTGACGTCACGCAGGTTGTGCAGCGTCGCGCCGGTGATCCCGAGCTGCCCGGTGGGCGTGCGGACGTGCTCCCGCAGCGCGACGCGGTGGTCGAGGTGGCGGCCGGTCAGCGTGCCGGACGCGCGCAGGCCGTCGACGCTGCCGGCGTAGCAGAGCCGTCCGCCGCCGGTGCCCGCGCCGGGGCCGAGGTCGACGACGTGGTCGGCGATCCGGATCGTCTCCGGCTTGTGCTCGACGACCAGGATCGTGTTCCCCTTGTCCCGCAGGCAGAGCAGCAGGTTGTTCATCCGCTCGATGTCGTGCGGGTGCAGCCCGACCGTCGGCTCGTCGAAGACGTACGTGACGTCGGTGAGGCTCGACCCGAGGTGGCGCACCATCTTCACGCGCTGCGCCTCGCCACCCGAAAGTGTCGCGGACTCGCGGTCCAGTGACAGGTAGCCGAGGCCGATCTCGACCAGCGAGTCGAGCGTGTCGCGGAGGTTGCCCAGCAGCGGCCGGATCGACGGCGCGTCGAGGTTCCGGACGAACTCGGCGAGGTCGCTGATCTGCATGGCGGCGCACTCGGCGATGTTGCGGCCCGCGATCTTCGCCGACAACGCCGCCTGGTTGAGCCGGGCGCCACCGCACGCGTCGCACGTCTTGAACGTCGCCGCCCGCTCGATGAACCCGCGGATGTGCGGCTGCAGCGACTCGGTGTCCTTGTTCAGGTAGAGCCGCCGGATCTTCACGGCGAGACCTTCGTAGGTGAGGTTGCCGGTGCCGATCTTCACCTTGGCCGGCCCCTTGTGCAGCAGGTCGTCGAGCTGCTGCGGGGTGTAGTCGCGGATCTTCGCGTCCGGGTCGAAGAAGCCGGAGGACACGTAGACCTGGACGTACCAGTTGTCCGGGGTCCAGCCGGGCACCCGGATCGCGCCTTCGCTGAGCGAGCGGTCGAAGTCCAGCAGAGCGTGCACGTCGAGGTCGGACACCCGGCCGAGGCCCTCGCAGGCCGGGCACATGCCTTCGGGCAGGTTGAAGCTGAACGCGCCGGACGTGCCGACGTGCGGCTCGCCGAGGCGCGAGAAGGCGATCCGCAGCATCGCGTAGGCGTCGGTCGCGGTGCCGACCGTGGAGCGCGAGTTGGCGCCCATCCGCTCCTGGTCGACGACGATGGCGGCGCTGAGGTTCTCCAGCAGGTCGACGTCCGGGCGCGAGAGGCTCGGCATGAACGACTGGAGGAAGGCGCTGTAGGTCTCGTTGATCAGCCGCTGGGACTCGGCCGCGATCGTGCCGAACACCAGTGACGACTTGCCGGAGCCGGACACGCCCGTGAACACCGTGAGCCGGCGCTTAGGGATGTCCAGGTCGACGCCGTCGAGGTTGTTCTCCCGGGCGCCCCGGACCTTGATCACGTCGTGGGTGTCGGCGGCCCGCCTGGGTGAGGTCATACCGTCCTTCTCGATACTTTAGGCTGTAAAGTGATTCTCGATCGTACATTACTTTAGGGTGTAAGGAGTCGGCAAGGTGGTCGTCTTCGCCGGTCAGGGCGATGCCCGGCGGTCCATGGAGCTGCTGTGGGGGCCGCGGGTCGTCGCGCCGCGCACGGGCCCGGGCCCCAAGCCGGGGCTGTCCGTCGAGGCGATCGTCGCGGCGGCGATCGACATCGCCGACGCCGAGGGCATGGCGGCGCTGTCGATGCGCGCGGTCGGCGAACGGCTGGGCCGCACGGCGATGGCGCTGTACACGTACGTGCCGGGCAAGACCGAGCTGGTCGACCTCATGTACGACCGGACCCTGGGCGAGCTGCCTGCGTCGTACCCGGACTCCGAGGGCTGGCGTCCGGCGGCGTTGTCCCTGGCCGACGAGCTGTGGGAGCTGCACCTGCGCCACCCGTGGCTGTTGCAGGTCTCGCCGGCGCGCCCGGTGCTCGGGCCGGGCGAGTTCCACGTGCAGGAAACGCTGCTGCGGGTCCTGGCGCAGACGGGGCTGCCGCTGCCGCGCGTGCGCTGGGTGGTGTCGGCGCTGTTCAACGTCGTCCGCGGCTCGGTCCAGGCGGCGGCGGAGTCCCGCCAGGCGGCCCGCGAAACGGGACTGTCCGAAGAGGACTGGTGGTACGCGCGGTCGGCGTTGCTGGGCGAGCTGGCACCCGACTTGCCGACCCGCTTTCCGACGGTCGCCCGCCTGGGCGCATCGGCCGAGGAACCACCGCCCGACGAGCCCTACCTGGAGCGCGAGGCCCGCCTGGCCTTCGAAGCGGGCCTGGAACTGCTGCTGGACGGCGTCGAGGCGGCGATCGTCAAGGCGTCCGGGCTTCGATGAGGAACCGCGTCGTGTGCGCGGCGAACGGGCCGTCCCGCTCGATCTTCTCGTGCAGCTCCCGCAGCCGGTCGCGGTACCGCTCGGCCGTGAACCCCGGGACCAGCCAGATCACCTTGCGCAGGAAGTAGACCACCGCGCCGATGTCGAAGAACTCCGTGCGCAGCCGCGCCTGGCGGAGGCCGACCACCTCCAGGCCGGCCGCTTCGGCCGCCGTCACCGCGTGCTCCGGGTGGCGGCTGTCGCGCACCTCCGGCGGCTGCGGGCCGAGGAAGAACTCGACCAGCTCGAACACGCTCGCCGGGCCCACCTGCTGGGAAAAGTACGTCCCGCCCGGCCGCAGGACGCGGGCGATCCCGGCCCAGTCGGTCGTCACCGGGTGCCGGCTGGAGACCAGCTCGAAGACGTCGTCGCGGAAAGGCATGCCTGCGGTGGCCACGACGGTGACTCCGCGCGGGGCCAGCCGGGCCGCGGCCTTCGCGACGTTCGGCGGCCACGACTCGGTCGCGACCGTCACCGGTGGCAGGGCCGGGCAGCCGTCGAGGACCTCACCGCCGCCGGTTTCCAGGTCGAGGGCCGTGCGGACGCCCCCGAGCCGTCCCCGAGCAGCCGCTGGTAGCCCCACGGCGGACGGGCTTCGGTGGCGCGGCCGCCGAGCCAGGAGAAGTCCCAGCCCTCGACCGGTACGGCTTCGGCTTCGGCCACCAGCTCCTCGAACATGACCCCGATGGTCACAGCGACGGCGGGACCGGGCCACCGGATTTCCGCACGGGCGGCGGCGGCACGGGCTTGGCCAGCGTCACCGTCTCGAACGCCACGACCACCGGGCCGCGCCGGGTGTCCACCGTGCACGTCGTCTCGTCGCGGGCCACCAGGTTCCCCAGCGCGTCGGTGAACCCGCCCTCGATCCGGTACCGGACCACGACCCGGGTTCCGAGGGGCAGTTCCCGTAGCAGCTTCACAGCCGCGAACTCAGCTCTTCGTCCGACGGCTCGACCAGGAACGTGCCGTCGTCCCAGACGATCGTGGGAATCCGGCGCGCGCCACCCTGCAGCTCGCGGACCCGGCGCTCGGCGTCCGCGTCCGCCTCGACGTCCACATAGGAGTACTCGACGCCTTCGCGGTCGAGGAGCGCGCGGCTGCGCTTCACGTCCGGGCACCAGGAAGCGCCGTACACGGTCAAGCTCACGAAACGACCTCCGAAACTGCGGTTTCCACGGGAGCGGGCTCGGGGTGCCCGAGCCCGGTCAGCCAACCACGGAACACCCGGTGCAGCGCCTCCGCCCCGACGACCTCGCCCGGCGGCGGGAACTCGCGCGGGTACACGACGAACCCGCGCTGCTGCGGGCCGCCGAGGCCGCCGTGCGAGCCCACGTGCGTTTCGAACGGCGACGCCTGGTCCGACTCCGGGTCGTACCGGCTGTTGATCATGATGTCCGCGCAGTGCGGGAACGTGTCGACCCGCCGGATCAGGTCCGCGGCGTGCGGGCCGTACGGCAGCAGCGGGTCCTCGCCGATGACGACGCCCGTCGTGAGCCGGTGCAGGCCGTCGCGGCCCAGGACCACCGGGCCGAACTCGCGGCTGCGGACCAGCAGGAACCCGACGCCGGGGTGGTCGACCAGCGACGGCAGCAGGTCGGGGTGCTCCCGCTCGATCGTCTCCAGCTCGGCGCGGCCCCCGTGCTCGGTGAACGACACCATCGCCAGGTGCCCGGACACGACCACGACCACGCCGGGCGCCACCCGCGTCACGGCACCCGGCGAACCGGACTCCGTGCGCGGCCGGTCTTCGGCGCACTCGGCGTTCTCCACCCGCGCTCGCAGCCGGCGCGCGATCAGCCCGCCGCTCTTCGTCGCTTCCGCCAGCGCCGCGTTGATCTGCCAGCTCTCGGTCTGCCGTCGCTTGCCCGCGGACGCCGGTGGCGAGCCACCGCACAGCCGCCCGACGTACGCCTCGATCGTCTCGCCGAAGCGCTGCGAAAACGCTTGGCCCTGGGTCTGGCCGTGATCGGACAACGCCACCAGGTGGTAGCGGCGCGGCGCGAGCCGGCTCGCCCGGTGCAGCCGCGCGATCTGCTGGTCGATCGAGCGCAGCACGGCGAGGGTGTCGAACCGCTCGATGCCCGAGTGGTGCGCGACTTCGTCGTAGCCGAGGAAGTCCGCGTACACGACCGGCCGCCCGGCGAGCATGTCGCCGAGGATCGCCGAGACGACGACGTCGCGCGCGATCACCGTCGTGCCCGGCCGGGCGAGCGGGTACCAGCCGCCGCGCGGAACCCGCGGCACCACGCCCGCCCGGCGCTGGCGGACCGACGCGCTGATCTCGCGGAAGACGTCGACGAGCGCGACGACGAACGTGCGCAGCGCGTTGACCGGGTTGGCGAAGTAGGCGTAGTAGCCCGCGCCGAGCCGGTCGCGGCGGCGGCGCAGCAGCTTCTTCGGCACGAGTACCGGAATGGCGCTCATGGTCAGGCTGACGTGGCCGGCGTCGCCGGAGAACAGGTTGCCGCGGCCGGCGCCGTCGCCGGAGAGCAGGCCGCGCCCGTCGGAGTGACGCCGTTCGATCTCGGCCGCGTCGGTCGGGTGCGCGCACGCCATCACGTGGTCGCGGTCCTTTTCGTACCAGCGGAAGCCGAGGATGTCGTGGTTGGAGCCGTGCAGGATGCCGCAGACGCTCGCCCCGGTCTGCGAGCTCCAGTCGGTGTGCCACGGCGTGAGCGTGTGGCTGCCTTCGGCGAGCCAGGCGGCGAAGGTGGGCATGTCGCCGTCGCGGATCGCGCGGCGGACGGTGTCGAACCCGAGGCCGTCGATCTGCAGGAACAGCACGCCGGGCGGCAGTTCGCCGTCGCCGGTCGCGGGCGCGTGACGACGGCGTCGCCGCGCGGCGCGGCGGAAGAAGATCTCGTCCTCGTCGATGGCGAGCACGGCCGAGATGAGCGCGCCGACCCCGGCCATCGCGACGGTGACGATCACCGCCGTCCGGAACCCGACCAGCTCGACCCCGGGCACCGAGCGGAACACCGCCAGCGTCCCGGCGCCGAGCAGCAGGAACCCGAAGAGACCGAAGGTGAAGAACGCCAGCGGGTAGGCGACGCGCATGACCAGCGGCCAGCCGACGGCCGCGAGCAGGCCGAGCAGCAGCGCGCAGACCGTCGGCTGCCACCAGTGCGGCATGCGGAAGCCCGGGAGGAGGACGTCGAGCAGGCGCAGCGCGCCGGTCACCGCGATCCACACGAGCAGTGCGCGGGCGACGGTCCGGCCGCCGCGCAGCAGCCGACCCTTCGGCGCGGTCGTCGTCACACTCGCTCCTTGGTGTTGCGCCGCCACCGGGCGATCAGGTTCATGGCGACGGTGACCAGCAGGACCAGCACGGTCGCGAGCAGCGTCGCGACCAGCGGCGAGTCGAAGATGCCGCCGCTGAGGATGCCCAGGAGGCTGTACGCGGTCGCCCACAGGACGCAGGCGACGAGCGCGGCGGGCAGCAGGCGCCGCCACGGGTAGCTCAGCGCGGCCGCCGCCAGCAGCACCGGGATCCGGCCGGCCGGGACGAGCCTGCCGATCACGACGAGCTGCCAGCCGCGCCGGGTGAACTGCTCGCGGGCCTTTTCGAGCCGTTCGGCGGGCTGGCGGCGGCTGATCCAGCGGAACGCGGCTTCGCTGCCCAGGCGCGGGATGCCGAAGGTCACGACGTCGCCGAGGTACGCGCCGAGCGTGGCCAGGACGATCACCAGCGGCAGGGACAGGTGGCCGGTGGTGGTCGCCACGGCCGCCGCGGCGCCGACGACCGCGCCGGTGGGCACGATCGGGACGATCGAGCCGAGCAGTACGCCGCCGAAGAGGGCCGGGTAGCCGATGGCGGCGGGGTCGGTCCAGTTCACGCCCGGTCCGTGCGCGTCGGGATGGCGACTTCGGCGCCGGGCTCGGTGAACAGCACCTCGGTGGCGATGGCGTTCTTGCGCACCTCGGCGGCGAACACGCGCGGTGGGTCGGCGAGCAGCCGGCGCATCCGGGCGGTGCGCCGCAGGCCGGGGACGGCGAGGGTGCCCCAGTGCACGGGGACGGCGGCGCGGGCACGCGTGAGGCCGGCCGCCAGCGCGGCACGGGCCGGGTCCAGGTGACCCGGCCCGAGGTTCGGCCCCCAGCCCCAGACGGGCAGGAGGGCGACGTCGACCGGGCCGTAATCCGCCATGCCGTCGAAGAGGTCGGTGTCCCCGGCGTTGTACACGATCGTGTCGCCGTTCGTGATGAGGTGCCCGGTGGCGGGGCTCTGCGGCCCGTGCGTGAGGCGCGGGCCCCACCGGTGTCCGGAGTGGACGGCTTCGGTGGCGGTGACGGTGAGCCCGCCTTCGTCCAGCGTCTCGCCGGGCGCGATCTCGTCGACGTGCCGGAAGCCCTTCCCGGCGAGCCACCGCCCGGCCCCGCGCGGGACGACGATCCGGGTGTCGCGGCCGAGCAGCTTCAGGGACGGCAGGTGCAGGTGGTCGCCGTGCAGGTGCGAGATCAGGACGAGGTCGACACCGGCGTGGGCCGCGGGCTCGGGAAGCGGCACCACCCGCGTGAGGCCGCCGACGCGGGCGGTGAGCACGGGATCGGTCAGCACGACGCGCCCGCCGAGCTCGAGCCGGACGGTCGAATGGCCGAGGAAACGCAGGGCGAAGCCGCTCACGCCGTCGAGTATCGCCGGTCGGCGGACCGGACGCCCGGCGGAGTGGCGCGGGCAACGCCGCTCAGCGACCGGCGGGCAGCAGCGACGAGATCCGCAGCGACGACGTCCCGATGCCGGTCGGGCCGCCGAACCGGGGGTGGTGGCCCAGTTCCGTCTCCCGGTACCGCCCGGCGTTCTCGTGCCAGTGGGCGGTGCCGGCCAGCCAGTCGCGGAGACCGTCGACGTAATCCGGTGGTACGTCCGGGGCCGCGGCCGCCGCGTGCCGGAACTCCGCGAGCCGGGCGTCGGCCAGATCGGCGACCACCTGGTACGCGCGTTCCTCGGAGCAGCCGAGGAAGCTGCGCACCACCAGCACGCCGTTGTTCAGCTCGCCTTCGAACTGGATTTCCTTGCGGTAGGAGCGCAGGTCGTTGAGCAGGCCGCCGTAGTCGGCCGCGGTGTGCTCGAGGGTCTGCGCCGCGCGGGTGCGCAGCAGCGGGAACGCGAGGCTCATCGTGAGCTCGGCGCCGAACGTGCGGCGCCGCATCTCGACGTGGTCGATCGGGTCCGGGATCCGGTTCTGCGCCAGGTTCACCAGCCGCCACAGCCAGCTCGACGTCATCGACTCCGCCGCGCGCCGCACCGCGAGCCGGTTCGGCGTCCGCGGCCAGAGGTCGGCGAGCGCTGCTTCGAGCGGGTTGAGCGGGGCCGGCGAGCCGTCCGCCATGAACAGCGCCAGCCGTTCGTGGCACGCCTTCGCCGCGGCGAGGTCGCGGGACGCGCCGAACACCGTCTGGAAGTAGTCGTCGGCGTACGTGCTCCACGTCAGCCAGCCGGCCGTGACGTCGAGTTCTCCGGCGGTCGCGTCCGGCCGGATGCCCGCCGCGCACAGCGGCAGGTCGGCCGCCCGCAGCTTCCGCTCGTCCCACACCACCCCGTCGAGCAGCCCGGTGCGGCGCGCCCAGTCGACGTTGCGGCGCCGGCAGGTGTCGAGGTGCGGGTTCAGCCGCACGGGGAACGGCGGCTCGAACCGCCGCGGCGGAACCGAAACCGCGCGGAACGGCGTGTGGCTGTAGGCCCGCAGCCGTTGCGGGGCCGTGGCGAGGACGGACGAGAGGCTCGGCCCGCGGCCGTCCAGTGCGCCTTCGTTCATGTACCGGCTCGACCGCAGGTGCCATTCGTGCCCGCCGGCTTGCCAGTCCTGCAGGCCCTTGACGTAGGCGAACGTCGCCGCGCGGGCCGCGGGGTCGACGCCGTGCTCGTCGAACAGCGCGGGCACCTCGGTCAGCGCGGTGTGCTCGAACTGGTGCAGCCGGGACGTGATGAGGTCGTTGACGGCGTCGGCCGCCTCCTGCGTGGTCAGGCCGAGGAACTTCTCGACGACGAGCACCCCGTTGGACAGCTCGCCCTCGTCGTGCACTTCCCGCTGGTAGGAGAACAGGTCGTTGCGCAGGTGGACGCTGTCGGCGAAGCAGTCGCGCAGGACCTCCATCGGCCGCGTCGCGGCGATCTCGTCGGGAACTTCGGCGTGCGCGGCGTGCTCGACCAGGTTCGCCGACCACGGCGCGCCGCCGACCTTCCGCCGCATCTCGACGTACTCGATCGGGTTGGCCAGGCGTCCTTCGTTGATGTTGGCCAGCTCCCACAGCGACTCTTCCAGCAGCGCCTTCGTGCTGCCGGCGAACCGCCGCCGCCAGGCCGCCGAGCGCTGCGGGATCGTCCGGGTCCACAGATCGGCCAGGCCGCGCTCGACCGGGTTTCCCGGTGTCGCGGTGATCTCGCCCCCGGTGGGCATGAACAGCTCGATCCGGTCGAGGTGGGCCTGGGCGCCGTCGATGTCGCCGGTGCGCTTGTACAGCTCGAGGAAGTGGTCGTCGAAGTAGAACACCCAGACGTACCAGTCGGTGACCAGGTCCAGCTCTTCGGCGCCGGCGTCCGGGTGCGTGTAGGCGCAGAGCAGCGCGTAGTCGTGGGAGTCGAGGTCGTGCTCGGTCCAGATCACCGTGCCGCGCTGCGGGACGTCGATCATGTCCAGCTCGCGTGCCCACGCCTTGCTGTGCGCGCGGGCGCGTTCGAGGTGCGGGTTCAGCCGCGCCGGGTGGGGCAGGTAGAACTCGGGGAGGACGAACGGCTGCTCGGGCACACCGTGAGGCAACCAAAGTACGGTCGCGCGGCCAAGGGGAGCAGGCGGGATGCACACGAACGGGCCGGGCGCGTCCCCCGGCCGGCCCAGTGACGCGCACCACCCGGTCGGCACGCGGCGGTCCGCCGTCGCACGATGGGGAAAGCCGCCCGACCGAAGGAGAGCCGATGACCGACGAGACCCGCGTGGTCGACAACCCCGACGAAGACCGGTACGAGCTGTGGGCGGGGGAGAAGCTCGCCGGGTTCGCGCAGTACGACCTGCGCGGCGACCTCACCGTGTTCACCCACACCGAGATCGACGACGCGTTCTCCGGGCAGGGCCTCGGCAAGGTCCTGGCTTCCGGCGCGCTGGACGACGTCGTCGCGAAGGGCCGGACCATCGTGCCGGTCTGCCCGTTCATCGCCGGGTACCTGAAGAAGCACCCGGGCTACGAGGACCACGTCCGGTGGCCGAAAGGCTGACCGTTACGCCTTCCGCAGCAGTGTCACTGGGCCGATCGGTCCTGAAATGAGCGCTATGTCCGGATCTATTGGTTATTAACCCACCTTAGTCGGTGTTGCGTTGGTTGCCCGGCAACGAAAGTGACCGGCGCAGCCTTCCCACCGGCAACCAGGAGGAAGTTGATGACTCCCCGGAAGACCGCCCTCAGGACCCTCGCCGTCTTGTCGGCCGCCGCGCTGACGGCGGGCGTGTGCTCGTCGGCGGCCACCGCGTCCCCGCTGGCCTTCGCCGAGATGCAGGCCCGCGCCATCGCCGGCGCGACCCAGGTCGCCCAATCGCTCGGTGCCGCTTCCGGTGGCGTCCACCTCGAAAACGGCAAGGCCGTCGTGAACGTCGTCGACGACGCGGCGCTGCAGAAGGTGCGGGCCGCGGGCCTGACCGCGAAGAAGGTCAAGCACACCTTCGCCGCGCTCACCGGCGTCAAGAACCAGCTCGACGCGGTGAAGAACGTCCCGCAGACGGCGTGGGGCATCGACACCAAGACCAACCAGGTCGTCGTCAAGATCTACGACGCGGCGAGCAAGGAGACCGCGGACAAGGTCGCCGCCGCCGCCGCGAAGTACGGCGACAGCGTCCGCGTCGAGCACCGCACCGGCAAGCTGGAACTGCACATCGCCGACGGCGACGCGATCCAGAACAACCAGGGCCGCTGCTCGCTCGGCTTCAACGTGACGCGCGGCGGCGAGCCGTTCCTGCTCACCGCGGGCCACTGCACCAACCTCGGCGGCACCTGGTCCGGCGGCGACGTCTCCGGCGCGCAGGTCGTCGAGAGCGACTGCCCCGGCGCCGACTCCGGCCTGCTGACCCGCCCGAACGGCACCGGCCCCGGCGAGATCAACACCGGCCAGCCGATCACCGGCGCGGCCGAGCCGACCGTCGGCGAGCAGATCCAGAAGCAGGGCTCGACGACCGGCGGCGGCAGCGGCGAAGTGACCTCGGTCGACGAGTCGGTCAACTTCGACGTCGGCGTGCTCAACCACGAGTTCGGCACCACCGCGCACACCGACCACGGCGACTCCGGCGGCCCGGCGTACGACGGTGAGAAGGGCCTCGGCACGCTGTCCGGCGGCGACACCGTGACCAGCTACTTCTACCCGCTCACCCTGGAGCTGCAGGCGTACGGCCTCCAGCTCGCCTGACCCACGTCACCAGGGCGGCACTTTCACCCGAAAGTGCCGCCCTGGCGCGTCAGGCCTCCAGCCGCTTCGCGCGGTAGACGGCGTCGGTGTGGTGGCCCTCTCCGCGCGTCTCGCACGTCTCGACCAGCCACTGCCACGGGTCGCCCAGATAGCCCGTGATCTCCTCCGGCTCGAAGTACAGCTCCGCCGGCGGCTTCCGGCCGTCGAACTCGCGCATCGCCTTCGGCGAGTGCCCGACGACCAGCAGCGAGCCACCTGGCCGGATCGCGGCCGCGCACGCCGAGAAGACGTCCCGGCGCAGGTCCGGCGGCAGGTGCACGTACTGGGCGGAGATCAGGTCGTACTGCTCTTCCGGCTGCCATTGCAGGATGTCGCGGTGCACCCAGCGGACGGTCACGCCGGCCGCCCCGGCCGCGGCTTCGGCGCGGGCCAGCGCGGTGGTCGAGATGTCGGCGGCGTCGACGGTCCAGCCCTGCTCGGCCAGCCAGATCGCGTCCCCGCCTTCACCGCAGCCGAGGTCGAGGGCGCGTCCCGGGGTCAGCCCGTCGACCTCGGTCCGCAGGTTGACGTTGACGTTCCCGCTCCAGATCTGGTCCTCACGCTGGTACAGGGCTTCCCAGAAGTCCCGCTTGAGCAGGTTCTCGACGGTCATCGGCTGGTCGTGCGGCATGGTTCCTCCTCAAAGACGTCCCGCGAGCATGCGCGCGACGTCCCCGAGGAGGCAAACTCCGTTGCCGGAATGGCAACTCAGGCGGTGCCGTACACCTGCATCTCGTACAACGAGTAGCCGTACGACGTGCCGCGCGTGACGCCGGTCATCCGCACGTACCGTCCGCTGCCCGCCAGGCCGGTGAGGTCGTCCGTGCCGCCGTTGCCGGTCGTGGTGCTGTAGATCGCCGTCCAGGTCGTGCCGTCCGCCGAGGTCTCGACGCGGTAGGCCTTCCCGTACGCGGCTTCCCAGGTCAGCTTGACGTGCGAGATCGCCTTGGTGGCGCCGAGGTCGACGCGCAGCCACTCCGACGCGGTCCCTTCCTTGGACGCCCAGCGGGTGCTCGTCAGGTTCCCGTCGAAGGCCGCGCTCGCCGGGTAGGACGACGATTCCGTCGAAGACGCCGTCGCGGTCTTGCCCTGGGACAGCAGGGTTTCCGTGCCCGCGGTGACCGTGAGACCCAGCGAAGCGGTCTTCGTGCCGCCGCTCAGGGTGATCGTCGCCGAGCCGGGGGACGCGGTGGCCGAGGCGCTGACCGTGACGGTCGAGGTCCCGCCCGCCGGGATCGCCGCCGGGGAGAAGGACACGGTGACGCCCGCCGGCGCGCCGCTCGCGGAGAGCGTGACGGAATCCGTGGCCGTGACGGTGGCTGTCGCCGAAGCGCCCGGCGCGACCGACACCGACGACGGCGTCACGCTGAGGCCGCTCGGGGTGCCGGCGGCGGTGAACGCCCACCGGGCCTGGGCGCCCGAGCAGCTGCCCGCGGTGACCGTCGTGCCCGAGGCGCGGAAGCACTTCTTGCTCGTCTGGATGTCGGAGATGGTGCCGTCGGGGTTGACCGACCACTGCTGCGCCGGGCCCCCGGTGCAGGTCTGCAGCACGATCGAGCTGCCGGAGATGCCCGCGCACTTGCCGTCGATCACCAGGAAGGCGCCGTGGAAGGTGAACCGCTGGGCGGCGCTTCCGGTGCAGGGCGCGACCTTCAGCGCGGTGCCGGAGCTGGGGGCTTCGAGGCACGTGCCGGTGGATTCGTTGCGGTACTGGCCGACCGTCGTGTTCGGCTTCGCGCCGCCGTAGCACTCGCCGGTGCTGGTGTTGAAGATCGGCGTCGCGTCGTAGGGCTCGTTCGACGGCGGGTCGACGACCACCGGCTCCATGACCGGCGTGTTGTCGGCGTTGTAGTGCGTGAGCGCGTCTTCGCAGTCGATCGCGTCGAAGGCGCTGCCGCCCTTGCCGCCGAGCCAGAGGTCGATGTGCCGCAGGCCGGGTCCGCCGTTGGGACCGTGGCTGTTCCAGTCGGCGGAACACTCGTCGCAGCCGTCCTCCATGATGAAGTACTTCTTCACCCGCGGCACCCAGACCTTCGTGCCGGGCTTGAGCTCGTCGCTGCTGGTGGCGAAGGTGATCGGGTCCGTGTAGGTGCCCTTGCCGCCGGCGGTGCCGTGGATCTGCGGGTAGGAGATGTCGCCGCCGGGCGGCGTGTTGTCCCACCAGCCGTAGAAGGTGAGGAACGTCGGCTGCGTCGTCGCCGCGTTCGCCGCGGGGGCACCGGCGGTGGCCAACGCGAGGAACAGGGTGACGACGAGTACGAGCGCGCGCCGGGTCATGCTGCCTCCGGAAGAGTGGGCGGACGATGACTGCGGCGTGCGTCCAGGTTCGCCGGGCGGCGCCGCGACGTCAAGTCCCATTCGTAAAGTTTCCTAACTAATCGCGGTCTGTGTCCCGGCGGGCGGGAAAGGCGCGCCGCGGCGGCATTCCGTGCGCGAAGATGGCGCCATGAGCGAACAGCGGGAAGTCGTGGTCACCGGGGGCGGCACGGGCATCGGGCTGGCGATCGCCGCCCGGTTCGCGGCGGCGGGCGAGCGGGTCACCGTCACCGGGCGCCGCAAGGACGTGCTGGAGGCGGCCGCGGAGCGGATCGGCGCGCGGGCGGTCGCCTTCGACGCGAGCGACCCGGCGGCGGTGCGGGCCGCGCTGGCGGAGCTGCCGGCACGGGTGGACGTCCTGGTCAACAACGCCGGCGGCAACACCGACCGCATCCGGGAGGCACCGGCCCCGGACGACCTGCAGGGGCTGGCCGACGCGTGGCGCGCGAACTTCGACGCCAACGTCCTCCCCGCCGTCCTCGTCACGGCTGCCGTGAAACCCCGCTTCGCGGACAACGTGCGGGTTGTGACCCTCGGCTCTGTCGCGGCGAAGCAAGGCTCCGGCTCGTACGGCGCGGCGAAGGCGGCGATCGAGGCGTGGAACACCGACCTCGCGCGGCAGCTCGGAGCGGCCGGCTCGGCCAACGTCGTGGCACCCGGCGTCATCCTCGACACGGAGTTCTTCCACGGCACGCTGACCGAGGAATGGCTCAGCTCAAGGGTTTCCGTCGCATTCGACAAGCGCGCGGGAACGCCCGAGGAAGTCGCGGAAACGGTGCAGTTCCTGGCTTCACCGGGCGCCGGCCACATCACCGGTCAGGTGGTGCACGTCAACGGCGGCGCGTACGGCGCCCGCTAGGCCAAGCGGACCCGCATCCGAACGGCTTCCACCGCGAGTCGCCGCACACGCACGTCGCCTTCGGCTTCGGCGCCCACCAGTGCGTCGGACGGCGGCTCGCGCGCGTCAGGCGTCGCGGGCGAGAATGCCGGCATGAGCACTTCACCGGCCCGGCGGCTGTGGGCGGCCGTGGAACCCCTGCACGCGGTCGTCTACTTCGCGCCGGAAACCGCGTCGGCGGCGAAAGACGTCGGCCTGCGGGGCTACTGGATGGGCTACTTCGCGGGCCGTCTCGCGCCGCTGGGCCCGGTCGGTCCCGCGGCGGCGACCTCGGTGCTGTTCGGTTTCGCCCCGGCGATGGTGGCGCGGGCGCTGCCGGACGCGTGGTCGTTCGCGTCGCCGCGGGACGTGCTCGCGACCCGGCTGGAGGCGGTCGAAGCCGCGTTGTCGCGCGTGGTGGAGCCGGATGCCGAACTGGTGTCGCTGCTGGAACGGGCGGCCGGCGCGTGCCGGTTCGACGGGCGCCCGCTGGCCGCGGCGTGGTCCGCGGTCCCGCGCCCGCCGGGAGCGCTGGGGCGCCTGTGGCTGGCGGCGACGGTGCTGCGCGAGCACCGCGGCGACGGGCACGTCCTGGCGGCCGTCCACGCGGGCTTGACCGGCCTGGAGACGACGTTGACCCACATCGGCGACGGCGTGATCGGCCGCGCCGACGTCCAGCCGCACCGGGGCTGGTCCGACGCGGAGTGGACGGAGGCGCTGGCGAGCCTGCGTTCGCGCGGGTTGCTGGACGGAGACGGGCGCCTGACCGCGGAGGGCGCGGCGGTGCGGCGCCGGATCGAGGAGGACACGGACCGCCTGGCGCAGGCCCCGGTCGCCGAGCTGGGCGCCGACCTGGACCGGGTGCTCGAGCTGGCGGTCCCGCTGAGCCGGGCGGCGATCGACGCGGGTGTGGTGCCGGTGCCGAACCCGATGGGCGTCCCGAGGCCGTGACGTTCGGCGGCCGGTGGTCGATTCCGGGGTGTCCCGTTCGACGCACGGGTGAAGGCACCCGGACATCGGAGGGACTCATGACGTTGCTGGCCGGCAAGAACGCGATCATCTACGGCGCAGGCGGCCGCATCGGCGCGGCGGTGGCGACCGCGTTCGCCGAGGACGGCGCGAAGGTGTTTCTGGCGGGCCGCACCCGCGCCAGGCTGGAGGAGGTGGCGGCACGCATCGGCGCGGCGGCCGAGGTGGCGGAGGTCGACGCGCTGGACGAGGCAGCGGTGGACGCCCACGCCGACGCGGTCGCGGCCAGGGGAGGCCTGGACATCTCGTTCAACCTCATCGCCCACGGCGACGTCCAGGGAACACCGTTGCTGGAGATGAGCTTGGCGGACTACGAGCGCCCGGTCCGGACGGCGGTGCGCACCCAGTTCCTGACGGCCCGAGCGGCGGCCCGCCACATGGTGAAGCAGCAGTCGGGAGTGATCCTGCTGTTCGGTGGAGCGGGCGACCCGGTACGGGAGTTTTCGGTCGGCGGGCTCCAGGTGGCGTTTCACGCGGTGGAGGCGATGCGCCGCCAGCTGGCGGCCGAGCTGGGCAGGCACGGAGTACGCGCGGTGACGCTGCGGACGGGCGGCATCCCGGAGACGATCCCGAAGGACTTCCCGGGGCGAGCGGAGCTGGAGGACAACATCGCGGCGAAGACGATGCTGGGCCGAGCGGCGACACTGGCGGACGTCGGAGCGGTGGCTGCATTCGTGGCCTCGGACCGAGCCAGGACGATGACGGCTTCGACGGTCAACATCAGCTGCGGCGCGTTGGTGGATTAGCGAGGGCCGGCCGGGTTGGGGACGTGGCTGTTCGCACCCGGGCGGGTTCGCGGCTCGTCTGGCCGTTGTCGGCCGCGCCAAGCCGGAACAGGTGCGCCGCCACGGTGGCCCGGTCTCCGCGCTGGGGTCGACGTTCCATTAGTCTTCGGCGATCAGCCGCCGCACGGCGTCGACCACCAGCGCCCGCCGTTGCTCGCGGGGGACCGTCATGCGGACGCCCAGTTCCGTGTTTGTCGTGGCCCACGCCGTCGTGATCGACTGAATCAGCACCAGCAGCTCAAGCGGTGTGTAGTGCTTCGACAGTTTCCCTTCGTCCTGTGCGCGTTGCAGTTCCGCCAGCCGGATCTCGTTGGCCAGCACGATTTCCGTGAGCCACTTGCCTTCGGGGCGCTCCAGCCGGTGCCAGATCGCCAGCCGCAGCGTGTGCGGCTGCGATTCGTACCGGTCGAAGAGCTTCCCGGCGTAGCCCGGCAGATCGGCGGCGTCCACCGGGATGTCGATGACGAACCGGCCGACCGATTCGCCGAAGACCGTGTCGAACAACGCGTCCTTGCTGTGGAAGTACTTGTACAACATCGCCTTGTTGCACCCGGCGGCATCGGCGATCCGGTCGACGCGGGCGCCCGCGATCCCGCGTTCCGCGAACTCCTCCGTGGCGGCGGCCAGCAACCGCCGCTTGGTGTCCTCCGCGTCTCTCATGTCTCCACCTTAGCAACTAACTGGTTGGTTGACAAATCTTCCCGCCGGGTGTTCCCTGGAGGTAACCAACCGGTTGGTTAGCCGATCGAGCGAGCGAGGAGACGGCATCATGAGCAGGATTTGGCTGGTCACGGGCAGTTCCCGAGGTTTCGGGCGCGAGCTGGCCCGCGCGGCGCTGGAGGACGGCGACCGAGTCGTCGCGACGGCGCGCCGCCCGGAGCAGCTGAAGGATCTGGTAGCCGAGTACGGCGACGCGGTCCGCGCCTTCGCGCTGGACGTCACAGATTCGGCGGCCGCCCGCGAGGCCGTGGCATTCGCGGTACGCGAGTTCGGCGGGCTCGACGTCGTGGCGAACAACGCGGGTTACGCGAACAGTGCCCCGATCGAAGACATGCCGGAGGACGACTTCCGCGCGCAGGTCGAGGCCAACTTCTTCGGAGTCGTGAACGTGACGCGCGCGGCACTGCCGGTGTTCCGCGAGCAGGGCTCGGGGCATTTCCTGCAGTTCTCGTCGGTGGGCGGCCGGGTCGGCGGATCGCCGGGCTTGGGTGCGTACCAGGCGGCGAAGTTCGCGGTGGAGGGGTTCTCGGAGGTGCTGAACGCGGAGGTGAAGCCGTTCGGCGTGAAGGTGACGATCGTCGAGCCGGGAGCGTTCCGCACGGACTGGCAGGGAGCATCGATGGAGCGGGCCCCGGTCCGCCGGGAGTACGACGCCTCGGTGGGCGAGATGCACCGCCTACGCGACGCAACGGACGGCAAGCAACCGGGCGACCCGGCCCGGGGAGCCCGCATCCTCGTGGACGTGGTGAAGTCGGAGACACCCCCGCTGCGCCTGCTACTGGGTGCGGACGCGGTGGAAGCGGTCCAGCGATCAGAACACGCCCGCGCGGCGGAGATGGCGCAGTGGGCGGAGGTGAGCCGATCGGCGGTGTTCGCGACGAACTGATGCGGTGGCGCCGGGTTGCCGGGGAGCAGTTGGCGAGGTGGTGGCTGCGGATCGCTGGGCTCGTGGGGGCGGAGGCCGCGGGGCTGGTGGGCTACGGGATCGCGGGGTGCTGGGCTGGTCGGCTGCCGGACCGCCGGGGGCTGGGCTGCAGGGCCCCGTGTGGCCGCGGGGCGCCCGGGCGGCGGACGTGGGGCTGGTGGGCAGTAGGGCCGTGGGGCCGCGGGTCGCCCGGGCGGCGGGGCGCGGGGCTGCAGGGCCCCGTGGGGCCGCGGGTCGCCCGGGCGGCGGGCCGCGGGGCCGCGGGGCGCTGGGCTGGTGGATCGCGGGTCGCCCGGGCCGCGGGCGTGGGGCTGGTCGGCTGCCGGGCCGCCGGGCGCTGGACTGCGGGTTGCGGGCTGGTGGGCGACAGGGTTGCTGGGCCGCGGAGCGCTGGACTGTTCGGCTGATGGGCTACAGAGTCGGCGGGCCTCGGGTCGCCGCGCTGCCGGAGTGCCGTTTCGGCCGGATCCGGCGCGGTTCGGCTCTCGCGAACCTGATTCCGGCCGCCGTCGGGATGACCGGTTGCGGCGTTGGCTGATTGCGGAACCCGCCCAGTACTGGGCTGCCAAGCCGACGAGTGCAAGGTCGCCGGCGGGCGGCCAATGGCCCGCTGGGCCGCGGGAGTCCGGCCGCCGGATCTTCGGCCGCAAGAGTGCCCTGGCCGAGCGGGCCGCGATCGAGACCTGGCTTCAGCCCGGACGTTGCCGGGCCGTCTGCGACCTGACCTCCGCCCGCACCTTGCTGAGCGGGCTGCGTGACCTCAGCCCGGACCTTGCGGAACGGCCGACCTCACGCTCGCTCCCGTTGCTCGACCACCAACCGCTGGTGCCGGGCCGCGCGGACGCGGTCGCCGCACGTTGTCGAGCACCAGCGGCGGCGGGCGTGCTCGCGGAAGAACAACCGCACGCACCCGTGGGCCTCGCACGCCCTCACCACTTCGCCCAGCTCGCCGCTGGCCACGTCGATCGCGTCGCGGGCCAGTGTTGCCAGCGCCTCCTCGACGCTGCCCGGTCGGGTGCTGTGCCACTTCCGGTTCGGACCGGCCGTCCACGCGAGCTGGGGTGCTGCCGCGTCGGCGCGGGCGGCCGCGTTCACCGTTTCCACCGCGGCCGCCGACGGACGACGGTCCTCCGCCAGCGCCGTCAGCAGCTCGCGGACCGCCGTGCGCAGGCCGGTCAAGCGGCTCACGTCCTCCGCGGTGAGCCGGACCGCCGGGAGGTCGTGGCCGCGCAGCCACTCCGTTGCGTCGCGAGGGTCCGCCAGGTCGTCGACCTCGTCGCCGGCGCTCAACCGGCGGGTGTTGACCAACGCCAATGCGAGGGAGCGTTCCTCGCCCGGTGCCGCTGTGACCACGTTCGCCTCCCGAGTCCGTTCCGCATTCTCCCGGCCGTTGACAGTCTACGATCTCTCATGGATAAATGACAAATATCCATGAGACGTGAGGAGTGACCCATGGTTGCCGTGTATCACCGCTATGCCACCGTCGGCGGGCGCCGGCTCTTCTACCGGGAGGCCGGGCCCGTCGAGGCGCCCGTCATCGTTCTGCTCCACGGCTTTCCGACCAGCTCGCACATGTACCGGCACCTCATGCCCGCGCTGGCCGACCGCTACCGCGTCGTCGCGCCCGACTACCTCGGTTCCGGTGCTTCCGATGCGCCGCCCGTCGGCGAGTTCGCCTACACCTTCGACGCCCTCGCCGAACTCACGCTGGAGCTGCTCGACCAGATCGGCCTCGGCCGCTTCGCGCTCTACATCCAGGACTTCGGCGCGCCGGTCGGACTGCGGATCGCCGCCGGGAACCCCGAGCGGGTCACCGCCATCGTCACGCAGAACGGCAACGCCTACGTCGAGGGCCTGGGCGCCGGCCTGCCGCAGAAGCTCGCCGCCGGCACTCTGACCGAAGACGACCTTCGCGGCATGGTCACCCTCGAAGCCACCAAGGCGCAGTACCTCGACGGCGTGCCCGATCCCGCGCTGGTCAGCCCCGACGTCTGGATCCACGACCAGGCCCTGCTCGACCGGCCCGGCGCCGCGGAAATCCAGATGGCGCTGCTCGGCGACTACCACCACAACATCGACCTCTACCCGAAGTTCCACGAGTACTTCCGGACGAGCCAGGTTCCGCTGCTGGCCGTCTGGGGCGGCAACGACGAGATCTTCGTCGCCGACGGCGCCCGCGCCTACGCCCGCGATCTGCCCGGTGCTGAGATCCACCTGCTCGATTCCGGGCATTTCGCACTCGAGACGCACCTGGACGCCATCGCCGGGTACGTCCGCGGGTTCCTGGGGCGGGTGGTCGGCTGAACACCTTGCCGCACAACGCTTTCCGGTGAGCGGGACAGGGACGTTGACCCGCCGGACCGTCCGCTCGTAGGGTTTCCCCGAGATCGCCCTGACCCCAGGTCGGTCCCGGTCCCGGAGAACCCCGCCGTCGTCGTCAGGCATCCGCCTCTGCCTGCGCCGACGGGTCGTTCGCCGACGGGTCCGGGCGTGCGCGAGCGGACCGGGGTCACCGCGGAGGCGGTTCGAGCCTCCGCGCCGACTGCGCAGGAGGACGGATGACCGGACGGATCCGGGCGGGGATGATCGCGGCCGCGGTCGTCGCCGCGACACTGACCGCGGCAGCGGGACCGGCGCAGGCCGCCGATCCGCTGCTCTCGCAGGGGAAACCGGTGACGGCGTCGTCGGCGGGCGGGTGCTGCCCGGCGGCGAACGCCGTCGACGGCGACTCGGCCACCCGCTGGGCCAGCGCGCCCGGCGTCGATCCACAGTGGATCTACGTCGACCTCGGCGCCGCCGCGCACGTCAGCCGGGTGCGGCTGCAGTGGGACGCTTCATGCGCCACCGCCTACGAGATCGACACCTCCGCCGACCACGTCGCGTGGACGCGGATCTACTCGACCACCGCCGGGAAAGGCGGCGTCGAGGACCTCACCTCCCTCGACGGCACCGGCCGTTACGTGCGGATGTACGGCACCAAACGCTGCCGGACCGACGCGTCGAAGGGCTATTCGCTGCAGGAGTTCGGCGTGTACGGATCGCGGGGCGACGTCGTGCCGCCGTCGCCGCCCGGTACCCCGACGCTCGTCGGAGTCACCCCGACCAGCGCGACGATCTCCTGGACCGCGGCCAGCGACAACGTCGGCGTCGCCGGCTATGACGTCTACCGCGACGGTCAGCTCTGCGCCAGCACCACCGGCGCCCTGACGGCGACCTGCGGCAACCTCAGCCCGAACGGCACCTACGGCTTCTACGTCAACGCGCGTGACGCGGCCGGCAACGTTTCGCAGGCCAGTGGCACTCTGTCGGTGAAGACGCCGCCGTCGGACGACCACACGCCGCCGTCGGTGCCGGGGAACGTGCACACCACCGCGATCAACAGCACGTCGATCGGCCTCGCCTGGTCCGCTTCGACCGACAACGTCGGCGTGGCCGGCTACCGGATCTACGACTCCGGCACCCAGATCGGCACGTCCGACACCACCAGCACCACGCTCGGCGGCCTGACCCCGAACACGACCTACCGCCTGCAGGTGCGGGCGGTCGACGGGAACGGCAACCTCAGCGACCCCAGCACGCCGCCGCTGGAGGTCACCACGACCGGCGGGTCGGCCTGCACGCCGGCGCAGGGTGTCTGCGGCGCCACGCAGGTCGCGACGGACGACGACGTCGTGTGGGGCCTGGTCACGCTGCCCGACGGCACGATCCTCTACAACCAGCGCGACGCGCACGACATCGTGCACCTGAACCCGAAGACCGGGGCGAAGAAGACGATCGGCGTCGTCCCGAACGTCCAGAGCACCGACGGTGAAGGCGGCCTGACCGGGCTGGAGATCAACCCCGCGTCGTTCGCCTCCGACCACTGGCTCTACATCATGCACACCTCACCGAGCGACAACCGGATCGTGCGGATCAAGTACGACCCGGCCGCCGATTCGCTGGTCACGAGCACTGAGCAGGTCCTGCTGACCGGCATCGCGCGCAACAAGTTCCACAACGGCGGGCGGCTGCGCTTCAGCCCGGACGGCCGGTACCTGTTCGCCGGCACCGGCGACGCGCAGAACGGCGACAACGCGTCGAACACCAGCAGCCTCAACGGAAAGGTGCTGCGGATCAACCCGGACGGCTCGATCCCGGCGGACAACCCGTTCCACAACGCGGTGTGGAGCTACGGGCACCGGAACGTCCAGGGCCTGGCGTTCGACTCGCAGGGCAGGCTGTGGGAGCAGGAGTTCGGCAACAGCATCATGGACGAGACGAACCTGATCGTGAAGGGCGGCAACTACGGCTGGCCGTCGTGCGAAGGGACGTCAGGCTCGTGCGGCAACCCGGGGTTCATCGCGCCGAAGAAGACGTACCCGGTCGCGCAGGGTTCGTGCAGCGGCATCACGATCATCCACGACGCGCTGTACGTGGCCTGCCAGCGCGGCGCGCGGCTGTACCGCGCGGTGATCAGCGGCAGCTCACTGACGAACTTCCAGACGTTCTTCAACGGCACGTACGGCAGGCTCCGCACGGTGGAGCCGGCCCCGGACGGCCAGATGTGGCTGGCGACCAGCGTGGACGGCGACAAGGACAGCATCCCGCACAACAGCCACAACAAGATCCTGCGGGTGACGGTGGCCTGACGCGGCCTCGCGGTTTCGTCGTACCCACCGGCCAGGCTGTGCATCGGGGGCGCTTCATCCGGCCCCCGATGCACATTCCTCGCGCCGCAACGACTTCTCAGCCGCCGAGCAGCCGCGAGAGCGCGTCCCGTGCTTTCGCGTCCCGCTCGGCCAGCGCAGCCAGCTCCTGCGCCAGCGCGGCCAGCCAGTCGTCGACCGCGATGTCCCGGCGGCTGATCACCACGCCCCTGACCACCTGGTGGATCTCCGCCGCCACGCCGCCGTGCTCGGTCGCGCTCAGCACCAGGACCCGGTCCGGCGTGCGCACCCGCACCGCGACCGCACGCCCTTCGCGGCCCGCGACGCGGTCGGCGAACGTCCGGCGGCGGGACACCTCCACCATGCCCGGTGGCAGCGCCGCGCCCAGCGTCTCCGACAGGACCCGGTGGTACGACTCGACGTCCGCGCGGTCCGTGCGCAGCGCCGCCACCAGCAGGTGGAAGTCCAGCTCGCCCATCAGTCGGTCAGGGGCAGCACGAGCTGCGGCTTGGTGATGTGGTGGTCGGCGCGCAGCGGCTTGACCGCGGTGCCGATCGCGAAGAACTCCGTCGTGTGGCCGCCCCAGCGGTGCGGCAGCGAAAGCAGCTGCACGCCGACGATCCCTTCCGCCTCCAGCTGTTCCGCCTCCGCCTGCATCCGCGACATCGCCAGCTCACGCGCGTCGTACAGCGCTTCCGTGTACTGCGGGATCTCGACGTTCTGCCCGATGTTGCCCACCAGCTGCCGGAACCGCTGGTGCGCGATGTGGTAGACGCACGTGCCCATCACCATGCCCAGCGGCGCGTAACCGGCCTGCACCAGCGTCCAGAAGTCCTGTCCGGACAGGTCGGAGGTGAACGGCTTTCCCGTGTTGTTGCGCCATTCGCCGGGTTCGTCGGCCTTCACGGCGGTGCCGACGGCGATGAACTCGGCGAGGTCGCTGCCGAACTCCTTGAACTCGATCTCCAGGCGGACCGCGACGATGCCGTCGGCGCCGAGGACGTCCGCCTCCGCCTCCATCCGCGACATCGCCAGCTCGCGGGCGTGGTACATCGCCTGCGAAAGCCGGTCCAGCTCCTGGTTCTTGCTCCACCGTCCCATCTGGAACCCGACGTGGTAGATGCTCGAGCCGAGCACGAGCCCGAGCGGCCGGAACCCGGCTTCGCGCACGAGGAGGAACTCGTTGACGCTCAGGTCCGAGGTGAACAGGCTGGTCTTCTGACCGGGTCGCATCTCGGCGAGCCGGCGCATCGCGTCCTCGGGGATGTGCTGCTCGGCGGGGTCCGCGGTGGTCACGAAGCCTCCTTCAGGAACGGTTCAGCGGCAGGATCTTGAGCGCGCCGGTGGGGGCGGCGCGGCCGGTGTGGAAGCGGGCGATCGCGGTGCCGGTCACGGTCGCGACACCGGCCGCGGCCACCTCCTGCACCGGCCACGTCCGCAGCGTCATGCCGGAGATGATGCCGCCGTCGCCGCCGCTTTCGCGGATCGCGCGGGCGAACTCCGCGCGGGCCGCGCCGCGGACTTCGTTGACGACCCGCGTCACCACGTCGACCTCGGTGTTCCCGGCGAGCGGGTTGACCTGGTACGGCAGGTTGTAGTCGGCCATGGCGCGCCCGGCGACGCCGATCGCGACGCGCGCCGGCACCCAGCCCGCCTGCATCAGCTTGCCGACGTCCTGGCCCGGCAGGTCGGTGGTGAACAGCCGTCCCGGCCGTTGCCGGGTTTCGGCGCGCACGGCCGTGCCGAGGGCGACGAACTCCTGCATGACGTCGTCGATCGGGGTGATCGTGAGGCGGATGCCCAGCACGCCGTCGGCGCCGACGGCCCTGGCTTCCCGGGCCAGCCGGTCTAGCGCGGTCGCGTAGCCCTGGCGCGTGGTGCCGGCGAGCAGCCGGACCTGGTCGGCGGCCCAGGCGCCGGGGCCGGTGAAGCCGATCCGGTGCACGACACAGCCCATGACCTCACCGACGGCGGTGAAGCCGGCCACCTCGGCGCCGACGGCTTCCGGCACGGTGAACAGCGAGGTCTTGAGCCCGGAAGCGGCAAAGCGGTCGACGCGCGCCTGCGCAACGGGTGGCAGGGCATCCCGCTCGGACACGGCGGCCTCCTTCCGGCGCGGCTGCCCCCATCGTGGCACGGATCGACCGCGGGACGAGGCACGCACGGGGTGATCGAGGTGGAATGTCCGGAAGGTCGGCCGCGAGTGGGCAGGGGACCGACTCGGGCAGCGGCCGGGTCCGGGCGGTCGGCGAGCCTGCCGCCGGAGGCGGCAGCGGCCGGTCCCGCGTGGTAGGCACCTGGCCGGGGGATGGGGTTCGGCGGAGCGGGCAGCGGCCGGTCCCGCGCGGCCGCAACCCGGCCAGGGCATGGGCTTCGGCGAAGCCGAGCGAGCCGCGGCCCGGCTCGGCATCAGCGACCGGGCCCCGGCCGGTCTTCGCCGAGCGGCAGGACTCCTCGTGACCTCGTCGGCGCCGGTCCAGCCGCCACCCGGGCCACCGCCGTGCCGAACACGCTCGCCACGGCCGCCGCTCCCGTGTGGCCCAGTGCCCAGGCCCGGACCGTTGCCGCCGACACCAGGCCGCCGTCCGCGCCCGATCTCCGCACCGCGGCCAGGAACTCCGCCCGGGCGCCGGCGCGGACGCGGGTGACCAGTTCCGTCGGGGCCTTCGCCTCCTCGCCCGGGCGGTCGGTCATCGCGATGTCGTACGCCGTGCCGCCGTCGATGCCGATCGCCAGCGTCACCGGGACCCAGCCCGCCAGCAGCAGCTTCGCCACGTCCGGGCCCGGCAAGCCCGTCGTGAACGGCTCCGCGGGACGTCGTCCGCGGGCCGCGCGGACCGCCGTTCCCAGCACCACGTACTCGCGGACCGTCGCGCTCACCCGCGTCACCGTGCAGCCGATCGCCAGCACGCCGTCCGCGCCGAGCGCCGACGCCTCCGCGCGCAGCCTGCCCAGCGCCGTCGCGTAGCCGCGGCGCATGCTCGCCGCCACGTCGTCGGCGCGCTCCACCACGCAGCCCATCACCTCGCCGATCGGCCGCAGGCCCACCGCCTCGGCACCGACCGCGCCCGGCACCGGCAGCAGCGACGTCCGCAGCCCGGACGTCGCGTAGCGGCCGGCGCGCGGGTGCATCAGCGCCAGCCGTCGTCGCCGAAGCCGAGCGTCACCGGGCCGCGGCGGGACGTCTCGGCGATCGTTTCCGCCGGGAGGACGTCGTCGAGGAACGCGTAGTCCGGCCGCCGTGTCACCGCGTGCCACTCCGCGATCTCGCGCCAGCCCGGCGCGGCCAGCGCGCCGCCGAAGTGCTGGACCGACAGGCTCGCCGTGAGCCCGGCGAACCGGAGCCGGTCCGCCAGCGGCCAGCCGGTCAGGGTGGCGGCGACGAACCCGGCGCCGAACACGTCACCCGCGCCGGTCGCGTCCAGCACGTCGACCGGCAGCGCCGGGACGTCCGCCGTCTCGCCCGTGGTGCCGTCGACGGCCAGCACGCCCGCCGCGCCGCGGGTGATCACCGCGACCGGGACGAGGTCGGCCAGCTTCGCCAGCGCCGCCTCCGGCGTGTCCGTGCGGGTGTAGCGCATCGCTTCGACGTCGTTCGGCAGGAACGCGTAGCAGCAGGCCAGCTGCTCGAGCAGCGCCGGCGACCACGCCTCCGACGGGTCCCAGCCGACGTCGGCGAAGACGAGGCTGCCCGCCTGGTGCGCGGTGTGCACCCACTCGGCGGTGTCGAGGCCGATGTGCGCGACGGTCGCCCGGCTGCGGGGCGGGCAGCCTGCCAGCTCCGCGACGGGGACGGGCGGCGGGTGGCCGTGCGTGATCATCGCGCGGTCGCCGGCGTAGGCCAGCGAAACGGTGACGGGGGAGTGCCATTCCGGGAACCGCCGGGAGCGCGACAGGTCGATGTGCTCCTGCCGTGAAAGCACATCCCAGCAGTAGCGGCCGTAGACGTCGGTGCCGAACGCGGCCGCCAGCGACGTCCGCAGGCCGAGCCGGCTCAGCGCCACCGCGAAGTTCGCGATGCCGCCCGGGCCCGAGCCCATGCCGCCGGTCCACACCTCCGTGCCGGGCGACGGCGGTTGGTCGAGCCCGGTGAACACCAGGTCGAAGAACAGCAGGCCGGACAGGAAGACATCGATGTCGGGTGCGGGCTCGGCCGGCACGGGCGCCTCCAGCGGTCACGGATGCGCCCGAGCGTGCTTGAGCCGCGCAAGATGCGCAAGAGCCGCGCAAACTCGTTCACTCGGTGAGCGAGTCCGGCTGCTATCGTCCCGGCATGCTGCCCCAGCGCCGCCACGAGCTGATCCTGCGGGCACTGCGCGCGGACGGCCCGTCGCCGGTCGGCGTGCTGGCCGAGCGGCTCGGGGTCAGCCCGGCCACGGTGCGGCGCGACCTGGGCAGGCTCGACCGCGAAGGGCGGCTGACCCGCGTCTACGGCGGGGCGATGGCGGCCGTCGAGCCGTTCGCGCGCGAGGCAGGCGAGCGGGCAGGCGAAAAGGACGCCGTCGCCCGGCGCGCGGCGGACCTGGTCGCCGACGGCGACACGGTGCTGCTCGACATCGGCACCACCGCGCACCGGCTGGCGCGGCACCTGCGTGACCGGGCGCTGACGGTGATCACCAGCAGCCTCGCCGTCTACGAGGAGCTGAAGGACGCCGACGACGTCCAGCTCGTCCTGCTCGGCGGCATGGTCCGGCGTAGTTGTCACTCGATGGTGGGGTTCCTGACCGAGGACGCGCTGCGCCAGGTGCGGGCCGGCACCGTCTTCCTCGGCGCCGGCGGCGTCCGCTGCGACGGCCACGTCACGGACTCGGTCGCCGAGGTCCCGGTGAAGCGGGCGATGCTCGCCGCGGGCGACCGCGTGGTGCTGCTCGCCGACGCCGGCAAGTTCCCCGGCACCGGCCTGGCGAAGGTCTGCGGGCCGGACGCGCTCGACGTCGTGGTCACGAGCGCCGGGGCCGACGAGCCGACGTGCGCGGCCCTGGCCGAAGCGGGTGCCGAGGTGCTGCGGTGCGGCTGACGATCCTCGGCGGCGGCGGGTTCCGCGTCCCGCTGGTGCACGGCGCGCTGCTGGCCGGCGGCGGCGTCACCGAGCTGGTCCTGCACGACGTCGACCCCGGGCGGCTCGCGGCGATCGACCGGGTACTGGCCGAGCAGGCCGCGGGAGTGCCGGGCGCGCCGCGGGTGCGCACCACCACCGATCTCCGCACCGCACTGTCCGATGTGGACTTCGTGTTCTCCGCCATCCGCGTCGGCGGCCTGCGCGGGCGGCGCGTGGACGAGCAGCTCGCGCACGCGGAAGGCGTGCTGGGCCAGGAAACCGTCGGCGCGGGCGGCGTCGCGTACGGGCTGCGGACAGTCCCGGTCGCCGTCGCCCTCGCGCGGAAGATCGCGGAACTGGCGCCGCGCGCGTGGGTCATCAACTTCACCAACCCGGCGGGGATGGTGACCGAAGCGATGGCCGCGCACCTGGGCGGGCGGGTGCTCGGCATCTGCGACTCGCCGGTCGGGCTGTGCCGCCGCGTCGCCCGCGCGCTCGGCGTCGACCCGGCGACGGCGTGGTTCGACTACGCCGGCCTCAACCATCTGGGTTGGCTGCGCGCGGTGCGCGTCGGCGGCTCGGACGTCCTGCCGCAGTTGCTCGCCGACCCGGAAGCGCTTGAGTCCTTCGAGGAGGGGAAGCTCTTCGGCACTTCCTGGCTGCGCGCGCTCGGTGCGGTGCCGAACGAGTACCTGCACTATTACTACTTCACGCGCGAAGCTGCCCGGTCTGCTTCGCGCGGCGCCGTTTTGCTGGAGCAGCAACGCGACTTCTACGCGGAACCTTCGCTGGCTTCGTGGGAGCGCACGCGCTTGGAGCGGGAAGCGACGTACATGGCCGAGGCGCGCGAAGGCGAGCGCGACGACCTCGAAGGCGGCGGCTACGAGGGGGTCGCACTGGCGCTGATGCGTGCGATCGCGTACGGCGAACGCACGACGCTGATCCTCAATGTCCGCAATGGATCCGCGCTCCCGGGCGTGCCGGGCGACGCGGTCGTCGAGGTACCGTGCGTCGTCGACGAGAACGGTGCCCGCCCGCTCGCGACGGCACCGCTGCCGGACCACGCACAGGGTCTGGTGACGGCGGTCAAGGCGGTCGAGCGGGCCACCATCGAAGCGGCGACGACGGGTTCACGCGAGGCGGCGCTGCGGGCCTTCGCGCTGCACCCGCTGGTCGACTCGGTCTCCGTGGCCCACCGGCTGCTGGACGCGTATGCCGCCGCGCACCCGGAACTCGCTTATCTGGCTTAGGAAGCGAGTTCACGCAGGACCGGCGCCAGCCGGGGGGCCAGTTCGGGGCCGAGTTCGCCGATCAGCAGCTCGGTGACGGCGCGGAACGGGCGGACGAGGTCGTCGAGCCCGCGCACGAGCGCCTCCTCGAACGGTTCGAGGACATCGGCGGGCAGCCGGTCGAGCCCGCGGCCGTCCACCGCCGGGACGCCGTGACGCAGGCAGGCCAGCGCGAGCGCGTACTCGCGAACCCGGCCGATCATGTACTCGGCCTGCCAGCGCCGGCCGCGCGCGATGCTCGACCGCGCGTGGAGGCTGTGCAGCCAGGCCAGGTCCGCCAGGCGCCGCGGGTCCGGTGGCGGGGCAGGCTCCCGGTCGTTCGCGGTGCCGAAGAGCAGCCGGAACTTCGGGGTCGTCGCGCCGAAGCCGGCGGCCGGCCAGAACGCCAGGTCGACCTGCAGCGTGTTCGCCAGCAGGAACACCCGGAAGACGGTCCGCTCGAAGACGACGTCCATGTGGTGCACGGCATCGTGCTCGCGGTACATCCGCTCGGTGAAGTCCGCGAGCACCGGCCCCGGCTCGCCGCTGACGGCGAAGGCGAGGTCGATGTCCGACCACGCGTCTTCGGCGTCGACCGCGGCCGAGCCGGTGAGGGCGGCGCCGCTGACGCGCCCGTCTGACCGGGCCGCCTCGATCAGTGCTACGCGGAGCCGGTTCCGCTCGTCCGGGGTGAACATGATCCCCAGGCTAGACGGCCGCGATCGCGGTGAACTCCGCTTCCGCCTCCCTCCGCTCGACGTACATCTCCCACGCCTTCTCCGCGATGTCGTCGGGGTTCAGCACTCCCGGCGTGAACCCGTGGTCCCGCGCCGTGAACACGCGGTGGATGTCGCCGCGGTCGATGAGGCCGCCGATCGTCAACGTGCCCGCGTAGACGCCCCGTTCGCGCAGTGCCGCGTGCAGCGTCAGCACGTACATGCGCAGCGCCGCCGATGCCGGGGCGAGGGTGCCGAGCATCGGCATCGGGTACTTGCCGCTCAACCCGCCCGCGAAGAGCAGGGCGCCCGAGCCGCGCTTCAGCATGCCCGGCAGCACCTTCTCCACCAGTCTCGCCGCCGGGACCACGATCGACTCGAACGGGCCGCGCACCGCGTCCGCGCCCGCTTCGGTGAGCGGCGTGATGCCCGGCCCGGACGCGTCCGCCGGTCCGAAGTAGACGGTGTCGATCTCGCCCGCTTCCGCCGTTATCCGCGCCAGGACGGCCGTGAGCTGGGCTTCGTCCGTCACGTCGGCCGCGTACGTGTGGGTCGTGACGCCGGTCAGCGACGACCGGTAGTCCGCGTGCCGCGTGTCCGTGCGTGAGACCAGCGCCGTCGTGAAGCCTTCGTGGCCGAAGCGGCGGGCGATCGACAGGCCGAGTCCCGGGCCGACCCCCAGGACGGCGATCACCTTCGGCAAGGGAACCTCCTCGAAACGAAGTTGAGTTGACCCTCAAGTTATCCCGTAAATTGAGGACGTAGTCAACTTGTCGCGCAAATGTCGCCATGTGTTGAGGCCACCGGCGGAATCCGGACGCCGGGGGCTGCTCCATGCGGGTAGAACACGTTCCAGTTCTGCGGGTGTCCCGACACCATGACCTTCGCCGTTCCGCGAGCGAGGAGTGCGCCATGGATGCCGACCTGACCCGCCGCCAGATCCTGCGCGGCACCGCGGCGGGCGTGGGCCTCGCCGTGACGTCCGGGCTCGCGACGCCCGCTTCCGCCGCGCCACCGGCAGGCGAGTACGACGTCGTCGTGGCCGGGTCCGGCGCGGCGGGCATGACCGCGGCGCTGACGGCGGCCAAGCGCGGGCTGAGCGTCGTCGTGCTCGAGAAGGCGCCGACGTTCGGCGGCTCCGCGGCCCGCTCCGGCGCCGGCATCTGGATCCCGAACAACCCGGTGCTGCTCGCCGCGGGCGTACCGGACACGCCGGCGAAGGCCGCGCAGTACCTCGCCGCCGTCGTGGGGCCGGACGTGCCGGCCGCGCGCCAGGAGGCGTTCCTGCGCAACGGCCCGGAGATGATCGCCTTCGTCATGGCGAACAGCCCGCTGCGGTTCCGCTGGATGGCGGGCTACAGCGACTACTACCCGGAACTGCCGGGCGGGCTGCCGAACGGCCGCTCGATCGAGCCGGACCAGCTGGACGGCACCGTCCTCGGCGCCGAGCTGGCCAACCTGAACCCGCCCTACCTCGCGACGCCGCCCGGGCTCGTGGTGTTCAGCGCCGACTACAAGTGGCTGAACCTCGCCGCGGTGAACGCGAAGGGCGCCGCGGTCGCCGCCGAATGCCTCGCCCGCGGCACGGCCGCCGCGCTGGCCGGGCAGAAGCCGCTGACGATGGGCCAGTCGCTCGCCGCCGGCCTGCGCGCCGGCCTGCTGCGGGCGAACGTCCCGGTGCTGCTGAACACCCCGCTCGTCGACCTGAACGTCGAAAACGGCGCCGTCACCGGGGTGCTCGTCCCGGACGGGCTCGTCCGGGCCCGGCGCGGTGTGATCGTCGGCTCGGGCGGGTTCGAGCACAACGCCGCGATGCGCGCGCAGTACCAGCGGCAGCCGATCGGCACCGCGTGGACGGTGGGAGCCAAGGAGAACACCGGCGACGGGCACCGCGCCGGGCTGCGCGCGGGCGCCGCGCTCGACCTGATGGACGACGCGTGGTGGGGCCCGGCCATCCCGATCCCCGGCGACCCGTACTTCTGCCTGGCCGAGCGCACCCTGCCCGGCGGCCTGATCGTCGACCAGGCCGGACGGCGGTTCGTCGACGAAGCCGCGCCCTACAGCGACGTCGTGCACGTGATGTACGACCGGGACCCGGGCGACCCGGACATCCCGGCGTGGCTGATCGTCGACCAGAACTACCGGAACAAGTACCTGTTCCGCGACACGCCGCCGCTGCTGCCGCTGCCGGACTCGTGGTACGCCGCCGGCGCGGTCTTCAAGGCGCCGAGCGTCCCGGACCTCGCCGCGAAGATCGGCGTCCCGGCCGGCGCACTCAAGTCCACAGTGGATCGGTTCAACGGCTTCGCGTGGTCCGGAGTGGACAGTGACTTCCACCGCGGCGCGAGCGCGTACGACCACTACTACACGGATCCGCTGGTGCTGCCCAACTCGTGCCTCGCGCCGCTGTGGGCGCCGCCGTTCTACGCGTTCAAGATCGTGCCCGGTGACCTGGGCACGAAGGGCGGGATGCGCACCGACGCCCGGGCACGGGTGCTCCGCCCGGACGGCTCGGTGATTCCCGGCCTGTACGCGGCCGGCAACGCGAGCGCGGCGGTGATGGGGCACAGCTACGCGGGCGCCGGCTCGACCATCGGCCCGGCGATGACGTTCGGCTACATCGCCGGGAACGACGTCTAGAACTCCTTCTCCACCAAGGGAAGGACCTCGGTGCCGAGCAGCTCGACGGCCTTCATGACGTCGGCGTGCGGCACGCCGGACCAGTCCATCTGCATCGCGTAGCGGTCGGCGCCGGTGAGCTTGCCGACCTCGATGATGCGCTCGGCGATCTCCGGCGGGCTGCCGACGAACAACGCCTGCGCGCCACGGGTGTATTCGTCGTACTCGGCGCGGCTCGGGACCGCCCAGCCGCGGGCGCGGGCGCCGTACTTCATCGTCTCGAGCCAGTACGGGTAGAACTTCTCCTTGGCGTCCTGCGAGTTCCCGGCGATGAAGCCGATGGCGCCCATGGTGACGTGCAGGTCCTGCTGCTCGGCCGCCTCGCCGGCCTGGCGGTAGAGGTCGACGAGCGGGGCGAACCGCTCCGGCCGTCCGCCGATCACGGCGTACACCACCGGCAGGCCGAGCAGCCCGGCGCGGATCGACGACTCGGGGTGGCCGCCGGTGCCGACCGAGATGCGCAGGTGCTCGCCGTAGGGCCGGGGCAGGATCCGCGCGTTCTCCAGCGGTGGCCGGAACTTGCCCGACCACGTCAGCGGGTCCTCGCGGTCGATGCGCAGCAGCAGCGCGAGCTTCTCTTCGAACAGCTCGTCGTAGTCGCCGAGGTCGTGGCCGAAGAGCGGAAACGACTCGGTGAACGACCCGCGCCCGGCGAGCAGCTCGGCGCGGCCGTGGCTGAGCTGGTCGAGCGTGGTGAACTGCTGGTAGAGGCGGACCGGGTCCTCGGTGCTCAGCACGGTGACGGCGGAGCTGAGGGTGATCTGCCTGGTGACGCTCGCGGCCGCGGCCAGGACGGTGCCCGGACTGGAGATGGCGTACTGGTCGAGGTGGTGCTCCCCGAGACCGTAGAAGCCGAGGCCCAGCTCGTCGGCGAGCTTGATGCGCTCCAGCGTGTTGGCCAGCGTCCGCGCGACGGACAGCTGCTCGCCGGTCCGCGGGTCCGGCGCGCGGTCGCCGAAGCTGTAGATGCCGAGTTTCATACAACGTTCAACTACTTTGCGGGCTGATTCGTTCCCAGCTCGTACGTCACGGCCTGCGCGACCCAGCGGGCGCAGTCGCCGGCGGTGACCGTGCCGTCGCGCGTGACGACCTGTACGGCGAGCCCGTCGAGCAGGGCGGTCAGCCGCCACGCAGCGCCGTACGGGTCGGGGCAGCGGAACCGGCCCGCCGCGACGCCCTCGGTGATCAGCGCGACCACCGCGTCCCGCCATCGCCGGTCGAGGCGCTGCAGCACCGCGCGCAGCCGCTCGTCACGCATCGCCGCGGCGCCCGCCTCGATCCAGAGCCGCCAGTCGCCGGAGCCGGTGGGGCCGTAGAGCGCCAGGACGGCACGCAGGCGGGTTTCGACCGGGCCGGTGCGGTCCAGCTCGTCGCGCAGGGCGGCCAGCTGCGTCTCGGCGGCGTGCCGGAAGGCTTCGATGACCAGCGCTTCCAGGGTGCCGAAGTGGTAGAAGACCAAGGCCGTGCTGACGTCGAGGGCCTTGGCGACGTCGGCGGCCCGCACGCCGGCGATGCCCCGCGCGCGGATCTGCCCGAGCGCGGCGAGCACGATCTCCTCCCGCCGGACCGCCACCGCCTTGCGCGTCATGGCGACACCGTACCGGCCGCGGGTCAGCGCAGTTCGGTGACGAGCGCCCGCAGCCACGGCCCGGCGATCGCGGGCTCGCCGGAGATCGTCCGCACGAGCCGGTCCCGTACCGCGGCGGACCGTCCGGCGTCGACGAGCGCGAACGCTTCGGCCAGTGCCCGCCGGACCGGCTTGCCGTGGCCGGGGACCGTGACGGTCTCGTCGGTCCACCGCTGCCGCGGAAACGACGGCGTCACCTTCGGCTGGTCGTCGGCGAAGTAGTACCAGACGTCGCGGGCGAGCGACACGTTGCGGACGGCGGAGGCGGGCAGCTCCCGCGTCCAGGCGACGTCCTCCTGCCAGCGCCAGGCGCCGGGCCGGGTGGGCTGGCGGAGCGTGACGCCGAGGAACCGCAGCTTGCGCCGGATCACCTGCCACGCCTCGCGTTCGTCGTCGATCCACTGCCGGAGCTGGTAGTACAGCTCGGTGAAGGTGTCGCCTTCGAAGACGAGGTCGACGAAGACGGTGGACCGGGTCCCGCGGGCGAGCGAGTGGGGCGTGATTCCGCCTTCGGCGAGGTGCTCGCGCAGCAACCGGGTCTCGCGGCGGCCGAACGCCTCGCGCGGCTTGAGGGAGAGCGGGAGCCGGTGTAGGCGGTCGTGCCAGGAGGTGCGTTCGAGAGCGCCGCCGAGCAGGTCGTGCATGCTGTCGAGCGAGCGGCCGACGAAGTGGAGTTCCCCGTCCCCGCAGCGGGCCAGCACCTTGGCGGCGCAGACGGTGAGGTCGGGCAGGAACCACAGGCGTGGTGGGGGCGTGCGGTCGAGGAGCGTCCCGACCTGGTCGGGACGCACCAGGTCCCAACGGAAGGGCCGGATCGTCATGCGGTGAGGGTAGGGGCGGCCAAGTGTTGGGGGCAAAGGGTTTTCGGAGCGGCCGCGCGCGAGCGCGCCGAGTCCATTGTGGAGCGACGGCGCCGGGGGGACCCGGCGCCGTCGCCGAAAGCTCCTTACGCCTTCCACTCGGGGTCGCGGCCCAGGTACCGCAGCAGCTCCGACACCACGTCGTCGCCCGCTTCGCCGTCCAGCGCCGGTGCGTACGCGAAGCCGCGCAACGGCGGCGTCAGCTCCTTCGCCGCCGGCAGCAGGGCCTCGGCCAGCTCCGCGGTCAGCGGGGACGCCTGACCCGTCGCGACCGCGATGTCCCACGCGTGCACCGCCGCGTCCAACGCCGCCGCGGCCACCGCCGTCGCCGCCGGGAGGGGTCCCTGCGGCAACGGCGTCGGAACCGCCGTCGCCTCGCGGGACACCGTCGCGAACGCCGCCGCCGCGGCGGCCAGCTTCGGCTCCAGGAAACTCGCCGTGTCCGCCGGCTCGCCCGACGGGGCGAACGGGTTGAAGTCCGGGCCCGCCTGGCCGGTGATCGACGCCGCGTACGCCAGCTGGTCGCCGCCCGCGTGGTGGATCACCTGGGTCACCGTCCAGTCCGCGCACGGCGTCGGCAGCGTCCCGTCCGTCACCCCCGCGACCGCCGTGCGCAGGGCCTCGTGCGCCGACGCCAGCAGCGGCCACGGGCGGACCAGCCCGGCGAAGAACCGGCGGATGTCGGGCACCAGGACCTCCGGGGCCTCGTGCGCCGCGTAGTGGCCGGCCGCGTCGCGGGGACCGCCGCTGCCCGGCCGGACGTCGTAGGCGTGCCAGCTGACGATGTTGGCGTGGTCGCGCTCGGCGAACCGGCGGATCGACTGGAAGTCGCCCGCGAACATCGCCAGGGCGGTCGGCACCGTCGTCGGGCCCTCCGGGTGCGACGCCGTGTGCGCTTCCTCGAAGTAGAAGCGGATCGACGAGCCGCCCGTGCCGGTCAGCCAGTACAGCGCCACGTTGGCGACGACGAACTCCGCGTCGAGGTGCTCGCCGAACAGCTGCGCGTTCCACGCCAGCAACGCCAGCGGCGAGTCGGCCAGCGCGAAGGCCAGCGTGTGCGGCTGCTGGCTGTGCAGCTGGTTGAAGGAGAACATGTTCTCGTAAAACCACTGGAGGTGGGCGAGCGCGGCCTGGTCGGCCTCGCTCAGGTCCGCCAGCTCCGCCGGGTCGCCGGAGGGGAACGAGAACAGCTGCGTGACGTGCACGCCGAGGACCTTCTCCGGCGCCAGCCTGCCGATCTCCGGCGAGATCATCGACCCGGCGTCGTTGCCGACGGCGCCGTACGACTCGTAACCCAGCCGGTCCATCAGCTCCGCCCACGCCCGCGCGGTGCGGTAGCGGTCCCAGCCCGCCGAGCGGACCGGGCCCGAGAAGCCGAAGCCCGGCAGTGACGGGATCACCAGGTGGAACGCCGGCGCGTCCGGCGACTCCGGTTCGGTGAGCGGGCCGATGACGTCGAGGTACTCGACGACCGAGCCCGGCCAGCCGTGCGTCAGCACCAGCGGCGTCGCGCCGGCGCGGGAGGACCGGACGTGCAGGAAGTGGATCGTCTCGCCGTCGATCTCGGTGACGAACTGCGGGTACGCGTTCAGCCGCGCCTCGAACGCCCGCCAGTCGAACTCCGTCAGCCAGTACTCGGCCAGCGTGCGGACCCGCTCGTTCGTGACGCCGTATTCGGCGGGCAGGTCGTCCGGCCAGAGCGCCCGGCGCAGCCGCGCCTGCAGGTCGTCCAGGGCGGACTGCGGGATCTCGGCGCGGAAGGGGCGAAGGGCGGGGACCGTCATGACTGGCTCCTCGTGATGATGGAACGGAATGCTTCGTTCCGAACTGTAGCAGAGCGGAATGATCCGTTCCAGTGTTACTCTCGGCGCATGCCCGAGACCGCCCTGCCGGGCCGCCGCGCCCAGGCCGCCCGCAACGACTCCGTCATCCTCGACGCCGCCCGCCAGGTCTTCCTCCGCGATCCGAAAGCGCCGATCTCCCAGGTCGCCGAGCGCGCGGGGGTCGGCATCAGCGCCCTCTACCGGCGCTACCCCAGCAAAGAGGCGCTGCTCAGCCGGCTCTGCCACGACGGCCTGCGCCGCTACATCGCCGAAGCCGAGGCGGCCGCCGAGGAGCCCGACGGCTGGAAGGCGCTCACGGAGTTCCTCGGCCGGGTGGTGGACGCCGACGTGCACTCGCTGACCGTCCACCTCGCCGGCACGTTCACCCCGACCGCCGAGATGGGCGACGACGCGCGGCGGGCGGGTGAGCTGTCGGCGCGCCTGGTCGAGCGGGCGCGCGAGACCGGGCGGCTGCGCCACGACGCCGTCACCGAGGACCTCGGCATGATCCTCGAGTGCTGCGCGGCGATCCGCGTCGACGACCCGGACCGCACCGCCGAGCTGCGCCGCCGGTACCTGGCGATGCTCGTCGGCGGGCTGGCGGCGGGCGAGGGGCCGGACCTGCCGGGCCCGCCGCCGCGGCCCGGTGAGATGAACGGCCGCTGGCGTCCGTCCTGACGGCGGTGCGCGGCGACGTCCGGATGGCGGTAACGAATTCCGGGAGTGCGACGACTGATCAGCGTCGGATGTCCACAAAGACCGTGCAGTACCCGTCAGAGCGGCATTCCCCGGACCGGAACAGCGAGATCACGACTATGCAACGAAGCTGGCGACGGACCACGATTCTGTCTGCGGTGGCCGCACTGGCCACGGCGTTCATCGCGATGGCACCCGCCGCGCAGGCGGTGCCGCCGTCCAGTTCGGTCGAAATCAGTCCCACCACCCTGCTTCCGGGACAGACTTTCACCGTCTCCGAAACCATTTACAACGACCGCGATTTCACGGTGTCGTATGCGAAGGCCGCCATTTACGGCTCGCCGACGCCGATCACCGACATCGCCGACCTCGTGTCCTGCACCGGCGTGACGGAGCTCGGCTGCTTCCAGGCCGGCAGCAGCTACCGCGCGCCCTTCGGCAACCTCGAGCCGGGCGGCACCCGGACGGCGGTGTTCACCTTGCGGGTCAAGGACACCGCGACGCCGGGCCAGTTCACGCTGCAGCACCAGTTCGTCGGCGACAACTACGCCTTCGAGATCCTCGGCGGGCCGCTGGTCACGATCGCGAACCCGGCGACCAACGCCGACGTCAAGGTGGCGCTGGCCGCGTCCGGGCACGGCGGGCTGAACGCGCGGATCGACTACACGCTGACCGTGACGAACGACGGCCCGTCCGCGGCGAGCGGAATCCGGGTCGTGGCAACGTATCCGCCGGGGCTGTCGTTCGCCGGCGGGACGGGATGTGCCACTGCCGGTACCACGCGGACGCTGAACTGCGACGTCGCTTCGCTGGCTTCGGGTGCTTCGACGACCGCGAAGTTCTCGCTCAACGGCGGCCTGCTGGCCCTCGGTTCCTACGCCACCACCGTGCAGCGCACGGCGAGTTCGCCGGCGGATCCCAACGCCGCGAACGACAGCGCCGCCAAGACGTGCTCGGCGCTCACCGGGCTCATCGTGACCTGCTGAAGGTCCGCGAAGAGGTGAACCGGGCTCGTGTCCTCCGCCAGGGACGCGGGCCCGGTCCGCGTTTTCAGCCGGTGACCGAGGCGTACAGCTTCGCGATGTCGTCGTCGAAGTAGGGACTGTAGGAGACGTCCGGGGTGTCGCCGCCGAGCTGGTAGCCGCCGATGACGCCGATGACCTCGCCGCCGGTCACCCACGGGCCGCCGCTGGTGCCGTCCGGGAAACCGGGGCACGCCACGCGCTGCTGGTAGGGGGCGGACCGGGTCGTGGTGCCGGTGCAGACGACCGGGGAATCGGTCGTGTCGGGGTAGCCCGTGAGGGTGATCCGGTGCTCGAATCCGCGGTTCACGCCGAGCGTGTTCGCGCCGGTGAGGCTTTCCAGCGACGCCGTCGTGCCGGGCTGCCGGACGGTCAGGAACGCGAAATCGAGATCCGGGTCGGCCGAGGCGGTCCAGCCGCTCGCGACGGCGACGGCGGTGACGGTCCACATTCCTGCCGGCGCGATTCCGTCGTGATATCCCGGGGCGAAGGACATTCCGTCCCGGACGCAGTGCGCGGCCGTCAGTACCAGGTCGCCGCCGGGTGAATGGACGACACTCGCGGTGCAGAAATGGCTTCCGTTCGCGAACAGCGCGCCGACCGGGGAAACGGTTTTCGCCGGAGCCAAGGCGGGCGCCGGTGCCGGGGAGGAAGCCAGGTCCGGGGAAGACTGCGGGACGGCGGAAGCGGCCGGGGCCGGGGAAGACTGCGCGGCCGGGGAAGACTGCGCGGCCGCGGTGGCGGCCGGAGCCGGCGCGGTGGTGGTGGCCGGGACGCCCTCGGCGTAGGCGTCGTCGGCGGTCGTGCCCGTGCCGGCGACCAGGCCGGCGCCCAGCGCCAGCACGGTCGCCCCGGCCGCGAACGCGGACCTCAGGAACTTGATCGCCACCCGTCCAGATCACCACAGCGGCGGCGATCCGGCAGCACGGGAACGCCGATCCACAGTGACTTCACAGAGCCTGTGAGTCACCGATGAGGCGGCCGGGTGACGGCGGGCGCCGTTCCGGGCCCGGTCGTGACCTGGCAGGGTGAGTGGCATGACGTCACACCGGCCGGAGATGGTCTTCCGCGGCCGTCGCATGCCCGGCGACCGCGCGCTGGTCATGGCCATCGTCAACCGCACCCCCGACTCGTTCTACGACAAGGGCGCGACCTTCGCCGGGCACGCCGCCCGCGACGCGGTCGACCGCGCGGTCGAGGCGGGCGCCGACATCGTGGACATCGGCGGGGTGAAGGCGGGCGAGGGCCCCGAAGTCGACGTCGACGAGGAGAGCAGGCGGGTCGTGCCGTTCGTCGCCGAGGTGCGGGAACGCCACCCGGGCCTGGTCATCAGCGTCGACACGTGGCGGCACGAGGTGGGCCGCCGGGTCTGCGAGGCCGGTGCCGACCTGCTCAACGACACCTGGGCCGGCGCCGACCCGGAGCTGGTCGAGGTCGCCGCCGAGTTCGGCGCGGGCTACGTGTGCTCGCACGTCGGAGGCATGCCGGTGCGGACCGACCCGTACCCCGCGCCGACCCCGGAGCGGCCGTTCTGGCCGCGCTACGACGACGTCGTCGCGGACGTGGTCGCGGAGCTGACCGCGGCCGCCGAGCGGACCGTCGCGGCCGGCGTACCGCGCGAAGGCATCCTCGTCGACCCGACCTTCGACTTCGGCAAGAGCACCCGCCACGGCCTGGAGCTGCTCCGGCACTTCGACCGGTTGGTGGCGACCGGCTGGCCGGTGCTCGTCGCGCTGTCGAACAAGGACCTCATCGGCGAGACCCTCGACGTCGAAGCCCACGACCGCCTCGCGGGCACCCTCGCGGCGACGGCGATCGCGGCGCACGCCGGTGCCGCGGTCTTCCGCGCCCACAACGTCCGCGAGACACGGGAAGCCGTCGAGGCGGTCGCGGGCCTGGTGTCCACTAAGGACTGAGCCGCCAGTGCGACGTCACTTCCGCGGCCCTGGCCCGGTGCAGCGGGTCGGCGGGTCGAGCGCGCGGGGGTGCAGTGGCGGCGTGTCCGCCCGCGTCACCACGCGCAGTCCCGCCGCCGCGGTCAGCCGGGCAGTTCGTCGCGCGTGCGCAGGCCGTGGTGTTCCGCGAGGTCCGGCAGCGCCAGCCACCCCTCGCCGCCCGGGTGAGGTGCCGGCGCGCATGTAGACCAGGGCAGCGGCGCGGTAGTCGACGTGGTCGTCCGGCGGTGGCGGGAGAATCCGCCGGTTCACCCGCGTCGAGTAACCGCCGGGCGGCCGGGTAGCCGCCCGCCACAGCAAGGCGGTTCCGTGGAAGAAGGCGAGGCGGTCGCCGGCGCGAGGTGCGGGGTGCGCGGGAAGTCCTGAGCGGCTGACCCAGCCGGTGCCCGCGACCATGGCGTACAAAGGACGAAGAGGTGATGCCGATGACGCCCTCGGTGGTGCGGCACGAAAAGCGGCGCCGGTGGGCGGTCGTCGCCGCCGTGGCCGTGGTGCTCGTGGCCTTGCCGTCGGTCGTCGCCGCGCTGGCGCCGGCGGGTGCGTCCGTCGACCCCGCGCGGTTGCGGGCACTGGTGCTGCAGTCCGCCGGACGGCCTTACCAGGGTTACGCCGAAAGCGCCGGCTCGCTCGCCCTGCCGGAGCTGCCGAACCTCGCGCCGGTCACCGCCTTGTTCTCGATGCGGACGCCGATGCGCGCGTGGTACGCCGGGCCCGACCGCTACCGCGTCGACATCCTCGGCACCGCCGGCGAGCACGACGTCTCCCGGCTGCCCGACGGCGAATACACCTGGGACTACGGCGACGACACGCTGACCGAGCTGATCGGCGAGCCCGCCGTCCGGCTGCCGCGCGCCGGCGACCTGCTGCCGCCCGAGCTCGCGCGCCGGATCCTCCGTGCGGCGCAGGGCGACCCGGTGACCGCGCTGCCCGGGCGGAACGTCGCCGGGGTCGCCGCGTCCGGGCTGCGGCTCGTGCCCGCCGACCCGGCCACGACGATCGGGCAGGTCGACGTCTGGGCCGATCCCGCGACCGGCCTGCCGGTGCGCGTGGAGGTGAGCGCCCGCGGGCAGCGCGCCCCGATCCTCGTCACCGAGTTCCGGCAGCTGGCGCAGACGGCCCCGGTCGTCGAGGCGCCGCGGCCGGTGCCCGGCTCGGGCTTCACCGTCGCGAGCGCGCCGGACGTCTCGGCCGTCCTCGGCGCGTTGGGCCAGGTCGAGCTGCCGCCGACGCTGGCGGGCCGCCCGGTGGTGTCCTCGGACTTCGGCGGGGTCGAGGGCGCCGCCCTCTACGGCACCGGGCTGGCCGCGTTCGCGGTGGTGGCCGTGCCCCGCGCGGTCGGGAACGCGGCGGCCGAAGCCGCCGGGAAGGCCGGCGCGGTACAGGTCAAGCTGGCCGCCGGGAGCGTGGTCCAGCTGTCGATCACGCCGTTGTCGCTGGCCATCGTCCGCTCGCCGGTCTACCGCCGCACGTACCTGCTGGCCGGGACCGTGACACCGGAAGTGCTGAAGACGGTCGCCGACGAGCTGTCCCGGCCGCGCCGGAGCGGCCGATGATCGTCACGCGCGCGCTGACCAAGCGCTACGGGACCACCGTGGCCGTCGACGCCGTCGACCTGGCCGTCCGCGAAGGCGATCGATACGGCTTCCTCGGCCCGAACGGCTCGGGCAAGACCACGCTCGTCCGGATGCTGCTCGGCCTGGTCTACGCGACCAGCGGGGAGATCGAGGTGCTGGGCAAGCCGGTGCCGAAGCGGGTCGCCGAAGTGCTGCCGGACGTCGGCGCGCTCGTCGAGGGCCCGGCCGCCTACCCGCACCTGTCCGGACGGCGGAACCTCGCGCTGCTCGACGCCGCCGGGCGCGGTGGTGGCCGGCGGACCCGGCGGCGCCGGATCGAGGAGGCCCTCGACCGGGTCGGGCTGGGCGGGGTCGACCGGCGGCCGGTGAAGGCGTACTCGCTGGGCATGCGGCAGCGCCTCGGGCTCGCCGGCGCGCTGCTGCGGCAACCCCGGCTGCTGGTCCTCGACGAGCCGACGAACGGCCTCGACCCGCAGGGCATCAAGGAGATCCGGGAGCTGCTGGCCGAGCTGAACCGGGCCGGCACCACGGTGTTCCTGTCCAGCCACCTGCTGGCCGAGGTCGAGCAGCTGTGCACGCGCGTCGGGGTCGTCGACCGCGGCCGGCTCGTGCTGGAGGAAGAGCTGGCCACGCTGCGGGCGGCGACCGGCCGGGTGCTGGTCGGCACGCCGGACGCGGCGGCGGCGGCCACGGTGCTCGACGGGCAGCTGGAGTCCCGCGACGGCGATCGCCTGGTCATCCGGCACGGCGACCCGGCGGCGCTGAACGCGCTGCTCGTCGGAGCCGGCGTGCGCGTGCGGTCGATCCAGGCCGAACAGCGGACGCTCGAACAGGTCGTCCTCGACGTGACGGGTCCGGGGTCGGACCGGTTCGGCGCGGCCGGATGATCGGCGTCGAGCTGCGGAAGCTCGCGCTGCGGCCGCGGGTGTGGGTCAGCGTGCTGCTGCTGTGCCTGCTGCCCGCGATCGTCGGCGTCTTCCTGGCGACGGCCGACTTCGCGCCGCCGCCGGGTCAGGGCGGGGCGTTCCTCTCGGCCGTGGTGAGCGACGGCGCGCTGTTCCCGGCGGCCGCGCTCGCGCTGGTGCTGCCGTTGTTCCTGCCGATCGCGGTCGCGGTGGTCGCGGGCGACGCGATCGCCGGCGAGGCGTCCGGCGGCACGCTGCGGTACCTGCTGGTGCGCCCGGTCGGCCGGACCCGGTTGCTCGGCGCGAAGCTGGTGGCGCTGGCGGTCTACGTGACGGCGGCGATCGTGATCGTCGTGCTGACGTCGCTCGTGCTCGGAGTGATCCTGTTCGGCACCGGCGGGACGCCCGGGGTCGCCGGGCCCGGCGGGCAGCCGAGCGGCGTGACGTCGCTGTCGGGGCAGTCGCTCAGCTCGTCCGCGCTGGGCCTGCGGCTGCTGGGCGCCGTCTCGTACATCGTCGTGTCGATGCTCGGGTTCGCCGCGATCACGGTGTTCCTCTCCACGCTGACCGACTCGGCGCTCGGTGCCGCGCTGGGCGGGCTGGCCGTGCTGATCACCAGCTCGGTGCTGGAGACCCTGGACGCGGCGGCGTCGGTGAAGCCGTACCTGCCGACGCACTACTGGCTGTCCTGGATCGACTTCTTCCGCGATCCGGTGCTGTGGCGCAACATCGACCACGGGCTGCTGCTGCAGGCCGGCTACATCGTCGTGTTCTTCGGGGCCGCGTGGGCGAACTTCGCGACGAAGGACGTCACGAGCTGAGGCACCCGGCCGGCGCTTCGAGTGGCGTGGTGCCGAGGGCTTGCAGGACCAGCGCGGTGACGGCGGGGTCGGTCGGCAGGTCGCCGTGCCGGGCCTGGTTGCCGGGGCAGACCTGCTGCAGGGCGACGTTGACCGCGCCGTCGAGCCGGGCCGAGTCCGGCGGGGTGACGGTCTCGTCGCGTTCGGTCCACACCGACAGCCACGGCAGGGTGGCCGGGATCGGCTCCTTCGCCAGCTCCTGCAGCAGCGAGCTGCCGGGCGCCAGCTGGCGGCACGCGACGGGGCAGGCACCCGGGTCGAGCGCGGTGCCCGCCGCGGCGAGGCCGGTGCCGTGCATCGGCGCGCCGAGCGTCACGACCCGGCGGGCCTGGTGGTCACCGCCTTCGCGGCTGACCCACAGCCGGGCGACGACACCGCCGGCGGAGTAGCCGACGACGTCGACCGAAGGCGCTCCGCGTGCGTACGCCCGTTCGACGGCTTCGGCCAGAACGCCGGCTTGCTCGAGCAGGTCGCCGGTGCCGTCGCCGGCCAGGGTGAGGACCTCGGTGCTGCGGCCGGTGGCCTGCCGGATGCGGGCGGCGAGCACGTCGAGGCCGCCCTGGCCGCCGCCGTAGCCGGGGACGAGCAGCACCGGGCCGGGCCGGCTCTGGTCGGGGACGCCGGTGCGCGGCGCGGCACTGGTCCCGGTGGTGGCGGCGACGGCCGCGACGAGCACGGTCACCACGGCGGCGCCGGCACCGCTCAGCAGCAGCCGCCGTCGCGGGCTGATGCCGCGCCACCAGGCCGTGATCCGCACGGATCCATGATGACCCCCGGCCCCGCCGCGCGGGTGTGAAGCGGTTACGAGATGCGGCGGACCGGTTCGCCGCCCAGCACGCAGTCCAGGTCGATGCGGCCGCCCGCCGCGGCGAGGACCGCGTCGATCGCCAGATCCACGTCGAGCTTGCGGCCGTGCTGGTCCGCGTACGCGCGCATCAGGTTGCCGATGTGCCGCTCCGGGTTGCGCCACGACGGCCAGCGCAGCGACGCCTGGTGCGCCAGCTTCGTGAAGTCCCGCTGGCGCGCGGTCATCTCCAGCAGCCACTCCAGGTAGACGCGCATCGCGTGCAGTGCGCTGTGGCCGGGGGTCGCCACCGGGCCGTGGCCGGGCACGACCGTGCGCGGGCGGAAGGTGTCCTGCAGCCAGTCGAGCGTGTCGAGCCAGCCGGGGACCGAGCCGTGCACCGCCAGCGGCGTGTCGCCGATGGACACCAGGTCGCCGGTGAACAGCGTGCCCGAGCGCGGCTCGTGCACCACCAGGTCGCCCGCGGTGTGCGCGACGCCGGGCACCGCCACCACGTCGGCGACCGCGTCGCCGAGGTCCAGCCGCCGCCACCCCGGCACCGCGCGGACCGCCGACGGTTCCGGCGGCTCCAGCACGCCCCACTGGGTGTAGGTGAAGACGTTGCCGTAGGTCTGCGGGCCGGCCTTGACCAGCTCGACGCTGCCGGGCGCGGCCAGCGCCGTCCCGCCGTCGCGCAGCGCGACCCCGACGCCGTTGTGGTGCTCGCCGTGCGCGTGCGTGACGACGACCGTCAGCTCCTGCTCGCCCGCGTACTTGCGGACGTCGCGCACCAGCTCCAGCGTCGCCTGCTCGGTGCCGCAGGTGTCGACCAGGACCACGCCCTCGCTGCCCTGGATCCAGCCGCAGTTCGAGACGAACCACTCCGCCGGGCTCTTCACGTACGCGACCACTCCCGGGCGCGCGTGCCGCAGCGGGACGATGTTCGATCTGACGGCAGGCATGGTTCCTCCCCTGAACTGACGCACCGTTAACGACGGGGGCGCGGGCAGGTTGCGCGTTTCCCGGCGGCACCCGGCACATTTTTCGATCACACGACCGAAAACGATCTTCCGATCCGCTGAGCGGTACGGGTCTTGACAGCCGAACCCGGACGTCCATACTGGTATATACCTTTATGGGAGGGTCCGGGTGAATCGAGGGGGCTTCGCGTACGCGGGCCGACGGAAGGTCTGAGGGGTCCTTCCGTCGGCCGCGCGAAGCCCCGGTTCCGGCCCCCGGTCACGGGCAGTGTTGACACAGATACTGGTACGCACCAGTCTGTCTCCTGGCCGGGAGGAGAACTATGGCGGGGGCACACGTCCGGATCGACAACCGGCTGATCCACGGGCAGGTCACGGTCGCGTGGACCCGGCGGCTCGGCGTGCGCCGGCTGCTCGTCTGCAACGACGAAGTGGCCGCCGACGACCTGCAGCGGATGCTGCTCCCGCAGGCCGCGCGCGGCCTGCCCACCGAGGTGCTGACGGTCGAGGCCACGCTGGCCGCGCCGGTGGCCGCGGACGTCATGATCCTGGCGAAGCACCCCGAAGACGCCTTCCGCCTGGTCGACGGCGGGCTGCGGCCGGAGATCGTCAACGTCGGCAACGTCGCGCCCCGGCCGGGCACCGCCTACACGATGGTCACGCGCTCGATCGCGGTCACCGCGGACGAGGCCGACGGCTACCGCAAGCTCGCGGCGGCGGGCGTCCCGCTCGTCACGCAGCTGATGCCCCAGGACAAACCCGCGGAATTCGTTCCCCTGCTCGACCGGAAAGGGCTGTAGCCGGAGCATGCTCGTCGCGTTGGCCCTGACCCTCTGGGCGATCTACTGCACCTACGACGGGCTCGGCCCGTTCCTCATCTACGCCCAGCGCCCGCTGATCGCCGGCTCGGTGGCCGGGCTGATCGTCGGGCACCCGCTGCTCGGCCTGCTGGTCGGCGCGACGCTGGAGCTGGCCTCGCTCGGCGTCTACACCTACGGCGGCGCGACCATCCCGGACTACCAGACCGGCGCGATCGTCGGCACCGCGCTGGCCGCCGGTGCCGCCGGCGAACCGGCCGCGCAGGCGGCGATCGGGATCGGCGTCGGGCTGCCGGCGGCGATCCTGCTGTCCACGCTGGACCCGGTCGGCAAGATCATCACCACCGCGCTGGTGCACCGGGCCGACGGCTACGCCGCCGAAGGCAATGCGCGCGGCCTGGCCGCGATCCACTGGATCAGCCTGGTGCCGTGGGTCGCGGTGCGCGCGATCCCGACGTTCCTCGCCGCGCTCGCCGCGTCCGGCGGGCTGGTCAAGGACATCACCGCGAGCATCCCGGCCGGGTTCGTGCACGGCATGACGCTCGCCGGCGCGCTGCTGCCCGCGGTCGGGTTCGCGCTGCTGCTCGGCATGATGGAGCTGTCGCGGTACTGGTACCTGCTGCTGATCGGGTTCGTCGCGTTCGCCTACCTGCACCTTCCGCTGCTCGGGATCGCGCTGGTCGGCGTCGCGGTCGCGATGCTGTACGTGACGCTCAAGCGCGACGAGCCGGCGATCGCCGTCCCGGAAAGCACCGCCGAGGAGTCCACAGTGGACTCCCGGCTGACCAAGCAGGACCTGCGGCGGGTGTTCCGCCGGTACTTCTGGGCGAGCCAGATCTCCTGGAACTACGAGCGGATGCAGGCGCTCGGGTTCGCGTACGCGATGGAACCGGCGCTGCGCCGGCTCTACCCGGACCAGGCGGGCTACGCCGCCGGCCTGCAGCGGCACCTGCAGTTCTTCAACACCTCGGTGCTCATCGGCGGCCCGCTGATCCTCGGCTCCACCGTCGCACTGGAGGAGGCGGGCACGCCGCAGTCGGCCGCGAGCACCAAGGTCGCGCTGATGGGCCCGATGGCCGGCATCGGCGACACGGTCGTCTTCGCGCTGTACAACAGCATCGTCTTCACCATGGGTGCCTCGTGGGCGCTGCAGGGCAACTGGCTCGGCCCGGCCTTCGCCGCGGTGATGGTGCTCGTGCCGTACGCGCTCGTGCGGCGCTGGCAGTTCGGCTTCGCCTACCGGGAAGGGAAACGGCTGGCCGGGCACCTCGCCGCCGGGGCGCTCGCCCGCGTCGCCCAGGGCGCGACCGTGCTCGGGTTCGTCGTGCTCGGCGGGTTCATCCCGTCGATCGTCAAGGTCGTCACCACGCTGACCTACCGGCAGACCACCACCGTCCAGGGGCAGCCGGTGACCCAGTCGGTCGCGATCCAGGACCGGCTCGACGAGCTGCTGCCGTTCCTGCTGCCGGTGCTCGTCACCGCCGGGGTCTACCTGCTCACGGTCAAGGCCCGGCTGCGGCCGGTCTGGATCATCGCCGTCGTCGTCGTGGCCGGGGTCGTCCTGGGGTGGCTCGGCTGGTTCGCGCCGGCGGCCCCGGCGAAGAGTTAGGAGTCCGCCATGTCCGTCCCGATCGTCCTGGCCGGGCACGGCCGCCTGCCCTCCGGCGTGGGGGAAGCGGCCGAAATGATCCTCGGCCCGCAGTCGCGGCTGAAGGTCTGCGAGCTGAGCCCGCGCGACAGCCCGGAGGAGTTCGGCGTCCGGCTGCTCGCGCTGCTCGGCGACGCCACCGAGGCGCTGGTGCTCGCCGACCTGCACGGCGGGTCGCCGTTCAACGCCGTCCGCGCGCTCGCGGCCACGCGCCCGGGCCTGCAGCTGGTCTCCGGGCTGAACCTGCCGATGCTGCTGGAAGTCCTGCTGCACACCACCGGCGACGTCGCCGAGCTCGCCGGGGTGGCCCGCGCCGCCGGCCGCGACGGCGTCGTCGACGTCCTGGAATCCACCTGGTGACCGCCCCGCTCCTGCTGGCCGCGCAGGACGTCCGGATCACGCCGGGACCCGGGCACCCGCTCGGCGGCTACCTGGCGCGGCACGGCGTCGCGACCGGCACGCACGACGACCTCGAGGCGTCGCTGATCTGGCTGTCCACCGAAGACGACCCCGGGGTGCTGTGGCTGGCACTGGACGCGCTCGCGGCCGACGCCGGGCTGACCCGCACGCTCGCCGACGCCGTGGCCGCGGCGGTCGGCATCGACCCGGCGCGGGTGCTGGTCTGCGCGTCGCACACGCATTCGGGGCCCGAGGGCTGGACCGGCCCGCTGCACCCGGGCCTGCCCGGGCAGCGCGACGCCGGCCTGGTCGGGCGGATGGCCGAGACGGTCGCCGGCGCCGCGCTGCGGCTGCGCGCCGGCCGCGGGCGGGTGCGGGCCCGCTGGCACGCGGGGTCGACCGAAGCCGTCGGCAGCAACCGCTACCGGCCGGACGGGCCGCACGACCCGTCGTTCGGCGTGCTGGAGCTGCGCCGCGACGACGGCACCCCGGCGGCGCTGCTGTTCGACTACGCCAGCCACCCGACCGTGCTCGGCCCCGACAACCTGGCCTGGTCGGCGGACTGGCCGGGCGCGACCCGCCGCGAGCTGGCGGCGCTGATCGGGCAGCCGGTCGCGGCGTTCCTGCAGGGCGCGGCGGGTGACGCGAGCTCCCGGTTCGTCCGGCGCGGCCGCGGCCACGACGAGGTCCGCACGCTCGGCGGCCACCTGGCGACGTCGATCGCGCGCACGCTGGCGGCGGCCCCGGCCACGGCCGAAACCGGCCCGGTCCGGCTCTCGCGGTCGGCGCTGCACCTGCCCTACCGGGACGTGCCGTCGCTCGAGGACAGCCTGGAGCTGCGACAGACGGCCGAGCGCGAGTGGCAGCGCGAGCTGGCTTGCCACGGCGAGGACCACCCGGCCGTCCGGATCGCGCAGACCCGCTACGAAGGCTGCGCGATGCTCGCGGCGATGGCGGCCACCGACCGGCCGACGGGCTGCGCGGAGGTGCCCGTCAGCGTCGTGTCGCTGGGGGAGATCGCGTGGCTGCACACGCCGTTCGAGCTGTTCGCGTCACTGGGGCTGCGGATCCGCCGGGGCAGCCCGTTCCGGCACACGCGGGTGATCGGCTACACCGACGGCTACCTCGGGTACCTGCCGGACGCCGACGGGCACCGCGAGCGGGTGTACGAATCGTACGTGACGCTCTTCGGCCCCGACGCCGCCGACGTGCTGGTGGAGCACTGCCTGAAGCTGCTCCGGAAGCACCACGTCAGCGCGGGTTCCGGCGCGCCTGCGTGAAGACGGTGTAGCGGTCCGCGCGGTAGAGGGACCGGCCCGCCTCGATGACGCCGCCGCTCTGGTCGTGGAGGGTGCCTTCGATGATCAGGCAGGGCTGGCTGGTCTCGATGCCGAGCAGGGCGGCGTCGCCGGCGTCGGGCAGGACGGCGGAGATCGCGGTGTCGTTCCACTCGGCGTGCACGCCCCAGCGTTCCTCGATGGTGCGGTGCAGCGACTGCGTCTCCCAGTCGAACAGCTCGATGCCGGGGAACCGGTCGACGGAGAGGTTGGTGCGCTCGACGGCGAAGGGCTCGTCGTCGACGTAGCGCAGCCGTTCCAGCCGGAAGACGCGGGCGCCGGGAGGCACGTTGAGCCGCCCGGCCAGCCGCGCGCCGGCGCGCTCGACCTCGGCGTGCAGGACCTTCGTCTTGGGGACGACGCCGCGGGCCTCCATGTCCTCGGTGAAGGAGGTCAGCATGTCGATGTGCGCGGCCTGGCGCTCGGCGGTGAAGGTGGCGGTGCCGTGCCGCCGGTAGAGGACACCGTCGGCGACCAGGCGGTTCACCTCCTGGCGCACGGTCCCGCGAGCGACCCCGAAGTGCTCGGCGAGAAACCGCTCGGACGGCATGAGCCGTCCGGGACCGGCCTCGACGGCGGCGGTTTCGAGGATCTCCCGGAGCTGGTCGCCTTTGGGCCGCCCGGGCTGCAGAGCGTCCGGAAGCCGGAGATCGCTCGCGGCGACGTGTTTCGGGCGGGGCATGGGACAAGTATGTCCCGCCGCGGCCGGGCGTGGTGGGTGAAGGCGGCCTCACCCTTTGGGGGCAGGCCTTGAGGTGGCCGGCGCCCCGGCCGCTCTGGACCGCAACCGGTTCAGCCGGTCGCGCGGCCGGCCGGCTCCGTCAGGAACCGCTCCGCCAACGCCTCTCCCGTCACGTGCCCGGCGGACCGGTACAGCCCCCGCGCCTCGCGCGCCGTCCCGGTGGCCAGCGTCGAACGGCCCGCCGCTCCTTCCACCGCCGCCAGGCCGAGCAGGGCCTGGGCCTCCAGCAGCCGGTAGCCGCCCGCGCGGGCCGCGTCCAGGGCCGTTCTCGCCTTCTCGCCCGCTTCCGGACCCGGCCCGCCGCCGCCAGCACCCAGGCCAGCGTTGCCGATGCCTCCGCCAGCCGGCCGCGCAGCCCCGAATCCGCCGCCGGCTGCCACGCTTCGCTCAGCACCCGCTCCGCTGTCGCGAGGTCGCCGGCGGCCTCCGAGGGCCGGCCCAGCGCTATCAGGGCCGCCGCCTCCACCTGGCGGTCGCCGTCGCGGCGGACCTGGGCCAGTGCCGCTTCCGCCGTCCTGGCCGCCTCCGTGTGTCCGCCGCGGGCGTTCTGCAACGCGCTCAACGCCGTGAGGGCCGTTGCCTCGCCGAAGCTCGACCCGAGGTCGCGGAACCCCGTCAGGGACCGGTCGATCGCGTCGGCCGCCTCGCGGCCCCACGTGCTGTTCGGCGCGGGCCTCGGCGCCCTGGTCGCCTACCGGGTGGCGCAGCGGCGGGTGGCCGCGGGACTGGGGGTCCCGCGGGCACTCGTCGTGGCGCACCAGGCGCCGCCCGGCCGGGCCGCGCGGGCGGTGCCGGAGCAGGCGGCGCGCGCCGACGTGAGCTTGCCGGCCGGCGACGCGCACGTGCCGGCGGCGCCGCCGCTGCCGTGCCCGATCCGCGGCTTCGGCGAGCCGCAGGTGATGGCCGGCTGGGGGGAGCACACCACCGCGGGGTTCGTGCTCGCCCCGGCCCGCGCGCGGGACAGCGCCGCCCTGCTGCGCGACGCCGTCCTGCGCGCGGCCTACCTGGTGGCCGCCTTGGCCGTGCCCGCGGGCGGCGTGGCCAACGGCTTGCCGTCGCCGATGTAGGGCCCGCCGCCGATGGTGGGACCGTTCTGGGGCGGCGGCTCGCTCGCCTGGGCGGCGGGCGCGAGGACGAGGGCGCCCAGGAAGGCCGTGCCGATGACGGCCTGGACGAAACGGGCTCTCATGGCGGGACTCCTCAGGTTCGGGTGCCGCCGATCTTGCCGCACCCGGCTTCCGATCCGCTTCCCTTTGCCCGCAGCGGTCATCCGGTCACCGACTGTCCCTTGTGGAGGCGCGGTGATTCCCCGCGGGGAATTGGCGGCCGGTGCCCGGTGGCCGACGATCGCGGCGTGAGCACATCCTCGAAGCTCGGCCCGCAGGCGCTGGCCGACCGCTACATCGCCCTCTGGACCGAACCCGGCGAGCAGGCCCGGCGGGCCGCGATCCACGAGCTGTGGGCGCCCGGCGGCGTCCACGTCCTGCTGCCCCCGGCCGAGGTGGTGCGGGTCGCCGCGGAGCTCGGCTTCGGCTCGCCTGTCTTCGAGGCGCGCGGTCACGCGGCCATCGAGACGCGGGTGCGCCGCAGCTACGAGCGGTTCGTCGCCACCGGCGAATTCACCTTCCGGACCCGGGGCACGGCCGTCCGGCTCGGGCCGGTCGTCAAGTTCGAGTGGAGCACCGTGCGCGTCGCCGACGGCGAGGTCGCCGGGGGTGGCCTGGAAGTCCTGCTGCTCGACGGGAACGACGCGATTTCGCGCGACACGATGTTCCCCGGCTGACAGGATCGGCCGTCATGGGCGGCGACGACGTGACCACGATCCTGCGCATGGCCGGTCTCGCGACCCCGATGGCGCTGCGCGTGGCGGTGACCCTGGGCCTGCCGGACCGGTTGCGCGGGGCCGGAGCCGGAGTCGCCGAGCTGGCCGGGGAGCTCGGCGTCGCGCCGGTTCCGCTCGGGCAGCTGCTCGGGCACCTCACGAGCCTCGGCTTCTTCGAGCGGACGGCCACCGGCTACCGGACCACTGAGTTCGGCGCGCACCTCTGCGGCGACAGCCTGGTCACCGTCCTGCTGGACCTGGGCACCGCGGGCGGGCGCGCCGAGCTGGCGTTCGTGGAGCTCCTGCACAGCGTCACCACCGGGGAGCCCGGGTACGGCCGCCGGTACGGGCGGGACTTCTGGGCGGACCTCGCCGAGCACCCGCACCTGCGGGAGTCGTTCGACCGGCAGATGGCGCACCGGCTCCGCGAGCAGATCCCGCGGCTGGCCGCCGGCTACGGCTGGGGCCGGTTCGCCACGATCGCCGACGTCGGCGGTGGCCGCGGGGCGCTGCTCGCGGCGATCCTGGCGGCCCACCCGGGACTGCGGGGCAAGCTGGTCGACCTCGACCCGACCGCGAGCGAAGCCGCCGCCACGTTCGCCGCGTACGGCGTCGGTGACCGTGCCGAGGCGATCGCGGCCAGCTTCTTCGACCCGCTCCCGGCGGGCGCGGACGCCTACCTGCTGTGCGACATCCTCCACGACTGGGACGACGAGCACGCCCACCGGATCCTGGCCCGGTGCGCGGAAGCGGCCCGCCCGGACGGGCGCGTCCTGATCGTCGAGCCGGTCGGCGGGCGGCAGGCAGGGACCGACATGGACCTGGCCATGCTCGTCATCTTCGGTGGCCGGGAACGGCGGGTCGGGGAGTTCGAAGCGCTCGCCTCCGCCCACGGGATGGTTCTCGACGCGGTGACCGATTTGAGTGGCCGGAGTGTGCTCGAGTTCCGATTCGGCTGAGCGAATTCGGGTCGCCCGAAATGGTGGCGCCGGAATCGGGTTTCCCTTGTTCACCGCGCTGTCCGCCATCCGGATCCCGATGGATCATCCGCCGCAGTGCGCTGGGCCGGTTGGCGGATGACGATCACGCTGTGTGCCGGTTTCTCGTGGGTTTGTTTCCGTTGGTGATCGCCCTGCGGTGGGTGGATTACCCGTTCGGCGGCCGGTCCGGCCGGCTCGCCGAGGTGTTTGCGGACCGGGAAATCGTCATCTACAGTCCCGCCGACAACGGCTGGTGAGAAGCCGGATTTCCCGTTCCGCAGAATCTTTTCCGAGGAGTGGCATGCCCAAACGCGCCTCGACGCGCCGGTTCGCCGTGCTCGCGCTCGTCGTCGCCCTGGTGAGCGGGTGCAGCCAGCGCGGCGCGTCCGGCACCGGCGGCCCCGTCGAGAAGCCGGCGATCCGGGTCGCGATCTTCTCCGCCGTCGACCTCGCCACGTTCTGGCTGGCCCAGGACGGCGGCTACTTCGCGGCCGAAGGCCTGCAGGTGCAGGCCGACGTCGCCGCCAGCGGGCAGGAGTCGCTCAGCCGCATGACCAGCGGCCAGGACGACCTCGCGATCTCCACCTACACGCTGTTCTTCCTGGCCAAGAACAGCGGGACGGACCTGAAGCTCATCGCGGACGCCACCTCGGCCAGCCCGCGCAGCAACGAGGTCGTCACCGTGCCGAACTCGCCGGTCAAGACCGTGAGCGACCTGGCGGGCAGGCGGATCGCCATCAGCTCGAAGAACGCCGCTTCCGACGTGCTGACCCGCTCGGTGATGCGGGACCACGGCGTCGACTTCGCCAAGGTGCAGTGGGTGCCGATGCCGCTGCCGGACATGGCCACGGCGCTGGCGCAGGGCCGGGTCGACGCCGCCTACCAGCCGGAACCGTTCCTCACGCAGGCAGCCAAGATCGCCGGCGCGTACCCGGTCATCGACGCGGCGAGCGGCAGCACCCAGGCCTTCCCGCTGACCGGCTACGGCGCCACGGCGAAGTGGGTGCAGGACCACCCGAAGACGATGCTCGCGTTCCAGCGCGCGATGCTCAACGCCACGCGCGCCGCGGTGGACCGGTCCCGGATCGAGCCGCTGGTCGTCCGCAACGCCCACGTGGACGTGGACATCGCGAGCCTGATGGTGATGCCCGCGTTCGGGTCCACCCTGGACGCCCGGCGCATCCAGCGGGTGCCGGACCTGCTGCAGCAGCTGGACGTGGTCCAGACGAAGATCGACGCGTCCTCGATGATCGCCCCGCAGGCCAGTACCGGCTGAGCGGCAAGGAAGACCGGAAGGGCGGGTGCCTCGCGCACCTGCCCTTTTTCCGTTCCGCCAGTACTTTCCTGTTCCGGCCGGCCGTCCGGGATTTTCGGACCGGTGGCGAAGATCCCGGTATCTCCCTTTCACACCTTGACACGACCGGCGCGGCACCCCACCCTCTTCATACCGACCGCGCGGTACGGCCTGGTCCACATGGTGAGACAGGAGAGTCATCGATGACACTCGTTGGGGAGGCACCGTCCGGCGAGGACCTGCTCGTGGTCGACGGGCTCACCGTGCGGTTCGGCGGGCTCACCGCGCTGCACGACGTCCGGCTGAGCGTCGGCGCCGGGACCGTCGTCGGGGTCATCGGGCCGAACGGTGCCGGGAAGACCACGCTGTTCAACGTCGTCTGCGGGTTCGTCCGGCCGCAGTCCGGCCGCGTGCTGTGGCGCGGGGAGCCGCTCGTCCGGCACCGCCCGGAGCACCTGGCCCGGCTCGGGATCGTCCGGACCCTGCAGGGGCTCGGGTTGTTCGCCGGGCTGACGGTGCTGGAGAACGTGATGGCCGGCGCGGGCCGGCACGCTCGCACGGGAGCGCTTCCCGCGCTCGTCGGCGCCGGACGCTCCGCGCGGGACGAGTCCGACCTGGCCCGCCGCGCCCGCGAGACGCTCGGCGAGCTGGGCATCGCCGACCTCGCCGACCGGCTGCCCGGAGTTTTGCCTTACGGGGTCCGAAAACGCGTGGCGCTGGCCAGGGCGCTGGTGGCCGAGCCGGATCTGCTGCTGCTGGACGAACCGGCGAGCGGGCTCTCGGCCGCGGAGCTGGCCGAACTCGCGACGCTGATCCTGTCGCTGCGGCAGCGGATGGCGGTGGTGCTGGTGGAGCACCACATGGACCTGGTGATGCAGGTCTGCGACCGCGTGGTCGTGCTCAACTTCGGCGAGGTCATCGCGGCGGGTACCCCGGCGGAGATCCAGGCCGACCCGAAGGTGGCGGAGGCCTACCTCGGTGACCCGGCCGAGGAGGCGCCCGGTGCTTGAGATCGACGGGTTTCCGGTGGCTTCGGGGGCGGCCCGGGCGCCGGGGTGGCGTCATCGGGCCGGCCTCGCTGCGCACTCCGCTCAGGAGGTGCCCGGTGCTTGAGATCGACGAGCTTTCCGTCTCCTACGGCGCCGTCCGGGCGCTCGACGGTGTCGGCCTCCGCGTCGAACGCGGCGGGATCACCGCCGTGCTCGGGGCGAACGGGGCCGGCAAGACCACGCTGCTGCGCACCATCAGCGGCCTGCAACCCGCCCGCGCCGGCCGGATCACCTGGGACGGCACGGAACTCACCGGCCTGGCGCCCGATCGCATCGCGCGGGGCGGCGTCGCGCACGTGCCCGAAGGCGGCGGGGTCATCACCGAGCTGACCGTCGACGAAAACCTCCGGCTCGGCGCGCTGTGGCGGCGTGACCGCGCCGACCGCGCCGCCGCGCGGCGGGAGATGTACCAGCTCTTCCCCGCTCTCGAAGAACGCGCGGCGAAACCCGCCGCGACGCTCTCCGGCGGCGAACGGCAGATGCTGGCCATCGGGCGCGCCCTGATGAGCCGGCCCGGGCTGCTGCTGCTCGACGAGCCCTCGCTCGGCCTCGCGCCGCTCATCACCGCCCGGATCATGGGCATCCTGCGTGACCTGCGCGCCGCCACCGGGCTCACCGTCGTCCTCGTCGAGCAGAACGCGCACAGCGCGCTGTCCATCGCCGACCGCGGCTACGTCCTGGCGCTGGGCAAGGTCGTCGCCGTCGACACCGCGGCGGAGCTGCTGGCCGACGACGGCCTCCGCCACGCCTACCTCGGTTTCTGACCACCCACCAGGAAGGTCCGGTATGCGGGACTTCTTCGACCTGACCCTCGGCGGGATCTCGGCCGGCGCGGTCTACGCGGCGCTCGGGCTCGCGCTGGTCATCATCTACCGGGCCACCCGGGTGGTGAACTTCGCCCAGCCCGCCCTCGCCCTCATCTCGACGTACCTCGCGTACTCGGTGACGAAGGCGACGGGCAGCTACTGGCTCGGCTTCGCCGTCGCCATCGTGGCCGGCACCGTGCTCGGCGTCGCCACCGAACGCCTGCTGATCCGGCCGCTGCGGCACCGCTCGGAGCTGAGCTCGATCATCGTCACGCTGGGGCTGCTGCTGGTGCTGCAGGCGGTCGCGGGCATGATCTGGTCCAACGAGCCGCTGGCGTTCCCGTACGCGTTCGACTTCCGCGGCCGGTTCTCCGCCAACGACCTGTTCGTCGTCCTCGTGGTGCTCGTCATCGCCGCGCTCGTGCTGGTGGTCTTCAAGTACACGCCGCTGGGCCTGCGGATGCGCGCGGCCGCGTTCGCCCCGGAGGTGGCGCGCACGCTCGGCGTGCGCGTCGGGCTGATGCTCACCGTCGGCTGGGGGCTGGCGGCGGCCGTCGGCTCGCTGGCCGGCCTGCTCGCCACCCCGCCGTTCCTCTTCCCGAACGTGCTGGACGGCGTCTTCGTCTACGCCCTCACGGCCGCGGTGCTCGGCGGCCTGGACAACCCGCTCGGCACCATCGCGGGCGGGTTCGTGCTGGGCGTCGGACTGTCCTATGTGTCCGGCTACTTCGGACCGGAGATGGTGACGATCGCGGCGCTGGCGATCCTCGTCGTCGTGTTGATCGTGCGGCCAAGCGGGTTGTTCGGCCGGGCGAAGGTGAGGCGGGTATGACGGTGCGCACGAGCCTCCCGGAAACCCGCGTGGAGACTTCCCCGAAGACGCGGACCCTGCCGCCGCTGCTGCGCCACACGCTGTTCGCGCTGGCCGCGTTCGCCGTCGTCGTCCTGCTGACCCTGGTCACCGACGAGTTCACCAACCTGCGGATCGCGACCATCGGCTACTACCTGATCGCGGTCGCCGGGCTGACCCTGCTGACCGGCCTGACCGGGCAGGTCTCGCTGGGGCACGGCGCGTTCATGTTCATCGGCGCGTACACCGTGGCGCTGCTGGTGCGGCGCGTCCCGTCGTTCCCGCTGTGGGCCGACCTGCTGCTGGCCAGCGCGGCCGGCGGGCTCGCCGGACTGCTGGCCGGGGCCGCCGCGGCCCGGCTGCGCGGCCCGTACCTCGCCGGGGCGACCCTGGCGCTGGCCGTCGGGCTGCCCGCGCTGACCCGCCGGTTCCAGGACTTCCTCGGCGGCAGCAACGGGCTGAGCTTCACCGTCCACAGCAGACCGTCCGGAGTGGCCGTTCCCGAGCTGCGCTGGCAGACCTGGATCGTCTGGCTCAGCGTGCTCGTCGCGCTGGTGCTGGTGGTCAACATCGTCCGCGGCCGGCTCGGCCGTGACTTCCGCGCGGTGCGCGACGACGAGGTCGCCGCGTCGCTGAGCGGGATCGCCGTCGGCCGCACGAAGATCCTCGCGTTCCTGGTGAGCGCGGTGTGCGGCGGGCTCGCCGGTGGCCTGCAGGCGTTCCTGCTCGGCACCGCCGCGCCTGGCTCGTTCACGCCCGCGCTGTCGCTGAGCCTGCTGGCCGCGGTCGTGCTGGGCGGCCTCGGATCCCTGTGGGGCGCGCTGTGGGGCGCGGTCGCGCTCGTCTACTTCCAGGCCTGGTCCGAAGACCTCGCCGACGTCCTGCACCTGAACACCGACGTGGCCAACAACCTCCCGCTGGCGGTGTACGGCGTGATCCTCATCGTGGTCGTGCTCGCCTTCCCGCGTGGCATCCAGGGCGGTTTCCAGAAGCTGCGCCACCTTCTCCGTCGACCCGCCGAAAAGAAGGAGAACCATGAGAAGCACTAGGTACGGCGCGGGATTCCTCGCCCTCGCGCTGGCGCTGAGCGCGTGCGGCGGCGCGGGCGAGAGCGACGGCGGCGGGCAGCAGGCCGCCGACTCCGCCGCCGGCGTCACGAAGGACACCGTCGTCATCGGCACCCACCAGCCGCTCACCGGCCCGGCCGCGCCCGGGTACAGCAAGATCTCCGTCGGCGCCCGCGCGGTGTTCCAGGCGATCAACGACGGCGGCGGGATCAACGGCCGGAAGATCGACTACAAGGTCGAGGACGACGGCTACAACCCGACGAAGACCGTCGAGGTCGTGAAGAAGCTGGTCCTGCAGGACAAGGTGTTCGCGATCGTCGGCGGCCTCGGCACGCCGACGCACTCGAAGGTGGTCGACTACCTCAACTCCGCAGGCGTCCCGGACCTGCTCGTGTCCTCGGGCGCGCTCGCCTGGGACAACCCGCAGAAGGCGCCGATGACCTTCGGCTACCAGGTGGACTACACGCGCGAAGGCAAGATCCAGGGCAAATACCTCAAGGACGGCTTCGCCGGCAAGAAGATCGGTTACTTCACGCAGAACGACGACGTCGGCCGCGACACGCAGGCCGGGCTGGACCAGTTCGTCAAGGACCAGACGGTGGCCCGGCAGGGCTACGACAGCGCCAACACCGACGTCACGCCTCAGCTCTCCGCGCTCAAGGCGGCCGGCGCCGAGGTCGTCGTCTGCGAGTGCATCCCGGCGTTCACCGCGCTCGCCATCCTGGCCGCGGCCAAGATCGGCTACCACCCGCAGTTCGTGGTCAGCAGCATCGGCGCGGACCCGGCGACGCTGTCCGGGCTGCTGCAGGACTTCGCCAAGCGCGGCGGGGCCAGCGTCTCCAGCGCCCAGCTGCTGGCCGGGCTGATCGGCACCGGCTACCTGCCCGACGTCGCGCAGACGTCCGACCCGTGGGTGGCCTACTTCAAGGGCATCCACGACAAGTACATCCCGAAAGAGCCGTTCACCAACACGCTGTTCTACGGCATGGTGCAGGCCTACACGTTCGCGCAGGCGCTGAAAGCGGCCGGACCGGACCCGACGCGGCAGAAGATCGTCGACGCGATGAGCTCGGGCGCGCTCAAGGGGCCGGGCCTGACGCCGTTCGGGTTCTCGAAGGAGTCGCACTCCGGCTACACCGGCGCGTACGTGTTCAAGATCAACCCGGACACCACGACGACGGTGATCCAGCCGCCTGCCGTCACCGACCGCGGCACCGGCGCGATCACGCCGTACACCGGCGCGCGGGCCACTCCCGACCAGATCGCCCTGCTGGGCAAGTGAGGCGGGGGCCGGGCCGGGCCCCGGCCCGGCCCCTTCCTAGGGTGGCGACATGACGGTCAAGGACAGGGTCGTGCGGGCGGCGGTGCGCCTGTTCGCCGAGAAGGGGTTCGAGGCCACGACGGTCCGCGAAATCGTCGAAGAGGCCGGCGTGACCAAGGGCGGGCTGTACCACTACTTCGAGTCCAAGGACGACCTGCTCTTCGAGATCTACACGGCGATGCTGCGGATGCAGACGCGGCGGATGGTGACGATCGCCGAGTCCGACCTGCCGCTGCCGGAGCGGCTGCACGCGATCATCGTCGACGTCGTGGTCACCAGCATCGCCGACCTCGACGCGGCGACGGTGTTCTTCCAGTCGTTCCCGCTGCTGGAGAAGTCCAAGCAGGTGCAGGTGCGGGCCGAGCGGCGCACCTACCACGAGCGGGTGCGGGACCTGGTCGCCGAAGGGCAGCGGGCGGGGATCTTCCGCGCCGACGTCCCGGCCGACCTGGTGATCAACTACCACTTCGGCGCCATCCACCGGCTCGGCATGTGGTACCACGCGGACGGGCCGCTGTCGGGGGAACAGGTGGGGGAGCACTTCGCGAACCTCATGCTGCGCAGCCTCCGTCCTTAGTGGACGATCTATCGTGGTGGCATGCACATCGTTGCGGTCCTCGCGCTGGACCAGGTCGTCCCGTTCGACCTGGCGACGCCCATCGAGGTCTTCTCGCGGACCCGGCTCCCCGGCGGGGCACCGGCCTACGAGGTCCGGATCTGCGGCACCGGCGACCTCGACGCCGGCGCGTTCCGGCTGCGGCCGCCGTGGGACCTGTCGGGGCTCGCGGACGCCGACACGGTCATCGTGCCGGGGCGTTCGTCGAACCCGCCGCTGCCCGGCGTCGTGGTCTCGGCGTTGCGGGCGGCGGCGGCGCGGGGCACGCGGATCGCGTCGATCTGCTCGGGGGCGTTCGTCCTGGCCGAGACCGGGCTGCTGGACGGCCTGCGCGCGACGACCCACTGGGCGGCGGCGCCGGAGCTGGCCCGGCGCTACCCGGCGGTGGACGTCGACCCGGGCGTGCTCTACGTCGACAACGGGCAGATCCTCAGCTCGGCGGGCGCGGCGGCGGGCCTGGACCTGTGCCTGCACCTGATCCGCCGCGACCACGGCTCGGCGGTGGCGGCCGACGCGGCCCGCCTGTCGGTGATGCCGCTGGAACGCGAGGGCGGGCAGGCCCAGTTCATCGCCCACGACCCGCCGCCGACGCCGCGCGGGTCGGAGCTGGAGCCGGTGCTGGCGTGGATCGAGGACAACTGCGCGCGCGAGCTGACGCTGCCGGATCTCGCGGCGCGGGCCGGGATGAGCACCCGCACGCTGAACCGCCGGTTCCGCGAGCAGACGGGCACGACCCCGCTGCAGTGGCTGCTGCGGGCCCGCGTCCGGCGGGCACAGCACCTGCTGGAGGCGACCACGGAGCCGGTGGACCGCATCGCGGCCGAGGTGGGCTTCGGTTCGCCGGGCGCGTTCCGGGAGCGGTTCAAGCGGGTGGTGGGCACGAGCCCGCAGGCCTACCGCGCGAGTTTCCGCGCCCCCGTGGGCTGACTCCGGGACCGCCGGGTGCGCCGGTAGGGTCGGGGGCATGTCGAGCCCCGAAGCGTCCAGGGCAGGGCTGCCGGTCGTCCCGGCAGCCCGGTAAGACCTCGCTTCCCGGGTTTCCGGGGTGACCACGAAGTCGTCCGCCGATTTTCGTGATCCCTGGAGTTTCCGTGCTGTTCTTCCTCGCCCTGGCCGTGTTCGCCATGGGCACGTCCGAATTCATGCTCGCCGGGCTCGTCCCCGGCATCGCCGGCGCGCTGGACGTCTCGCTCGCCCAGGCCGGCTACCTGACCTCCGCCTTCGCCGCCGGCATGGTCGCCGGTGCTCCGCTGATGGCCGCGCTCGCACGGGCGTGGCCGAGGCGGACCGCGCTGCTCGGCTTCCTGGCCGCCTTCGCGATCGCGCACGTCGCCGGCGGCCTGACGACGTCGTTCGCCGTCCTGCTCACCTCGCGGCTGGTCGCCGCCGTCGTCTGGCGCCCTTCACCCTGCGCGGCGGCGACGCACCCGCGGCCGACGGCGAGGTCGTGCTCGACGCCGATCTCGCGCGCCGGGCGGACGTCGGCATCGGCGGCCAGGTGCGGATCACGACCCGGTCCGTGCCGGAGACGTTCAAGGTCAGCGGCGTCGTCGGCAGCCCGTCGCGCCAGTCGGCGTTGTTCTTCACCCCGGCGAAGGCCGCGCAGCTGGCCGGAACGCCGGGCCGCGCGCACGCGGTCGGCGTCCTCGCCGGACCCGGCGTGACGCCGGAGACCCTCGCCGGGCGTGTCGCCGCCGTCACCGGCCCCGCCGAGGTCGCCACGGGGGTCGAGCGCAGCGCCGTCGAGTTCCCCGACGTCGGCCAGACCCGCACGCTGCTGCTCGCCATCGCCGGCTCGTTCGGCGGGTTCGCGCTGCTCGTGGCCGTGTTCGTGGTGGCGAGCACCCTCGCGCTGACGATCAACCAGCGCCGCCGCGAGTTCGCCCTGCTGCGGGCCGTCGCGGCGACGCCCCGGCAGATCCGCAAGCTCATCGGCGTCGAGACGACCCTGGTCGCGCTCGCCGCCGGGGTCCTCGGCGGCACGCTCGGCCTGGCGGTGGCGGCCGGGCTGCGGGACGCGTTCGCCGCCATCGGCGTCGTCCCGGCCGACTTCCGGCTGGCGATCGGCCCGCTGCCACCGCTCGCCGCGGTGGTGCTGGGCCTGGGCGCGGCCCGGCTGGCGGCGTGGGTGGCGGCGCGGCGGCCGTCGGCGATCCGGCCGGTCGAGGCGCTGGGCGAGGCCGCGGTCGAACGCCGGGCACTCGGGCGCGGTCGCCTGGTCACCGGCTGGGCGCTGGTGGTGGCCGGGTTCGGCGGCGCGCTGGTGCCGCTGTTCCTCCGCGGCGACGTCGCGACGGCGATCTCCACCATGGCGACGCTGGTGGTCGTGATCGGGCTGGCCGTGGTCGGCCCGCAGGTCACCGGGCTGGTGGTGCGGGTGCTCGCGCCGGTACTGGCGCGGGTCTGGCGGATCAGCGGGTACCTGGCGGCGGCGAACGCGCAGGCCGGCACCCGGCGGCTCGCCGCGGCGGTGACCCCGCTGCTGCTGTCGGTCGCGTTCGCGCTGGCGACGTTCTACAGCCAGACGTCGAGCACGGCGGCCGCGGCGGAGCAGGCGGCGCGGTCGACGACGGCCGACTACGTGCTCAGCGGCCCGGCCGGGGTGTCCCCGGAGGTCGCGACGGCCGCCGGCGGGCTGCCGGGCGTGGCGGCGGCGACGCCGGTGGTGCGGACGTCGGTGATCGTCGCGACGTCGCAGGGGGACACGATGGACGTCCAGCGCAAACCCGCGCAGGGGCTGGCGGGCGGCCAGGTCCGCGGCGCCCTCGACCTGGGCGTCGACCAGGGCCGGATCACCGACCTGGCGGCCGGCACGGTGGCGCTGAGCCGGCCGGAAGCCGACTGGCTGGACAAGCGGATCGGCGACGAGGTGTCGTTCTACTTCGGCGACGGCGCCCCGGCGAAGCTGCGCCTGGTGGCGACGTACACGCACGACCTGGCGTTCGGCGACTTCGTGCTGCCGGTGGAGCCGGCCCGCGAGCACACGGGCGGCCGCCTGGACGACTCGGTGCTGGTCCGGCGCGCGGTGGACGCCGATCCGGCGGCCGTGGCCGCGGCTCTCCGTGCGCTGCCGTACCCGGGCTTGACGGTCGCCCCGGCGGCGTCGGCGGCGGCCCCGGACGGCGGCGACCGCCAGGCGCAGTTCGCCCTGAACCTGGTGGCGGTCGGCGTGATCGTCGGGTACCTGGCGATTTCGGTGGCCAACACGCTGGTGCTGACGACGGCGCAGCGGTCGCGCGAGTTCGCGTTGCTGCGGCTGGTCGGCACGACCCGTCGGCAGGTGACCCGGATGATGCGCCTCGAGGCACTGGTGACGGTCGGGATCGCGGTGGTGCTCGGGACGCTGGTCGCGTTGGTACCGCTGGGTTTGCTCAACGTGGGCCTGCGGGGCAGCCCGTGGCCGTCGGGGCCGTGGTCCGTCTACATCGGAGTCATCGGCGGCGCGGCGCTGCTGGGCCTGGTGGCGCTGGGCGTGTCGACGTGGGTGACGCTGCGGGCGCGTCCGATCGACGCCATCGGGCTGCGGGAGTAGGCCCGGCGAAACATTCCGAAAGTTATTGCCCGACCACGGCCGGTGATCGCATGCTTTCGCCATCCTGGCAGCCTCGACGAGGAGGAAGCATGCGCACCAAGAACCGCTTCAGGGTGTTCGCCGGCGGGGCCGCGCTCGCGGTGATCGCCGCGCTGGTGCCCGGGGTGGCGCGGGCCGACACCGTCATCACCACGAACCAGACCGGGTACAACAACGGGTACTACTACTCGTTCTGGACCGCCGGCGGCGGCTCGGTCTCGATGACGCTCGGCTCCGGCGGGAACTACCGGGTCAACTGGAGCAACGCCAACAACTTCGTCGCCGGCAAGGGATGGGGCAACGGCAGCAGGCGGACCGTGAACTACTCCGGCAGCTTCAACCCGTCGGGCAACGGCTACCTGTCGCTCTACGGCTGGACGTCGAACCCGCTGGTCGAGTACTACATCGTCGACAATTGGGGCAGCTACCGGCCGACCGGCACGTACAAGGGCACGGTGACGACCGACGGCGGCACCTACGACATCTACCAGACCACGCGGTACAACGCGCCTTCGGTCGAGGGGACCAAGACGTTCAACCAGTACTGGAGCGTCCGGCAGCAGAAGCGGACCGGCGGCAGCATCACGACCGGCAACCACTTCGACGCGTGGGCCCGCGCCGGCATGCGGCTGGGCAGCTTCAACTACTACATGATCCTCGCGACCGAGGGGTACCAGAGCAGTGGCAACTCGAACATCACGGTGGGCTGAGGCCATGCGTCCGTGGATTCTGGCCGCCGCGATGGCGGTGACCGGCGTGGTGGCCGCGGCCCCGGCGCACGCGGCGTCCTGCGGCGGGTACGTCGGCCTGACCTTCGACGACGGGCCGTCGAACACGCACACCCCGGCGCTGCTCAACGCGTTGCGGCAGAACGGGTTGCGGGCCACGATGTTCAACGAGGGCCAGTACGCGGCGGCGTACCCGGCCCAGGTCCGGGCCGAGGTCGGCGCGGGCATGTGGGTGGGCAACCACAGTTACACGCACCCGCACCTGACGCAGCTGAGCCAGTCCCAGATGGACTCGGAGATTTCCCGGACACAGCAGGCGATCGCGGCGGCGGGCGGCGGAACGCCCCGGCTGTTCCGCCCGCCGTACGGCGAAACGAACGCGACACTGCAGGCGGTGGAAGCGAAGTACGGGCTCCGCCAGATCATCTGGGACGTCGATTCGCAGGACTGGAACGGCGCGAGCGTGGACGCGATCGTCCAGGCGAACGCCCGCCTCGGCAACGGCCAGATCATCCTGATGCACGAATGGCCGGCGAACACGCTGACGGCGATCCCGCGGATCGCGCAGACGCTGGCGAGCCGCGGGCTGTGCGCGGGAATGATTTCGCCTCAGACGGGCCGGGCGGTGGCCCCGGGCTGAGGCATCCGGGTGGCGCGGCGGATCCGGGCCGCCGCGCCACCGTTCCCGGCTGGTGGCGACCGGCCGGGCGGGTGGTGCGGAGGTCCCGGGCCGCCTGCGCCGCTGTTCCGGCTGGTGCGTGGTGGGCCGAGCCCGGCCTCGGCTGAGGCTGCCGGGGCCGGAGGCGGGCGACCGTCGCATGCGGCACACTCTGATCATGGACACCGGTGAGCCGCAGCCGATTCGGGTCGTTGTCGTCGATGATCAGCAGGTGGTCCGTGAGGGACTCGTTGCCCTTCTCGACCTGCTCGACGACGTCGAGGTTGCCGGCTCCGCCGCCGACGGGGCCCAGGCCCTCGCCCTGCTCGAGCGGCTCGGCCAGGTCGATGTCGTGCTCATGGATCTCAACATGCCCGTCCTGAACGGCGTCGAAGCCACCGAACGCGTCACGCGCGCGCACCCCGGTGTCGCGGTTCTCGTTCTCACCACCTATTCGGATGATGAATCCATTGCCGGGGCGCTCGCCGCCGGTGCGCGCGGCTACCTCACCAAGGATGCCGGGCGCCGGGAGATCGGTGCCGCGCTCCAGGCCGTCGTCGCCGGGCAGCTTACCTTCGGGGCCGATGTCTCACGGCAGGTCGCCGGCTCGCTTTCCGCGAAACCGTTGCCGCGCGAGGAAAGCCTGCCCGACGGGCTCACCGCCCGCGAGGCCGAGGTGCTCGGCCTGATCACCACCGGGCTGAGCAACGCCGAGATCGCGGCCCGCCTGTTCATCGGCGAGGCGACGGTGAAGACCCACATCAACAACGCCTTCGCCAAGATCGGCGTGCGCAACCGCGTCGAGGCGGCCCGCTACGCCGCGCGGCGTGGCCTGGCCGGCTGACCCGGTCAGCCGTCGTCCCGCTTCCGGTACCGCTCCAGCCGCTCGCGCACGATCGGCTCCACCGCCCGCTTCGCCTGGTCGTACCGCCCCGCCTTCTTGAGGGCGACGGCGATCACCCCGAGCACGATCACCAGCAGCAGGACGCCGCCGCCGATCAATGCGAACCGCAGCAGCATGAACTGCATGACTTCACCCATGGCCGTTTTCCTCCCTGTGTTCCGACACCGGGAACGCTAGGGCGGCACCCGGGTGGAGTGGCACCTCCGCGGGGTGGAGACGCGGGTGGAGATCCACTGTGGACAACTTAAGCCCGCGGTTAACCCGGCGTAATACCCCGGCTTAAATCAGACATTTCACCACCGTGGCAGCCGCCGGTCGGCTCCCGTTCGGGCAGCGTTCACCCCGCTCGCCCGCCGCCTTCATTTGCGGTCCCTAAGTTTTTCCCGCAGGCGACGAAGGTGAAGGGACCCATGGACGCACCCCTGGCAGTGAGAGCCCGCGGGATCACCAAGTGCTTCGGTGACGTCGTCGCCCTCGACGGTGTCGACCTCGACGTGGCGCCGGGGCAGATCCACGGCCTGGTCGGCCCCAACGGCGCCGGGAAGACCACCCTGCTCGGCCTCCTGCTGAGCCTGGCCGTCGCCGACGAGGGCACCCTCGAGATCCTCGGCGCGCCGGCCGGGCGGCCCCTCGGCGGTGTCGCCGGCTTCGTCGACGGCCCCGGCCTCTACCCGTCGCTCACCGCCCGGCAGAACCTCGCCGCGCTGCTGGCGCTGCGCGGCCGCGACCGGAAGACGTCCGCGATCGACGACGCGCTCGGCGAGGTCGGGCTCACCGACGTCGCCGACGACCGGGTGCGCGGCTTCTCCCTCGGCATGCGGCAGCGGCTCGGCCTCGCCGCCGCCCTGCTCGCCGAGCCGCGGCTCCTGGTGCTCGACGAGCCGGCCAACGGCCTAGACCCGGCCGGCAAGCAGCACGTGCACGGCGTCCTCGGCCGGCTCGCCGGCCGAGGCACCGCCGTCGTGCTTTCCAGCCACCGGATGGACGACCTGGAAGCGCTGTGCGCCGAGGTCACCATCCTCGCCACCGGCCGCGTCGTGTTCACCGGCCCGCTGGCCAAGCTGTCGGCCGAGAACGGCGAACTCGACTACCGGCTGCGCACCTCGGACCCGGACAGGGCGCGTGCCCTGGTCGCCGGCGCCCCGGGCGTCCGGCTCGCCGGCCCGGACGCCGACGTCTTCGTGGTGCGGGCACTGACCCCCGCGCTCGACGACCTCGTGCTGCGGCTGGCGCGGGAAGGCGTGGCGGTGCGCGAGCTCGCGCCCGTCGTGTCCCCGCTCGAAGCCGCGTTCCTCGCCCTCACCGACCGGGAGGCAGGCCGATGACCGCGACCGTCGCCGAAGCGGCCCGGCCGGTGCCGGTGGCCCGCGGCTACCGCTTCGAGCTGGTCAAGCTGTTCGCCGCCTGGCGGATCCGCCTGCTGGTCCTGGCCTGCTGGATCGCGCCCGCGCTGTTCGTCGCCGTGGTCGGCGAGCAGAGCTCGCTGCCGGTCGACACGCTGTTCGGCCGGTGGATGAATGCCACGGGCTGGGCCGGGCCGCTGGTCATGCTCGGGTTCGCCGGCACCTACGCCCTCCCGCTGCTGACGTCGGTGGTGGCCGGTGACGTCTTCGCCGCCGAAGACCGGCTCGGGACCTGGCGCCACCTGCTGGTCGCGGTGCGCTCGCCCCGGCGGATCTTCGCGGCGAAAGCGCTGGCCAGCCTCACCGTGATCGTCGTGCTCGTGGCCGGGATGGCCGTGTCCGGCGCCGCCGGCGGGGTTCTCGCCGCGGGCAGCCGGCCGCTGGTGGGGCTCGACGGCCACTCGCTGACGCCGGGCGAGGCCGCCACGCAGGTCCTGCTCGCGTGGGTCTGCGTGCTCGCCCCGACGCTGGCGCTGGCCGCGCTCGGCCTCCTCGGGTCGGTCGCCTGGGGCCGCTCGCCGATGGGCCTGCTGCTGCCCGCCGTCGTCGCCCTCGCGATGGCGCTCGCCCAGCTGCTGCCGCTGCCCGTCGCCGTGCGCCTCGCCCTGCCCAGTTACGCCTTCATCGCGTGGAACGGCCTGTTCACCGACCCGGTCCAGCTCGGCCCGCTGCTCATCGCGGTCGGTGTCGGCCTGGCCTGGGCCGTGGCCGCGACCGCGCTGGCCTACGTGCTGTTCGTGCGCCGCGACTTCACGAACCCGGCGCACGACGGCTCGGGCCGCCGCGCGCTCACCCTCGGTGTCCTGCCGCTCGTGGGCCTGCTCGCCGCGACGGCCGGGGTCGTCGCCGTGGCCACGCCGGCCACCGGGTCCGGCATCGAGCTGGACAAGGTCCAGCGGTCGGTCGCCACCGCGTTCGCCCACCTCTACCGGCTGCAGGCCGGGCAGCTGAACCGGCCCGACGTCACCGAGGCGCAGCTGGGCGCCACGGCCGCGTGCACCAAGGGCGACGGCCTGGTCGAGCCCGAAGGGCCCGGCAACGACTGGCGGTGCGTCGTCTCCTGGCACCTGCCGGACGTCGCGGCGACGGGATCGGCGATCTACCAGCTGGACATCACCTCGGACGGGCGGTACGTCGCCGACGGCGACGGACCGAAGGAAGTGAACGGCTACTTCCAGGTGCGGACCCCCGCGGGGGACCAACCCAACCCGCTCTGGCAGTTCGACGGCAACGTCGAGCTGCTCTCCTCCACCCCGAAGGGATAACCCGATGCAGGTAACACGCCGCAGACGGCGTGCCGCGAAGCGCGGGCCCGGCCGCCATCGGCTGCGCTACGCCACGGCAGGCTCCGCCGCGCTCGTGCTGGTCGCCACCGGCACCGGTGTCGGTGTCGCGTCGACGCAGCAGTTCGGCGAGGACCAGGTCGGCCAGGTCACCGAGAACGGCCAGGTCGTCTCCGCCGACCAGTACCTCAAGCCGATCGGCGACCGGCTGGTGGTGAACAACGGCAAGATCATGGCGTCCTCGGTCAGCCCGGACGGCGGCCACCTCGCCGCGCTGACCACCGACGGCGGGATCGCGCTCACGATCGTCGACCTCAAGAACTGGAAGGTGCAGCAGCTCGTCGGCAACTCGGCGACGGCGAACCTGCGCATCGCGGGCAACGACGTCGGCCAGGAAGGCCCGTCGTACTCCCCGGACGGCAAGACGCTGTGGCTGGCCCAGACCGACGGCTACACCAAGTTCACGGTGAACCCCGACGGCACGGTCGCCGCTCCGGTGCCGGTCAAGATCCCGGCGGACGGCGCGAAGCACGCGCTGGTCGCCCAGGCCGTGTTCTCGCCCGACGGCTCGACCGTGTACTCGGCGGTCAACGGCCAGAACCGCGTCGTCGCCCTCGACGCGGCGACGGGCGCGATCAAGCAGAGCTGGGCCGTCGGCAACGCCCCGCGTGACCTGGTCCGCGTCGGCACCAAGCTGTACGTCAGCAACGAGGGCGGCCGCCCGGCGAAGCCCGGCGAGCCGACGCTGAACTCCTACAACACGCAGGTGCCGGCCAGCCAGTTCACCGGCGCCACGACCAGCGGCACGGTCAGCGTCATCGACCTGGCGAACGCGGCCGCGACGCCGAAGAGCATCGACGTCGGCCTGCACCCGACCGCGGTGTACGTCGGCAAGGACGCGCTGTTCGTCACGAACACCGCGAGCAACACCGTCTCGGTCATCGACACCGCCCGCGACCAGGTCGTCCAGACCATCGCGACCCAGCCGTGGCCGGAAGCGTCGGTCGGCTACGAACCGGACGGCGTGACCCTGACCGGGGACGGGCACCTGCTGGTGACGCTCGGCCGCGCCAACGCCGTCGCGGTGTACCGCTACAGCCGGGCGCAGGAGCCGGTCAGCTACGTCGGGCTGCTGCCGACCGACTACTTCCCGACGGCGATCACCACGGTGGGCCCGGACGTCGTGGTGTCCAACACCCGCGGGATCGACGCCCGCCGCCCGACGACGGCGGCCGGGCACGGCACCCACGACACGACCTCGAGCGTGCAGAAGTTCCGGCTGCCGGACGACCGCGCCGTCCGCGGGTACACCGCTCAGGTGTTCAAGCAGAACGGCTGGACCCACGACTCGGTCCAGGTGGCCACCGACCACGGCCACCGCAGCCCGGTGCCGGTCCCGGCGCGGCTCGGCGACCCGTCGACCATCAAGCACGTCTTCCTGCTGGTCAAGGAGAACCGGACCTACGACCAGGTGTTCGGCGACGACCCGCGCGGCAACGGCGACCCGTCGGTCACGCAGTTCGGCGAGAACGTGACGCCGAACCAGCACGCGCTGGCCCGGCAGTTCGGGCTGTACGACAACACCTACGACATCGGCACGAACTCCGCCGAGGGCCACAACTGGCTCATGCAGGCCGACAACCCGGAGTACACCGAGTCGTCGGCGGGGGAGTACCTGCGCAGCTACGACACCGAGGACGACGCCCTCGGCCACCAGAGCAGCGGGTTCCTGTGGACCGGCGCGCAGGCGGCCGGCAAGTCGGTGCGGGACTTCGGCGAGTTCCAGCAGTTCCTGACCAAGCCCGCCGGGGCGAGCTGGCAGAACCTGTACTGCGACGCCAGGAACATGGCGGCCACGGGTGAGCCGACGGCCTACCCGCTGGTGTCGTCGTCGCCGATCCCGTCGCTGAACAACGTGTCGGTGCCGGGCTTCCCGAAGTTCGACACGTCGGTGCCGGACGTCTACCGGTACCAGATCTGGAAGAACGACTTCGAGAAGAACGGGCCGGCCGACCTGAACATGTTCTGGCTGTCGAGCGACCACACCGGCGGCCCGCCGAACGCGGCCGCCCAGGTCGCCGACAACGACCTCGCCGTCGGCCGGATCGTCGACGAGATCTCGCACAGCCAGTACTGGAAGGACTCGGCGATCTTCGTCGTCGAGGACGACTCCCAGGCGGGTCTCGACCACGTCGACGGGCACCGGGCGCCGGTGCAGATCATCAGCCCGTACGCCCGGCACGGCGTCGTCGACAGCCACTACTACTCGCAGATCACGATGATCCGCACGATCGAGCAGATCCTCGGGATCAAGCCGATGAACCAGAAGGACAGCGCGGCGACGCCGATGAGTGCGGCGTTCCAGCAGAAGCCGGACTTCACGCCGTTCACGGCGCTGCCGAACCGCACGTCACTGACGGACGGGCTGAAGACCCAGCCGTCGTGCGGCCCGGACACCCCGGCCCCGGCGAACCCGGCCGCGGCGCCGGTGCCGTCGTCGGCGGTGCCCGCGGACAAGAAGCAGATCGCGGCGCAGTGGCAGGAGTGGACCACGCACCAGCGGCTGACCGGCCCGGACGCGGTGGCCGACTACGCCAACCCGGCGCAGATGAACCACTTCACGTGGTACCAGACGCACGGCTGGCAGCAGCCGTACCCGGGTGAGAACCAGGTGTACACCCCGGACCGGGTGCCGGGCGCGTACCTGCCGTCCGCGGAGTCGGACGGCTGATCCCGCACGGACCGGGAGGCCGCCACGCCGGGGCCTCCCGGTCCACTGGGCCGTGATGTGCGGCCTCCCCGAACGCCGCCGCGCCCTGCCGCACCGGCTGCACACCTGCAACCACCACCGCGGCCACACCGCACCCGCAGGCCAACCACCCGCCAGTCGCGTCCCCGACCTCGCAGGTCAGTACACCTAGTCCTCTTCGCACTCCACGCGGGCCCAGACGAGCTTGCCGTCGTCGTGGTGGCTGACGCCCCAGTCGAGGCAGAGCTGGTCGACCAGCATCAGGCCGCGGCCGCCGCCGCGGTCCGGGACCCGCTTGCGGGGTTCGCCCTTGCCCACGTCGGCCACCGCCACCGTCACCCGGCAGGGGGCGTGCTCGTGGTGGAGGCGCAGCTGCAGGGGACCGCCGCCGTGGACGTAGGCGTTCTCCAGCAGCTCGCCGATCACGATGAGCGTGTCGATCAGGTCCGTCTCCCGCAGTGTGCCCAGCTTGGCCTCGGCCCACCGGCGGGCGGCGCTCAGGCCCGTCCGGTCGGTGCCGGCGACGTCGAGTACGTGCCACCCGGCCTGGTCGGCTCCGTTCCAGCTCACGCGCACGGTGCGACTCCTCCTGCCGCCGCGCTCCCCCACGGACGCGGCATTCTCCGGGTCGGGCTTACCCGGTTCGGCGACGTTTACTCGTCCGATCGGGCGATTCACCGGTACCACCCGTCAGTCCAGTGTGGACGGACGGTTGGGGGGTGTTAGGGGTGCCCTGGCCGTTCGCCCCCTGGCGACCGTGGCCGCGAAACAGGGAAAGGCGGTCGCCCCCGTGGACCACACCGAGGAGAACCGGTTCCGCCGGTTCGCCGCGTCACCCGGCGCGCGGGCGCGGCTGGTCTGCCTGCCGCACGCCGGCGGCTCGGCCACCTTCTACTTCCCCGTCGCCAAGGCGCTCGCCCCGGACGTCGAGGTGCTGGCCGTGGAGTACCCCGGGCGGCAGGACCGGCGGCACGAACCCTTCCTGACCAGCATCGACGCGCTGCGGGCGCCGGACGGCCGTCCGCTGGCCCTGTTCGGGCACAGCATGGGCGCGATGGTGCCTACGAGACCGCGCGGCGGCCGGAGCGGGACGGCGTACCGGTCGCGGGACTGTTCGTCTCCGGGCGCCGCGCGCCGTCGCGGGTGCGGGACGAGAGCGTGCACACCCGGACCCGACGAGGGCGTCCTCGCCGAGCTGCGGCGGCTGAGCGGCACCGAGACCGGCCTGCTCGGCGACGACGACGTCGTCCGCATGATCCTGCCCGCCGCGCGCAACGACTACCGGGCCGTCGAGACCTACCGGCACGTGCCCGGCAAGCCGCTGGCCACGCCGATCGTGGCCTTCACCGGCACCGAAGACCCGATGGCCACCCTCGACGAGGTCGCCGACTGGGCCGGGCACACCGCGGGCGGCTTCGAGCTGGTCCCGCTGGACGGCGGCCACTTCTTCCTCACCCGCCACCAGGACGCGATCCTCCGCCGGCTGGCCGCCGACCTGGGCATCGTCCGCGTCTGACCTGGTTCAGCCCCGGACGGCGGTGCTGTCCAGGTAGGTCAGCACCGCGCGGATGCGGCGGTTCTCGTCGCGGCTGGCCTCGAGGCCGAGCTTGGCGAAGATGTTGCTGATGTGGTTCTCCACCGCGCCCTGGGTGACCGCCCGCTGCTTCACGATCGCCGCGTTCGACAGGTCCTGGGCCATCAGCCCGACGACCTCCGTCTCGCGGGCGGTCAGCGCGTGCAGCGGGTCGCGGTTGCGGGACAGCATCGGTCCGGGGGCCGAGCGCCGACGCCGTGATCGCCGCCGCCAGGTCGGCCACCGCCACCACCGAGGCGACCGCCTCGCCACCCGCCGCCCACGCCGGGTCCGTCGCCGGCCCCGGCCCGTCCGACGGCTCCGCCACGCCGCAGTGGACTCCGTCGCGGTAGACCGCGCACGTGCTGAGGAACAGCACGCCCGCGGTGCCCGCCCGCGCGGCCTCGGCGAGGACTACCTGCCGAAGGAGCGCGTCGCCGACGTCGCGGACTTCCTGGGAGGCGGTCCGGCGGGTGGCCGGCGGCGGCTCGGCGATCGACCCCGACGTCGTCGCCCAGAGTCCAGACGTCCGGCGCCTACGGCGGCCACCACGTCGTGTTCACGATCTGGCAGGCGTCCCACCAGGACCAGACGTACATGTGGTGCAGCGACGTGAACTTCGGCTTGGGAGATGCCCCCGGCCCGGCACCCGCCTACACGGGCGCCGGGCCGGCCTCGGCTCACGTCCTCATGGGACAGACAGGTCCAGTGCCTCGCGGTACCAGCCCGCCGCCTCCGCGAGGCGCGGGGCCAGGCCCGGCCCCGGGGACACGCCGGTCAGTTCCCAGATGCGGCGTTGTACGACCAGGCCAGCCACGGCGCCGACTTCTTCCGGGGCTACGTCAGCAAGAACGGGTTCGACCCCACCACCCAGCGGCTCGGCTGGGGCAACCTGGACTTCATCACGCAGACGGGCAAGTACGCCCCCGCCACGGACATCACGTTCACCGGAGGTGCATCGAGAACGTGCTGCCGAGGCTGGTTGTCTTCCACGGGCCAGGCGTGTTGAGGGAGTCGTTGCGCGCCAAGGCGTTGCTGCACAGCTGACCGTCGGGGGTCGTGCCCTGGAAGTTGCCGGCGAGCCCGTCCCGCAGGGCGCTCATCCAGTTCCACATCGTGTCGGCGTTGGCCTGGAAAGCCTGCCAGCACATGGGATCCTGCTGCTGCATGGCCGGGTTCGTGTGCTGGCTGCCCCAGTCCAGCCAGCACTGGTAAGCGCGCGTGGCGGGACTGACGATGGTGCCGTGCGCCGAAGCCGCCGGGACCAGGACGAACATGCCGGCCAGGGTGGCGAGATCAGCGGGAGGACGCTCCGCCGTCGGGTGACGGGCCTGGAGCTGCTGCGCATACGCATGGATGGGCCGCCATTCTCGGGATGAGCGATGGGTGATCCATGTGGGAGCGCTCCCAGTGCAGGCATCAGGGTATCGGGCACGTCGTGGAACTTCAACCAACAACGGCCACGACTCGTGACCGGGTGGTCAGCTGCGCCGGGTCAGGCGTGCGTAGACCTCGCGGGGTTTCCTGGCCCAGCGCCAGAGTTTGGTGGCGTGGACGCGGTCCAGCTCGGCTCGCAGGTGGTCGCGTTCGGCGGTGACGCGGGCGAGGTCGTATTCGACTTCGCCGGCGAAGGAATCGCAGTAGCGGGCGTGCGTGACCGGGACGGTGAAGTCCTTGTCGCGCGGGTCGAAGGAGACGGCGATGAGGCCGTCGCCGCTGACGGATTCGCCGATGGAGTGTTCGGCGATGACGTGCGCGCCGGCGGCCACCAGCTGCTCGAGGGCGTTCTGGTGGGTGAGCGGGTCGCCGGAGATGGTGTGGTGGTGGGTCGAGACGACGAGGAACCGCACGCGGCCGGCTTCGAGGTCACCGCGGGCGCGGTCGATGAGGACCGTCTCGGCACCCTGGACGTCGGCCAGGACGAGGTCGACGTGGTCGAGCCCGGTTTCGGCCATCAGGGACGCGAGATCGTGCTGGACGACGTCGTGGATCCGCCCGTCGCTTTCGGCGGTGAAGGCCAATGGCCGGCCGGGCTGGGCGCCGATGGCGGCCTGGACGAACCGGACGCGGTCCTGGTAGCCGTTGAGGGCGGCGTTGCGGCGGCCGACGTCGAGCCAGGCGGGGTCGGGTTCGAGCCCGACGGCGTGGCCGGCCGGGATGGCGTGGCAGAACCAGAGGCCGTAGTACATCCAGAAGCTGCCGAACTCGATCATGGCCGGTGCTCCGCCGTCGGCGGCGAGGCGTTCGAGGATGCGGTGGAAGACGATCTCTTCCTGGGGTTCGTGGTGGCCGCGCAGGGCACGGATGACCTCGGCCATCCAGGCGCCGTAGTAGCCGCCTTCTTCGACGAGCAGGCCGTTGTGCATGACCTGCACGCGCCGGCCGTCGTGCTCGCGGCAGGTGCCGGCGTCGGCGACCTTCGGGATGGCGTCGGCGTCGGTGCAGGCGGCGGTGGCCAGCATGCGGCCGGCCAGTGCCGGCTCGAACCCGGTGACGTCGGGGACCGGACGTTCCAACGAAACCTCCAAGAGCGGGAACCGGAAAGCCTAGAGCCCGCGGGCCGGAGCGCCGGCGCCGGACCGCCGCCGAAGTCAATAGTTGATGTGCAACAATCATTTCCGTGCGCGTCGCCGCCGGCACTCCGCCCGTCCTGTCGCCGCGTGGCCGGACCGTCGTGCTGCTGACCTGCTGCCTGAGCGTGGTCGTCGCCGGGCTGGACACCACCATCGCCAACGTCGCGCTGCCGTCGATCCGGCAGGCCCTGCACGCGCCGGTCAGCGGCCTGCAGTGGGTGGTCGACGCCTACACGCTCGTCCTCGCCTGCCTGGTGATCCTCGCCGGGTCGGTGGCCGACCGGTTCGGCAGGCGCCGGGTGTTCCAGGCCGGGCTCGGGCTGTTCTCGCTCGGCTCGCTGCTCTGCGGGCTCGCGCCGTCGCTCGGCAGCCTGGTCGCCTTCCGCGCGCTCCAGGCGGTCGGCGGGGCGATGCTGAACCCGGTGGCGATGTCGATCATCGCCACCACGTTCGCCGCCCCGGCCGAACGCGCTCGCGCTGTGGGCACCTGGGGCGCGGTGGCCGGGCTGGGCGGCGCCTGCGGCCCGGTGCTGGGCGGCCTGCTGGTCAGCGGCCTCGGGTGGCGTTCCGTCTTCTGGGTCAACGTGCCGATCGGCGTCGCGGCCGTCCTCCTGACCCGGCGGTTCGTCCCGGAATCCCGTGCGGCGCGCGGGAAGCGGTTCGATCCCCTCGGCCAGCTGCTCGTCCTCACGTTCCTGGGGCCGGTCACCGCCGCCGTCATCGAAGGGCCGCGGCACGGCTGGAGCTCACCGCTGATCGTCACGCTGTTCGTGGTGGCCGCCGTGTCGGTGACCGGTCTGGCCGTGACCGCGTCGCGGCGCGCCGACCCGCTGGTGGACCTGCGGTTCTTCCGCAGCCCGGCGTTCTCCGGCGCGGCGGTCGTCGCGGTGGTCGCGTTGCTGGCCGTGGGCGGGTTCCTGTTCCTGAATACGCTGTATCTGCAGGACGTCCGCGGCTACAGCGCGTTGCACGCGGGCCTGCTCACCATCCCCATGGCTGCGACGGGCGCGGCGTTCGCGATGATCTCCGGCCGGATCGTCGCCGCCCGGGGCGCGAGGCTGCCGCTCGTGCTGGCCGGGCTGCTGCTGGCGGCGGGCGCCGCCCTGCTCGCCGGGACCGGGCGCGAGACCGGTGTCGGCTACCTGGTGCTCGCCTACGTCGTCTTCGGCGCCGGTTTCGGTCTCGTCGGGACCCCGATGACGAACGCCGCGCTGTCCGGGATGCCGCGCGACCAGGCCGGTGTCGCCGGCGCGATCGCCTCGACGTGCCGCCAGACCGGCGGGGCGATCGGCGTGGCCGTGTGTGGTTCGATCGTGGCGGCCGGGTCGGCGGGGGCGAGCCGCGCCGCCTGGACCGTGCTGGCCGGCTGCGGCGTCGCGACCGTGCTGCTCGGCCTGGTCTCCACCGGACGCTGGGCGCGCGCCCGCGCCGAGCGCAGCGGCCGGCTGCTGAACCGCGAGTGAGGACGTGGCCCGATGAACCCCGGATCCGACAACGCATCGGCGACGCGTGCCTGGACGGAGATGGTCGCCTTCATCACGGGCCAGGACCGGCTCCGCGCCCTGCGGCTCGAGCTGGACCTCGGCGTGGGCAAAGCGGAACTGCTGATCAAGCTGGCGCGGGCGCCGATGACCCTGCGGGAGATCGCGCAAGCCGCCGAAGTGGACCCGTCGGCGGCGACCGTCGCCGTCGATCGGCTCGAACGGCGCGGCCTGGTCCGGCGGCAGCCGCACCCGGAAGACAAGCGCCGCCGGCTGGTCCACCTGACCGACGCCGGACTCCGCGCGGCCGAAGCCGCCCGGCGCATCCTCACCGACCCGCCGCCGGCCCTCGCCGCGCTCGACCGCGCGGACATCGCCGCGCTGACGCGGATCTTCGCCGCGTTGAACGCGGCACCGCCGGCCGGTTCCGCGTGATTTCGAAAGTTGACCGAAAGTTTTTGCCTGGCACCGAAGTAGCGTGTTGTGCTGCTCGCGGAAAGTGAACTTCATCGGATCGTCCAGGTCACCGCCGACCTGGTTTCACCGCCGGCGCGCGTCGCTCGCGGGGAATCGTCCTGCGGTGGCGGCTCCTGGGCGTGCGCCTGGAAGGAGACCCACGGATGGCGGGAAGATCGTCGAGCCGGCGCGGCGGGTGGTGGCGCTCGGCGGCCGGCCGGGTCGTGGCGGGGGTGGCCACGGTGGCCGCGGCGGCGGCCGTCCTGGTGACAGCGCCGGGCGCGAACGCCGCGGCCAGTACGCTCGGGGCGGCGGCCGCCCAGTCGGGCCGGTATTTCGGGACGGCGATCGCGTCGGGCAGGCTCGGCGATTCGGCGTACACCACGATCGCGGCGCGCGAATTCAACATGGTCACGCCGGAAAACGAAATGAAGATCGACGCGACCGAGCCCAACCAGAACCAGTTCAACTTCTCGGCCGGTGACCAGGTCTACAACTGGGCGGTGAGCCACGGGTCCCGCGTCCGCGGGCACACGCTCGCCTGGCACGCGCAGCAGCCGGGCTGGATGCAGAGCCTCGGCGGCACCGCGCTGCGGAACGCGATGATCAACCACATCCAGAAGGTGATGGCCCACTACCAGGGCAAGCTCGCCTACTGGGACGTGGTCAACGAGGCGTTCAACGAAGACGGTAGCCGTCGTCAGTCCAACCTGCAGAGCACCGGCAACGACTGGATCGAGGTGGCGTTCCGGACGGCGCGCGCGGCCGACCCGTCGGTCAAGCTCTGCTACAACGACTACAACATCGACAACTGGAGCTACGCGAAGACGCAGGGCGTGTACAACATGGTGCGGGACTTCAAGTCCCGCGGCGTGCCGATCGACTGCGTCGGCCTGCAGGCCCACTTCACGGGCGGCAGCTCGGTCCCGGCCAACTTCCAGACGACGATCTCCAGCTTCGCGGCACTGGGCGTCGACGTGGCGCTCACGGAGGTCGACGTCACGAACGCCTCGACGTCCCAGTATTCGGCGCTGACCCAGGCGTGCATGAACGTGGCGCGCTGCGTGGGCATCACGGTGTGGGGTGTGCGTGACAGCGACTCCTGGCGTTCCAGCGAAAGCCCGCTCCTGTTCGACGGCAGTGGCAACAAGAAGGCGGCGTACACGTCGGTGCTGAACGCGCTGAACGCCGGAGGCACGACGTCGACGCCGACGACAACGCCGACGAATCCGACGTCACCGACAACCCCGACCACGCCGACGACCCCGACAACGACCCCGACGACCCCGGGGGGCGGAAGCTGCACGGCGACGCTGTCGGCAGGCCAGGCGTGGAGTGACCGGTACAACCTGAACGTCGCGGTGACCGGCTCCAACACGTGGACGGTGACGATGACGGTGCCGAGCCCGGCCAGGATCAGCGCGACGTGGAACATCAACGCGACGTGGCCGAGCAGCCAGGTCCTCATCGCGAAACCCAACGGCAACGGCAACAACTGGGGGGTGACGATCCAGCACAACGGAAACTGGAACTGGCCGACGGTCAGTTGCAGCGTGTCCTGAGCGCGGAGCGGAAAACGCGGGGAGGCCGGCACACGCCGGCCTCCCCGCCCGCTACTTCAGGTGCCGGGCGAAGAAGCGGTTCACGTCGTCCCCTTCGAACCGGGGGACGCCGGTGTGGCCGCCCATGTTGGCGTGCAGCGTCTTCTCCTTCGACCCGAACGCGTCGAACAGCTCCAGGGCCTGCTGCCGGTCGTTTCCTTCGTCGTCCCACTGCAGCAGGACCAGCAGCGGGATCGTCACCCGCCGGGCCTCCTCGAACGTGCTCTGGGGCACGAAACTGCCGGCGAACAGCGCCGCGGCCGAGATGCGCGGCTCGACCGCCGCCAGCCGGGTGCCGATCGCCAGTACTCCGCCCGAATAACCCACCGGGCCGCCGATCTCCGGTAGCTCGAGGAGCGCGTCCAGGGTGGCCCGCCACTCCGGGACCGCCGTTTCGACCAGGGGCAGGACCAGCCGCTCGACGATCTCGCCGACCGGCTGGCCGTCCGCCAGCGCCCGGTGCAGGTCGGCTCGGGCCCGCTCGGCCGTCGCCGACCGGGGGCGGTCGCCGCTTCCCGGGAGCTCGATCGTGGCCGTCGCGTAACCCGCCGTTGCCGCCTGCCGGGCCCTGGCCGCCAGCCGGGGGTACATCTTGCCCAGCCCGCCCGGGTGGCCCAGCAGGATGAGCGGGGCCGGCGTGGACGTGGGGGTCCACAGGATGCCGGGGATCTCGCCGAGCGTGAATCCGCGCTCGCGGACGTCGCCGTCGAGGTGCTGTTCGTCGGTGAATCGCATGGTCGTGCCTTTCGGGAGTGACGGCGCTCCCGGAAGGGGTAGCAGAACGGCGGCCCGGAAGTCGTGCGAAAAAATCCCGGACGCGGTGTCGGATCGGCGCGGAGGTCTTCGTAGCAGGGGTGAGACCACCCGAGCGAAGGGAACCGCGACCATGAAGCTGACCACCGTGACGCAGCTGACCATCGACGGCGTCGTGCAGGGCAACGGCGGCGCGTCCGACGAAGACCGCCGGAACGGGTTCGACCGCGGCGGCTGGGTCAAGGGCGCCGGTGACGACGCGACCCGGGCGTTCATCACGCGGATTTACCAGCGCGCCGACGCGTTCCTGTTCGGACGGCGCACCTACGACCTGTTCGCCGGCTCGTGGGGCGTCCTGCCCGGCCACCCCATCGGCGCGGCCCTCGAAGCGGCCCCCAAGTACGTCGCCTCGACCACGCTCGCCACGCCGGAGTGGGCGGGCACGACCGTGCTCCGCGGTGACCTCGCGGCGGCCGTCCGCGAGCTGAAGGCCAAGCCCGGCGGCGAGCTGCAGGTGCACGGCAGTGGCACCCTGACCCGGTGGCTGCTCGCGTACGACCTCGTCGACGAGATGATCCTGCTCGTGGTCCCGGTGATCCTCGGCCAGGGCGCGCGGCTGTTCCCGGAGAACGGCCCGGACCGCCGGCTGGACCTGCTCGAGTCGTGGGTCGACTCGAAGGGCGTGACGATCCAGGTGCACCGCCCGGCCGGGCGCCCGCGGTACGCCACGGCCTGACCCACCCGATGACCCCGAACCCGAGCCGACCGGAGAGGATCCCCTGATGCAGTACCTGGTTTCCGTGATCGACGACAAGAGCAACCCCGGCAGCACGGACCGGCAGCCGGTGATCAGCGAGTTCAACGAACGGCTGATCGCCGAGGGCTACTGGGTCTTCGCGGGCGGGCTGGCGGACACCGACGCGGCCACGGTCGTCGACAACCGCGGCGAGCAGGCGGTGCTCACCGACGGGCCCTTCGTGGAGTCCAAGGAGTACCTCGCCGGCTTCTGGGTGTGGGACGTCCCCGACCTGGACGTGGCGCTCAAGCTCGCCACCGAGGCGTCGAAGGTCTGCGACCGCAAGATCGAGGTGCGGCCGTTCCGGTGAGCGACGTCGACGAGGCGGTGACCCGTGCCCACCGCGCGGAGTGGGCGCGGGTGGTGGCCGCGCTGACCAGGCGGTTCGGCGACCTCGACGTCGCCGAGGAGGCGGCGGCGGAGGCGTTCGCGGTCGCGGTCGAGCGGTGGCCGTCCGACGGCGTCCCGCCCAACCCCGGTGCCTGGCTGACCACCACCGCCACCCGCAAGGCCATCGACCGGATCCGGCGCGAGAACAAGCGCGACGACAAGCAGAAGGAGGCCCGGATGGGGTACGACGACGACCCGCCCGAGCCTCCCGGCGCCATCGGCGACGACCGGCTCCGGCTGATCTTCACCTGCTGTCACCCGGCGCTGGCGGTGGAGACCCGGGTGGCCCTGACGCTGCGCATGGTCGGCGGCCTGACCGTGCCGGAGATCGCGCGCGCCTTCCTCGTGCAGGAGACCGCCATGGGCCGGCGGATCACCCGCGCGAAGACGAAGATCAAGGCGGCGCGCATCCCGTATCGCGTGCCGTCCGCCGAGGATCTCCCGGAACGCGTCTCCGGCGTGCTCACCGTCCTGTTCCTGGTGTTCAACGAGGGCTACCTGGCGACCGGGCCCGGCACCGACCCGGTGCGCCAGGACCTGACCACCGAGGCGATCCGGCTCACCCGGCTGATCCGCGCCCTGCTGCCGGACGACGGCGAGGTGGCCGGGCTGCTGGCGTTGATGCTGCTCATCGAGGCCCGCCGACCCGCCCGGCTCTCGGCGGGCGGCGAGCTGGTCACGCTCGCCGAGCAGGACCGCGGAGCGTGGGACACGGCGTTGATCGCGGAGGGGCATCGGCTGGTGCGCGAGCGCCTCGCCGCGGCCGTCGCCGGGGCGGCGCCGGGCCGCTACCAGATCCTGGCCGCGATCAACGCCGTGCACACCTCGGTCCGCGACGTGCGCGACACCGACTGGTCGCAGGTGCTCGCCCTCTACGACCAGCTCGTCCGCGTCGACCCGTCGCCGGTCGTCGCCCTCAACCGGGCCGTCGCCGTCGCCGAAATCGACGGCCCGGAGGTGGCACTGGCGGCCGTCGACGGCCTCGAGCCGAAGCTGGCCGGCTACCACCCGTACCACGCGACCCGCGCCGACCTGCTGCGCCGGCTGGGCCGGAGCCAGGAGTCCCGCGCGGCCTACGACAAGGCCATCGAGCTGGCGGGCAACACCGCCGAAACCGCGTACCTGACCCGCCGCCGCGACCAGCTGCGGTAGCCGCCTACGGGCGACCGGCGTGCCGGGGCAGGAACCCGACCAGCACGAGCGCGACGCCGCAGAGTCCCGCGCAGACACCGAAAACCAGCTCCGCGGCGGAGAAATAGGACGACGTCGAAGGCTCTCCCACGCGGGCGAAGAACACGGTGCCGAGCGCGGCGACGCCGATGGCGCCGGCGAACTGCTGGGCGGCGTTGAGCACGCCGGCGCCGGTGCCGGCCTCTTCGGGGGTGACGTCGCCGAGGATGAAGTCGAACAGGGGGATGAACAGCAGGCCGGACCCGAAACCGGTGACCGCCAGCGCGGGGGCCAGTTCCCCGATGGTGATCGCGGCACCCCGGTGGGCGGCGGACCACCACAGGCCGAGCAGGCCGGCGACGGCGATGGCCAGCCCCCAGCGCAGGCCGGCGCGGCCGAGCTGCTCGGCGAGCACCATGCCGGAGGCCAGCGTCGCGACCGCGGTGCCCGCGGCCCAGGGCAGCAGCGCGAAGCCGGTGCGCAGCGGTGTCCAGCCCAGGCCCGACTGGAGCAGCAGGTTGACGACCAGGACGAACGCGCTGAGCGCCGCGTAGAACCCGCCGACGACCAGCAGGCCGGCCACGAACCCGCGCCTGCCGAACAGCGACGGGGTGATGACGGGGTGGCGGCTCCGGCGTTCGGAGACGGCGAAGAGGCCGAACGCCGCCAGCCCGGCGGCCAGCATCGCGTAGGTCCACGCGGGCCAGCCCAGCTCGCGTCCCTGGATGAGCGGCACGATCAGCAACGCCGAACCGGCGGTGAGCAGGCCGGCCCCGCGCAGGTCGAGGCGGGCGTCGCGGTCTTCGCCGCCGTGGCGCGGCAGGACGCGCAGGCCGAGTGCGGCGGCGAGGACGCCGAACGGGACGTTGATCAGGAAGATCGAGCGCCACCCGCTGCCGAACAGGTCCAGGTGCAGCAGCCAGCCGGCGAGGACGGGCCCGGCGACCGTGGCCAGCCCCATGATCGGGCCCATCGGCATCAGCGCCTTGCGCAGGTGCTCGGGCGGGAAGACGATCTTCACCAGCGCCATGCCCTGCGGGATCAGCACCGATCCGGACAGGCCCTGCAGCAGCCGGGCGGCGATGAGGAACCCGGCGCCGGGCGCGAGGCCGCAGGCCAGCGAGGCGAGGGTGAAGCCGGTCATGCCGAGCAGGAACAGCCGGCGGCGGCCGAGCAGGTCGCCGAGGCGGCCGGAGATGACCAGGCCGAGCGCGAAGGCCGCGGTGTAGGCGGACAGCACCCACTGCAGCGTCATGTCGCCGCCGCCGAGGTCGGCGCGGATGGCCGGACCGGCGAGGTTGGCGACGCTGGTGTCGATCAGGTCCATGAGCTCGGCGACGACCACGACGACCAGGACGAGCCAGGCCCGGGGGAGGGGAAGGGGTGCGGCCCGCGGCCGCTCGGACGAACTAAGTTCTACATTCACGAACTAAGTTCTAGGCGACGAACTTAGTTCGTGTCAAGGTAGGCTGGCGGGCATGCCCCCCGACCCCAGGCAGCGCCGCGCGGCCCGCCACGCCCCGGACCCCGCGTCGGCCACACCCCGGAAGCCGCCGATCACGCCCGACCGGATCACCGATGCCGCACTGCAGGTCATCGCCACCGAGGGCTACGACGCGCTGACGATCCGCCGGGTCGCGGCCGTGCTGGGCACCGGGCCGTCGTCGCTCTACGCGCACATCGTCAGCAAGGAGGACCTCGACGACCTGATCATCGGCAGGCTCTGCGCGGGTATCCGGCTGCCCGAGCCGGACCCGGCCCGGTGGCGAGCGCAGGTGCTGGAGGTCTACGCCCAGCTCCGTGACGTGTACTTGGCCTACCCGGGCGTGTCCCGGGCCGCGCTGGCCATGGTCCCGACGCACCTCGAGACGCTGCGGGTGAGCGAAGGAATCCTGGCGATCCTCCTCGCGGGCGGCATCGACCCGCAGACGGCCGCCTGGGCCCTCGATTCGCTCACGCTCTACGTCTGCGCGTACGCGTTGGAACGTTCCCTGGTCCAAAAGCGACAGCGGGATCAGGACGACAGCTGGGTCCTCGGCCGCGACGAGCTGATCGAGCGGTTCTCGGCGTTGCCGGCCGACCGGTTTCCGCACACCCGCCGCCACGCGGCGGAGCTGACGTCCGGCACCGGGCACGACCGGTTCGAGTTCACGATCGGGCTGATCATCGACCACCTGCCGTCGTAGCGGGTGGTGCGTTCGTCGCCGAAAACGCCGCGCGGGGCGGTGCCGCCGAATAAGATCGGCCCGTCGTGGTCGGGACGTCTTGATCGCCGGCGAACAGCTGTGGAGGTTTCCGTGACACCCCTCACCCTGGCGAGCATCGGAGTCCTCCCGCGGCTGCTCCAGCTCGTGGTGGGTCTGCTGGGCCTGGTCTTTTCGATCAAGGGGCGCGCCAGGGGCGTCTCCGGCTTGATGGTGGGTGCCTTCGTCGTCATGCTCGTCACGACGGCGGCGGGCGTCGTCTGGCAGTTCGTGTCGTTGAACGCGGCGTCGTGGAGTGCGTCCAGCCACCTGACGGCCGACGAGATCCAGTTGATCTTCCTGGGCGTGGGTCTTCCGCTCGACGCCGCCGCGGTGCTCTCCTGGCTGCTGGTCGCTCTCGCGGTCGTCCGGAGTGGCCGTCGCCCGTCACCCGGGTTCGCCTCGCCCGCGTACCCGGCGCCCGCGCAAGCGGGCTACCCGAGCCCCGCTTCCGGCTACTCCCAGCCGGGCCCGGGCGGGCCGGCCCCGCAGCCGCGGCCCGGGAGCGGGATGCCGAACAGCTGAGCCGGCGGCACCGGCGTGGCGGCGCGGGCAAAGCGCGGTCAGGGTGTGACGTCGATGCGGTCGACCAGCAGGTACTGGCCGCCACGCTTCACCGCCCGGAGATCGTGGCTGCCCGGTGGCAGGCCGCACGTGCTGAACACCGCCTGCTGTGCCGTCCTCGTCGCCGCGGACGCGTCGACCGTGCGGCGGAACGTGCCGTCGACGTAGATGTCGATGCGGCCCTCGTCGCCGTTGGTTTCGCTGAACAGCGCGATTCCCGTGCCGGTGAAGGAAAATCGTACGGATGCGCCGTCCGTCGTCGTGAAGTGCACGTCGTCGGCGAAGTCGCCGAATCCGCGGTTCCGGCTGACTTTCCAGGGGCCGTCGTAGCCGATGCCCGGCGCGTCGTCGTTGAGCCGGGCCGTGCGCGGGTTCGGGCAGCGGTCGGCGACCGGGACGACCGGCGGCTGCGCGACGCTCGACCGGGCCGGCGTCGGCGTCGGCGTCGGTGCCGGGGTGCTCGACGTGCTCGGTGGCGTGACGGCCGTCGCCGGCTCGGCCGGGACCGGCCGCCGAGGCGGCGTGGTGGCGGGCAGCAGCGGGACCGACGACAGGGCCGCCTGCCGAGGCGGCGCACTGTGCGGCATCGTCGCCAGCAGGACCAGGCTGACCGCCACCACCGCGCCCGCCACGACACCGGCGATCCAGCGGATCCACGCGCCGGCCCGCAGCTGCGCGGACGCCGCTTCCCGCGCCCGGCGTTCGAGCAGCAGCCGGTGCTCGTCCGGATCGGAAACCGCTTTCACCGGCGCCACGACGGAATCTGGACGGCCGTCACGCATCGCCCGGGCGCGCCGCACCAGATCCTCGACCGAGAGCCGATCAGCCCGTCGCCGCTGGGCGCGCGCCATGCCGGAACCTCCCTGTCCCAGGAAACATTCGCGGAATACTAGAAATCCCAGCCGCACTTGTAAACCTGGCAACAGAAAGACATTCGTTATCGGTCCGAGACAACCGGTTCGCCGTTCCGGCCGTATCCGTCGGAACGATCAAGAACGAGCGCGGGCGGATCCGGCACCACGCCGGGCCCGCCCGCTCACCGGGCTGGCGCTGCAATGTCAGCACGCGCTCCGTGGCCGCCTGCGGGGTCCCCCTGGACCATGTCCGCCTCGACCGCTTCGAAGAGGGGCGCCGCCGGGATGCTGCCCGTGAACAGCGTCTGCGCGGTCGACCAGCCGTTGGGTCGATGGGCTCACCGGAGGTGCGGTAGGAGAAGGTCGTCGGGCCCGCTGGTACGCGAGCACCCAGACGTTGCGTGTTCTGACCCGCGGACACCATGTCGGACCAGTTCGTGAAGGGCGTGAAGCTCATCGATCCCCAGCTCGACCCGGTGTCGTGCGTCGTGGCGTAGACGACGTGCTTGCCGTTGTGGACGACGTTCGTGAAGTCCTTGAACGAGACCCGGCCCGATTTCGGGGTGGCTCGGTCGAGCTCCAGCGGTACGTCGAGGGCAGCGTGCGGCCGCCGCTGCTGGTCGCCCCTGTTGCCGTCGCTCCACTGCACCACGGCGGCGCCGTCGGCCGTCGACGCGCCCTGCGCGCCGACCACCTTGCCGCTGTTGCGGTTCAGCAGGACATGCCAGGCGGTGGTGTCCACTGTGGCGGCCGACGCCGCGGTGGGGGCCACCGGCGACGCCGTCTCGCGGTGCGCGCAAACCCAGCCGGCATCGCATCGTTCCTTTCCCCGGCCTCTGTTACCGCTAACAGTTCTTGGCCTGTGAAGGACTGCCAATGGCGGGGTCAAGGAGTGTCGCCGGTTTCGCCCAGCGGATGCCGCGGCGCGGGACGCCTCTAGGCTGGAGCCCGTGGAGGACCCGGCGCCGCCGCGCATCCTGGTGATCGAAGACGCGGACGCGATCCGCGTGCCGGTCGAGTCGGCACTGGCCGACGCGGGGTTTTCGGTGCGCTCGCTGCCGGACGGCACCGGTCTCGAGCGCGACCTCGTCCGCCTCCGGCCCGACCTGGTGGTGCTCGACGTGATGCTGCCCGGCCGGGACGGGTTCGAACTGCTGCGGGTGATCCGGCGGACCTGCGCCGCCGGCGTGGTGATGCTGACCGCGCGGGACGGCGTCGAAGACCGCCTGCGCGGGCTCGGCGAAGGGGCCGACGACTACGTCGTGAAGCCGTTCGTCCTCGCCGAGCTGGTCGCGCGGGTGACCGCGGTGCTGCGCCGGACCGGCCGCACCCGGCCGGCGGTCGAAGTCGGCGACCTCGTGATCGACGTCGAGGGCGGCCGGGCCCGCTACGGCACCGCGGACGTCGAGCTGACCTCCACCGAGTGGAAGGTGCTGCTCTACCTGGCCCAGCACCGGGACCGGGTCGTCTCCAAGACGCAGATCCTCACCGCGGTGTGGGGCTACGGCGACTCCGCGCCGAACCTGGTCGAAGTCAACGTCAGCACGCTGCGGCGCAAGCTCGAAGCGCACGGACCCCGCGTCGTGCACACCGTGCGCGGCCAGGGGTACGTCCTGCGCGGTGCGCCATGAGCCTGAAGACCGCGTCGCTGCGCCGGCGGGTCACCGTCACCGTGCTGGCGGTGCTGGCCGTGGTGCTCGTCGCGGTCGGCCTGGTGGTGGACGCGGTGTTCCGCGCGCAGGCCGAGCGGGACGTCAACGCGGTGCTCACCGCCCGGGTCCAGCTGGCTCAGCAGCTCGCCAAGCAGAACGTGGCGCCGCCGGCACTGGTGCGCCGCGTCGAGACGCGGGGCGTGCAGGCTTCGCTGTCCCTGCCCGACGGGACGTTCGTCGGCGCCGCCGGCCTGCCGCCGGACACCCGGATCCGCCAGGTGCGGGCGACGCTGTCCGGTCCGGCCCGCATCAACGGCGCGAAGCTGACCCTCACCGCGGACGAGTCGCTGATCGCGGCCGCCGAGCAGAGCCTGCGGCTGGTCCTGCTGGGCACCGGCGTCGCCGCGCTGGTCGTCGCCGCCGTCGCGCTGCTGCTGGCCGTCCGGTTCGCGCTCGCGCCGCTGGACGCGATGACGCGGCTGGCACGCTCGATCGTCTCCGGCGAGCGGGGTGGCCGGCTCTCGCCGGAGCGGACCGGCACCGAGCTGGGACGCGTGGCGGCGGCGTTCGACTCCGCGCTCGACGCGCTCGAAGGCGCGGAGCGGGCGGCGCGGGTTTCCGAGGAGCGGACCCGGCAGTTCGTCGCCGACGCGGCCCACGAGCTGCGGACTCCGCTGGCGGGCGTCCAGGCGGCGGCCGAGGCGCTGCTGCAGCAGCCCCCGGACGCGCCGCACGAGCGACGGGAACAGCTGGAGCTGCTGGTCATCCGCGAGTCGCAGCGGGCCGGGCGGCTCGTCGCCGACCTGCTGGACCTGGCCCGGCTCGACGCGGGCGCCGAGCTGGAGCGGACCCCGGTTCCGTTGCGGGAGCTGGCTTCCGCGCAGGCCGAGCAGGTGCGGCTGACCGCGCCGGACGTCACCGTCGACGTCACCGGGCCCGACACGGTCGTCCTCGGCGACCGCGCGCGGCTCACCCAGATCCTGGCCAACCTGACCGGCAACGCGGTCCGCGCGATGGCGGGCCGGGGCACGCTCACCCTGGAGGTCACCGGCGACGGCGTCACGGTGACCGACACGGGACCGGGCGTGCCGGGGCCGGAGCGGGAACGGATCTTCGACCGGCTCGTCCGGCTGGACACCGCCCGCGGCCAGGGCGGATCGGGGCTGGGGCTGCCGATCGCCCGCGGGTTCGCCCGTGCCCACGGCGGGGACCTGTGGTGCGAGGCCGCGCCGGGCGGGGGAGCGCGGTTCCGGCTGGCCGGGCTGCCGCCGGCGCCGTAGCCCGCGTCAGGCGAACAGGCCGTCCAGCCGTCCCGCGTGGCCGGGCAGGACCTTGCCCGCGTCCGTGCCCAGCACGTTCTCCAGCAGCGAGGCGTAGACGTCGCGGAAGTCCGTGGTCAGCTTGAGGTCGCCGTCGTCCAGGTCGGTCAAGCTGGGCTCCGCGCCGTGGAAACCGCCCTTGACCCGCGGGCCGAGGACGAACACCGGCCCGGCCGTGCCGTGGTCGGTGCCTTGGCTCGCGTTCGCCGTCACACGCCTGCCGAACTCCGAGTACACCAGCACCGTCGCCTGCTTGCCGCGGTCGGACTTCGCCAGCCGTTGCGCGAACGGCGTCAGCGCGCCGTCCAGCTCGGTCAGCAGCCGCTGCTGGGTGCCGCGCTCGTCGGCGTGCGTGTCGAACCCGCCCAGCGACACCGAATACGCGCGAGTCGGCACGCCCGCCTCGATCAGCCCCGCCACGACGTCGAGCTGCGCCGCCAGTTCGCCCTTGCGCGGCTCGGTCTTGCCGGGCGCGCGCAGGGTCTGCACGGCGCGGTGCAGATCGGAGACCGACTGCGCCGCGCGTGCCTGCCAGAAGCCTTCACCGGGCTGGGCCGCGCCGAGGTCCTGGAACGCCTTGCCGAGCGCGCCGTCCGGGAGCTTGAGGCCGCCGACCGGCAGGGACGCCGCCGCCGTGCGCTCGCCCGCCAGCAGGGGCGGCAGCACCGGGTCGACCGAGACCGCGCGCAGCGGGTCGTCGCCGGTGACGTCCAGCCAGCGGCCGAGCCAGCCGGTCGGCACGGACGTCTCGGGCGAGGCCGTCTGCCAGATCGCCATCGACCGGAAGTGGCTGTGGTCGGGCTTCGGGTAGCCGACCCCGCGCACGACGGCGAGCCGGCCGGCGTCCCACAGGCCCTTGAGGCCCTTCATGCCCGGGTTCAGCCCGAGGCCTTCGCCGAGGTCCAGGACCTCGTGCGGCTCGTACGCCAGCTCCGGGCGGGCGTTCCGGTACGCCGGATCGCTCGCGGGGACGACGGTGTTGAGCCCGTCATTGCCGCCGTAGAGGGTGACGACGACGAGCACGCCCGCGCCGGGGTCGAGCGGGTTCTCCTGCGCCGCCGACAGGAGCCGGTCCCAGTCGACCTGCGTGGCGCCGGCGGCGAGCGCCGCGGCGGCCGTCACGCCGGTCGCGGTGAGGAACCTGCGCCGGTTCACCTGCATGATCGTCACCCGCTCACTACGTATTCGGGGGCACAAGCGGCCACTGTGGACAGTTGACGGACGTCGCCCGCGACGCCGGCCAGGGCGGCGCGGGTCCGGTCCGACCAGGCATCGACGCCGAGCAGGTCGCCGATCGCGGCGACCTTGTCCCGCGCCTTCGCCACCGCGCCGAGGTCCGCGTGCGCGGCGACCAGCTGGGCCGCGTGCAGCCGCGCCACGCCCGCCGACGTGGTCAGCCAGGCGCCGCCGGCCGCCCAGCCGCCGACGCTCGGCGGCTGGAACGGCACCTGCCCCATCCCGCGCAACGCCGCCAGCAGCTGCGTGCGGGTCTTGTCGTCGAGCCCGCCGGGCCGGACGCCGAGCGCCCGCAGCAGCCCGGCCAGCCATTCGACGGGCTGTTTGACCAGCGACGTCCCGCTGTCGTGGAACGCCGGTTCGTCGGTGATCGCCCGCAGCAGCGCGCGGATGTCGCGGCTCCTGCCGTAGGCGGCGACGAGCCGGTTGAGCGTGTCGGGCGGCGGCGGTGTCGCGGACACCAGCCGGAACCAGACGCGGCCGGCCACGAACGGCGCCGACTCCGGCCTGCCGAGCACGATGTCCACAAAGGACTGCGCGTCGAAGTCGCCGCTGGCGCCGAGGATCCGCTTCACGCCGTCGTCGTGCCGCTTGGCGACCAGCTGCGCACCGGCGGCGTCGCGCTTGGCCGTCCAGCCGGTGAGGGCGCGGGCGGCTTCGCGGACGTCGTCCTCGGTGTAGTGGCCGACGCCGAGCGCGAACAGCTCCATGAACTCGCGGGAGAGGTTTTCGTTGGGTTTGCCCGCTTTGTTGCTGTTGCCGTCGAGCCAGAGCAGCATCGCCGGGTCGACGATCATCGCCTTGGCGAGGTCGGTGAAGCTGCCGAGGGCGTGGTCGCGCTGGGTCTGGTTCTGCGCGAGCATCAGCCCCGGGCTGCGGACCTTCTGCTCGCCGGTGGCGAAGTGGCCGTGCCAGAACCAGGTGAGCCGTTCGACGGAGGCGACGTCGGCGGCGGCCATCCGGTCCAGCCACCAGGCGACGGCCTGCGTCGCCTGCGCCTGCACCTGCTTGCGGACCAGCTGCTTCGCGGCCTGATCGGCGTTCTTGCCGGGGTTGCCGGGCGGCGGGCCGAAGCCGGGCATGGGCGTCGCGGCCGCCCCGGCGTCGGGTCCACCGGCCAGCAGCCGGTCCCGGGTCTCGGCGAACCCGCGGTCGAGATCGCCGGGCCGCGGCCCGAACCCGAGGCGGTCGTGCAGCCGCCGGACGGCCGCGCGTTCGGAGAGCACCACCATGCACCCGATGGTGCGCGCCACCCCCGGGCGGGCGCGAGGCCCGGAGGCGGTTCTTAAGCCAACCCACAGCTGAAGCGTCGAGATGATCGTCCGGTCGACGTCGATGCCGAGGTGCGTGCCCACGGTCCGTGCCTCGCGAACAGCCGGCCGCCGATCACGCCGCAGCCCATCCGGTCGTAACCGACCGGACGGGCCCCGGGGCCCCCGAGCCAGACGGAGGTGGTTTCGATGCGCGGTGGCGACGAGGACGACCCGAACACCTGACCGCTGCTCCTGGAGGAGAAACCGATGAACGAGGACGAAGAGCGTCCGGGCGACCGGGAGCGACGCCGGGCCACCGTGCTGCAGGCGTTGGGGCGGATCGCCGCTCTGATCGCGGCGATCATCACGCTGCTGCGGCGGTGGCTGGACAGCTGATCACGACTTGGCCCGTCACCTTCGGGTGACGGGCCAAGCACGTCAGCGAGGTCCGGCGGTTTGGGTGAAGACGTCCAAGACGGGCTGCAGTTGGTTCCAGCGTGAATCCGCGGCCGAGGCGTACGCGACGTAGTCGTAGCCGTTCGCCCGCCAGAACCAGCCAAGAGCGTGACGTTGCTGGCCGCTCTTGGTGAACAAGAACTCCCAGACGACCGTTTCGGTACCGCCGTTGGGCACGGAGTCCAGCCGCAGCCGCTGGTAACCGGCACGGATGCCGGTGTTCGTGACTTCGTTCTGAGCCACCGCGTCCTGCAACGCCATCGACGGCGTCGGCGTGCCGCCGTACCGGAGGAACGTGCCAGAGCCGTCGGGTGCGTCGGCTTGGTCGTTCGACGGGATGCTGCCCGTCTTGACCGGCCAGTCCTCCGGAATGGTCACTTCGATCCCCGCCGGGCCGGAAATTCTCCGGTATCCGGACGGTACCGATCCGGCAGACAGCCGGCTGCCGGTCGCCTGGGACGTGTCGGTGGGTGTCGTGGCCGAGTACGTCGAAGTAGACGTGGCGGTCGGAATGACCGTGGGATAGGTCGTGGCGACGAGCGGATCGGCACCGTCCGCCGAGGTGGCAAGCGGCGTGCCGGTGTCCCGGCCAGCGGCGACAACCACGACGGTCACGGCGACGAATGCGGCGATGCCGGCCCCGACGGCGGCCATGGCAGCGTATGGTCGCCGCGCCTCCCGCTCGGTGCTTGCCGATGTTTCGCCCGGGCCGAAAACCGGCGGCGGGTCCTCGGCCGGCGGAGGGTCCGGCGGTCCGTCGATTACCGGTGGCGCGGGGCAATCACCGGCGACGCGCGCCGGACCCCACAACGAACGCCCTGGTGCGGGAGGTTTTCCTGAACCGCTGGATTCCGGGGAGCCATCCACTGCTGACACCTTTCGCGTTCGCCGGCGAGGGAGGTGGAACGTTTTCGGATCGAGACTTCCGCAACATGCCGGCACCCGACACAATCGCCGATGGTCCGCGTTTCGTTTCGGTTCAAGGTGAAGGACTTCCGATCATGAACACGTTCTGTCTTTCGTGCCGGGTACCGTTGGGGAGCGCGGACACCCACTGTCCGGCGTGCGGTACTCAGGCAGGGCAGACGTCCGCCGAACCGCCGCCGCGCCGGGTTCTGGTCTCCGCGGCACCGGTGAATGACGGACCACCGTCCAGCGTGCCCGGCCGGGTCGCGACCGGGACGGTGGTGCGAAGCGCCGTCGTCCGTCATGAACCGATCATGAGCCGGAACTTCTTGTGGGCCGCACGGATAGCTGCGGTGCTCACCGCGCTGACCGTAGTGCCGGCCGTCGCCGCGCGGGCGCCGGCCGGTGAGCTGCTGCTGGTGCTGGGTGGTGCTGCCGTGTCGCTGCTCGTGCCCGGTATCCTGCTGCGGTCCTCGATGTCCGCGTCGGTCCGGCGTTCGGCGGGCGGCCCTGGCTGGCCGTGGACGTTGCCGTTGCGCCCTGCGGCAGGGGCGGACACCGGACCGGTTTCGTCCATCGTGGTGAAGGATGTCGAAGGCGCCGAACACACCTGTGTGGCGCGGGGCACGTTCGTTCCTCGCCCGCCGGCCGCCGGCGCCATGGTCGAGGTGTACGGCCGACGCGATCGAGTGGGCAAGATCGTTGTGCGTCAATTGGTTTCCGCAGGTACCGGCGACATCGTGACACCTCGTTCCCCGATCGCCTGCCGGCTCCAACGTGCGGCCGAATGCGCGGCGGTGGCTGTCTGGGCCGCGACGGCGTGCGCGCTCCTGGTCGCCTCGATCCGGTAACGGCTTCCGGCTCAAGGACGACTACAGCGGAAACGACGGAATCCAGGGAGACGGCGGCGTGCCGAGACCGATGACCAACCGCCGTAACGATGCATTCGCGAGATCTGTTCCGGTGCGCAGGAACTCCACCGGCGCCGGTGGCCGGTTGCATGACGGAAATCGTTCGGAAAACTATCGAAAGGCGTTGCGCGCGCTCGACGGCTCGGGCAGTCTCGGCGCGGTGGATGTCGACGAGTTCGTCGACGCGATCCGGAAGGAATTTGCCGACAGGTACTGCAGCATTCCAGTCGGGATCGTCGGGAAGTGTTATCTGGGTGAACCGTTCGAGGTGCACACGCTGGCGCTTGACGGCGCGATTCTCGAGCACTATCACCGGGGACAGGTTCTGCCGGGTGGTCTCGAACGAGCACGGGCATTGGCCGTGTCACCCGCCTATCTTGCCGTCGAGGTGTATCCCGACCGCATGGTCTGCGCCCGTGCCGACGGTTCGATCGTGATCATGGAGAGTGACTCATGAACCTGGTCCAGGTGGATTCGGGGGATCTCAGCAAACTCGGCCGGATGATCGGTCAAGTGGCCGACGCGCAAGAAGTCCTGCACCGCAAGCAGGACTTGCTGCAGTCCTCGATCGGGCAAGTCGCCGACGCGCAGGACCAGACCAAGCAGGAGCTGCTCGAGTTGCGCCGGGAGTTCCACGACTACCTTCGGCGCGACGAGCTGCGGCACAACCTGCAGGTCGCGCACACCGAGATCATCCAGGTGCGGCAGGAACTGGAGACGGACTACGGCCACTTCGGCGAGGTGCGGCGGCTGGCCACCGGCACGCTGCAGGCCCTCGACGTCGGCATCGTCACGCACGGCACGATGCGCAGCCTCACCGAAGAACTCATGCTGCAGACCCCGAGGTACTGGCTGGCGCCGGCGCTCGTGGCCGTCGCTGCCTGGATCCGCGACGACCCGGCGCTTGCGCAGAAGGCACTGGCCGAGGCGACTCGCCGGGACAACGACAAAGCGGCCCTGTTCTTCGCACTGATCTTGCGCCGGAACCGGCGCAACGAGGCCACCGCCCGGTGGCTGCGGCAGTACACCGCGCGCCAGAACCCGGCGAAGCTGTCCCGCGAGTTCACGGTGATCCTCGACGCGGTGAGCCAGGGCGCCTTCGGCCACGAGTCGAAGCCGTTGGTCATGGCCCAGATGGGTGGCTGGTACGAGCGGCTGTCCGGCGACCGGGAAACCGTCGACAGGCAGGTCGGCCGCTGGGCCGAACTGCTCGACACCTACCGGCGGCGCATCGACCCCCGGTACACGATCCTGGCCGAGATCAGCCCTACCTGGCCGCAGCTGAAGGAACTCTACGAGGGCGCGACGGTGCACAGCGAGGCGGAGCAGAAGTTCCGCGCGATGTTCACCGGGCCGGTGCCGCAGAGCGATGATCTGCGTGAACGCGTCGACGACATCCTCAACGGGCTCGTCACCGGATACGACGTCGAAGAGGCGCCGCTGCGACGCAGGGAACACGAGCTGCAGGAGATCGTCAAGGCCGAGGGCGACAAGGACGTCGCCGCGAAAGCCGTCCAGGCGGCAGCTCCGCTGCACGAGAACACCGTCGACTTCCTCACGTTGATCAGCAACGCAGCCGTCGGCTCCGGCACATCCGGCGCGTCGCTCGGAACCCGGCGGTTCGCCGTCGCGCTGGCGAAGGACTGGATCGTGCAGGGCGCCGGACGGCTCGAAGCGGCCAACTTGTCGGCTCAGCCCGCTGCCGTCGAACTCGAGGTCGAAGGCTGGACCGATCGGATCGACGCCACCACACGCGAGGACGACCTCGTCGCCGGCCTCGCGGCCCACATCGACGCGGAGACGGAAGCGGCCGTCGCGCGGGTGAGGTTCGTCGGTCCACCGCTGACCGCCGCGATCGTCGCCGGGTTCGGCCTGATCTTCGCACTCTGGTCCGGGCTCGCCCACAACGTGGGGCTCGCAGTCGTACTGCTCGTCGGCGCCGGGCTGGCCGGCGCCTGGTCCGGCTACCAGGCGCGCGGCCTCCCCGCGCGCCGTGTCGAGCTGCGCAGGCAAGGCGAACAGCGCAAAGCGGTCGCGGTGGCGCAGCTGCGGGGCGGGATCGCCGAGCTCGTCGACCTGCGGACGGAGTGGGAGCGCGAGCTCGCATCGGCGGAGAGCCTGCGGACCTATCTGAACGGGCTGACCAGCGCGGCGTTCGCCGGCCCGGCGCCGGATCAGAGACGAGGAGCCTGAACGTGCCGAAACCCATCGAGCCACAACCCGGCGACGGACATCGGCCGCTCGTCCCGGTCGACTCGCGTCCCGCGCGCGTCCTGAAGGACGAGGAGGTGGCACTCGAACTGCCCGAGTGGGACCTGCTTCCCCCTGCCGAGTTCATCGAACGCCATCGCGGGAGGTGAGGCGGATGTACCGCGCTCCCGGCCCGTACGCGGCCTGGGTCCGCTGGCTCGAAGCCTTCGGCCGTGGCGAGGACCTGCCCTCGGCGCACCTGGTCGCCGTCGGGATCGAGCTGGGCCCGCAGATGCTGGAACGGCTGTCTCGCCACCTGGCCGAGGCGTTCCACGCACGCCAGCGGCGCTGGAGTGACGCCCTGATCCGAGATCAGCAGATGCTTCTCGCGGATCCCGCGCGCGCAGTGACGGCGATCGCGGTGATCATGGCCGATGCGCGGAAGCGGCTGGGCCCGCTCGTCGCGCTGACCACTCACCCCGCTTTGCCGGCGGACCTCAAGGAAAGCCTGACTGCCGCGTTGCAGGAGACGGTGCGATCGTCCCAGCAGAGCCTCGAGGATTCGGCCCGGGACGCACCGGCCGAACTGCGGAATGCGATACGGCAGAACAGCCTGGTGCCCGCCCTCGCCCGGACCGCCGCTGCCCGGCCGTCCGGTGGCTCGCCGACCCGGCGCCGGGTCATCCTCAAGTGACGAAAGGACTGGCATGCCCAACGGGGCTGAGACCAAGGCCCGGATCGAGTCCTACCTGCTCGCCCGGATCCCGTTCGTGTCGGTGCGCACGGTCGAACGCGGCCGCGCGCTGGAGATGCTCGGCGAGCTCGCCAAGGAAAAGCAGCTCGACGTCATCGTGCACACGTTGAGCCAGGGCCTGCGGGATCTGCGGAGCAAGCAGATCGTCTCCGAGGACAAGTCGCTCCTCGGCGCACTCGACCTGGCGGGTGAGTGGTTCCAGTCGCGCGCGAACCTGACCGTCGTCTTCACCGACGTCCAGCACCTCGGCGAGGACAACGACATCTCGCGGCGGTTCGTCGATCTCGCCCAGCTGGCCGAGGAGCACGGCGGATGCATCATGGTGATCACCGCCGACCCGACATGGAACACGTTGCAGCGCATGGGCATGGCGGTCACCTTGGACCTGCCCGACGTCGACGAGATGCGGGTGGCGATCGAAGACTTCCTCCGCCAGTACGAGTCGGTGATCCGGATAGAATGGGGGGCCGCCGAGTGTGAGGAAGCAGCGTCGATCCTGACGGGTGTCACGAAGATCGAGGCGCTGAACATCCTCGCCACCTTCGTCGTGAAGAAGTCGATCACGAAAGCGGAACTTGTCGAGCTCGGCCGGGCGAAGGACTCGATCTTCAGCGAGCTGGCCGGGATCGAACGCGTCACTGTGCGCAGCGGTGACCATCCGGTCGGCGGCCTCGCGGGGTTGCGGCAGTGGCTGGACCGCAAGCGCCCGCTGCTCACCATGGACCTGCGTGACCGTGGGATGCGGCCACCGCGGGGAGTGCTGCTGGTGGGCGTCCCCGGCTGCGGAAAGTCGTTGTCCGCCAAGGCGATCGCAAGCGATTGGCAGCTTCCGCTGTACCGGCTCGACATCGGATCGGTGCTCGGGACCTACGTCGGCCAATCCGAGGGCCGGTTCCGTGAAGCGCTTGCCACCGCGGACGCGGTCGCCCCCTGCGTCCTGTGGATCGACGAAATCGAGAAGGGCCTCGCCGGCTCGGGCACCGACAGCACGGGCGTCACGACCCGGCTCGTGGGCCAGTTCCTGTACTGGCTTCAGGAATCCCGTGCGCGGGTGTTCGTCGTCGCCACGGCGAACGACGTTCGTGCCCTGCCTCAGGAGCTGCTCCGGAGCGGCCGGTTCGACGACATGTTCTTCGTCGATCTGCCCGACCCCGAGGAGCGGCGGGAGATCATCCAAATCTATCTGCGCAAGTACCTGCGGATACCCGTACCCGACGATCTCGTCGAGGAGCTCGTGCGGCTCAGCGACGGGTTCGCCGGTTCGGACGTCGAGGCGGCGGTCGCCGAGATCGGCTACGAGGCGATCCGCATCGGCGACGACTCGGTCCCGGTCGACTACTACCGCAGCGCCTTCCGCAACATCGTTCCCTTGCTGCGTTCCGCCCCGGAACGGATCGACGAAGTCCGGCAGTTGCGCGACCGGGCGATCCCGGCGTCGGGCAAGGTCCGCGATGTGCCCGAGAAGGCCGGCGCTCGACGCGTCGTCCTGGGCTGAAGGGGGCAGCGTCCGATGCTCACGACCTGGGATGGCTACGTCCGGCTAGGCTGGCTGGTCGAATCCGCTCGCCTGCAGGTGACGCTGCTGACGGCCGAACGGACGATCTACCGGCGGCTGCACCGGGGTCTGGCCTGCGCTTTCGTCGAGGACGATGCGTCCGGGCCGCCCGCATTCGCCGAGTTCACGCTGACCGGCGGCCTCACGGACGACGTGCGGATCCTCCTCGGTGACCGGCTGGCCACGCTCGTCACGTCGGTCGTCGATGCCGGCCGGCTCTCGGGAGCCGGCCGGCTGAACCTGGTCGAGCTCGAAGAGATCGCCGGCACCTGGGCTCCTTACCGCGACCGGGTACTGGCTCCCGAGGCCGGTCCTCCGCGGGCCTCGGTCGGCAGCTGGGCCCGTGAGCTGTGGACGTGGGTCGCCGGCCGGGACCTGCGGGAAGCAGTGGGTGCGCTCGCCATGACGGGTGAGGGCTTCCGGCGGCCGGGCGAGGTCGTCTGGCACAGCTTCACGCTTCCACCGGAGATGGCCGCGGCCGCGGGGGTCGAACCGGAGCTGGCCTGGGCAACCTACGCGGAGCCGGAGGCACGCGGGATCGTCGTCCGGGCGCGTGTGGCCGGCGAGGTCCGCTTGTTCGCCGGGCTGGACGACGGCTCGGGCAGGTGGATCGCGTTCGAGCCCGGGGACGAAGCAGACGAGCTCCTGGCGGACCTTCCGCTGGGTGAGTCCGCGGGCGAACCGGCGCTCCGCTTCCGCACCGGCACGGAGGAATGATGACGACCACGCGGACACCGTTCGGCGAGGCCCGGTTCCGCCGCAGTGCGGTCTCGGCGATCGAACACCTCACCGACGAGGCTGTCGAGGTCCTGCTGGACCGGTATGGGACGCTCGACGAGGTGGTCGGCCTGATGACCACCCGGGCCCGTTCGGTGAGTGAATCATTCGCTCGCCGGGGGCGGGCGCTTCCGGAGCGCGAGTACGACCTGCTGGCCGCGGCCGTTCTCGCCGTTCGGTCCGGGCCCTCCGTGCAGGAGAAGGTGTCGAACGTCGTCAAGGTGCACGACGAACTGCTGGCTCGGCGGGTACCCGCGGACCTGGCGATTCCGTGTCGCCGGCTCAAGGACGAGTCGCTGACCGGACTGCTCGTCGCCACGGCCCGAGTCACCGCAGAGGTCGAGCCGGCCGACGTGCCGCCGATGTTCGTCACCATGGTGGCAGCCGGGCTGCTGGCGCGGCTGGGGCCGGAAACGCCTGAAGCGGCGGCGAAGGTGCGTGCCGTGCTCACCCGGGCCGACGACCTGGCGGCCGAGCATCGCGCGAAGCTGAAGCCGGCGAACGGGCCGGATCCGGCGTTCCCGGTTTTCGGCAACTTCGACATCGTCGGCCAGGTCGCGGCCTTCCGGATTGCCGTCGCCGAGGCCGCCGGAACGCCCGTCGAGCCACTCGCGGAAGTCACCGCGCTGGTGACTGCGCGGCTGCGCCAGGGACTGACCCGCTCGCCCGGGCGGTCGTGGTGGCGCGCCGGAACGGAGCCCGACATCGTCGTCACGTTCCGGCAGTTCGCGAAGATCATCGGAGACGCGCCCGCGCTGGACGTTTTTGGGGCGCTCCACCCCGAGCTCGCCCCGATGTCCGCGGGGGCCGGCCGGATCGTCCCGTTCGAGCGGCCGGACAGTGCCGGGGACACCGGGCGCGCCGGCTCGGTGGAGGAGGCGGTCGTGGACGCCGACACGGTGACGCGTCATGTGCTCGACGCGTTGTACACCGGGGCGGGGCGGCGGCAGGCGCTGGTGACGCAGTGGCTCACCGGCAACCGGTGTCCGGACGAGCAGACCGAGTTGCCGTTTCTGGTCGATCGTGTCCGGCGGGTCGCCGCCCGGCTCGGCCGGCCGCAGGACTTCCCTCCGCCGCTCGAACCCGAGGTTCGCAGGCACTTCGGAATGGTGTCGGCGAAGGTGTCCGACGCGCTTCGCCTCGGTGTGAGCGGAATCGGCATCGCCGAATGCATTTTCCCGCCGCTGTGGACCAGCAGGTCGGCGGCCGTGAAACTCGTGCAGAGCCGGCTCAGGGTGCGCATGGAGCGGAGCGCGACGACCGCGTCCCGGGCTGCGCTGGTCGCCGCGATCGTCGTCCGTGGCCCGGTTCAAGCTGTGCTGCGCGCGGCTCCGGAGCGGCCGGCCTCCTGCTTCTGCGGTGCGCGTGGGCGGCGGGTACCGGCAACCCGCAAGCCGGTCGAACCCGAACAGGCCTGTCCACACCGGACGTGGGAGGAGTGGGGCGCGGTCGAGGACTACACCACGCTGACCACCTACGCAGAACTGTCCACTTCGGATGCGACTCGCGCGCAGATCCGCCGGTACACCGGACTGTGGGAGAACTGGCTGCGCGAGGTTCGGTGATCGCCGTCAGCGGGTGGCCATGAGCTCGGCCGCCCGCTTGCGGACGAGCTCCACCTCCTGGTGGCGGACGTAGTTCTCGGCGCGGCCGCGCGTCGTGTTCGCCTGCCAGCGGTCGATCGTGGCCAGCACCCGCTGCAGCCGGCCGAGCTCACGCGGGCCGGTGCCGGGGACGTCCAGCTCTAGCGCGAGCACCAGCGCGGCCGCGGCACGGAGGGCGAACAAGCCGGCCTGGTCACCCGAACCGTCCTGGAGACGGTCGAACTCCCGGTGTTCCAGAACGCGGCTGATCCACTCGAACCCGAGTGCCGCCCAGCCACTGGCTTCCTCGGTGCGGCCCTCGGCCAGTGCCGTCTCGGCCAGCTTGGTCGTGGCACCGGTGGCGACGTAATAAGTGCGGCCCAGCGGGCCGAAAGCACCGGTTCGCCGATGGAGCCTCTGCCGGGACGGGATCACCGTGGTTCGGAACAATCTGACCGCTTCGGTCAGGTCACCGACGTTCTCTTGGTGACTGCCCAGGAAGGCCGCGTAGTTGTGCAAGTGGTGCCCCACACCCCGGCTGTCATCGCCGTCCAGCGACGCGAGGTCGAGTTCCAAGATCTCGCCGAAACCGGCCCAATAACGGCGAACCAGCTCATCGAGTTCGGCGGGCGCGGGCAGGCCGGAACCGGCATCCTCGGCGTTCGTCCAGCGAACGGCGTTGAGTTCGACGCACGCGGCGCTGAGGACGTCGGCCGCGGCGCCACGGTCGAGAATTCCGTCGGTGAGCAGCGTCAGGCAGTGTTCTGTGCGGGCAATGAGCGCTCCGAGCGGCTCCGCCAGCGAGTTCGCGCGGTCGTGCCGGAGAACCGTCACCCGGAGCACGGCAAGCCGGGCCCGCACCACCGCCGCTGCCGGGTCGGTGTCCGGTAGGCCCGCGGAAATGAGCGTGTCGACCGCGTCCAGTACGGCCAGGAAGTGGCTGAGGGGCAACTCCGGCGAACCGGCCCGCGATCGTAGCCAACGCGCGACACCGAGTACGCCGAGCACGATCGCGCGACGAGCCTGCTGGGGCAATCCGGCGAACTCGGTGGGGGACGGAAGCCGCAGCGGAAGTGTCCCCCGCGGTTCGGTGACGTCTCCGTGCACCGACGACCAGTACTCCAGCAGGTCCGCCACCAGACCGGATGCCGGCAGCAGAGCTTCGGCGACCACCTGGCCGGGAGCCCGCTCGCTGATCCAGACATAGCCGGTCCCGTCCGGTTCGCTGGCATCGGTCAGCAGACGGATCAAGCGGTCGACCAGCTCGTCGGCAAGATCGCGGCCCGGCGACGTCCAGGCATCGTCGTCGTCGAGGTCGATCCCGGTCGGCTCGACGACCGCGCCGGGCAGCCGGAGACGGGCGACAGTGCGGTCGAAGACGTTGAGGTCACGGGGATGGGTAGCCGGTTCCGGCCGAACGTCGGTGTCGCCGATCTCGCACCGCGCCGCAGGCATGTCCCGCAGGCGGGCCGCGCGGGGAAAGCGGGGGCCGTCCAAGGATTCCCGTTGGATCGCGCGGGCCTTTGCGGCGGCGGCGACCAGTGCGGGTTGCGAACGGAACACCTCGACGAGGCAGGTCGCCCAAACCGCGATCCGCACCGCGGTCGGCAGCTCGCCGTCGGGACCTTGGATCAGCGACAGTGCCGTTTCGACAGCCGCTGTCGCCGGCTCCAGCAGAACGTTTGCCGCCGTCAGGACGACGGCAGCCTTGGTGTTGGGACCGAACCGGTTGGTCGTCGCGTTGACGATCTCGTTGGGCAGAGACCGCGCGACGACCGCGCGGCCATACAGGAACCAACCCCCGTCGGCGGCCTGCTCGCGCGTCTCGGCTGCCTCCGCGCGGGTCGGCGAAGGTGCGCCGCGGGCGATCTCCGAGACGGTGATCCTGGTGAAGTCGCAAAGCCAGCTGATCTCGCCGAACGGGCCTTCGGCGAACGGCACGCCGAACAGAGGCGCGACGTTGCGCGCGAGCCGTGCGGGCACGCGCTCGGCTCGTTTCTCGGTCGTCAGAGGGACGACGGCGGGCAGCAGGGGCATCGTCGTCGTCTCACTTCGATCCGGTCACGGGCACTTCTATACCCGCCGGTAGGGAAAGGTGTGCGTCAATGTGTCCTCCGTCACAGTATGAGTGCGAGCCTGGAGTCGATCACAGTTCGCATATAAAAGTATGCCATGACTGCGGGACGTTCGTCCGACCCTGTGATCACGCCGGAACTCGCCCGGGCCTTCTGGGCCGAGCTGCGTGGTCCTCGCGCCGCCACACACCGGTCGCACCACGTCGGGCTGTGCGACACCGAGCTGCGTATCGCCGGTTTACGTCTCAGCGCGCGCGGCTCGTCCACCGCGGACGGCGGGTTCCGGCTTTCCGGCGGTTGTCCGTGTCGCGACCTGGTCGCCGACGCGTTCGAGGTCGTCTGGGCCTTCGTCGCCGACCGTGGGCACCGGTTCGACAACCTGGCCGGAGCCGTGCGCACGGACCTGCGGTTCCGGCTGGTCGAGCTGGACCGGCGCGCCCGACGCGACCGCGGTGCACCGGTCAAGCCCCAGACGGTGCGGGACAACCGCTACGGCCGGGCGTTGCCGGACGAGTTCCACCGCGAGGTGTTCGTGATGCTCGCCGACGAGGCCGGTGCCCGGGGGCCGCTGCGTGGCGAAGCCGGCCTGCTCGGCAGGCTCGCGGATCGGTGCGCCGACAAGTTCGGCGGCCACGCGGCCACTCACGCGGCACGGCTCCCGCAGGTTCTCCGGACCGTGGAACGGGTGTGCCGCACCGGGCCGCGGGTGAACGTCGGAACTGTTTCCGCGCCGGAGCTGGTCACCTGGTGGGAGGCGTACGTGGAACGGCCGCTGGGCCGGCGCCCGGATCCCGACAGCCCCACCGGCGAGGAGCCCGAGATCCTGGACCACGACACTTCGCGAGAATTCGACCGGATCGCCGCGCTGACCGACGACGCGGTCCTGGCGCTTCTGCTTACCGAGGTGTGGCCGGCGCCCGGGACCGACCGCGACGACGCCCTGTGCGAAGTGATCCGGGTGTTCGCCCGCAGAGGCCTCCTTCCGCATCGGCGTGCCCTGGAATTGCTGGCCGACGACGACGGCCGTCAGGACGTACTCGAACGCCTGGAGCACGTGTCGCGGAGGCTGCCTTGACGAAGGATCCACAGAGGACGTTGTGTGGGCCGTCCGGGTGGTTCGCTGTCCGGACCGAAACATCGCGGTCGCCGCGCTCGATCCTGCGGATTACGAAGTCGGCAGCCCGAGGAGCGTCATGAACGAACGACGGTGGAGCGCGGCGGAAATTCGTGCCGAAGCGGACCGTCTGACGGTGATTGCCGACCACGACCCCGCGGTCGCCGATCCGGTCGCCCTCGGCGCTGTCGGCTATCTGTTGCTGGACATCTTGGACAACACGCATCCGGACTTCGACGCGCGGCTCGAGCAGGCGATCCGCCTGCTGCGCCACGGAGTTGAATTCGCGCCGGCCGATCCGCTGGCGCACGCGTGGCGGACGTCCCTTTCGGTGGCGTACGCGCACCGGGCGAGCGTCGGGGACGGTGCCGAATGGGAGGAGGCCCTCGGTTGGGCCGAAGCCGCCGTGGCGACGGCCGGAAACCCGGACGAGCACGCCGAAGCCGTGCTCGAGCTGGCGAATACTCACGTGACCAGGCTCGAGAGCGGTTGGGACGACGAGAACTCGTCCGACGCCGAGCGCATCGCCGAGCTGGACAAAGTCTCGGCGATCCTGCGCGGCTTCGACGGCACGCTCGGTGACGCGGTCGACCAGGCGTGCTTGGACCTGCAGAGCGCCCGGCTGCTGGCCGCCCGGTTCGAGGTGCTGGCCGAGCAAGCCGATCTGGATCGTGCACTGGCGTTGTTCGACACCGCGCTGCCGTTGCTGCCTCCTGGGCATCCCGACCTGCCCGCAGGATGGAGCCTGCTCGCCGAGCTGCGCCACTCGCAGTACCTCCGTTCCGAGGACGAGGCTCACCTCGAGGCCGGAGTGGCAGCAGCGGTTCGCGCGGTCGAGTCGACCGAATACGCCGACCCGGTGCGGCCGGACCGGCACCTGCTGTTGGCCCGGCTGCTGTTGACGCGGAACGACCTCCGGGAGTCGCCGGACCCCGATGACCGCGACCGCCTGATCGACAGCCTGTCGGTTGCGGTTACGGGAGACGTCGGCGCGTACACGTGGTACGTGCTCGGCGACGAGCTTCTCGATCGAGGCCGGGAAAACCAGGACGCCGCCGACCTTCGTGCGGCGGCCCATTGGCTGCGGTGCTACGCGCAACAGCAGGACTCGTCGGGCGAGGATGCCTGGCTGGCCTGGAGCCTGCTTACCGAAGCGCACAGCAGGCTCTTCGAAATCACCGGCGAGCCGGAACACGCGGACCTGACCGTCGAGTGCGCCACCCGGACCCTCGGCTTCCCGATGCCCAGACACGATCTCGTCGAAGAGATGCACTGGCGCCGGCTGGTCACCGTATTCCAGGACGGAGATCGCCCGGACCTTGCCGCCTACGTGGCGGAGCATCCGGTGCTCGACTGGCTCCGGGCGGCCCAGCGTACCGTCGAGGAAGGCCGGGACGGCGAGGCGACCGAAACCACCGAACTGCTCGCGTTCACCGTCGGTCTGTCCTGGTTCAGGATGATGATGGTGGCGCCGAACCAGGTCGTCGTGTATCCGGCGGACTTGTTCGAACTGCTCGAAACCATGGAGCCGCTGTTCCGGTCCGCGGTCGAGATTTCCGATCTCGAGGACGACCTGGTGCTGTTGCTGGACACCATGGGCGAGATCGTGGCGAACATGCGCCGGGTGCTCGACCGCGACGGGACCGCCGACTTCACAAATCTGCAGCGGGTTCTCGCCCACCCAGAACTCGGCGAGGAACGTCACGATCTGATCGCCGCGGTCGCCATGCTGCTGTTCATGGCGGGATCCGTGTCCGGCTCCATTCGCGCCCTCGATGCGGGGATCGACCTGCTCGGCAGGGTCGAGCAGCGTGCGACGGACGCGGAGAAGCGCCGTGAAGCGGAGGCCCTGGCGTGCGTGTTCCGCGTTTTCCGGGCTTTTAACCTGCGAGTGAAGCCGGCCCGGCTGTTCGTCCTCGGCCGTAGAGCGTGGGAGCTTCTTGCCGAACTTCCGCACTCCCCGGGGATTGCGCCGGTTCTGCTTATGTTCGACGTCTTCATGCGCCCGCTCACGCGGATGGCAGGCGCGGAACCGTTGCCGCCGCTCCACCCGGTGGTGGCCGAGGAAGCGTGGATGCGCCACCTGCTCGAACCGTTCACCGTATCGGAAGACCTGCTGAACGCCACCGCGCGAAACGACGCCGCGGGCGTCCGGGCCATTTGCGACAGGCTCGATCGCCTGGCCGAGGCCAGCGTCGACCGCGACGTGACGATGGCAGTCCACGGAATGCGTGCGGCGGCCCTCGACCAGCTTTCGAAGATGGAGCCGGGTAACCGCGATGTGCTCGACAAGACGATCGACGCCTACACCCGCGCAGTCGAACTTCCCGCCGAAGGTTCTCCGGTGCTGGAAGATCCCCTGTTCTCCCTGGCTGAAGCGTTGCGGCGTCGCCGGGGGCCGGGTGACCTCGCGCGGAGCCGGGAGATCGGCATCGAGATCGTCACCAACGCGGGGTGGCGGGTGCTGCTGCAGTCGGGCAGCGCCGAGGCGGTGGAAGTCGCGCGCACCGCCGTGCCGGCCGTGCAGGAGCTCGTCGCTTGGTGCTTGTCCGACGGCGCGACCGCCGATCTCGTCCGGACGCTCGATTCTCGGCGCAGCCTCGTACTGCGCGCCGCGAATACCACCCGGTCGGTCGCGGCGCGCCTCATTGCGCTCGGCCACGCGGACCTCGCTGAAGAGTGGGAGACCGCCGGGGGCGTCGAAGAGGCGTTGTTGCCTGAGCACGGCGGCCCTGGCACGGGCTGGGGCGTCTTGCGCCGGAAGGTGCTGACGGCATTGACCAAGGATCCCGACGGCCTGGTGACCCCGCCGACGATCGAAGAGCTGCAGAAGACGTTGCGGACACAAGGCTCTGACGTCCTGGCCTACCTGGTGCCGGCAAACGGCCGGCACGAGGCCGTGGCCGTCATGATTCCCGCAAGGGGAGAGCCGGTGGTGCGGATGCTGCCGGATCTGGGGATGGGTATTCCGGTCGAGCGGTACCAGGCCGCTTACGACGCATGGGACAACGCCGCCGATCGGAAGGGGCCTGAGTACGACACCTGGCGGCACACGCTCAGGAGCGTATGCGAGTGGGCGTGGCGGGCGGTTGCCGGGAACCTGCTGGAGTTCGGCAGGCGGCACGCGGGCGATCGCGATCCGCGGATCGTCCTGGTGCCGATCGGCATTCTCGGCCTGGTGCCCTGGCACGCCGCTTGGCGGCCGATCGGTGGCCGCGACCGCTACCTGGTGCAAGACGCGACGATCTCGTACGCGCCCTCCGGACGGTTGTTCTGTGAGGCTGTCGAGCGCCCCGAAATTCTTTCGCACAACGCTGTGTTGGTCGGCAATCCCGGCCGTAACCTGCTCGCGGGTGCCGTCGAGGCCAAGGCCATTCGGGACGCTTGCTACGAGCAGGGAGTGTTCCTGGGTGGAACCGGGCAAGCACCCCGGCGCTGGACGCCGTCCCCCGACGGCCGTGGTACGCCCGAGGAGATTCTCGAACGTCTGCGCAGCCCGCTGCGCGTCCTTCATCTGGCTTGCCATGCCGTGGCGAACGTGCGGGAACCGTTGCGGTCGAGCATCGAGCTCGCCGGCGCACCCCGAAGTGATCTGTCCGCTGCGGAACTGCTGGAGCTGAGCCCCACCCGGCCGCTCGAACTTTCCGTAGTCGTGCTGGCGGGTTGCACGACCCATGTGACCGGCGTGGACTACGACGAAGCGCTGAGCCTTTCCACGACGTTCTTGGCGATCGGCGCGCGGACGGTGGTCGGCTCGCTCTGGCTGGTCCCGGCCGGCTGGGCGACCGCTCACATGATGTTCTTGTTCCATCACAACCTGTGCCACCAGCGGCTACCCCCGGCTGAAGCGTTGCGGAAGGCACAGATCGGCATGTTGGAGTCCGAGCCGCGCGCGCTGAGGAGCATGCCGGAGGAGTTGAAGGAGCTTCGCCGGTCCGACGCCGGCGAATTCGCTATCGAACACTGGGCCGGTTTCACCCATCAGGGCTGCTGAAGTAGCCGGATTCACACGTCAACCGACCGAAGCGGTACTCCCGGATTCCGCCGAACTCAGATTGGAACACTTTCATGGGTGCCTTCTTGGCGATCGTCTACATCATTGGCATGCTCGTGACGAGCGTCGTTGTCCGTCGTCGAGCCGGAGTGCGTCACTTCGGTCGCATCTCCGTTTCGCAAATGGGCATCGGCTGGTTCCTCAAGGCGATGGCCGTCACTGCCTTCTGGCCCGTGGCGCTGGTCGTGGGGCTGATCAAGCGCGCGACCGAACAGGACGACGCACCCGCGCAGCGATGACCGGCGCGATCCCGCAATGGGCAATCCCGGTGTCCGGTAATCTGACCGGCGACCGAGGGGAGCTGACGCGGTGGCACGTCTGCACGTCGGCTGCGCGATGTGGACCCACAAGGCGTGGCCCGGGCGGTTCCTGCCGCCGTCGCTGCCGGCCAAGGAGCGCCTGCGGGCCTATGCCGGCTGGTGCAACGCCGTCGAAGGCAACACCACCTTCTACGCCACTCCCGCCCGGGACACCGTCGCCGGCTGGGCGCAGCAGACCGGTCCTGACTTCCGGTTCGTGGTCAAGCTGCCCAAGCTCGTCACGCACGAGCGCCGGTTCGCCGGGGTCGAGACCGAGATGCGGGCGTTCCTCGACGCGATCGAGCCGCTCGGTGACCGGGCGGTCCTGTGGACCCAGCTGCCCGGCTCGTTCGGGCCGCCGGACGTCGAAGCCCTGGTCCGCTTCCTGCGCCGGCTCCCCGCCGACCGCCGGCGTGCCGTCGAAGTGCGGCACCCTGCCTTTTTCAGCGACGTCGGTGCGACGTCGTCGCTGGAGCGGGCGCTCGCCGCCGCGGACGCCGAGTGGGTGCCGTTCGACACCACCGTCTTCTTCCGGAGCCCGCCGGTCAGCGAGGCCGAGCAGGAGTCCTGGACCAGGAAACCGCGGCTGCCGCGGCGGACGCGGGCGCTGACCGGCCGGCCGATCGTCCGCTACCTGGGCCGGGACTCGGCCGAGGAGACGGCCGCGGGCTGGCGGCCGTGGACGGAAGTGGTCGCCGGCTGGCTGCGCGAGGGCCGGTCGCCGACGGTTTTCGTGCACACACCCGACAACGTCGACGCGCCCGCGCTCGCCCGCCGCTTCCACGACGACGTGCGCGCCCTGGTGCCCGGCCTCGACCCACTGCCCGAGCCCGGGCCGGTCGAGCCCGCGACCCTGTTCTGACCGCCGGGTTCACCCGCCTGCTCCAGCCACGGCGGCCGAGAGGAGCGTCGCGGCGGCGAGACCGCCCCAGAGCGCGGCCGGCCCGCGTGCGGCCAGAGCGGTGATGACCGCGGGGGAGACGGCGAGGCCGAAACCCGTGGAGAGCTGGAAACGCGCGAGGGCGCGGCCCAGGACGCGGACCGGGGCGAGGGCGGCGACGAGCGCGGTGGCGCTGCCGGCGTAGAGGATCTCGCCGAGCGTGCAGACCACGGACACCGCGGCGACGGCCGGCGCGCCCCAGCCGTGTCCCAGCGAAGTGGCGGCGAGGAAACCGAGGTAGGACGCGGTGAGCACCACGCCGGCGACGGCGAGCACGGTCCGGCGCGGGAAGCGGGACATCAGGACGGTGACCGGGACCTGCAGGGTGACCACCAGGACCGTGTTGGCCACGAAGACGGCCGCCGACCACACCGGCGAGGCGTGCAGCTGCGTCGCCAGGACCAGGGGCAGCGCGATTTCGGGGACGTTGAGGCAGAAGACGTAGACCAGGTTGGCGGCCAGCAGCGCCCGCATCCGGGGCGCGGGCTCGTCGGCGCCGGCCTCGGCCGTGGCCGGACGTGCCTGCACGTGGACCGACCACGCCAGGGCGGCCGCCGTCAGGTAGGCGAGCCCGGTCACGGCCGCCAGTGCCTGCAACGCGGTGGTGCCGCCCGCCAGGCATGCGGTGGCGACGAGGCCACCGGCGCCCAAGCCCGCGTTGCGCAGGGTGCGGGCGGTCGCGAGAGCGGCGTCGCGTTCGCGGCCGTGGGCGATCGTGGCCACGAGGGCGGCGTGGGCGGCGGGCCAGGCCTGGTTGCCGATGCCGAGGAACAACGCCGCCGTCGCGAACAGCCAGGCGTTGCCCGCCGGGGTGGCCGGCAGCAGTGCCACGCCCAGCACCCGCACGAGCATCGACGCCGCCACGACCGTGCTGCGCGCGCCGCGGTCCAGCCACCGGCCCACCACGGGCAGGCACCCGAGCCCCGCGACGACCCCGGCGGTCATGGCGATGCCGGTGACCGGCCCGGACAGCCCCAGCACCGTCACGCCGTACAGCAGGAGGAACGGCCGCAGGAGGCCGGTGCCGAGCGCGTCCACGGCCAGCGCGAGGGCGTAGCGGGGGCCGCCGGAGGCACGGACGAGCGCGCGCGGCCGGATCTTGGTGGTGGTCGCCATGGCGTCAACGGTCCGTCCGGACGGCGGACCGGCCGCGCCGGTTGACGAACACCGTCAACCGGCGCGGCCGCGGGGCGTCCGGGCGGTGAGAAACTGGCGTCGGTTTCCGGCGCCGTCACGCTGTCTCCGGACGGCACGAGCATCATCGTGGACAAGCTGCAGGACAACGCGACGTCCGCCGGCGGCACGGGGGTCACGTTCCTCCCGAGTGTCTTCGGCCGCCCGCACCTGGTGGCGATCCACGCGCGCGGGTGGCAGCCCGTGGTGCAGTACCCGGTGGCCGCGCCGGCCCGGCCGGAGCCGGTGCCGCTGGAGACGGTCACCGCCCGGCTGGAGGCACTGGCGCACCCGGTACGCCTGCGGCTGCTGCGCACCCTGGCCCGTGGCCCGCACACGACCGGCGAGCTGGCGCACGCGTGGGAGCTTTCGCCGCCGGAGGTCTCTCGCCACCTGGCGGTCCTGCGCCGAGCGGGCCTGCTGACGTCCCGCCGGCAGGGACGTTATGTCCGGTACACGGTCAACCTGCCCGATCTGACGGCGCTGGGCGCGGACCTGCTGGCGGCCGTACTGCGCTGAGGGCGTTCACCGATGGGCGGCCAGCACCGCGGCGAGTCCTTCTCGCAGGTCCTCGACGAAGAACCCGGGGACCTCCAACGACGGGAAGTGTCCTCCGGTCCCGGGCGCCCGCCAGCGGACGATCTGCCGGAACCGCTGCTGCACCAAGGGACGCGGGTACTTCTCGATGTCGCGGGGATACACCGTGATCGCCGACGGCACGTCCACTCGCAGCTCGGGGTCCAGCGAATCGTGGCTCTCGTGGTAAATGCGGGCTGCCGACGCTCCGGTCCGCGTCAGCCAGTACAGCGTGACGTCGTCCAGGACGCGGTCCCGGGAAACCGTCTCGAACGGGCTGTCTTCGGTGTCCGTCCACTCGGCGAACTTGTCGAGGATCCAGGCGAGCAGCCCGACCGGTGAGTCGACGAGCGAGTACCCGATGGTCTGCGGCCGGGTCGCCTGCTGCTTCGCGTAGGCCGCGCGCTCGCGCCAGAAATCGCGGGTTTCCTCGGTCCATCGGCGCTCCTCCGCCGTCAGCCCGTCCGTGGGCAGTCCGGGCGGTGCCTGCGCGGTCGTGGTGTGGATGCCCAGCACCTGCGCCGGGAACCGGCCGCCGAGGATCGTGGTGATCACGCCGCCCCAGTCGCCGCCGTGCGCGGCGAACCTGCGGTAGCCGAGCCGTTCCATCAGCTCGACCCAGGCGGCCGCGATCTTTTCGGTTCCCCATCCCGTCGTGGCCGGCTTGCCGCTGTAACCGAAACCCGGCAACGACGGCGCCACGACGTGGAACGCGGGCGCGTCGGCGTCTGCCGGGTCTGCCAGCTCGTCGATGACGTCGACGAACTCGGCGACGCTGCCCGGCCAGCCGTGCGTCAAGATCAGCGGAGTGGCGTCGGCACGCGTGGATCGCCGGTGCAGGAAGTGGATTTCCAGGCCGTCGATGGTCGTGCGGAACTGGCCGATCCGGTCGAGACGTGCTTCGAACGCCCGCCAGTCGTACCCGGTCCGCCAGTACGCCACGACGTCGACGAGGTCGGCCAGCGGAACGCCCTGGTCCCACCGGGTGGCCGTCTCGGCTTCCGGCAGCCGCGCCGCAGCCAGCCGCGCGCGCAGCTCGTCGAGGTCGGCGTCGGTTGCGTGGGCGGAGAACGCGTGCACGTCGCCGGCTGGGGTGGGCATGAGGCCTCCTCGTCGTCGGGACCGGTGGTGAACCAGCTAAGACGGTTCTAACACGGCCCGCGGGCAACCGGCAACCTGCTAAGCTGGTTCCATGCCCGGTGAGTTCCCGCCGTTCCGCCTCGGCAGCGTGCTGGCGACCAGCTTCACGGGGACTCTGTCGGAGCGTTTCGGCACGCCGGTGGAACGCATTCCCACGCCGCAGCGACTCGTCGACTGGCTCGAAGCCAACGGCCTCGCCGTGGATTCCTGCACCGGCGCGCAGCTCGAACTCGCCCGGGAACTGAGGGAATCGATCCACGCCGCCGCGACAGCGGCCGCGCTCCACGAAGCTCTGCCCGGGTCTGCTGTCCGGATCATCAATGACCGCAGCGTTCAGGGCCGGGCCGCGGCCGTCCTGACCCCCGAGGGGAATCGGCGGTGGCAGCTCGGTCCGGCGTCTCCGGTGGAAGACGCGCTGGGCGTGATCGCCGCCGACGCCATCGACATCATTTCGGGTGAACGGGACGGAAAACTGGCTTTGTGCGCGTCGCCGACGTGCCGGGCCGCCTTTTTCGACACCAGCCAGAGCCGGACCCGCCGGTGGTGTGACATGAACACGTGCGGAAACCGGCAGAAGAAGGCCCGGTTCAACGCGAAAGCCGGCCCGAAGCGAACAGCTGAACCGCGTCGGTGACGAGCAGGTCCGCCTGCTCCGGCTGGGCCCGGCCCGACGTGACGAGCACCGCGATGCCCTGCAGGGTGGCCGCGAACAGCAGGTTCAGCCGTTCCGGATCGTGCGCGGGCAGCGTGCCCGCTTCCTGCGCGTCGTGAATCACCGCGCCCATCGTGGTGAACAGGCGCGTGGACGCTTCCTGAAGGGCGGCGGACGGCTCGTCGTTCTTCCGGGTGAACATCAATTCCAGCAACGCCGCGTTGCCGATCGCGAACCGCACGAAGGCTGTCGCCGCGCCGCGTAACCGTGCCTGGTGGTCCGCGCCGGCGTCGTCGATCGCCGCGCTTGCTTCGTCGGCCAGGCGCGCGAATCCTCGCTCGGCGAGGGCGTCGAGCAGAGCCTGCCGGTCGGCGAAGTGACGCCGTGGTGCCGCGTGGCTCACGCCGGCCTGCCGGGCCAGGTCTCGCAGCGAGAGGCGCTCGACGCCGTGCTCGCGCAGCGCGCGCTCGGCCGCCTCGAGCAGCACGGTGCGCAGGTGGCCATGGTGATACGCGCGGTCTTCCACGACGCCACCCTAACAACCGAAGTAGTCGTTGACGACATAGTTGTCACTGTCTACATTGTTGCTCATGACTACATTCGATGCCGGGGCCGTCCCGGACCTGACCGGCACGACCGCGATCGTGACCGGCGCCACCAGCGGTATCGGACTGGCCACGGCCCACGCCCTGGCCGGCGCCGGTGCCCGTGTCGTGTTCGCCGTGCGAGACGTCGGCAAGGGTGCCGAGGCCGCCGCGAACACCCCCGGCCGCACCGAAGTCCGTGAACTCGACCTGGCCGACCTGGCGTCCGTGCGCGCGTTCGCCGCCAGCTGGACCGGCCCGATCGACCTGCTGATCAACAACGCCGGCGTCTCGATGCCGGCGCTGAGTCACACCAAGGACGGCTTCGAGACGACGTTCGGGGTCAACCACCTGGGCCACTTCGCCCTGACCACGCTGCTGCTGGAGCACGTCACCGGCCGGATCGTGACGCTCGCGTCGCAGGCCGAACGCCTGGCCCGGCTCGACCTCGACGACCTCGGCCGGCGGCAGCGGCCGTACCGGCAAAGCCGGGCGTACAACAATTCCAAGCTGGCGAACCTCCTGTTCACCGCGGAGCTGCAACGCCGGCTCACTGCGACCGGCTCGGCCGTCCTGGCGAACGCGGCGCACCCCGGTCTGGTCGCGACGAACATCTACCGCCGCACGGGACCTCGCCGTCCGGCCGACCTGTTCTGGGCGCTGGCGTTCAAGCTGCTTGCCCAGGACGCCGAGCACGGCGCGCTTCCGGTGCTCTACGCGGCTGTGGCCGACATTCCCGGCAACAGCTTCGCCGGGCCCAGCCGCTTCGCCCACCTGCGCGGCGCGCCGCAGCTGATCGACCGGACGGCCGTCGCGCGGGATCCCGAACTCGCGCGTCGCCTTTGGGTGCTGTCGGAAGAGCTCACCGGCGTTCGCTCCCCGGTGTAGGCCGCGGCTACCGGCCTCCGTGGCGCGGCAGGACGAGCAGGGTGATGGAGTTCGCCGGGTACGCCGTGGTGACCTGGCCGCGGCTCACCGGCAGGTCCTGACCTCGCACGATCGACGACAGGTCGGCCGGGCCGTAGGTGAACCGCTGTGCCGTGGCCGCGCCGGGAACACCGGCGATCGACAGCGGCGCGGTGAGGTCGGCGCCCGTCTTGTTGATCACCATGAGGGTCACGGCGCCGTCGCAGCGGCGTTGCGCGCCGTAGATCGCGAGCTGTCCCTGGTCGCTGCTGGCCGCCGAGACGCTCACGTCGCCGAACCGGCTCCCGGCGCCGTCGTAGTCGCGGTACATCCGGAACGCGTACGCGCCGGGGTCCGCCGGTTTCGGTTCGCCCCAGATGGTGGCCAGGTCGAGCCCTTCGCGGCCGAAGATCCCGAGGACATCGGCCTCGGCCAGCGCGCCGTTGATGTCGTCCAGCGCACCCCAGTTGTACTCGGTGATGGCGGTCTTGGTGCCGGGGTCGTACTGCGAGACCCACTTCTTCATCGTGCGGATGAACTGCAGCGGCGGGGCGTTGACGCCGCTCGGGCCGATCCAGGACTCCTCGACGTACGACGGATCCCACAGCGAGCGCGTCGACCGCAGCCGCCACGCGTCGGCCTCGGGTGTCTTGTCGCCGCTGATCTGGGGGTAGTAGTGCTGGTCGAAGTAGTCGAGCAGACGCCGGCCGCGGGCGTCGCCCGCGTCCTTCATGTTCTTCAGGAACCACTGGGACAGGTTGAGCCCGCCGTGGGCGGCGGCGTCCGCGCCGGGCGCGCAGCCGTCCAGCCCGGAGGCGACCCATTCGCAGTAGCCCCAGCCGGACGGCCCGAGAACGGCGGCGCGCGGATCGGCCGTCTTGACGGCCGCGGCGGTCGCCGTGCTCTTCGTGCCCAGTTCGTCGTCGGACACGGGCTGGGGATGCACGTCCCGGTGGGTGGAGCTCCACAGCACCGGCTCGTTGTCGAGTTCGTAGATCGGCACGCCGCCCCGGGCCGCCGGGCCGAACTGGCTGACCAGGTGCGACACCATTTCGCCGGCGAAGGAAGCGTCGGCCGGGACGGAGGTGTCCGCCGGCTCGGCCCCGGTCAGGTTCGTGTTGTCCAGCCGGCCGTTGCCGCAGTCGGCGTCCCACTGGTCGAAGGAATCCTGGGCCGGGAAGCGCGCGGCGGGGAAGCCGCACGCGTGCGGCGACGCCGGTGAGTCCTTCGCGACCCAGCCGGTCATCGGCACGGTGACCACTTGCTTGGTCCCACGAGCCCGATTCCGCTGGACGTACGCCTCGAGCGTGTTGTCCGGCCCGGCGACGATGTTTTCGAAGAACCAGTCGCTGCCGGTGTTGTAGGTGTGGTTCTTGAAGTTGTAGCGGCTGGTCGCGTTGCCGCCCCAGCGCGAGACGGGAATGCCGAGCTCGGCGACGAGCGCCGGATCGCCACCGTTCATCCCGTAGATGTCGGGACTGATGGCGTGCCGGGCGGCGAACAGGTCGACGGACAGGCTCGGCCCGGCCGCGGAAGCCGGTGGCACCGCGACGGTTTGCGCGACGAGCAACGCGGCCAGGACACCACCGCTCACCGTGCCGGTCCGCGGGCGACGTCGTCGTTGACCAACCATCGGAGACTCCTGCCGTCGACTTCTGGGAGCGCTCCCACACGCTACCGGCCCAGCGCCGCTCGTCAATCGGTCGATCGGACGCGCCGTACTCGGGCGCCGTGGAAAACCGATGACGCGAACCAACACGCGCGGAACCGGTGGTGGCGGTCGCCGAGCCGAGGGCGATCGACGCGGCGGCGGTCACCGGCAGACCACTGACGTTCGTCGACGCTCCGGAGCTGGTCGTGGTCCTGGCGTAGTTCCGGGAGTTCCAGGTGCTGACCTCGGCGGACCTGAAGTACTGGGAGCCGGCAGATCTGGGCGAAGTGCTCTTCAACTACTGGGACTGATCCGGCGGCAGTCAGGCCGGCAGAAACGTGTCCCGCGAGGAAGCCCGGTCGAGTCCGCACGATTGTCCGGCCGGAGCAACCGCTGGTCACCGGCCGAGTTGGCCGGCGATCCACGTGACGACAGCGCGGGTGATCCCGGAAACAACTCCGCTGAGCACAGCGCGGAGAAGAGGGCGGACTTTGCGATCGCGGGCATCGGTCATCAGTTGCTCCTAGGTCAAATGGGGGAACACGTGGTGACCACTCTGGCCACCCGGACCACGCGGCAGAACCGTTCCCGGTCGCTCTCGGCCGTCGGAATTGTTTAAGCTGCTCATGGCCGGATTCCGGGCACCGGATTCCGCTGGTTTCCGGTCGACCGAAGCCGGGGAGGGCGGTTTGGCGCGCTTGCAGGCGGTGTTCGCCGCTGATCTCGATCAGTTGCGGCGGCACGCGGGATTGTCGATTGCCGAGCTGGCCGGCCGCGCGGGGCTGTCGTCGTCGACGGTGGGCGATCTTCTGCGGGGCGGCTGGGTGCGCGTGCCGCCGTGGGAGCGGGTGTCGAGCCTGGTCGGCGTCTGCGTGGCGGCGCTGCCACCGGGAACACGGGCCGAGGAGACGCGCCGGCTGGGCGAGCTGAAGTGGTGGAAGGAGCAGCACGCCGACCTGGTCCGGCGGCTGGCGAGCCGCGCACCCGAACCCGGCAGCCGGACGGCCGCCCGCCCGGTTCCCCGGTGCGAGGACGACCCGCGAACGGTCGAACGTCCCGAGCTGGGAGCCTGGTTGCTCGCCGCGCTGACGGCCGGGCAGCCGGCTCCGGTGGTGCTCGTCGGCGCCGGCGGCTTCGGCAAGACCACGGTCGCGTCTTGGGCGTGCGCGCGGCTGCAGCAGCACTTCCGAGACGGCGTCTACTGGTTCCGCCTGGGCAGCGCGACCAACGAGTCGGTCGTGATCGGCCAGCTGTGCGACGCCGTGGCCGTCCTGACCGGCCGGCGCCCGGAGCGGGCTTCCTCGGTGGCCGGCGCGACCGAGGCGTTCGCGGCGGCGCTGGGCGACCGGAAGATGCTGCTCGTGATCGACGGGGTGCGCAACCGGGCCGACCTGGCGCCGTTCCTGGTGGGTGGCCCGCGTTGCGTACGCCTGGTGACGACCCGGCGGACGGGCCTGGTCCGGGGACGTGAGCGGGTGGTCGACGCGATGACCGAGGCCGAGGCCAGGGCGCTGTTGTGCCGGGACGTCGACGCGTCCGCCGAACCACCGGTGAGCTTGCTGGACCGAGTGGGCCGGTGGCCGCTGGCGCTGTCGCTGCTTAACGGTGTGCTGATCAGCCTCCTTCGCCGGCGTCTCCCGCCGGCGCTGGCGTTCCGGGAACTGGACGCCGCGTTGACCCGGTCCGGGGTGGCGCTGCTCGACGAACTCACCGACACCGACAGCGGCCCGGGCGTCGCCGCCACCCTCCGCCTGAGCTTCGACGAGCTGGTCGCCACGTCCCCGTGCGGTGCGGCGTCGCTGGAGCGGTACCTGATGCTGGCGGCGTTCCCCGAGCGGCTGCCGGTGCCCTACGGCTTGCTTTCCGCCCTGTGGGGTCTGGACACGGTGTCGATGACCAGCGAGTGCGACCGGTTCTTCCGCCATTCCCTGCTGGCCGAGCTGACCGGAGACGGCGTGCGCCTGCACGACGTCATCCGGGATCACCTGCGCCGCACGCACCCGGAACGGGTTCGCGAGGCGAGCCGTCGCCTGCTGGACGCCGTCCGGCCGCCGGACGGCTGGCACCGCGCCGGCAGCGCCGTGCGGCAGCAACTCGCCCACCACCTCATCGGCGCCGGGGCGGCGGACGAGCTCGCGGCGCTTTGCGTCGACCTGAGACATCTGGCTCGCCGCGTCGACGCGGACGGGGTGCACGCGGCCGAAGCCGACGTCTCCGCCTGCCTGGCCACGCAGGAAGATGATGCAGAACTCGCGACACTGCTGAGGATCTTGAGGTCGTACGGCCATTTGCTGCACGGCACCGATTCGGCGCTGAGCCTGTACTGCCACCTGTCCGGCCGCGTCGCCGTCACGCACGTGGACGAGGCACTGCCCGCCTGGTCTCTCCGGCCCGTCGAGCCGCTGCCGGAATGCGGCAGCAGCGCTCTGCTGCGTTCGCTCGCCGGGCACCGCGGCCAGGTGTCGTCGGTGCAGTGGCTGGCGGACGGCACGCTGGCCACGGTCGGCGGCGACGACGGCACGCTGCGGGTGTGGAACGCCGAGACCGGACGAGCCCGGCCGGCGGTCGACGTGTCCGAGCACCTCGTCCTCCGTGCCCGGCTCAGCCCGGACGGCCGGTGGCTCGCCCAGCTCCTCCACGAACATCCGCTCGCCGGCCGAGGACACCCAGGCACCAAGCCCGAGTGGGTGCTGCGCACCGTCGTCACGGACACGCGAGACGGCTCGGTGCTCGCCGTCGACCACCTGCATTGGCTCGACATGTTCCTGAACGGCGTCGCCGACCTGCACTGGAACGAGGACTCGACGCAGCTCGCGGTCGCCGGCGGCGGGCGCCTGCGGGTCTGGCGTCCGCAGGCAGAGCCGAGCACGGCCCCGACCCGGACCCACGACATCCCGGTCTACGCGCTGAGCTGGCACCCGGACGCCGGTCTGGTCGCGATCTCGGACCACGCGCTGTACGTCTGGGCGGATCCGGCTTCCCCGGACCCGCCCAGGCAGATCGAGTACAGACCCGCATACGCAGAGATGACGATGCGCTCGGTCGCCTGGAGCCCGGACGGGCGCCTGATCGCGGTCGGAATGGACTTCGCGGTCGCCGTGCTGAACGCCGCGACAGGGCGGCCGGTGCTGGTCAAGTACGTGCAATCGGCTTGCGACACGGTCTCGAGCCTGGCCTGGCGGCCGGACGGTGAGCTGCTCGCGATCGCCGGGAACGGCGGCTACTGGGGCGGGGGTTTGGTCGCGCTGACCGATCTCGCCCCGGACGCCCCGATCGTCGTGGCCGACATCCGGACGGCCGCGGTGACGGACCTGGCCTGGAGCACCGACGGAGGCGTGCTGGCCGCGGCATCGGTCGACTCGACCGTCCGCCTGTTCGGCAATGACGCCATCGACCGGATCGAGCCCTTGTCCGGAAACGTCGCTCGGCCACCGGAACCACCACCCGGGGTCGTGTTCCGGCCCCTGCCGTCCGGGGCCCTGGTCAGCGGCACGACAGCCACCGAGGACACGCTCGTCGTGACGAGCGCCGACGGCCTGCTGGCGGTGGAGGCCTGCACCGCCGAGGGGTTCTCGTGGGTCATGAGCAGCGCGCAGGCCTGCACCGACTACGGAGTCCTGCCGCACGCCGCCCGCAAGGTCTTCGGCCGGCCGGACGAGCGCCTGGAGCTGCGGACCGTCCCGGACCGCGCGCTCGTGGCGGAGATCGTGTGGCCGAAACCCCGCGCGCTGGCGGTGAACCCGGATCGGACGGTCATGGTCACGACGACGGAAGACGGCCGGATCACCGCTTACGAACTGAGCACGTTCCGCCCGCTGTGCACGGTGGTGCTCGAGGAGCCGGCGGTAGCGTGCTGGTTCAGCGAGTCAGGCGACCGATTCACCGTGGAGGGCAACAGAAACACCTACGCATTCGAGGTGCGCGTTTCGAGGCGAGGCTGAGCGGCCTCCGCGGCCGCCGGCTCATGGTGTGGGCTACTGGGACGTCCACAATTTCGCCTCCGAGCCGGCGCAATGGGACTAGGCGCCGGACTGCTCACCGGCCATCCCGGAGCCTCCGGAGTGCCAGCGCGTATCCGTCGCACAAGATGCGCGACATGGGCTTCGGTGACGCGGATTTTCTTCGGAACTTGCACCGGTAACGGAACCACGGGAGAGTCGGCACCGTCAGTACCCAGGGGAGCAAGGCGGGTGCGATGGCGGACTTGCCGGACATCGAACGGCTTAATTGGCCGGGCGCGACACCCAACGCGGCAACAGGAGCGGCGGCCCTGCCAGGCCGGCTGCCCAGAACCTTCGGCTGGTGCGGACGCGCCGGTGCCCGGAAACCCGGCCCGCACCCGCCCGGTTCAGCGTGTCCGGGTGATCAGGTCGCGCACCTGCGTGGTGAAGGTCGCCGGCTTGATGTGCGGGCCGAAGTGTTCGGAGCCGACGACGTTCGCGCTGCTCGGCCAGGACTGCGCGACGGCGTCGTCGCCGGGGAGGGAGAACGCCGCGAGGGATGTGCCCGTGCGGGCCTCGTAGACGGTGAAGTCGTAGGTTGCCGGGTAGACGTCGAAGGTGAGGGGATGTCGACTTCGGAGAGCCGGCACCTGCCGGCCGGCGTCGTAGCGGTCGGCCGCGCGGCGGTCAGGCAGATGACCAGCTCGGTCTTGGCCGGATCCGCGCGCGGTTCGATTTCGCCGCTGCTGCCGCGGTTTTCGTTGGCGGGTGCTTCCCGTTCGGGCGGCAGGTTCGCGATTTCGAACGCGTTGGGCGGCGGGGTGAGCGAGCTGCTGGTCGCGTCAGCCCCGTATTCGACGACGGCGAGGTGCGCTCCCAGTCCGGTGTAGGCGGGAGCCTGCGGGTTGGGCATCGGGACGCCGGATGCGGCCGGGGCGGCGGCGGCCGATCGTGGCGTCGGGGTGCTGGGTGGTGCCGGGCTGCTCTGCGTGGCGTCGTCGCCGGAAGTGGCCGCGCAGCCTGCCAGGGGCAAGGCCAGGACGCCTGCGAGTACGCAGAGCCAGGTCCCAGCAGTAGCGCGTAGGTCGTCGTGTCGGTGGCTGCCGTGGTGGCCTGTTGGTCGCCGGAAGATCTCGTCGTCGACGCGGATCTGCTTACCGTAGGCTCGACCCCTCCACGTCACCTGATCGAGTGACGATTCCGGGGCGAGGCTAGTGCTCCACGGTGGGATTTTGGCGTCTGGGTTGTCCTCCGATCGCCCGTCGGTGCAATACCTCCTGCCCGTACTGTCTCGCCCTATGGAGCTCGTGCGGACAGCGGTTGTCATCGAAGCGAAATTGACGGCGCTGGCGCAGCTGGATGCGTGTACCGGACGTCTGCGTGCCGTGCGCCCGGCTGCGGCCGGTCCGGTGCTTCGGGCCTCGCGGCAGGGATTCGCCGCCGCCGCGAACGCGGCGGTGGTGCTGGCCGGCCCGTGCGGTGCCGCCGGCCCGCTCGCGAGTTACACGCGAGCTATACACGTTGCGGCGAGCCGGTATCTCGCTCCGCGAACCTCGCCGAGGACCTTGTACGTCGTGCCCAGCGGGTATCTGCCCGACGGCCGGCGCCGGGTGGAACCGAGGGCGGGCGCGTGCCGCGCGGACGCGATCCGCCTTGCCATCCGCGCACTCGCGGTCGAACTCGACGTAGTCCTTTCCAGCTCAGCTCGGCTTGTGCCTGATGCGGCCCATCGCGCCGCCTGTTTGCCTGCCGCGCAGCTCGCCCATGACCTCGCGCTTTTCTGGCACGCCGCGCGTCCGGAAACACAGCACCCCACGGGAGTACCTCCATGGCGTTAGCGATCGTCGGTCTGCCCGCGACTGTCCTCAGCGGACTGATGACGTCCGGCCGCGCCGGCAAGGGGCACGTTCGCAGCGACCGGCGCCGCCCGCGCGCCCGCGCCGCTCGGCACGGGACGCACCGATGAACAGCAGTGGTGAGGCAATCCAGTCCGAGTCGGCGGCCACCCCCAACTTCGACCTCGTGCTTGCCGAAGTCGGCGTTCGCCGGCTCGGCGCAACCGCCTGATTCAACGCCGAGCCTGATTCCACCTCGCCGTCTGGTCCCGGCGAGTGCGCACCTCGGGTGGCCGACGGTCCCGTCCGCAGGCAAGACGGGTTCAGAGCCGGCGCTCATGCCGATGGCGAGCGCGCGCAGGCACCGGTAGCCGACCTCATCGGTGCGGACGGCGCCGCAGCCCCGGCAGAGCAGTCCGTTGGCGGAGTCGCATGTGAGCTAACCCGTGTGGGTGACGGTTGGCTCTACTGGGCGGAATCGTCGTCATGGCTGCACGAGGGTGCAGTCGCCTCGGTATGACCGCTCGCGCGATGGCCACCGGCGAAGCCGTGCCCGTAACTCGCCAGTTCGACCTCACCGAGTACCGGCGGGTTCTGGGCAGCGAGCTGCAGCGGTCACGGCGAAGGCGAGGCCTCACCCGTCAGCAGCTGACCGCGGAACTGGACGGCACGGTCTCGACCTCCACCCTGGCGGCATACGAGTCCGGCGTTCGCCAGTGTGCGGTGCTGCGGCTCAGCGAGATCTGCGTGGCCCTGGGCGAATCGGCGCACGAACTGCTGGAGCGAGTCGGTGATCGCTTGGGCATGAGCGGCCAGTGGCCGGTCCCGCTGGACCTGAACCGGCTCGCCGAGGACGAGTCCGCGCCGCTGGAGTCGCTGCGCCGCTGGGCTCGCGTCCGGCTCCGGGACGCTTCGACGCCGGAGGTGCTGGTTCCCGAGTACGCGTTCGCCCCGCTGGCGACGCTGAGCGGCTCGAGCGTCGAAGACATCCGCCGTCTGCTCTTCGCTCTTTATCGCTGAATTTTCGACTCCCTTGCGTGATCAACTCGAACAACAGCCACGGAGGTTGCCATGTTGCCTGTCGTCCGCCGCCCGCTGAGTGTCCACTCCGAGGTCAAGGTGCGGCTGGTGCTGCTCGCCACCGTTGTCGGTGCCGCGGCGGCCGCGATCACCTGGCTGGGCGCCAGCTGAACAACGTAGCGGCAGTCGAAGGTTCCCGCCGCCACTTGCCGTTCCAGCTCGTCTACCTGTCCTCGCACGGCCAACAGCGCAACCAATCGGCGAGCGGCGTACGGCGGTGTCGACGAGCAGGGAAATGACCAGCGCCAGGAATCCGGGTCGGTGGTGACGAAGGGTTTCTTGGCGAAGAAGCAAAGCCGGTTCTGGATGATTTCGAGGTCGACCGGGCGCTCGGCGTACCGGGCCAGGAGAGCCGCCATCTCGCGGAGCCCGGTGACATGCTGGTACCGGCCGAACTCCATCGGACGCGGCACCTCGGACACGACCACATCGGACGCCACCCGTCCCCGCCCGAGCGCGAAAATCCCGGCAGCCTGCTCCGGATCCTCGACCTTCATCCGGTAACCCAGCCCATTGCGCGCCGCGAACTGCATGATGCGGTACCGGTCGAGCTGCTCACGCCTGCCGCTCTTGCGCAGAAGACGGACGATCAGGGCGACCAGGACAAGCCAGGTCGCGACCTAAGTGCTCACCGTTGAGTTCCGCGTGGGCTCGAGCCGCAGCCGGGGCGGCCAGCGGAGAAGTCCGGGTCTTGCGGCACGGTTTACATCAGCTCGGAGGGTGGGCGGATCGCGGGCGGCGCGATCGCTGCCTTCGACCTTGGTCCGGGCTCCGACGGCCCGACGGTCGCTCAGGCGGGTCCGAGCAGCCGGTAGCCCGCCGCCGAGAACTCCGCGGTCAGCGCGAACCGGTCGCCGCGGACCAGGGTGTGGCGCCACTCCACCGGTCGCCCGCGCGCGTGGCTGAGCCGGTTGATCGCGAATGCCGCGACGTCGTGCGCGCACGCCAGCTGGGCGCGTTCGGCGGCGGTGGGGATGACCGCGTGCACCTCTTCCCGGCCGTGATCCAGCTTGATCCCGGTGCGCCGGGCCAGTTCGGCGTAGAGGCCGGTGTGGGTGAAATCCGCCTGCAGCAACAGTTGCGCGAGGTCGGCCGGGAGCCAGACCCGGTCGAGGGCGAGGGGTTCGTCCCCGGCGAGGCGCAGCCGTTCGAGGTAGATCAGCGGGGTGGAGGCTTCCAGGTTCAGCCGTTCGGCGACGAGGGCGTCGGCGCGGACGTCGAAGGTCCGCACGACGCTGTGCTGCGACAGCCCGGCCGCCTCGACCGACGCGAACAGGCTGTAGAGCGCCCCCATCGGCTGGGCGATCTCCGCCGGCGGCGCCACGCGGGGCTGCCGGCCGCGCTCGGCGACGATCACGCCCTCCGCGCGCAGCTGCCGCAGCGCCTGCCGGACCGTGTGCCTGCTCACGCCGTACTCGTCGACCAGTGCGAGCTCGCCCGGGAACCGGTCGGCGAACTCGCCGGCGTCGAGCCTGGTCAGCAGCTCGCGCTGCAGCTGGCGCCAGAGCGGCTCGGTGCCCGAGCGGCTGAGCGTCCGCGGCGCCATGGCTTCCTCCCGACTGTCCCGCCGGACCCTACCGGTGGCCAAATGTCCGAACATCATCTAGCTTAATTGTACGTACATTTGGGCAGGGAGGCGTTGGTGACCACATTCCGAGACGCACCGGTGGCGGCGCCGGCGTCGCCCGCCCGCCGGTCTCGGGCGCTGCCGGGCGTGCTGGTGGCCGTCGTGGTCGCGGCGGTCGCGACCGCGCTCGGCGAACTGGTCCCGGTCGTCGGCGGCCCGGTTTTCGGCATCGTGCTCGGCGCGGTCACCGCCGCCGTCGTCCCGGCACTGCGGGGCGAGCGGTGGGCGCCGGGCTATGCGGTGGCGGCCAAGCCGGTACTGCAAGCTTCGATCGTGGTCCTCGGCACCGGGCTGTCCCTGTCGCAGGTGCTGCGGGTCGGCGGACAGTCGCTGCCGGTCATGCTCGGCACGCTCGCCGTCGCGCTCGGCGGCGCGTGGCTGCTGGGCCGGTGGCTCGGCGTCCGCGGCGACACGCAAACCCTCATCGGCGTCGGCACCGGGATCTGCGGCGCGTCCGCGATCGCGGCCACCACCGCGGTCATCAAGCCGCGGCAAGCGGAAGTCGCCTACGCCATCGGGACCATTTTCACCTTCAACATCGCGGCCGTGCTGCTCTTCCCGCCGCTCGGGCATCTGCTCGGCCTGGACGCGCACGCGTTCGGCCTGTGGGCGGGCACCGCGATCAACGACACCTCGTCGGTCGTCGCCGCGTCCTACGCCTACGGCGGCGACGCCGGTTCGTACGGCCTGGTCGTCAAGCTGACCCGCACGCTCACGCTGATCCCGATCGTCATGGTGCTGGCCGTGTTGAAGGCACGCCGCGAGGCCGGACGGCCGGGCTCCGGCGTCCACGCGCTGCCGTGGCGGAAGATCGTCCCGCTGTTCCTGCTCGGGTTCATCGCCGCGGCGACGCTGAACACCCTCGGCGTCGTCCCCGGCTCCTGGCACCCCGCGCTGTCGGTGCTGGGCACGTTCCTCATCACGACGGCGCTCGCCGGCATCGGGCTCGCGATGCGCCCGGCCGACCTGCGCCGCGCCGGGCCCCGGCCGCTGCTGCTGGGCGGCCTGCTCTGGGTCGCCGTCGCGGCGGCGAGCCTCGCCCTCCAAGCCCTGACCGGCACCCTCTGACCGGCGACGGTGTGATAGGTCACCCCCTTCTCCTGCGCGAGCCGTTCGATCGGATGCCCGAGCGCGGGCGCGTGTGCCGAGTCAGCGTGGCGACGCCTCGCAGTTGAGGTCAGCGGGGACGCCGCCGGGTGGTGGGGCGGCGCTCGGTCGTCGGCTTCCTTGTCGTGGTCGCCGTCGGTGGATGGGCTGTCGTCTGCGTGGTCGCCGGGGCCGTGGTCGTCGCCGGCGAGTCCGATGTGGATGGTGCCTGGGTCGTCGACGGCGCCGTCGTCGTCGGTGTGACCACCACGCCGGTGCCTGACCCGCCTCCCGCGCACGCCGAAAGCAGCAGGCCGGCGCCCGCCGCGAAACCGCACCACCACACCTTCACCGGCCGGACATTAGCAGCGGCGAACCTGCGATGAGGGCAAACCGGCCGGGATGCCGCGGCGGCATAACCTGGACGACGGCCGAGCTGACGGCGTCGTCCGGCGCGGAGCCCGCCGAACGCACGACGACCCGGTCTCGGCCGTGGTGGCGCAGGAAGGCCGCCGCCTGCGAGGCAATCGGTGGGGACGTGCCGGGGAGGGGTTGACCCGGCACGAGTACGGCAGCAGCTGCGCGAGGAACCCGAGCAGGCAGGTCACGTCCCGAGCTGCCGGACACGTTCGGCTGCGAGATCAACGTCGACGGCCGCGACGCGGCACGCAAGAACCGGGAGACGAATCCGCAGAACGCGTTGACGGTCGTCGCCGTCTGCGACCTCGCCGCCTGACCTCACGCCGGTGCCTGCCCGTCCGGTGTGCAGCTGCGCGAGATCGCCGCTCGATCGCGGCGAGCGTGACCTCGGTGGTCGGTGACCGGCCCGAGGTGTCCGGCGTCCGGCAGGGGAGTGCGTATCCCGCTGACCCGGCACCGCTGGGCTACCCGATGCCCGCCACCGCGCCCAGTGGCCGCGGTGCCGAGCGAGCCGCGCGTGGCCGACGCCGCAGACGACGTCGTCTGGAAGACGCGGGGTTGCCGGGTTCACCGCAGTGGGACGTCATCGGGTGGTGGCAAGGCGGAGCCATCGCGCAGCACGATGGGGCCGACCGTGGTGGGCTTGGCGATCGGGGGAGGGGGCACCGGGGCCGGCGTCGGAGCGGGCTTGGGCGGGACGGGCTGGGTGATCTTCGTGCCGTGCGCGGGCGGGGCCGGGTTGAGTTCCGGTGAGCCGGAGAGGTCCACGAGGTCGGCGAGGCCCTTGTCGCCGTCGATCCTGGGCACGCCGAGTTTGGGCAGGCCCAGCAGGTCGATGGCGGTCTTGGGGATGCTCGGGTGCCACGACCAGCGGTGGTCGATGCCCGGCCGGACACGTCCGCCGAACATCAGCAGCGGGACGCGGGGTCCGTAGGCGAGCTGGACGCCGTCGAGGCTGGTCTCGACGTTGGGTGTGACCACGTGGTCGTCGTAGCCGCCCCAGTCGTCCCAGGTCAGCATGAAGACGGTCGATTCCCAGGCGCCCGCCTTCACGACCGCGTCGACGATCTGCCAGATCGCGTCCATCCCGTTGCTCACGTTCGCGGGCGGGTGCTCGTCGTAGGGCGAGTCGTGCCAGACCATCGACAGTGCGGGCAAGGTCCGGGATTGCGCGTCGGTGATGATGTCGGCCGAGCGGACGATGTTCGGGGAGCCCTTGAGCTGCTGGTAGAACTCGACGGGGTAGCCACTGCTGCCGGTGTAGGCCTTCCAGCTGAGGCCGTGGTCGGCGGCGAGGCCGGGCAGCGACGGCATGTCCCACAGCGGCGGAGCCTGACCAGGGGGCGGGTTGCGCAGCGTCGGCGTCTGACCGCCGACGATGAGCAGGTGGTTCGGCGTGGAGTTGGTGCCGTAGCCGGCGCAATGGTTCTCGATGAACGCGCCGCGGGCGGCGAGCCAGGCGTAGAACGGAAGATCTTTGACGGTGTCGAACTGCACATGGGCGCCGGTGATCTTCTTGGTCAGCCAGCGGTAGTAGGCGTGCCGGTCGTGCGGCTGGTCCGATTTCGGCGGGTTCGGCGAGGTGGGCCACCGGTTCGCGACGTTGGCGCCGAAGGCTGCCATGGACCGGAAGTAGTTGTCGGTGGTGTGGTTCTCCTGGACCATGATGACGACGTGAGAGATCGGGCCGGTGACAGCCATGGTCAGTCCTTCCGGGTTGTTCGGTTCAGCGGCATCGTCACCCAGCCGCCGACCCTCCGCCATCCACACTCCCCGATCAGAGCAAGCACGTGCTGGACGACTGGACCACCGCCGAGTCCGTGCTCGGGGCGCGGACTTGACCGAGCGGCAGGAGATCGCCGTGGAGCCGGGTTTCCGCCCGTCGACTCGTTGGCGCCTGCGTAGGTGAACTGGACCGGGTACTCGTCGCCCTCCATGCCGCTTGCCGTGAGAGTGTCTGCGTTGTTGATGTGCAGGATCGCGTCGGCGACTGGACGGTCGGTTCGTCCAGAGGGAAGTAGCCCTGCTCCGGGCTGGTGTCGTCACGGGTATGCCCGCTGGCCAGGGTTCGTGCGCGAGCGAGACCCCAGTCCGGGGTTTGTGGTGCAACGGTTCTCGGGTGGCGGGTGGGAGGTTCCCCGGCTGTTGCGGGCGCTGCAAGCCGCACCGGACTTCGTGTTCCAGATCCGGATGGACTCGTGGTCACGCGGCCGGATCGCGCTGCTCGGGAACGCCGTGCGCCAGATCAGCCGGCCAACGAAGCCAAGCTGCAAGCCTTGCTGGCCTGAGCATGCAGTGGGCTGTGGCCCGCCTCCCGGTCGATGATGGGGCTCGTCCTGCAGGTAGACGCATCGAGAGCGGTGGGGTCGCAACTGTCAGCCAGTCCAGAGCGCGATCAGTGAAAAGCCTTCATCGCGGCAGAAGCGTGCGTTCAGGACGGCGAGGATGACCAAGACACGACGCTGAACGCCATGGACAGCAAGGTGGCCCTGGACGTCACGGCGATAGTGGCTGACCGGGCGACCTCAGCCGCGCCGAAATCGGGTTGCTGGATCGCGATCTGGGCGAGCAGGGTGTTCTGCTTGAGCCCCATCACCAGGGGCACGACCAGGTGGCTGATCGCTACGGCGGTCAGCAGTACCCGCGCCGCCTGGACGGGCGCCGGGGTCCGCGATGCCGTGACCTGAGCAGGTCGTTGCATGTCTAGGCCCCCTCTTCCTGAGTTGCTGCCCGGTCACGGCACTCGGCGAGCGACGCAAGAACGCCGGGCCTCGGCGCTGGAGTCCGCGTCGAGGCCCGGCATGCAGGGGTTACGGCGCGTTGGGGCCGACGTCGGCCGGGGTCAGCGGCCGGGCCGGGGTGGCGATGTTGTGCTGATCGGCGCCGGTGTCCTTGGCGGCCGGCCGGGTCTGCTGGTCGATGTCGAGCGTCACCTGCGGGAACGAGCCGGTCGCCGCGCCGATCGCCGGACTGTCGGCGGCGGGCCGCAGCAGGCCGTGTGCGTCCTTCACCAGCTTCGGGTCGACTGTCTTGTACGCGCCCGCGGGCAGGGTGCCGGCGGGGGAGCCGAACAGGATGTTGCCGGTGAAGTGCGAGGACGTGCCGCTCTCCTTGGCCGCCGGCTGGCCGTGGCCGAGCAGGATGTTGTCGGCGAGCGTGTCGTCCGACGGTGGGAACGGCTTGCCGCTGTTGTACCAGACGAGCGGGCCGCTGCCGGAGAGCGTGTTGAACGCGGCCAGGCAGTGGTCGGCGGCCTCGTGATCGGTGCCGCTGGTGGTGTCGTCGCGGACCTCGCCGCCGCCGACCTCCATCGCCGGGCCCGTGGTGTCCTCGACGACGTTGTTGACGATGACGTGGTTGTTGCCGAAGAAGCGGATGCCGGTGCTGCCGCCGATGAGGATGTTGCCCTCGACGCGCGTGTTCCACCCGTGCCGCAAAGAGATCGTTCCCCGGCTGTTGACGATCGTGTTGTACTGCACCACGTTGCTGGTCGACTTGATGGAAATCGCTTCCGAGTCGCCGTCGGCCTTGGCGAACAGGTTGTCCTCGATCAGCCCGTTCGCCACCGCGTGCTGGCGGCCGGAGAGACCGAAGCGGATCGACTCGCCGCCGTTTGCGCCATGGTACTGGTGGTTGTAGAAGTAGTTGTGGTGCACGTGGACTCGTTGGGCCATGTCGTGCGCGCCGGGTCCGACGACCTGGAGGTAGACCCCCTGCGTCGTCCGGTTCTGGAACGTGTTGTGGTCGACCTCGGTGTCGTCGGCCTTCACCGTCAGGTCGGCGCCGCCCGGATTCCCGCTGAAGGTGTTCCGCGTAATCCGGTTGGCGGCGGCGTTGCCCGGCACGGTCAGCCCGGCGTCGTTGTCGAACGCGAAGCCCTGCACGACGACGTGGGACGCACCGGTCAGGTCCAGCCCGCCGGCCCCGGTGAACCGGACCTGCCCGGGCTGGGCCGCGGCGATGGTGATCGGCGCCTGCGCGGTGCCCGAGTGCGGCACCCGGATCAGGCCGGTGGCGTAGGCGCCGGCGGCCACCTCGACCCGGTCGCCCGGCCGCGCCTGTGCCAGAGCCGCGGTGAGCTGGCCCGGTGACGACGCGGTCAGTGTCCGGGGCCCGGCGGCCGCGCCGGCCGGGGCGGCCATCGGACCGCAGACGGCGAGCAGTCCGGCGACGCCGGCCGCGGCCAATGCGCTGCGACTTCGGGTCGGGGAAAGGGTGGGGACCATGTCAGCTCCTCGGATGGTGAATTCAGTAGAGTACCGGCGAGAAAGCGCCTTCTGGCCGCGAATGTCCGATTAGGGAGAAGGCGGTGACGGCGGGGAATTCCGGACGGTCCGTCCCGGACGGGGGAGGATTCCGGTCCGGTTCCGTATTCGCCATACGCTCATCCGCACTCCCGGAATCGGGTGACAGTCAGTCCCGGTGACTTCCGCGGCGGTCCACTCAGGGAACCACCAAAGATCGGATGAGTCAAGCTGGACGACCTGCATGCGCAGCGCTTGACGGCACGTGTGCCACCGAGCGGTACATGCGAACACGCGTCTTGTTGCCGGTCGGTCAGGCGATGGAGACCTCGCGATTCGGCGCGCCAGAGATCCTATCTCTCTGTGATGGTGAGATCAGTTCCGAAAGGTGGGCGGACCGGGTGCGAATGCGGTCAGCGGATCCAGGGCCAGGCTTTCAGGCGTGCGCGACGCGCTTTCCGTGCATTTCTTCCGCCGGGCGATCCGGTCGGCCGTCCAGAAGGGAAGGACGCCCGCCCGTGTCGTCGATCGCGACCAGTGCCGCGTCATCGGCACCGCCGGGTGTGCCGCGCCACGTGACCGGCCGGACGGCCCTGGCCGCCGGCGACCAGCAAGTCACCGCGACCGGTGCGCGCGGGAACGACGCGGCACGGACTCGGCCGCCTATCAGGCCGGCATGGAGATCCTGCGCGGACGCATCCACCGCCTCGCCGCCGGCGGCCTACTGCGCGTCGACGAGGAGTTCGCGGCCTCGGTCATCCACGCGACCGCCCGCGGAGCCGTGCTCACCTGGCTTTCACTCTGTGACAATCGACGCGACGCCGCCCTTCTGACCATCCTGCGCGCACCGCCGTCACCCTCGGCGAACCCGCCGTACGCGAGGCGAGCCCCACCGGCGCTGCTCGGGTGCTGCGTGCCCTTCTTCCCCAAGAGAAGGACCGCTGACCTGAGCGTCCGGCGGGGGAGCCGGGCACACGACCATAGGCCCTCGACGCACGCGATTCGGCATGACAGCGCGTTCGTCGACGAGCGGGGTGATCTCTGGTGCGGGTGGTTTTGCTTCCGTGGCCTAGGCGGGAGGGGACGCAGGCGCCGAGGATGCGCAACGGACCGTTGTCGGTGTTCACCGCGATGCCGGGCAGGTAGGGCATCGCCGTGCCGATGGGTCCACGGTGCATTCGACCTTCGACAGCAGCATGACGCCGCGTCGCGGTAGGACTGGGCGATCAGCTGGGTGCCAGGTCCGGAGCCGGTCTCGGTGAGCACGAAGTCGTCCTCGGTGCGCTGAGCGAGCCAGTCGCGTTGGCGGCGAGCTCGTTCGAGGGCTCGCCGCCGGCGGCGCACGCTCTCGCCGAGCTGGAGTCGATGCGCTCCTTCACAGGGCGGTGGCGTCCGGGCTGGCTCCGGTCATGTGCTGTCGTGGTGGTTGTGCCGGGTCAGGGTTTGCGGAGGTTGCCGATGACGGCTTCGGCCATTTTCGCGACGCCGCCGCAGCGGTCGTTGGCCCAGTAGTTGCCCGGCAGGTCTTTGCCGACGATCTCGAAGGTGAGCATCTGCTGGTCGGTGACCTGTACCGCCACCGAGCAGTCATCGGTGCTGCCGCGCTGGTGGTAGACGATGGCGGGCAGGCCGTCGATGGATGTTTCGGTCCACGGCTCCAGTTCGTCGTGTTTCCTCGCCTCCGTCGCTGACAGCTCGGTGAGGGTGCGCGGGCCGTTGGCCGGTTTCGAAGCGGTCGCATTCGCACCGAAGGGCTCAACCCACGAACACCCGTAGGTAGGCGCGGTGGTTTGCCTGACCGGGCGCACGCCGTCGGGTGGATCGGCCACCACCGCGGCGACTTGCTCCGTGGTGAGCAGGCTGCACGGGTCGGTGTCGAATTTCGTCAGGTCGACGGGCTGATCGACGTGGTCCGGGGGCAGTGGAGCGCCGGTCTGCACCGGCGCGGGCGGCTGGGCGAGCACGCGCTCGGGCTCCGACGGGCCGCACCCGGCGAGCAGGCTCGCCGACACCAGTGCCGCACAGCCGAGGATTGCCGTCCTCATGCCGGCGCCGCCGTCGGGTCGACGCGCCATTGCTTCTCGTTGTCCATTCCGGAGTTGGCGGGCATCGGGGGGATGTCGGGGAAGTTGGTGTTGCCCTGGACGAGGGCGGTGGCCTGCCCGCGGAAGTGGCCCAGCGTGGTGATGGCCTGGGCGAACAATCCGTTGATGGAGTTGATGAGGGTCGCGAACGCGTCCACGACCGCGTCGATGACGTCCTTGGAGGCGAAGACGTCGACGATGGGGATGGCCGAGGTCACGATCGCGACGATCGTCTTGTAGCCGAGTTTGCCGAGTTCGACGGCGCAGGTGCCGATGAACTCGATCGCCTTGCCGTAGGTCTCGATCACGCAGTCGGCGATGCCGGAAGGGATGCCGGACTGCCCGGCGATCGCGTCCCGGTCGAGCTCGACCGAGACCAGACCGCCGAGCCCGTCGACGGTCGCCGTGCCCAGCCCGGTGCCGATGGGCACCCTGGTGGGCAGGCTTTCACCGGTCCGTGCCGCCTGCTCCACCGCGGCCACGCGCGTCGATCTCCTTCGACAGGTGATAGAGCTGCTCTTCGCTGTTCACCAGCGACCACCGTCCCGCTGCGGCTCCTCGTCGGTCAGGAAATCGAGCTCCTCGAAGCTCGGGTCGTCCTCGGCGATGGGCTGGCGGCGGACGGGTTCCGGCGCTGGTCCCGGCCGCGGCGTCGCAGCGAGCCCGCTCGCCGGTGGAGGCGGGCTGACTGGTGAGGCCGGAGGCTGTTTGCCGAACAGGGCGTTCAACTGCGGTGCCGCCGCCGCGCTGGCCGCGGCGCGCGAGGCGTGGACCGCTTCGACGATCGACAGCCCAGCTTGTGCGCGTTCGTACCGGCGAGTGCCCGATTCTCGATGCGCAGATCGAGCAGTGCGCCTTGGCCGGTCACCACGGCGGTGACCAGCTGATCGGTTGGACGTCCCGTGTGCCGGGCGGCCGCCAGCCGCGCGTCCAGCTCACCGGCTTGCTGCTGCACCAGCCGCAGATCGCGGCCCAGAGCATTCACGGCCTACGCATAACGCTCCCCTGCTCCCGGTCCTGTCCGTATGACAGACCGTGCCCGGGCAGCACCCTACTGTGACTCCGCCGTGGCGCAACCAAAACTGAGAAATAAGGGTCGATATCACCGCGGCGCAGGCGGGCGCGAGGAACGTCGCGACTGTCATCGTCCACTGAATGCTCTCTCAGCAGGCTCGAACCCGACCTCGAAACCAGCGGCCCTGCCACCGCCGTGCACAGCGCGCAACCCAGCTCCGCCACTCGGCGGTTCCGTCCCTCGACCGACGAAGGGCGCGATCCGCACCAAGCCCTCCAACAACCGGACACCCGCCATCGTGTACACGGCCACCACCACGAGCGAATGACGAGCCAACAAGCCGTAGACGGACACGTTGCAGGAGGTCCCTGGAGTCACCGATACGACGTCGATACGACATCGTCCACTGTTCGATCACCCGCCACGCACGCTATGGGCTCCTGGTCGAGTCCCGGCGGTGTGTAGTTCGGGGATACACCAAGGAGAACAGGCTCCGAGCCGCGTCGACACCTTCGTACGTCGAAGTGGTGGCCGCCGCGGACGACCCTGCTGTGGCGGCGAAGGCATGGAGTCGGCGAACTCACGAAACCGCCATGAGGTGAGTGAACCGGGCCGTTCGTGGGGTATCCGCAGGCGGTAACGCTGGCTTTGGACTCGACTGAAGAGTCAAACATTGCGGTTACGGCGGGTTGCGGTGAGAGTGTCGAGACGGCGACGCAGGTCGTCGGCACCGTGATAGCGGAATTTGCCGTAGATGCTCAGCGTGCGGCGCCAGGAATTAAGGGTGCGACGCGACGACGTCGATAGGGCGCGCTGACCTCGATCTGGCAGATCACTGTGTGTCCGTCGGCATCGCACAAGTGCACGCTCAGCCCGCCGACCTGGTTCCCGTCCAGTCCCAAGACGATTTCCGTGCGCGTCCCCTGGATCTTCGATGCTCTGAGATCGATCACGAGGTCAGCGGGCGACGCCTGCGATCGATCTCCTGGATCGACGGGGAGCTCCAGCCACGTCGCCGGTCGAGGTGGTTCTCCTCGCGGAGGTTGCACGTGGTCGTGCGCAAGTTGACCGAGTGGTCGTAGCTGATCGTCCGGCCTCCGGCAGCTGCGGCGCAGGTACTGCGGCCAGACCCATGGCTACAGCGGGACGTCGTGGAACCGCCCGGCCCGCGCGGCGCCCGCTCCAGACTTGCTCTGGACTTCGGTTCTGGGTTGTGTCCATTTCCGGTGCGAGTGCCTGATCCGACACCGGCTCGGATGGGTTCACCGTGCTGGCGATGTCAGACTGGCTCGCGTCTGCGGTGGCGCGGAAGGAATTCTGCTGGCCAGCTCGCTCCGCGAACGAGGTCACCGGTGAGCCGTATGCCGGTCAGCGAGCGACGAGCTTGAATGTTGCGGCGAGAGGGTCAAAGCTGGTGTTCGAGCCATCTGGACCGAGGGACACCGCGGTCATGTGGTCGAGCAGGCGGTCAGGCGACCAGTCCTGCACTTTGGCTGCTCGCACGCCCGGTGTATCGCGGCCGATGCGAGCGAATCAATGGTTGTGGCATCGCCTGAGACCGGCTCCGAGATATCAGCACCTGCGGCACGGAGCACGACGAAATCCTATCGAACTGGACGTGTTCTGCGGCAGAAGTGTCGAGTGCAAGCCGCGCTACGGCCGCGGGTAGTCCCCGGCACAGCATGTCGTGCACCAAACGGGCTGGGGTCGCGACGGATGACGCAGGCGACCCCGGCAGACGACGCTATTGGTGGTCACCCAGCTTTTTGGGTACCCGCCCCGGTAGATTCGTACCCGATCTGTCCTTGGCCGGACCGTTCGGGCAGGCACCCATCCGGGCGTGGAGAGATGTGAGATGGTCGAAGGGTGGCGAGGAGTGCTGGGGAGTTTGACAGCTGGTACGCGGATCGGGCCGAGTCGCCGATAGCCGATGAGCTCGTGCGGCGGGTGCTGGGGCTTCCGCCGGATCTGCAGTCCACCAGCCTGCTGGGCGAAGCTGGGCTCGATGAAGTTGTGTCGGCGCTCGACCTGTGTGCTGAGCGAACTCTGGCCGATCTGGCGTGCGGTCGCGGCGGATACGGGCTGGAGATCGCGCGACGCAGTGGTTGTCGGGTGGTGGGGATCGACTTTTCCGTCGTCGCGATCGAGCAGGCCCAGCGCCGGGCACGGGAGTTGGGGCTGGCGGATCGCGCTGACTTCCGCGTGGGTGAGCTGACCGCTACGGGACTGAGCACGGCGTCGGTCGACGCGGTGCTCATCGTTGATTCCATCCAGTTCGCCGAGCCGCTACCGGACGCATTGCGAGAGTGCCGTCGAATCGTTCGCCCCGGCGGACGTGTGATTGTCACCTGCTGGGAAGCCCTCGACGCGGACGACGAACGGCTGTCGCCGCGACTGCGGCAGCTGGATCTGGCCCGGCAATTGCCGCGTGCCGGGTTCGTGGATGTCGAGGTCACCGACAAACCGGTGTGGCGTCGGGCCGAGCATGCGCTGTGGCGCGAAGCCCTCACCGTTGAGATCAGCGACGACCCTGCACTGCGGTCGATGCAGGAAGAGGGGCAACGCGTGCTCGCGACCTTTGACGGGTTGCGCCGGGTCCTCGCCACGGCACGCGCACCCCGCGCAGTCCCGTGGTCGCCAACCTGAGCAGCCCGTTCGCCGTCACGGGAGTGTGGCTGGTGCGGGGCAGCTGACCGAAGTGACGAGGGTGCGGCACCCCACCTGCGGCAAGCCGGTTCGTAGGTGACCGCGTCAGGACGGACTCCAGAGACGGATCCGGGGTGGCGGCGGTGACCTGCTGGGCGAAGAGGTCGGTGCGGCCAGCAGCCAGCGCGGGATCCGCGTGAGGTAGCGGATACGCTGCGCGGCAGTGCACCGGCATGGTGTGCGGCTTCGGCCGGGGTTGCATCCAGGCGGACGCAACTCACCTGATGACGAGACACCACTCGACGGCCACGACGCCCGAATAGAGCACCAAGCCGGTCGCAGGCCCGACGCTGCGAAGTCCGGACCGCCGGCCGGCTCTCGCGACGATCATCCAGGCGAGCAGGACCGAGGCGGCCCAGCCGGCGAGTGGAAGCCACCACGCGAGGCTCTGCCCCGCATCGGTGCAGATGAACGCCGTGTCGTCGGGTCTGCACGGGTCGCTGCTCATGACCCCGGCCGCGGCGAGCACCACCGCTCCCACACCGGTAATAACGGCCAGCAGCCAGCACGCCGCCGCGAACAGCACCCGGCGCGCCGTCGGTGTCTCGCCGCCGTCAAGCCCGAAAGATGGTGTCCTGTTCACGCGGATCCCTTGAGTACGCGATTGCGACCCGAGCCTACTTCTTGATCAGATGGCAGCCCGCCACTGAACTCGGCGGAGTTGGGTTCTTCAGTCCTCCCTGTGACGCCGAAGTCGGCGTCAGACGTTCTCGCAGCGCAGTGCGCAGCTTCTCGTAGCCGACGATCGCCTCATCCAGTGTCGGCCTGGTCGCCAGCTGCGCGTGGTGCTGTGGCTTCGACATCGACGGTCTCGTCGGTTGAGGATCAAGATACGGGTGGCCATCGCTACATCCAGCCGACGTCACAACGGCCGCCAGCGCCGCGGCCTCAGCTGCGGCTTGCCGGCCACATTCGCGGCGATGTTGTGCTGGTGCTGTCGACCCCTCCGGGGTCGTGCGGGTGTACTCGCTGTGCCCGTGCGACGCCGCCAGCGACGCGCCGTCCGGCCCGGTCGCCGTGTCGGCCGACAACTGAGTCCTGCCGTCCATCGCGTACGGGGCTCGACCGTACCGCCAGTCTCCGGCACCCAATGTGCAACCCGGTCGCCATCGGCGTTGATGTTGTAAGGGTGTCCCTGCGGCACTTCAGAGCGGCGGCGGTGTTGTCGATCCCGAAGTGATCGGCCACACCCGGAGAGCCGAACACCACCGTGTCATCGACGCCAGTGCCGCCGTGAGTCAGTCGATCCCGGTGACGATCGAGCTCTGCAAGCGCCCGAGCGTGGTGAATGCGGATCAGTGGTGCCCGGGCGGATGCTGTATCGGGGCTGGAGCAGTGCTCCAGTTTTGCCCCACCAGGAGCACAACATCACGCTGTAAGAAGATCGCCGAAGATCAAACCCGGAACGCAGAAAACCCCTCCGACCTGCCGGGACGGCGTGATCGAAGGGGTTCTGCGAGAGAGTGGAGCTAAGGGGACTCGAACCCCTGACCCCCTCACTGCCAGGTCGATCATGGTCCTGACCTGCGGCGATAGAGAATCGCCTGGTTAAATGATGCGCTTCGGTGCCGTCGCTGGCAACTGTGTGTTGTTGAGTGCGGTTGTGACAGGGGGGTTTGCCCAGCTGTGCCCCAGTGAAATTGGTGAGAGGACCGCCCGCGTTCGTTTCGAAGAACCATGCGGTCGGCACACGACGGTGGGCAAGAGCCAGCCGAGCGGGGTCAAATCGAGCAGCGCCGTGTAGACGGAACCCGCACTGACGAGCTATGTCGGTGGTGCGGCCGGTTCCCCGCGTTGAGCTGCCGAGCGCCGCTTGCCGAGGCGCACGCTCTGCGGCTGAGCGGGTGTAGCGGCAGTCGTCGCGGCCTTGAAGCTCTGGAGAGAGGTCAGGGTGACCAGGAACCGGCGAAGACTGCCATCTCGACGCGGTCCGGCTCGTCACCGAACTCGGGACGGACGGACTGATCCGCCGCCCAGTGCAGATAGGCCAGCCAGGTGCCGGTCCACCGCTCCGTCCGATACTTCCCGGCTGGTCCCGCCGATGCGGGCAGCCGGCCCTCCACGACTCGGTCCAGGATCAACGGCTGGATCCCTCCTTGTCCACGGCGATAGCCGGCGAAGTAGAGCAACTTCGTGAAGAACGCAGCTCCGAGGCCGGGGAGCTTCGCGGTGGTCCTGAACCGCTCGTAGCAGCGTTCGACTACAGCCGGAGTGACGGCGTCCGAGCGCAGTCCTCCGAGTGCGGCTTCCAGCAGATCGCCGGCCCGCTCTTGAGTGAGGATGCGGCCGATCCGAAACGGTCCGTACCCGCGGCTCCGTGTCCCCAGGCCAGCACGCCTGCCGCGAGCTGCACGCTTGAGACGTTCCGCGAGCGCCGGCGTAGCGAGGGCGAAGACCTCGCTACGCCAGACATTCCCGGTTGAGGCGAAGCCCGCCGGCCACGCGCCGGGAGGGAGTCCTGCTGCCCACCTCGTGACGTCGACCGGAATTGGGCCTGGCTCACCAGGGAGCGCACCATGTGACACGAACATGAAGTCGCCGAGCAGCGGGCGTTCATTACATCTTGGCGTTTGCGGCAAACTACCAAGTGCCGAGGTCTAGTCGCCCCTTGTCTCTTGGTACGACGAAGACGGGCCGAGGCGAATCAGGGGTCAGCCCGCGAGGTGCAAGCAGGTAGTCGTCTCCACTGCGGATCAGCAGGACCAAACCTGTATAACGATAATGGAATTCACTGCCTTCGTCGGTCATTCGGACGACTTTGACTCCGGCTCCGGCAATACTGAGCCGCTCTTTCGTGTGCAATGTCACAGTTGGTTGATCCTGTGCTGTAGCGAGGAATTGCTGTCCCTGCTGGACTCCTAAACGCTCAGCGTAGGACATGATGATCATGAGTGTGCCCGCGACAGACAGCACCACCAGCGCCGACGCGCGTACACCACGTGATCGTCCACCCTTGTGAGTCTTGGCTGCAGCGCTCTGGTCGGCATAACCCAAGGCGGCGGAACTCGCTGCCAATACGTATGGTAGCCAGTAAGGCGGCGCACCGCCTTGCGATACGACGGCGATGGTCGCTGTGGCGGTAGTAGTCAATCCGAGCCAACCCGCGGATCGTATCGCGATCAGCGCTCGACGGACACGGCCCTGGCCCTTGTGGGTATCAGGCGTCCGCACCACGAACCGGCGGTGTAATGCGCTGGCCACAACAACGATGAAGCCCAAAAGCAATATCGCGGGCAAGAGCACGATGAAGCCGCGATACACGTAGACAGCTGGGTTGAGGCTGAGCATGCTCACGTTGACGTTCAGTGTCCGGTACGTGGCATCGGTGCGAACCCACCCCAGGAAGTAGAGCAACGCCGTTCCCACGGCAACGTCCAGGACGATCGCGGGCGCGCGGGCCCACCACGCGGTAGGAGCCGTTTCAGCAGAGTTCAAGGACATGTCCACCAGCCACATCCCCAGCCGGGGGGCGGCTGGACAGTCGGTGGTGCTGTACTGGTGGGAGACGGCTGGGTAGTGGTTGTGCTCGGGTTTGGAGGCCTGGGAATTGGCGACGTGTTGGGTGAAGCTGATATTATCGGCAAGGTAGGTGCTGCGGCTTGCTTTGAAGGAGCTGGGCTCGGATTCTCAACGGGGGAACTCGGATTTAGTTTGTCGTCCGTAGTTCTGGTCGTGGTCACTGAGGTTGCAAGAGGGGAGATCCCTGTGTCGCCGCCCACTGGAAGCGGTGTTCGTGGTGTAGGGTCCTGCGGAACAGTGCATCCTGCACTTACTGCAGTGGTAAGCATGGCTAATAGAACGATAACTGCTCGGGTCGTCATCATATCTCCCTGGAAGCGAGGAGCGTCAGGATAGTGAAGTTCTGCAACTGAAGCCAGGGGGCGCGCTACACGCCGGGCAGGTAGCGCTGCACCGGCTCGTCGAATTGGACTCGGTGTTTACTGGACCAGTTGGAAGATCAGGGCGGCGGTGAACACTTGGTGACACTGCCGATCCGGAAAGGTGCCGGCCGGCCAGGCCGGGGCGCCAATGGCGATGTCGTGGACCCCCGACGTGCCGGACCACTGGCTGCCTGATCCGGGCCAGCGAGCCGGTGGCTGCGGGCTGGGGCAAGCCGGCGATCGCTGCTTCAGCGCGGCATCGTTGATCAGCGGGATACCAGCCGCGCAAGCAGCACAGCCGGAGCGCGATGGCTGCTGCGGTGATCGCAGTTCGGGCCCGTGCTCGACCGCGTCGTCGGGATAGCGGTTTAGGTAGATGGCCGCCCTGTTGAATGTGAATATGTTAGCGAGGTGTTCAGCGGTTAGCGGGCACCGCTTGCGTCCCGGTGGGTAAGCGGGCGCCGCGCGGTGTGGTCAAGGTCGTCATCGGGCGCATGGGACTGGACGCGGCGGTGCACGCGGCGTGCACCGACACCGCCGGCGCGCACACCGTGACGCGGACGGGCAAGTGCTCGAGACCTTCAGTGTCGACGACGACGGGCACTTCGCGGACATCAGATCCGGCGCGGGGACTTGTCTCGGGTGCTCCACGACGACGCTCGCAACTGCGCCGAGTGCATCTTCGGTGATCGGATCGTCGAACTCACCCAGGACGTGGACGAGGTCGACGTGGCCTTCGCGGGCGGCGACCGGCGGCGCTCGACCGGGTGGTCGGGCCGACAGGCCGCACTCGGCGCCGCGGGCGATGGTCTTCGGGTCGCACGGGCGGTTCCTCCGCTACCTAGGGGTGCGCGTCGGGTGGGCGGCCGAGGTCGGACCGGAGTGAGGCGCCTGTTCGTGGCCGGTGATCTCTTGACGACTGTTGTGGAAAGTGCAGGCGCGCACCGACGTGTCACTCACCACTGATCAGCAGGAACGGGTGGCCCTGCTGATCGCTGATGCCTTGGCGTTGGTGTGGGCGCACGTGCCGGACCTCCCGAAGCCACCGCTGGCCACGGCGGTGGGCGTGATCTGTACCGCGGTATTACGGGCGCACTTGCCGCTAACGAGGGCAGCGGCTTGTACCTCGCCGACGACGAACTTGACCTGCTGCGCCCGCACCGTCCCCCACCGCGTGACACCTTCTACGTCTGGACGATGTGAACCCCAGTCGCGGGCGCAGCAGAATCGACTACTGTTTTTCCTCGGGCGAGGAGCTTTGTTCCAACTGTAGTTCGCGTTTACGTTGCTCCTCCTTCAACGCCTCAACCTTCTGCGCGTAGATCTTGAGAGCCTTATCCTCATCGGGGATGTCGTAGTCGCCAACGCGGAGCTCGACGGCGTTGTATTCCTTCTCAATCGCGTCGGCGGTCTGTTGCTGGTTGAACCCGCGTTCACGGAACTTGAAATAGCCGGTAAACCCGGCCGAGACACTGACCAAGGCGGCGATACCGGCACCACCCCAGCGCAGTATCGGTTCGGTGAGGCCCGCGCTGGTCAGGCTGGTCACCACGATCGAACCTACGATGATGATTGCTTGGAACAGGTTGTGGACTCGGCGGTTTCTGGTGGCCTTGCGCCGGTAGACGTCGATGTCACGCCAGGATAGAGCTCTGTACACCCGCAGGGACTTCTTGGCCTCACGGGAGATGGCCGAAACCAGCAACATATGTTTGTGCTCGCGCTCGGACAATTGATAGGCTTCATCAGCGATGTCCGGCCGGTTCCGCAGGATCAGCCATGCGGCCGCAGTCGTCGATGCCGCACCTGCGATCAGGCCTACGTAGCTGAACGGCGTCCGGTTGGTGATCCAGAATCCGTAAGCGGTGGCCCCGCCGAGTCCAATTGTTACGATCAGACTGCCGATGAGCCAGACATAGCGAAGCCGCTGCCTAATTTTCGCTTCCCGCAGCGCGCTTTGCTGTTGCGAGACTTCATGCGCTGCCTCGCGTTTCCTGTCGTCGCTGCCGGTTTCCGACAATGGCTGCTCCGTCACCCGAATTCCCCTCGAACAGTAAACACAGCGTAATCGGATCGATACCCTATTTGGGATGAGTGGGTCATGCCAGAGGATTCGACAAGACAGCCCGGATGGACTAGCGGACGGCAGGTTTGAGGATGCAGCTACCACACTCTGTGATCATCACTGCCCCGTTGGAGATTCCCGATGCCTACGGCAAACCCGACGCCGCAGCTCGAGTGCGGCCCCCGACGCACCACGCCGAACCACCTTGGGCCTGCTCCAGTCCGGCCGCTCTACCACCCCTTGACATAAAGGGGAGCCATGAGCGAGCAAGAGACGGGCAGAATCTCGGCATGGATCCCGACCGTGAGCACGACCAATGGACGGCGACGGAATACGAGCGTGGGTACGTTCGCGCACGGTTGCGGCTCCTGACCACGGAACAAGGTGGTCGCCGCGCGCCGATCCACTCTGGCTACCGGTCGCACTGGGCCTTCCGGCCAGACCTGCATCGGGAAGGCCATGACGCGCCTCTGGCGCGCTGGAAGTGACGACGCTACTTACGCCTGGCGAAGAGCCGGTGGCCCGGCTAGTCGCGCAGGCTGATGTCGTGGAGGTGGTCCTGCCAGCCCCATGATCGGCGCGCTCATCGGCTACTTGAGAGTGCGTGTGGCCCCGGCTGTCCCGGCCTGCGCATCCTGGATGGCGGTCGGCGCCTGCAGCGTCGTTGAGGGCGACGTTTCGTTGTTCTCGTCCGGGTGGAGGTTGTTGTGGCGTGGGTGGAACAGTGTGGCAGCCGGACTTGGCGCGTGAGATATCGGCGGTCGGGTAGCGGTGTTCGGTCGGTGTCCGGATTCGGCTCGCGGCGTGACGCAGCGGCTTACGCCGCGGGATTGGAGGTGGATCAACGTCGGCGGGTGTGGATCGACCCGGCCGACAGCGCGGTCACGTTGGCCGAGTGGGTGGCGCGGTGGTTCCGGTCGCTGGATCTGGATCCGCGGACGATCGAGAGTTACCGAAGCCGGGTTAATCTGGTTGTCGACGACCTTGCCGCGATGGTCAGCCGGATTGAAGCCGAATTTCCTGAGGTGTCTTCAGGTGGCGGCGCGGTCGAAATACGTGACCCTGATGGCAGAGTTGTCCGTATCAGCGAAAAGAGAGCGCCTGGCTCCGCTGGTTGACATGCTGACGGTGTTCGCCACGTTCGTGATGTGCCGGCAGGTCCTTCAGGTATCGGCTACTGTCGGACACGGCCGCGTCGCGTGCAGTTTCAATTGTGGAACTTCACCGGATTGTGAACTGTAGGTAGATCGTCGGGCCGCGAGCGCCGGGACGAGCCTGCCGAAGGGGCTGTACTGCCGCCGGTTGGCACACGCAGGAGCCGCGCTTAGTCGGGTACTGTCACGAGATTCCGGTTTGCGGGTTCGGAGGCTGCTTCGGGGAAGACGCCGAGGTCTACGAAGGCCGGCAGGTCGATGTGCGAGAGAGTCTGGCCAGCCGCGGGCATCGCGCGCTCGATCTTGCGCTTGGCGGCGGCGATGATCGTCTCAGCATCGCTCTCTATCAGATCGGGGCTAAGCAATACCGTACGCTCGAATTGCGCGAGTAGCTTCTTCGCGGCTTGCAGCCGGTCCGCGCGCGCTGCGCTCATCAAGGCGGCATACACGGAACCGACCTCGGGCAGTCGTGCCCAGTCTGCTCGAGTCGTGCTGGCTTCGATGCTGAAAACAACGTGGGCGACGTCCGTCACTGGCGATCCGTCACGCCAGCACAGCACATCGTCAGACAGCACGCATCGCCTCCCGGCGAGCGCGGCGAACGTTGTCGCCAGTACCGCGAAAACTCCCGTACGTACCGGCGTAAACGTTCGGACAGCGCCCACCTCCAGCACGGAATCGCGGGTGCCGATCAGTGCGTTCACGCCGTCTTTCAGCGGCCGGATGAGACTGAGCGCCGGCGCCACGAACGAGACGCCGGCCAGCTCACCGACTGATTGTAGGAAGTTGAGATAGGGCTCGGCCAGGTCCTTTTCTTTGATGGCGAACAGTCCGATCTCCATGTCGAGCGGCCCGCCAAGGTAGGGGACTGGGCCCGCGAGCCGTGTCGGGCCGATCGGCACCCTGGCGAGCTTGTCCCCGGTGATGCCCCGCATTGACGCAGGGCTTGTAGTCAGGAGGAACTCGGCAGGGGTCAGGCTGGCGTGCTCCAGCCGGATGTAGCTGGTCAGCGAGCAGTGGTACCGCGACGTCCACCGCCGTTCGTACGGCAGGCGCACGGCTAAGAGGTGGACGTGCAGATACTCGTTCTCCACCGCGCGGCGGACCAGGTCTGCTCTGGCGTCGTCTGGGGCGAGTTCGTGCACCGTCCAGGGGCTGGCGGCAGACTTAACGGCCGCGGGCCACAATCCCATGTGGTTATTCCTCCGATGGCTTGAGTCGCATCATCTGCAGGACTTGCCGTGCCCAGATCCAGCTAGTGCACTCGAATGGAGCTCCGAGTTCTGTCCGTTCGCTGCAGAAGCCGATGAGCTTGCCGTCGCTGTCGTACAGTGAAGCGCCCGAGTCGCCGCCTGCTGTGTCGGCGTCCGTCAGCACGCACAGCGCGGTGTTGCGCACTTCCGACATGAGCCTCATGTCGAAACTGCGAACCATCGTCTCGGTGGGGCCCGAGCGCGCGCCGTCGAAGGTCGCGAAGACCTGTGTCCGGGGAGGCACGCCCAGCACTCCGCGGCCCGGTGAACCCACGTGAACTTGGTAGGGATGGGTGAGCAAGGCGCAGTCAATAATCTCGCTGCTCCCGATCACGGAGGTGAGATGGCCTGAAATGTAGAGGTCCGCTCGGTTGGCGACCGCGCGCCGCGCCGTGGTCAGGACGGCTTCGCCGACATCGGTCACGGCCGCCATGCCCACCGTGCCTATGGCATCCTCTTCGCCCACCGTTCTGATGCCCAGACAAGGCTGGGTGGTCATCGGGACGAACTCAGGCGCGGGAACGACCATTGCCGCGTACGCCCGTCGTCTGCCGACCTCTCGCATTGCCGGCTCGAAGACGTCGAGGACGTCGTACTCGCTCGAGCGGTCGGCTAGCCGCCGGAGTACTCTCCATTCTGTGTCGGGTATTCGACGGCCGCGCTCGAGGGCGAACTCGAACATGTCGATGTAGACCACAATCGGCCTCGCATACGGCGGCATTCCGGGGTCGAGGACTGCCAAGTCATACCGGCGACCGTTAGCGTGGGGTACCAGGAGGGTTTTGACATCGAAAAAGACGCCACGCGAAGCACCCGCTAGCATCAGTTGATCGCGCAGGGGCAGCCCATACGCTCAGGCGGCGCCAGGAAGCCCCGTCGTCGCAGATCACGACGCGTGAGCGGATCACGACGCGTGAAGGGCAACCGTTGGCCACCCGGTCCTGGGTCAGTGCGCGTCCAGAGCATGGCGGCGAGCATGAGTTCGGCGCGATCCGGCTCAATGCGGAGAGCCCGAGCGAACGTTCGGGTCTCTGGTCCGACGCCCTCTGCGGCACCGTCGGTGCCGATGTACAGATCCGCGAATTCAGTGATATTCATCCGCCCTCAATCGTTCACCTATCAGGCAATCCACAAGGTCGCATCGCACGAGCGATGCGTTACAGCACGACAGTGAGTCCAGGTCACGGACTAGAGGCTCGAGCACTGTCAACCTCGGAGTCGTAGTGATACCGAGGCGTGCCGTGTCGGAGTCGGTCTATGACCAATCGGTGCAGTGGCAGCCGACCGATCTCCGCCACGGTTGCACCAGTCCATGAGGCGATCAACGGGCAGCCGCCCTCAGATGGCCGGCCGCAGCGAATACGGTCATGTCGGAAGCGGGCCCACGAGCGAGGGATGCTCCGCCCCGACCACGCGACTCGGGGCGAGATCACCGCCTATGCCTTGTCCGCCAATTCCTGCCAAGGGCGGCGCGGAGTTAGGGCGCAACCATCGGCGGGCTGGATGCCGAAGTTGGCGCAACCGACTTGGGGATGGTCAGGGTGCTCAGGTTCATGGAAGGGAGCGGGTCTGCGTGATCACGGCAAGACTTCGGCGGGTTGGTTGGAGGCGTACCCGGGAACCGGTGCGGCGTCACCGGAAAGCAGGCGATTGAGACCGCCGAGGAAGGCGAACGGGACAGGCTGAACTGCGCGTCCGGCGGCCAGCGTGGATAAGCTACACCAATAACCGCCCGAAGGTCCCGTTCCCCAGATCTCTGCTGGTGTAATTGAGCATTCGATGGCACTGTCGACCGGCTGCGATCGGCCCATGGCCGCCCTCGTCACAAGTTGAGCGGACTGCGGACAACCTGCCGCCGTCAGAAGGCTCCGTAACGAGACCGAGCGAACTGCGACCTCCCAGGAAGGAGGAGGTTCGCCCATGCACTGGATCAGCTACTGGGAAGCCTGGCAAGTGTGGTGGTCTGGTAAAAAACTCGATGACAGCACGGTCTTCATGCAACTGTCAACCGTCACATGGGCAAGGATCGGAAAGTTGCTGGAGTTTGCAGGCGGCTTGACAGTCCTACTCGACCTGGCAGGGCAGGACCGCATACAGCAGTACGTACGTGCCGCAACAATCGCTTTTGAGGGCCTCCTAGACTGGGAAATCCGTCGATTCGTTTCCTTTGTCGATAACTTCGCGCGAACAGTTTGGATAGTTGCAGAAGTGAGCATGATGGCCGCCCTTGCGACGGCTCTCAACTCTCAGATAATCACTGTCACGACGATCGTGCTTGGCGTCATTGTGATACTAATCAATTTACTTAATTTACTCACTCGGCAGACCATGCTTGTGATTCTCTTAATTGCACCAGCATTGATATATCTACTTAAAGGTGAGCGAACATGGCATCCCGTCAGATGGTTGGCATTTTTACTTTTCCTGATCGGATTTCATTTCGATCTGCTGACGAGCTAAACTTCTGCTTGTCTCGGCCTGTCGATCGGTGGCCGCATGCTGCTGCCGCGCAGGCCTGCCCGTCGACCGGCCAAAACAGGGTCGTGCACGGCAACTCGACGTGGCCCAGATACAAGCGCTGATCCAAGGCTACCTGGACGGTGCCACGACCTAGGGCGTGTTTCTTGGATCAAAGGACGGGGTCGCGGAGCCAGATCTTGATCGAGGCGATGTCGATGGTGCCCTGGTAGATGATGTCGAGCTTGTCGTATCTGGTGGCAACCGCCCGAAACGCTTTGAGCTTGTTGAAGGCACGCTCGACGGTGTTGCGGTCCTTGTAGCGCTCGGTGTCGAAGGCCGGTGGCCGGCCACCGGCCGAGCCGCGCTTGCGGCGGTTGGCTTCTGGTCTTCCTTGACCGGAATGACTGCCTTGATCCCGCGCTCGCGCAGGTAGGCGCGGTTGGCCTTGGAGGAGTAGGCCTTGTCCGCCATCACCCGCGCAGGCCGGACCCGGGAACGGCCCAGGCCGCGACGCCGGATCCGGATCTGCTGCAACAACGGCACGAACCGCGGCGAGTCACCATGCTGGCCTGGACTGGTCAACCGGGCAATCGGCCGGCAACGCCGGTCGGCGACCAGATGAATCTTGGTGGACAGCCCACCGCGCGAACGCCCCAGGGCCTGACGACCGGCCCCGGCTTTCGTGTCATTCGAACCGGCCCCCTGTGTCAGCGCCGGCGGCCTCGTCGTGGCGAGCTCCGGCAGCATGCTGGTGCGCGCGGATCACCGTGGAGTCCGCGCCGACCGTCCAGTCGCTCCCTTCGGCCTCGTCGCACCCGGCCCGCAACCGGTCCAGGACCGCCGCCCACGTCCCATCCTGCGACCACCGGTTATGCCGCTTGTAGATCGTCACCCAGTTTCCGTACTCGGCGGGCATGTCCCGCCACGGGCACCCGGTGCGGGCCCGCCACAACACCCCGTTGATCGTGGCCCGGTGATCAGCCCAGCGGCCACCCCGGCCCGGATCCGCCGGCAGCAACGACCGCAGCCGCTCCCATTCCTCATCACGCAAGTCATGCCGGTCAAACACCCAACACGATCTACCGAATCCCTAGATCAAGATCCAGGAAACACGCCCAAGTGCCATTTACGTTCACGCGACAGACATGCCGTCGCAGACGTGCGCCACGCTCTCATGTCACCAAGAGGAGATCGGGCGATCAACGCCCCGATCTTCCGGGCGTCAGCTCCTTGAAGATTGGGCCGGCGATCTCAAAGAGGTCCCGCCGCCGGGGCCGGAGGTACGCGGTGACGGATTCCTCCTCGGGTGCATGTCAAGCAACCTGTTGTAAAGCGTTCACGAATTCTCGACCAGGCTTCTCAACGGCAGAGTCGCAGAAGACAACGACCTCCTCCCATCGCAGCCACATCGCGGACGTCCTCACGCGGACCTGTTCGCTGTCGAGCCGGTCGCCAGCCTCTCGCTGCTCACCGAGCCGCTCGACTTCCTTGCAAGCTGCGAGAAACTCTCTGAAGACGGCAACACTGAGCGCGTTTACCCGGCCAGGCACCGCGTGGTTAAGTTTCTCGCGCTCCAGACGGGCAGTACGGCGTTGGATCCCCGAGGACCCGAATACCCCCAACGTTGTACCCAACAACGCGAACACTCCTGGACTTACCGTCCGGAGCAGATCAGAATCGATCATCCATACCCCCGGCGCTGCGGGCCTGCCGACTACACCAATGATCACGGCCAGTAGTCGCTGTCGGCAACTTGCACGTTTCGGGCCCACGATCCGCCGAGGCGACGTGGACCTGACTGCGGAGGTTGGCCGCCTGGACGCCCACGTTTACGCGCGCCAGGCGGTCGCCGTGGTCTCGGCCGCAGATCACGCCCAGGGCTGCCGCCCAGGTGCGGGACCGGAAGGGTTGACGGGCGGTGTCCAGGGCGGCGGGCCAGACACATTCGAGCAGGGCACGGATCTGCTGGATCTGACTGGTCACCTCGACGATCAGCTGCTCGCGGCGGGCGCCGAGGTGACGCAGCCTGCCCCAGACCTCGTCGACAGGTTCGGGGATATAGCAGCGAAGCTGCGCGGTCAGCCGGGCGATCAGCACCGCGCCTTTCTCGTCGGTCTTGTCGTGGGTGAGGTCCTTCGGCGCGCCGGGACCACGAGGTCATCGCCGGTTGGACACAGACGAACAGCATGCCCCGGGTCGGCGGCGAGCTGGCCCAGCACCCGCCACCGATGTCCGGTCGGCTCGCAGGCCACCGTGACCGCGGAAAAGTCGGCTTCGCTCGCTCGCCGGGCGGCCCAGTCCAGCGCAGTCCCAAGATCCCAAGCGCGGCAGCGGAAAGTTTTACGTGCCAGCACTTTCGAGTCGTGATCGGTGACGACGACCATCTGCTTGGCATCAGCGAGGTCGATGCCCACGATCGCGTTCTGGGCGGGGACCAGCGCGCGGAGCCGGGCCAGCCGGACGTTGCGATTGCGATCGCCCCGGGAGATCCCACTACTGTTACCCATAAACGTCCTCCTCCTGCGATGGGACACCAAGCCCGACAGCGCATCAGGAGGACATTCCTTCGTCGAGCACCGACACGCAGAACATCTGTCTATGCCGCTGACCGGGCCTCTATGGGGCTGCATGCTCATGCCGACGTCCGGTTGTCGGCTTCAGTTCGGGCCGCCTCGAGCCGGCACATGACGAATTTCGTCTTGGTTCTCGCTTTGTTGTTCGTTCCGACGGCATGAACGAGGACGTCGAGCCGACCACCTGAGCGGGTTTTGAGGGACCCGCGTACCGGCAGGCTGCGCTTACCGGGGTGATTCGCAGAGTACCGGATGAGGTCCAGCACGTCTTCGATGTGGTCCATGTGGACCATGGCCCGAAGACTGCTGTTCGCCGGCACCGGAACGTCGAGGCGCGTGAAGTCGTCGCTCGTGACGACAACCGACTCGTGCACCGCGTCCACCACGATGAGCGGGTCGGTGACGATCGCCGCCAAGGCTCCGATCTGGCGCATCAGCGGACCGGACATCGCCTGGTTCACCCGGCCCAGGCTGACGTTCGCCGCGAAGCCGGCGTAATAGCGGCTCGATTTCCTGCGTCCGACCGCTCGGATGCCCCGCCGCGCCCGCGTGGCGACGTGCCACTGTTCCATGAACATGATCAGTGGCTTGTCGATCTCCGCGTCGTGTAAGTCTTGCATGAATGCGGTGATGGCCAGCCGGGAGTCTCCAGTCAGGACGTTGTCCAGGAACCGGTAGGGATCACGGCCGGTTGTTCCACCGTGCCAGTCGGCGTTCGGCGCCTCGACACCGTAAAACCGCGGCGCCTCTTCGCCCCACCAATGCCGGGGCAGCAGCTCACCGCTGTTGAGCGACGGCTCCTCCCATTCCCATACCGCGAGCAGTGGCCTAGTCGGGAAGCGCTCTCCGACGGGGACGTAGCACGCTTGCAGAGCGACCAGCGAACCATCACGGCCTCCCAGCGCCGGTTTGACCCGGACATCGAAGAGGTCGCCGCCGAAGTGCACCGTCGCGCGTTGCTCGGAGCAGCTCTTTCGAGCACTTTCGATCAGCGGCGCGACGACCTTCCTGGCGACGATGTCGGCGTTGTTGAGGGAAACTCCGGTGTAAAGAACATCTCCGATCGAGTAGAGCAGGCTGTCTTCGTCGAGAGCGAGCCACTGCCCCTCGTGGCGTCTGCTCTTCGGGCGATTCGTGGTCATGACCACTCCTGGAACTGATGCAGTTGTGGTACGCCTGCGGGTCGTCCGGCTGCCTGCTCAACTGGACGTTCCGGACAGGCCAGGTGAAAGCAGCGTCGCGGCCGAGTTTCAGAACGGAATTGACACGAAGAGCGGGTGATCGCTGGACACTCGTAGTGCCAACGGCCGGCACCGATCGGGTCGCGGCACGTCGCAGCGCTGCGGTTTTACTCCAGGAACAACAGTGGATCGCGTCGACCTACGTCTCCATGACACACGCAAGAGACGGCACGGGCCCTGGATACCCCGGCACGCACGGACTTCCGCCGCGGAGCGTTCGTGAGGCCCGGATCCTTGCCGACGAGCACATTCGCCGCGCCGACCACCTCGACAGGTTTCCCGGCCCGGTCAGACCCCCAGCCGCCACGGCCACCCGGCCGGCAAGCGCGCTCATTGAACCCCTCCCCTGGGTGCTGCTCCCACGTCGTTCGAGAGCCGAGCCCAAGCAGCTTAAGCGATCAAGCCGTACGGGGTATCGGCCAAACGAGTGGACATCGAACATCTGAACCACCTCGCGTAGAACCACCACGGTGACATGTCCCTCCAAACGGACCTGTTCCGCTGCGGCGCGCGACGCGTAATGTCCGTTGTGGTGCGTGCTCGTGTCGACGCGCCCTGTGGCCCACTCTCAGGTCCCGAGGTGTGGCTGGCACTTCCGCCGCGGTCCTCGGCCGCTTGCCTCAGATACCAGAAATCGGCAGTCGCTGCCCGCTGAACGGTCAACACCGCGAACTGCCGCGGGTGGCTCGTATGGCCGCCCTGATCCGCAGACACCATTGGGTGGAGCCGACAGGCTCCGAGGGGAGATGCCTTTTCATGCGACGTAAGTCGTTGCAGCACTGTGTGCTGCGCACAATCACGGTGACCTCAGCCGTCGTCCTGATCGCCGCGATTCCTGCCGCTGCATCCGCGGCCCCCGAAACGGCGCAGAAAGGGGTGCCACTGCCGGCGTCGTGGGCCCCGCCGGCGAAGGTCAACCGCACCCCGATCGGTCTGCTCGCCGACCAGATCCCGGCGAGATCCGCAGCCCCGGTGCCGAAATCGCAGTCGCCCCGGGTCGAGACGTGCGCGATGGGCGGCCCGGTGGGGACCCAGTCGTGGTTCCCGATGGACCGCTACCCGATTTCCGACCGCATGGAACTGCTGGTCAACCGGGCTGATGGCAACGCCGTCCTCACCGACCGCGAGCTAACCATCAAGGGCACCGGCCTGGACATGTCCCTCGACGTGACCTACAACAGTGAAGACCAGTGGGGCTGGGACCTGGGCGGACACTGGACCGTTTCCGCCGGCAGAGGCGTCGGCCTCCAGGTGATGATGTACGAGGTCATCGTCCGCGACGCGACCGGGTACTGCTCGGAATACACCAAGAACGACGACGGCAGCTACACCACACCCTCCGGCTCGCACGCGACGCTGACGAAGCTGAACGACGGCTCCTACCACCTGACCCAGGATGATTCGGGCCAGGTGCAGTCGTTCACCGCCGACGGGCAGATGTCCTCCCAGGCCGACCGCAACGGCCACACCATCACCTACCGCTACAACCCCGACCGGTCGCTGGCCTCGATCACCGACACCCAGAACCGGGTCACCACCCTCAACCGCGACAGCAACGGGTCGCTGCAGTCGGTGACCGACCCGACCGGGCAGACCGCCGCCGCCTACAGCTGGGATTCCACCAGCAAGACCATGACGATCACCAACCGCGCCGGAGACAAGACGATCTTCGGCCTGGACGCCGACAACCGCATCACCACCCTGACCACCACGCTCGGCCGGGTCTACAAGCTGACCTACAACGACGGCGGCGGGATCACCCAGGTGGACGAACCCAACTACGACGGCGTCGCCAGCACCACCAAGTACGCCTACAACTACGACGCCGGCACCAACACGCACACCACAACGGTGACCGACCCCAACAGCCACGACACCACCTACACCTTCGACGGCAGCTTCCGGCAGACCAAGGCCGTCGACGCCCTCAACCACGAACGCGACCAGGCCTGGTCCGCCCACGGTGACGTCGCGTCGCTGACCGACTCGCTGAACAACTCCGTCACCTACGACTACGACCCGCTCAACAACCTCAAGGGCGGGAAACTCCCGACCGGCGCGACGATGAGCGCCGGCTACACCGACACCGCCCACCCGCACCTGCCCACCCAGATCGCCGACTTCTCCGGCCACACGGTCACCAGCAGCTACGACTCGGCCGGCAACGTCACCACCGTGCACTCCGCCGCCCTCAACGCCGACGTCGCCAAGTACGACTACACCAACGGCCTGGTCACCAAGGCCACCGACGGCAACAACCACGCCACCAGCTACGGCTACGACCCCGCCGGGAACCTCACCACCGTGACCCCGCCGCTGCCGCTGAAGCCAACCGTTTACACCTACGACTCGCTCTCACGGGTCACGAGCGTGACCGACGGCAACGGCGTCAAGCTGGTCTACGGCTACGACAAACTCGACCGGGTCGTCTCCGTCGCCAAAGCCGATGGCACCGGACTGGCCGCCTACACCTACGACAAAACCGGCAACCGCACCATCGCGCAGTACGCCGGGGCCACGCTCACCAACAGCTACGAACGGCGCCTCCTGACCCGCGTCGTGCGCACCGCAGCCACCACCACCGGTACCGCGACCTACCACTACGACCGCGCCGGCAACCTCACCGCCATCGACGACCCCACCGGCTGGATCTACTACGGCTACGACGCCGCCAACCGCCTCACCTCGGTCAAGGACCAAACCACCAAGACCACGACCTACGGCTACGACGACGCCGACCACCGCACCTCGGCGACCCTGCCCGGCGGCAGCACCGAGACCATCGCCCTCGACAAGTCCGGACGCCAGACCGGCATCACGGTCAAGAACCCGGCCGGCACGACGCTGCTGTCGACCACCTACCGCTACACCCGCCCCGACGGCACCGACACCGGCCAGCTCCAGTCCCGCACCGACGCCACCGGAACAGCCGACAACACCTACGACGGCTTCGGCCGCCTCACCAAGGCCGGCAGTCGCACCTACAGCTACGACAACGCCGGCAACATCACCGCCGGCGACGGCCACACATACACCGTCAACGACGCCAACCAGATGACCTCGATCGGCAACACGACCGTCGGCTACGACGGCGCCGGCAACCTCACCACCACCAACCCCGGCGGCACCGCCCACTACAGCGACACCAACCAGCTGACCTCCATCACCACCAGCACCGGGACCGCATTCACCGGGAACTACGACACCCTCGACCAGACCCAACCCGCCACGATCACCGAGCAGACCGGGTCAAGCAGCACGACGCACGTTTTCACCCGCACAGCCCTGGGTATCTCCCGCACCGTGGACAACGGCGCGACCACCACCTACGCCCACGACACCGGCAGCGCCCTCACCGGACTGGTCGACAACGCGGGCAAACACCACAACGCCATCACCGACTACCAGGGCAGCGTCCTCGCCCTCGTCGACGACACCGGCGCGGTGACGGCCACCTACGGCTACACCCCCTACGGGTTCAACACCAGCATCACCGGCCCCGCCGGCTCGGCCAACCGGCTCCGCTGGCTCGGCAGCTACCAGCTCGCCAGCAGCGAATACCTCACCGGCTACCGCCACTACAACCCCGCCTACAACCGCTTCACCCAACCCGACACCACCGGCCAGGAAGACAACGCCTACGCCTACGGGCAGGGTGACCCAGTCAACCGCAGCGACGCGAACGGGGACTACAGCCTCGACGATTTCATCGGGGACCTGGACACGATCGGCAAGGTGACCGCAGGTGCAGCCGGCATTGGTGCAGCAGGCGGTCTTGTGGCGTGTGTCGTGGGGCCGGTGGGATGCGCGGCGGGCGCCGGCACCGGAAGCGTTGTTGTCGGTGCGATCGGGGCTGTGGTCGGCATCGGTATCGTTGCCTACAAGCGCATTCCGCTCCTGCACAACCCCTGCCCCAACTGTCGAAAGTGATAAACAGCAAGACCGCTTGTTAGCGGCTGCGGCGGAGCGCCCGCGGAGACAGCCCGCAGCTCCGCCGCAGCCTTGTCCCTCTTGCTCGACTAGGAGATCGATAGTGTTGAAGCCGAAAATGACCGCCGGTCGTAGGGCAATAATTGGATTTTTGATTCTGGTGGCCCTGACTGGAGGCATCGTCAGCGGCGCTCTGATGAGCGACGGTGGCTGGCAATGGTTGCCGTATGCCATCGCGGGTGTCGTAGGCCTGACGGCTTTTGCCTTGATCGTCTCCTGGTCCCAGCCAAAGAACAGCGAGTAGGCTGCCGCTGCATCAAGCGTCGTCGAGACCACTGGTGTGCCAAGGGGTGAGCCGTGGATAACGGCCAACGGGCCGACATCCGCGGTCACATCAGACCGACAAAGCCACCATCTTCGGCCGCAACCTGGCCAGGTGGGGTCTGCTGCACCAATAGGTGACAGTTCAGTCACGCGGCCTGAACGGGCCGTTTGTCGCGCCGACGGCACCTCGATGCCAACGACCGCGATAAGTTCCAGGCATGAAGACGATAGAAGTCCCGGTATGGGCTCGCGGTCGTCGTCGCACTTGGCGCACCGCTAATCACGGCGGCCGGCGTGGTGTTGGCTCAGTTCGTCAACGCCTGGCGCGAGCCCCCCGGCGACCCGAGGGCAGCAAGACGGAATGGAATCTGCACCTTGAACCCCAGCGTCACCGCACTTGGGCGTGTTTCCTGGATCTTGATCTAGGGATTCGGTAGATCGTGTTGGGTGTTTGACCGGCATGACTTGCGTGATGAGGAATGGGAGCGGCTGCGGTCGTTGCTGCCGGCGGATCCGGGCCGGGGTGGCCGCTGGGCTGATCACCGGGCCACGATCAACGGGGTGTTGTGGCGGGCCCGCACCGGGTGCCCGTGGCGGGACATGCCCGCCGAGTACGGAAACTGGGTGACGATCTACAAGCGGCATAACCGGTGGTCGCAGGATGGGACGTGGGCGGCGGTCCTGGACCGGTTGCGGGCCGGGTGCGACGAGGCCGAAGGGAGCGACTGGACGGTCGGCGCGGACTCCACGGTGATCCGCGCGCACCAGCATGCTGCCGGAGCTCGCCACGACGAGGCCGCCGGCGCTGACACAGGGGGCCGGTTCGAATGACACGAAAGCCGGGGCCGGTCGTCAGGCCCTGGGGCGTTCGCGCGGTGGGCTGTCCACCAAGATTCATCTGGTCGCCGACCGGCGTTGCCGGCCGATTGCCCGGTTGACCAGTCCAGGCCAGCATGGTGACTCGCCGCGGTTCGTGCCGTTGTTGCAGCAGATCCGGATCCGGCGTCGCGGCCTGGGCCGTTCCCGGGTCCGGCCTGCGCGGGTGATGGCGGACAAGGCCTACTCCTCCAAGGCCAACCGCGCCTACCTGCGCGAGCGCGGGATCAAGGCAGTCATTCCGGTCAAGGAAGACCAGAAGCCAACCGCCGCAAGCGCGGCTCGGCCGGTGGCCGGCCACCGGCCTTCGACACCGAGCGCTACAAGGACCGCAACACCGTCGAGCGTGCCTTCAACAAGCTCAAAGCGTTTCGGGCGGTTGCCACCAGATACGACAAGCTCGACATCATCTACCAGGGCACCATCGACATCGCCTCGATCAAGATCTGGCTCCGCGACCCCGTCCTTTGATCCAAGAAACACGCCCTAGGAGCTGGGCACCTCGTTCTGCATTGATCGCGAACGGTCTGCAACATCCTCCACCGCAACGGTGTGCGGATGCGCCGACGAGGTCTGTCCGCCGACTAAGTCGAAGACGCCATCCACTTCTACAATCTTGGTTGGTCGCTGGCGCGGGTCGGCCAGCACCTGAACGTCGTGGACCACACCACGGTCTTGACCAAGCTGCGGGAGCGCGGTATCCCGACCCGCGACTCCCACGGGCGGCCCCGATCTTGAATACCGCTGATCCGCCGGAGCGCTGCCCCGAATCAGGAGACCTCGTCCTCGATCAATCCGTACGGCGGCTGGTCGGCTCGTCGAGAGAATCGAACAACGATGTCGTTCTCAACTGACGCAGGTGGTGCGTTGTCCACGACGAGGATCTGTGCACCTGCCCCTGGACTTGCCAGCCAGTCGTGAAGGTGCTTGTAGAAGTCTGCGACGGCCACGCTGTCGGCGAAATCGGCGTCGCGATCGCCACCTTGGCCGAGGTTCTTTTGTGGGCTGTCGATCATGAGGAAGCCAGGGTGAGCGCTACCGGTTTCCCAGGCGATCTCGAAGATGGCCAGGATCCATGCCAGGGAGATGAGCGTCCGCCCGCCCGACGAGGCGTGGGTGTAGGAGACGCCGCGCATATGCGGCACGAGGTTGGTGTCGACGAACGCCTGCTCTAACTTGGGGTACCGCCACGATGTAAGGATCGAGGCGTACCTCTCGCTGATGCGATGGATGACGTCGTTGCGGTCGGGTTGCATCGTGGCTTGTTCCAACTCGCCACGGAGGGCCTTGAGGGAGGCTTCCAGTCGCGTGACCGTCGCGCCGCGGCGGTCGAGGCTGTCGAACATCTTGATGGCGGTGCGTGCTCGTTCCAGGGTCGCGGCGGCGGTTTGTCGGTGTTGCATGAGGTCGTCGCGCTGGCTGAGGAACGGGCTAACAGCCTCGTTGGTCGCGGAGTCGACCGCACGCGCGAGTTCGGCTTCCTCGACCTCGGCTTCTTCAGCCGCGACCCGTAGCCGGCCTAGCTCGGCATCGAGTTCCTCGACATACTGCGTAATCTCCGCCAGACGTGCTTTGGTCGCCCTCAGTTCCGATGAGACGTCGAACTTGGCCTCCGTCATGATCCCATCAGAGCCCGCTACTGTAGCCGAGGTGCTGCCGTTTCGGGTTTCGCTAGCCGGTGTCTGTTCGGCAGTTGGTGCGGTGATCTCGGAGGTGCAGAGGGTGCACTGGCCGTCGGCGATGTGCGGTGCTCCCCGAAGGGTGGTCAGGCACGCCGGGCACACCTTCACTTGGAGCGGGTCGAAGAGCATTCGCGCTTCGGCGAGCATCGTCAATTTGGTGATGTCGTCTGCGTATTGGGCTCGTAGAGGGACGAATCTCCGCAGCTGCGTCTCACGGTCTCGAAGCAGGGCGGCGGTTTGTTGCGCGCGGCGCGATGCGTCGCGGTGCCGAGTGCGCAAATCGGTGGCGAAAGTCGACGCCGCACGTACCTGGCTGTCCAGATTAGCAAGGGCGCGTTCTGTCTCGGCCGACGCTCTCTCCGCCTCATCGCGTATGAGTTCGACCTCGATTCGAGTCCCCAACTCCTGCTCGTCGATGAATGCTTGAGTCGTGGCGTAATCGCTGCGTGCTCGGCTAAGCCTTGTCTCCAACTCCTTGATGCGGCTCCCGAGTTCGACGGCTTTATCGTCGTGGACTCCGAACACGACATCTACGACCTGCCGTAGCTTGAGCTTCTTCATGTGCGCGCTCTCGAACAAGAGATTCTTATCGTCGAGGCGTTCGTTCGGCATGAAGCACAGCCACTGCAACTCGCGGAAGCTCAGAGGGTCTGTTCCTGACTCTGGCTGTGTCGGCGCTTCCTTCAGCTCGACACCTTCAAGGCCGCAGTATGAGAGCAGCAGACTCGACAGACTCGCCGGGTCGCCAGCGGGCTTGATCGGACGCTTTTCCATCGGCGGTATTTCGATCTCGCCGAGCCGTCCTGGGCGGACGAACGCGGCTGTCGACGGTTCGCCCACGGCACGCTCGATCACGTGCGGCTGCCCACTAAGTTCCACTTCAAGCAAGGCCGACCGGACCTTGCGCAGGATTTCGGGATGTTGTGGGTGGTGGCTGGCGCCCAAGCAGTAGGCGATGAATTCCAACACGGACGACTTGCCTGTGCTGAACGCGCCCGCAATGACTGACACCGACCGGGCGACGTCGCTCTTGCTGATGCGGAAGTCGACTTCGTAGTCCCGATCGACGCCTTTGAGGCGAAGGCGGAGCACGCGGATTCCCTGCCGCGAGCTCGCTGCCTGCTTGATGTCCGAGGCGGAGTCAGCTTGGTCCTTAATGGACATGGCTTGCGGGGCTCCATTGGCGGCGGGCTCTTTTGGGGCCCTCATGTGAGTTGTCCGTCAGTTGGCGGTGACGTCGCGGTGTTCGTGAACCGCTGCGCATCTGCGTCGTCGTGCAGGAGGTCGACGGCGTCAAGGAGGTCAAGCGCTTCGGGGCGTGGCGTGTCGCGTCCTACCGTGGTCCACGTACGTACCGCTTCGCGGAGGCGCTTGTCGGTCAAGCGCGATAGGCGGCGGACCAGTATCTCCGCCGACAAGCGATAGGACCGTGCGTATACCGCGGTGAACCTTCCGGCGAGGTCCTGACCGGCCGGGGTGACCGCGTAGAGAACACTCCTATTGACGGAGGGGGAAACCAAGTCGTAGGCGACCAGTAGCGCCAAGTCGTGCTGAAGTCGTTCTCGCCGGGTGGTAAAACGGTGCGCCGGGCTGGCGTAGCTCAACGCACGACCGTCGAAGCCAGCCATCAACAGCCGTTTACGATCGACGTCGTCCTCGTCCGTGAGTACCAGCAGGGGGTTGGCGACGAGGAAGTCGTAGCAACCTAGCCGCTCAAGCGAGATACCAGGCTGCTGTTGACGCTGCAATGATGCGAGCAAGAGCAGTAGTTGAGCGAGACGAAAGACGACGTCGTCCTCCGGAACGACGACCGGCAAGGGGCGGCTCGCATCTGAACTGAGAACGTGAGGGGCGGTCACGAGGGGCTCGCCGGCTGTGGTCCGTTGAGTGCGATAGCGGTAGTGGTGTCTTGTGATTGTTCCCCGTCGCTCCGTACGTGCTCGTCGGCGATTTGACGCCAGTGCCGCACCCAACCTGCCCGGCGGTTGTCAACGACACGATGCATCAGCCCACAGGTGTGCACAGGACCACAGGGAAGGCCGCTGCTCAAGGTTGCGTGCTGGGCACGGATCTCGCTCATGACGGACTTGTGCAAGCCGGCCAGACGAGGGCTCTCGTCGGTTTGGCAAGCTTCGTTGAAGTGATCTTCCCAGACGCCGTGGATGGTTGCGTCGGCAGAGGACAGCGCGGCGACTTCGGCGGGAACGCCTTTGTCCACGATCTCGCGTGCCAGTAGTTCGGCATTGAAGAACTGCTGCTTGGACGACGTGACCTCGACATGCCCAGCTTCCCGCAATTGTCGAACGAATAGAGCTGTTTCTAGCCGCTCGGCGTCCTCGTCGGCGAGGCCGACGACGGAGGTTTCCGGCCGTGTCGCCTGGGCGGGCTCGTAGTAGTGCCGACGCACCGTCTCCGCATCGGGAGAGATCAGCAAGCTGCGCAGCTCTGTCTCATCCCAGAGGTCGATCACCAGTCCGAAATCGCGTTCCTTTTTTCGCTTCCAGGTGCTCCACCACTTCGTTGTGGGACCATCCATGCTTGACGGAACGCAAAGGATCCACTGCGTGAGCGTGAAGCCCTCCTTTGCGGCGTTTGCGACCACCGAGTCGAAGGACTCCCGGATTTGCGCTTGGTGGCTTTTGCTGACCTCCGGCATGAAGTACTTGGACTGCCAGACGGTCACGGAACCTCCGAGGTCCCCAATGAACACGTCGATACCCCAGTCGCCGGGATTCGCCGCGACCATCTTGACCACACCAGGGCGGACAGCTCGGACCAGTTGGCCGATCATCTCTTCGAAATCCTGCCGGGCACCCTGCGCATTGGCCCGCGCTTGATGCGCCGCGAAGTTGATGCGTGCCTCACCGGCGGTTACTCCTGCCAGCGATGGGGCCACCGCGACAGCATCCTGCGACATCGGCGGCCACCTCCAACTGGTCGAGGACGACCCGACGACGACTCGACCGAGTTCGCGCCGTGCCGTTTAGCGCATCGGGTGATCGGCGCACCACGTTACCGTTGATCACTCCACGCGAGCGCTCGACTGAGGTCGTGTAACCCGATTGTGCTCGAACAGGTCATGAGTGCCTCGCAGCCAGAAGCGGAGCGGTAGCTCCGGTCAGGTTGACGGGAAGATGGCAGCTACGTCGTTAGCGGTGACGAGCCGGCCGCGAGAGGGCAGTTGCTCGTAGACCGACCAGGTGGCGAGTTCCGGCTTCGAGGCGCGGTCGCGTTGGCGGCCAGGATCGAGGGCGAGTTCTACCTCGGTGATCGGCAGGCGCATTTCGAAGGCTAGGAGCGTCGGCGACCAGATCGCACCGGAGACAGGCCGTTCGCATAGCCGCACCAAGGTCGATCGCAGCAGCTCGGCATCTGGGCGCCACGCTTCTCCGCGGCCGTTGATCGGCTTGCCTTGCGTTGGAGGAATGCTCATCGTCGTCACATCAGACCTCGTTCCGTCGCTTGTTCCGCCTCGTGGCTGGGGCCGGGGCCGTCACTGTGACCAGCCATCCCGCGACACCGGCAGCGACGGTGAGCGGTTGGCCCAGCACGACCATCACGACGACGAATACGGCCAGGACGCTGAGGGTGATGATCTGAGCGCGGGGTGCGGCACCACACGTTGTGCGAGGCGGCATCAGCCCCGAAAGCGAGAATGCGGACATCAGGTGGTCACTCCAGTTGGGTGTCAGCGGTTGAGGGCTGTCGACGTGCCGGGGGCGAGAGCAACGCTGGTGGTGGCCTGTCACCGCTCTCGCCGGGGCCTTTCCATCATGGAGGACCGCGGCGGACGATCGGCAACGCACGCTGTTCGGTCAGGCTGCCTCTCGAAGGTGAGTTGCGTCACCGATTTTGAGCGGATCGTGCCTGTTGGGACCAGGGTCGCCCGCACCCCTGTTGACCTGCAAAAACACTCGTTCTGGCGCCGGTCGCTCCTGTTTCCGCCGCTCACGGACGTGACCATCGCAACGCCTCGGGAACGCGTCGCCGGAACGCATCAATCCAGGCCAGGGGCCATGCCGTCGACATCGGCCGCGCCGACAATAGGCTCTGAGCAGCACAAGCAGGCGGGGTTAAGAATTCCGGATAAATCGGACATCGTTGGTCGTCGAGGGACCGGAGCAGACGCGAGATGCAGTGCAACCCCTCGCTTGGAGGTCAAAACTGTCCGGAACTGCTGCTCAGAGCGCATCCACACCGGACGGCCGCTGCCTAAAGTCCCTGGTCGACGTGCCTCGAGTGTCCGCAAAGGACGGCCATCGTTGCTGTTGTGCCAGCCCGCGACACTGCGTGATACCTGGCCTCCGTGAACGCCCTGGTAGTCGCCTTATCGTGCCGTCGACGTCGTCCTACCGTCTCCCACGGCTCGGCGGAGCGCGACGTTCTGAGGTGAAAGCCCTGTTCGGCGGGGTGCCGGCTACCCTCGTCGGCCGCCACAGACGAGGTCGATGCTTCGATGACGCGTCTTCTCGCAACAGCGGGGCGCGAGCTTGCCGAGCGGCACTTCCGTCTCAGCCCGTTCTTGAGGTTGGAGTGTCAAACGCACTGTTCAGAAGGCTTTCGCGGTCGTCGTCGACAACGACGAGCGGCTTCCCAGCCGTGGCGTCGGGCATCGTCCGGTCAGTGGCGCGTCGCTGCGGAGGATATCGGAGCACGCGGTTCGCGAAGGGGCGAGGTCCCGTTCACCTCGACCCCGATCAAGATCGACTCATCGCGCAGAACTCGCTGCACCCATTCTCCCTGTTCAGAGCCGTCTCGGCCGGATTTGGTGCGGCGCGGCGAGCTGACTGACCTGGTGCTCGGCGATGTCATGGGAGGCTGCGTTGGTGCCGCTGCTCAACGACATGCCGCTCGAGCGAACGAACCAGATCTTCCGACACCCGATTCACCAGGACGGGGTCGGCACCCTGGTGCGGCTGATCACCGCGTTGCGGCGATGTCGGAGTGCCGAGGACTTCTACGACTTCCAGCAGGACCTGCTCGCACGAGTGCTGGAGGTCCAGGAACATCGGGCAGGGTGCCGGCGCGTCGCGAAGCAATGGCTGAAGAGGCGATCCGCTCCGGTGGACCGCTGCCGGGCGACCTTCCGGGCCGACTGGTGCCGCTCGACATCCCGTATAAGACGCACCTTGACCTGCTGAGTACAGCCTTCGACCTCGCCCACGACCGTGGCGTCCAGGGGATGAAGGTTCCTGGCGGCCGGGCACTAGTGGCGACCGACATCGTGCGCGGCTACCAACTGTGGCCAGAACGCGAATTCATCGACCGGACGGCCGCCGAACACCGCCAGGCCGTGAAACGGGCTCGCATCCTGGACGTCGGGCATCTGGTCTGGGCGCGCAGCGATGACTTCGTGGCGCGCTCGCCGACGATGCCTCCGTGGTCGATCTACCCACTGTCACCCGCGTTGTGCGCGCGGCTGATCACCGACTACGCCATGTACTTCGTCACGATGTCCAGCGAGCCACTGCTCGCCGCGCTGGACGATGTCGGTCTCGCCGCGGAGTGGGTACTCCCTCGCGATCAGGAAACCCTCCAGCCGGACGAGGTCGTACTTCGGGCGCACCGCGGCACTCGAACCATCGAGCTGCGCTGGGCCGAGATGCAGCGGCGGCTACTGCTCGAGATGGCAGACCTCCCGATGTGGGCTGAAGGCGTCTCGCGGCTGATCGACCGCCACGACTCCGGACCGCATCCCTGGCAATCGTTCAGCGACGAGTGGAAGGTATGGGCATAACCAGTGGGAGCGGCTGGCCTTACTCATCAGGTTGGCGATACTTGTCGCGGGTGTAGATGACGGCTGGCTTGCCGTCGCCGGGGCTGCGGCGATCCAGCTCGAACAGTGTGGTCGCGGTGATCAGGTCGCTGGGCTTGGCATATCCGTAGTTGCGGGAGTTGAAATCCGGGCGTTGCTTGGTGATGTTGCCCACGGAGGCGATCGGAGCCCAGCCGTCGTCGTCGGAGGCAGCCTCGACGGCAATGCGCAGCTGGTTCACCAGCGCGGTGTCTGCCTTGAGCTGTGCGGCAGCCATGGCGGTTTTCGGCTTGGGCACAGCTTCCAGTGGTGCGGTCGGGCCGTGGGGGTAAGTGAGGTTCTCGGTCGAACCGATCGAAACCGCCTCGGCGTCGTGATAGGCCGAGCCTAGGCTATTTCACTATCTCATGCGCATACGCGCCACATTGCGTCTACAGCGGTGGTTTCGGAGTCGGCGACTGCTTTGTCCCATCGGGCTTGCAGGCTGTCGAGGAGGCGTTGTTCGACTGCGGCGGCGACGTGGGAGTAGGTCTCTTGGACTTTGTCTTGGAGGACGTGGCCGAGGCGGAGGGCTTGGGCGATTTCGGGGATGCCGTCGTCGATCATCCATGTTTTGTGGCTGTGGCGGAGGCCGTGGAAGGTGAGGCCGGGTTTGGCTGGTTGGAGGCGGATGGCCGGGTTGGGGATGTGGAGGTTGCCGTCGGCGGCGGGGCGGAAGGCCCGGCGGGAGAAGTTGCTGCGGCGGTGCCATTCGAGGTTGGGGGTGACGAAGACCTGGCGGTGGTTGTGGGTGGTCAGGTGCCAGCGCAGGAGGCGGACGAGGAATGGGGGCAGGCTGATGGTGCGTTCGGACTCGTCGGTTTTGAGATGGCCGAGATAAAGCGGGCCGCTGCAGGGTTCGTGGAGAGCGCCAACGTCAGGGTCGAGATAGATGGAGCCGGTGTGGTCGTCGTAGAGGTGGACGTTGTCGCGGTCGAGGCCGGTGAGTTCGCCCCAGCGGGCTCCGGTCCAGCCACCAGTGACGATGAGGACGGCGCCGCAGGGACCGTACTTGAGCGCGGCTTGATCGGCGACGTGGAGGACCTCGGCGGGTTCGCCCCAGATCTTGCGCGGGGTGCGCTGCGCGCGGCGGCGGCGTCCGCGACGGCGGGCGACGAGGGGGTTGGCCGCGATCAGCTTCTCCGGCACGGCGTCGGAGAGGAGAAGCGAGAAGCATTTGATGATGCTGTCGACCGTGGTCTTAGCTAGGCCCGAGGCGCGGAGTTTCTTCTCCCAGGTGCGGATGCTGAGGTTGGTGAGTTCGGCGAAGGCGGTGGTGCCCCAGCGGGGGAGGATGTGGACTTTGAGGAAGCTGCGGTAGTTCTCTTCGGTGCGTTGGTCGATGTCGAGGGAGTCGAGCCAGGCGGGGGCGAATTCGGCGATGGTGGTGCGGCTGTCTTCGGGGTCGATCCAGGTTCCGGTGCGTTGTTCGTGGAGCATCGTGGTGATGTGGTCTTCGGCGGCGGTGGCGTTGGGGAAGCCGGAGATGGCGCCTTTGGTGCCGTCGGTGCGGCGGTAGCGGACTCGCCAGGTGTCGTCGCCGGCGGGTTCGGTCCAGGGCACGGTGAACTCCTGCGCTGTGGTGAGGGGGTCGCGTGGTGGTGCGTGTCCAGGACCGCTCCATAGGCGACAGAGGGGAAGCTGATTCGGCGAAGAACCTCGTTGTGTGACCGGATCGGGGTGCTAGCGCCGAGAACGACGACGGTGCCCTGGTCGGGTGCTCTGGTCGCGGTTACTCGGTCCGCGGCGGCCGGCGGCGACGATGCCGCGGAGGTCGTCTTCGGTGAAGCGCAGGTGCTTGCCGACGAAGGTGCAGGGGATGAGGCGCTGGCCGGCTTGCGCCGGAGCCAGGACTCGCCGATGGTCAACCGCCCGGCTGCAGCTGCCGGCGTGTACAACAGCGGCGCGGGCTTTGCTGGCGGTGCCGCTTCGTCGTCGTTAATGTCGTCGTCGGGAGTCACATTTGGCTGGTGAGGGCCGTTGAAGGTCGAGCCCTTTGAGAGGCTGTGCTGATCTGTGCGCATGACGACTCCGCTGGGAGCGAGGTGGTGTTGTCCCTCCTAACTCCGGCCGGTTGCGCTAAGGGAGACAGAACGACTCACAACTGCCACGAGTGCGGGCTAGAGCACATCAGAGTTCAGGGAAGCAGACTTCCTGCATCCAGTCGTCGATGAACCATCGACAGTGTGGTCATGACCTCGAGTAGCTCGTCGTCGGTGACGGTGCGGTGAAGCCGCGGATCGTGAGCAACTGGGTTTCGGAACATGCTCGATAGGCCCTTGATGAGGTTTGCCAAGCCGGTCTGCTCGTCCTTCTCGGTCTGGGTCGCCAAGCTGTTGATCGCTAGCCGGGGTGTGCCCGTCCTGCCGAGGGCAAGTGCAGCGTCGACCAGGCTTGCGCCGTCGCCGCTGAGGCCGGTGAGGGCTCGTATCTTGTCGAAGACGCTCTTGGTGGCTTCAAGCCTGGCGTGGAAGCTGTTCTTCATCAGGAGTTCAGCGGTGCAGTAGAGCAGCACGTCCGGGTGCGTGCTGCGCCGTCGAAGTTCGTTTCGCAGGTTGTTGGCGTGCTGGGCGGCTTGGCTCAGCGTGGTTGCCTTCGGCCCGCGGGCGATCTTGCCCTCATCGTTGACTCGAAGTCCTTCGTAGACGAGCACCTCGTTCAGAGCGTCTTGGCGGAGCGTTCGTAAGCCGGGATTGTCTCGGTACCGTACGGGCGCCATCGCCTTGGTGATGAACGCGATTATGCAGTTCGAGGCACCGTCTCGATCTTGCCGGTTCTGTAGAGCGACGCGGAGCCGGAGCCGCTTGGTATGCCCGTCGAGCGGGTCGGGAATACGCAACTCGGCGAGCAAGCTGCCGATTTGGGGACCGGACAGTCCCGTCCGAGTCTCACCAAGTACATCAGCGACGCCTTCAATGGCTTGACTGTCCCAAGGGCTGTGGTGTTGCGGCACGGGTCGTCCTTCCTGCCCGGGTTCGTCGGCTGGCGTGCGTCTGCTTCAGACTGAGTATCGGTCCGCGAGTCGGTCGAAGAAGGTGGTTAGACGTTGCTGGTTCGTCTGTGTGTCGGTGAGTTCGTCGCCGCCGAAGCGGTAGACCTCGTATCCGCGAAGTCGCAGCTCGCGATCTTCCGCCACCATCTCGGCATAACGACGTGGGTCTGCTCGTCGGGTGGATGGGTTGGCGTAGTGCTGGACTCCGTCGCATTCGATCACAACTCGGATGCCTTGGGGAAATAGCAGCAGGAAGTCCATGCGCTGACGTGGAAGTGGTACGGCGACACCTGTGGAGCGGTGGTGGGCACGGGTGTACGGGTCATAGTGCAGGTAGACCTGCGGGATCAGCGCCGGGATCGCAGCTCCCAGGCGACCGTAGCGTTCCGCGTAGGTGCGGAGGACTCGCGACTCTGCTTCGTTGTCGCCGAGCGATCGTTGCAGCCTCCGGTACAGGTTGAGTGATACCTCGCGTTCAGAGGTGACCGACATGTGCGTGAGGGCAGCCCACCAGCTGGTCAGCTCGGCCCAGGTGAGCCCGTTCGCCCGCAGCGGTCGATCGTAAGTCAGGCAGTTCTCCCCGTTCTTGACCACGAGGACGTCGTTGTTCAGGGCGTCGCTGAGAACGATCTCCGGTTTTGGGCCGATGGCGGCAAAGATCAGGTTCTTGACGGGGCCGGGCACGCCTGTGCCGATTCGGTGCGCGGCGAAGACTGGTGCTCCGCTGATGGCGTCGACCTCGACAAGCTCGTACCCGTCGTGGACCAGTGTCTCATTTACGAAGGTCCGTAGCTTCTGGACCTCGTCGGAGTCCAGGCGCACGTCGGGGTGCAGCATCTCGGCGAGGAACCGGAGGAGTGAGGCATCGTCGTCCTTCAGACCGAATCGCGAGTCATGGAAGATCCAGTCGTCGTCCCAGTCTTCGGGGTTGTTGCAGCGGTGCTGGATGATGTCGCCCTTGGCCGTGGGGAAGCGATCATCGTGGGTAGGCAGGGCGTTGAGGTCGTAGAGGCGCTCGAGGAAATCGATCTCGTCGAGGAGGCCGTGCCAGGCAGTGGTCCGCAAGCCGTTGACGAGCCGGCGGCGGGTGACTTCGGTGATGCGGTTTTCAGCAGCGATAGTGCACCTCGCAGGCGAACCACGAGCTCGAGCTCACTTCCTGCCTCCTCAGAACGAACTTCGGTCGACTCCTCCATAAGAGTAGGGAAGGGGACCGACAGTTCTCGCCGGCTGCTTCAGGTCGGCGAGAGGCGCGAGAGGCGGGGACGGTAGCCCGGACGGAGCATGGTCGGCGCGGGTCCAAGAGCGCCTTTCAGATTCACCTATTCGGGGGACGCTGCTGGGGCACTTTTCGTGACCCCATTTCGCCGCCACCGGCGCGGTGCCCCAGTTTTGCCCCAGCTACCGGCCGGTAGCTGAACTTCTTCATGACGAAACTCAAGATCCGGTACCACGAAAAAACCGCCCTACCTGGACCTTTAGATCCGGTGGGCGGTGTTTCGTCACTGTGGAGCTAAGGGGACTCGAACCCCTGACCCCCTCACTGCCAGTGAGGTGCGCTACCAGCTGCGCCATAGCCCCGGAGCGAAGGTGAACTCCGCATCTCGTATGGCCATACAGTACACCCCGCCCGGCACCCCTCCGCACGGGGGTCCCCGCATCGCCTCCAGCCTCATCACCTGCGGTTTTACACCTTATTTTTAGTCGTGTATTGACTCCGGGTGTGGCCGCCGTTACATTTTGGCGCGGTTGTGACGCCGAGGTCCCCGCCCGTTACGCGGCGTCTACTCCCAGACCCGGGCATGCCTCTGCCGTTTCCTGCGGATGCCGCCCGGTGCGGCAGAGGAGGTTCGCATGAAGACGGGACGGCGGGTGGTCACGCTGCTCTCGGCGGCGTTCGCCCTGGTCGCCGGCACCGTGCCGGCACGCGAGCCCACGCCGCGGTCACGCCGGACGGCTGGTACACCGTCACCGCCGCCGGGAGTGGCAAGTGCGTCGACGCGCGGGCTGCCGGGCCCGCCAACGGGACCGTCGTCCAGCAGTACTCCTGCAACCAGACCGCCTCGCAACAGCGGCAGTTCCAGTCCACCGGCGACGGCGTGAACGCCCGCACCAACCCGGCCGCCGCCGGGGACGTCACCGGCATCTCCGCCGCCGCTGGCGGGCTCGTCCAGCTCTGGTCCTGCTCGAACGGCGCCAACCAGCAGTGGCAGGCCGTCGACGAGGGCGCCGGCCGGTACCGCTTCGTCAGCCGCAACAGCGGGAAGTGCCTCGACGTCCCCGGCGCGTCCACCGCCGACTCCGTCCAGCTCCAGTACACCTGCGACGGCACCGCCGCCCAGTCCTTCACGCTCACCCCGGTCGACACGAGCCGGCCGGACTTCGGCCCGAACGTCGTGATCTTCGACCCGTCGACGCCGAGCTCCACCATCCAGAGCCGGCTCAACAGCATCTTCAGCCAGCGGGAACGCAACCAGTTCGGCAGCCGGCGCTACGCCGTCATGTTCAAGCCTGGCACCTACGCCAACGACGTCAACGTGGGCTTCTACACGCAGGTCCTGGGCCTCGGCCTGAGCCCCGACGCCGTCACGGTCAACGGTGCCGTGCACGTCGAGGCCGGCTGGTTCCCGCCGCAGAACGCCACCCAGAACTTCTGGCGCGGCGCGGAGAACCTGTCCGTGAACCCGAACGGGGCTGCCGACCGGTGGGCGGTCAGCCAGGCCGCGCCCTACCGGCGCATGGACGTCCGCGGTGACCTGCAGCTCGACGACGGCGGCTGGGCCAGCGGCGGCTGGATCTCCGACAGCAAGGTCGACGGCCAGGTCCGCTCCGGCTCGCAGCAGCAGTGGATCTCCCGCACCTCGCAGTTCGGCAGCTGGAACGGCTCGAACTGGAACATGGTCTTCGCCGGCGTCCAGGGCGTGCCCGCCAACACCTTCCCGGCGCCGCCCTGCACCACCGTCGGCCAGACGCCGGTCGTGCGGGAGAAGCCGTTCCTCTACCTCGACGGCACCGGCAACTACCAGGTCTTCGTGCCGGCCACCAGGACCAGCGCGTCCGGCACGACCTGGGCGAACGGCGCCGCGCCCGGCACGTCGATCCCGATCGGCCAGTTCTTCACCGCCAAGCCCGGCACCACCGCCGCGGACCTGGACGCCGCGCTCGCCGCGGGAAAGAACCTGCTGGTCACGCCCGGGGTCTACCACCTGAACCAGGCGCTGCACGTCACCCGGCCGGACACCGTCGTGCTCGGGCTCGGCATCGCCACGCTCGCGCCCGACAACGGCGTCCAGATCGCCGGCCTGCTCGTCGACGCCGGCACGACCGACTCGGCCACGCTCATGCAGGTCGGTCCGGCCGGTTCGAGCGCCGACCACGCCGCCGACAACGCCTACGGCCTCTTCGTCGAGCACTACCAGAAGACGCAGGTCGTCCGGAACGGCAACGGCGGCCGGACGTCCTTCTTCCAGAACGAGATGCCCTACGACGTGCCGAACCAGCCGAGCTGGATGAACGGCTCCACGCCGGGCTTCTCGGCCTACCGGGTGGGCCCGGACGTCACCGGCCACGAGGCGTGGGGCCTGGGCCGCTACTGCTACTTCAGCACCAACCCGTCCGTGGTCGGCGCTCACGCGTTCGAGGCGCCGAACACGCGGGGTGCCCGGTTCCACGACATGGTGACCGTGTCGCTGAACCACCAGGGCACGATCACCCATGTGATCAACAACACCGGCCCGGCCACGCCGTCCGGGACCGAAGCCGTCGACCTGGTGAGTTACCCCTGAGCAACCGGCGTGCGCCGTGGTGGCGGCCGCGGCGCACGCCGGTCCTTTGTGGATACCCCCGAACGGGGTGTTCGGGGAGCCGACGCTGGGTAATCGCCGCGATACTGAGGTCCCCAACGATCCGGGAGCGGCAGATGACCTCCTTCGCAGCGTTCTCCGTCGTCGAACCCCGCCGCGCGTGGCCGATCGCCGCCGTCCGCGGCGTGTTCGCCGTGCTCTTCGGCCTCTTCGCGCTGATCTGGCCGGGCGCCACCGTGCTCGTCCTCGCGATCCTGTACGGCGTGTACGCGATCATCGACGGCATCGGCGGCCTGGTGCAGGCGTTCCGCCCGGGTGACGCCGCCCACCGCGCGGCGTACGGGATCCTCGGTGCGCTGGGCATCATCGCCGGCATCCTCGTGCTGGTCTGGCCGGGCATCACGGTGCTGCTGCTGGCCCTGCTCGTCGGCCTGTGGGCGATCGTCACGGGCATCGCCGAGATCGCCGCGGCGGTCCGGCTGCGCAAGCAGATCCACGGCGAGGCGTTCCTCATCGCGGCCGGCGCGATCTCGGTGCTCGCCGGCATCCTCATCGTGATCAACCCGATCGCGGGCGCGTTCGGCATCGCGCTGCTGGTCGGCGTCTACGCCCTGATCTACGGGATCATGCTGCTGGTGCTGGCGTTCCGGCTGCGCAAACTCGGGGACACCACCCCGGCCGCCTGAGTAGCGTGCGGGGGTGTCGACCCGCGAACTGGTGGTGCTGGGCACCGCGAGCCAGGTGCCCACGCGCCACCGCAACCAGAACGGCTACCTCCTGCGCTGGGACGGCGAAGGCATCCTCTTCGACCCCGGCGAGGGCACGCAGCGCCAGATGCTGCGCGCCGGCGTCGCGGCGACCGACGTCACCCGCCTGTGCGTCACGCACTTCCACGGCGACCACAGCCTCGGCCTGTCCGGCGTCATCCAGCGGCTTTCGCTGGACAAGGTGCGCCACCCCGTCCACGCGCACTTCCCGGCCTCCGGCGCGCACTACTTCGAGCGCCTGCGGCACGCGACGGCGTTCTACGAGACGGCTGACCTGCGCGAACACCCGATCGCCGAGGACGGCCCGATCGCGTCCGGCAAGTTCGCCCTCGAAGCCCGGCGCCTCAGCCACCCGGTCGAGGCGTTCGGCTACCGGCTGACCGAGCCGGACGGCCGCACGATGCTGCCCGAGCGGCTGAAGGAACGCGGCATCGAGGGCCCGGACGTCGGCCGGCTGCAGGGCGAGGGGCGTCTCGGCGACGTCACGCTCGAAGACGTCAGCACGCACCGGCCCGGTCAGCGCTTCGCGTTCGTGATGGACACCCGGTTGTGCGACAACGTGTACGCCCTCGCGGAACACGCCGACCTGCTCGTCATCGAGGCGACGTTCCTCGCCGAGGACACCCAGCTGGCCCGCGACTTCGGGCACCTGACGGCGCAACAGGCCGCGCGCGTCGCCGCGGAGTCCCGCGTCCGCCGGCTCGTGCTGACGCACTTCTCGCAGCGCTACGCCGACCCGGCGCGTTTTCTCGAGGAGGCCAAAGCCGAGTTCGACGGCGACATCGTGGTGGCCGAGGACCTGGAGCGGGTCCAGGTGCCGAAACGGCGGTCCTCCCCAGGCGGGCACCCCGCGCCGTAGGCTGCACGTCGTGAGCCAGCCGATCCTGATGACCGTCGACGACGATCCCGCCGTGTCCCGCTCGGTCGCCCGCGACCTGCGTCGGCGCTACGGGAAGGACTACCGCGTCATCCGCGCCGACTCCGGCCCGGACGCCCTCGACGCCCTGCGCGAGATCAAGCTGCGGGGCGACGCCGTCGCGGCGATCCTCGCCGACTACCGGATGCCGCAGATGGACGGGATCGCCTTCCTCGAGAAGGCGATGGACCTGTTCCCGCACGCGCGCCGCGCTCTGCTGACCGCCTACGCCGACACCGACGCCGCGATCCAGGCGATCAACGTCGTCGACGTCGACCACTACCTGCTCAAGCCGTGGGACCCGCCGGAGGAGAAGCTCTACCCGGTGATCGACGCGCTGGTCGAGACCTGGAAGGCGGTCGGCGACCGGCCGGTCGAGGAGGTCAAGCTGATCGGCCACCGATACAACTCCCCGTCGTTCCAGATGCGCGACTTCCTCGCGCGCAACGCGGTGCCCTACCGCTGGTTCTCCGTCGACGACGAAGAGGGCCGCCGGATCCTGCAGGCCGCCGACGCGACTGAAGCGGACATCCCGGTGGTCGTCACCCCGGACGGCACCGTCCTCAAGCAGCCCGGCGGCAGCGAGATCGCCGACGCCGTCGGCCTGTCCACGCGCCCGGCGCAGGAGTTCTACGACCTCGTGGTGATCGGCGGCGGCCCGGCCGGCCTCGGCGCCGCGGTGTACGGCGCGTCCGAGGGGCTGCGCACGGTGCTCGTCGAGAAGAAGGCGACCGGTGGCCAGGCGGGGACGAGTTCGCGGATCGAGAACTACCTCGGCTTCCCCGACGGCGTCTCCGGCGCGCAGCTGACCGACCGCGCGCGCCGCCAGGCGCAGAAGTTCGGCGCCGAGGTGCTGACCGCCCGTGACGTCGTCGGCCTGGAAGCCCGCGGCTCGTCCCGGGTCGTCACCTTCGGCGACGGCAGCGAGATCGCCGCGCATTCGGTGATCCTGGCCAGCGGCGTCACCTACCGGGCGCTCGAGGCCGAGGGGGTCGAGGAGCTGACCGGCCGCGGCGTCTACTACGGCTCGGCGGCGACCGAGGCGCCCGAGTGCAAGGGCGAGCACGTCTACATCGTCGGCGGCGCCAACTCCGCCGGGCAGGCCGCGGTGTTCTTCTCCCGGCACGCCAGCGACGTCACGATCCTGGTGCGCGGCGCGTCGCTGGAAGCGTCCATGTCGCACTACCTGATCGAGCAGATCGCGGGCATCGGCAACATCCACGTCCGCACCCACACCACGGTCAAGCAGGTCCACGGCAGCGACCACCTCGAGCGGATCACGCTGTGCGAGAACGGCGTCACCGAAACGGTCGAATCCGGGCACCTGTTCATCTTCATCGGCGCCGCCCCGCGCACGGACTGGCTCGGCGAGGGCCTCCAGCGCGACGACCACGGCTTCGTCTGCACCGGCCCGGACCTGATGGCGAACGGGCAGCGGCCGGCGGGCTGGCCGCTCGACCGTGATCCGTACTACCTCGAGTCGTCGATCCCGGGCGTGTTCGTGGCCGGTGACGTGCGGTCCCAGTCGGTCAAGCGGGTGGCGTCCGCGGTCGGTGAGGGCGCGATGGCCGTGACGCTGGTACACCGGTACCTGGAGGAACAATGAGCGCACTGCCGCGGGAAGAGCTTCGCGGGCTCTTCCTGTTCGAACACCTTTCCGAAGCGCAGCTCGACTGGGTCGCCGCCAACGCCGTGCTCGAGGAGCACGAGGGTGGCTCCACGATCATCAGCGAAGGCGGCGAAGCGACCTGCTTCTACGTCCTGCTCGGCGGCGCGATCCGGATGACGCGCCTGGTCAGCGGCACCGAGGTGGAGACCAACCGGTCCGACCAGCGCGGCGCCTACTTCGGCGCGACGCAGTTCTTCGTGCACCAGGAGGCCGAGCACCGGTACGGCGCGTCGGTGCGGGCACTGTCGGACGTCACGCTGCTGGCGCTGCCGGCGAACGAGTTCGCCATCGAGTTCCGCCGGTGGTTCCCGATGGCCACGCACCTGCTGGAGGGCATGTACCTCGGCTGGCGCAACAGCGACACCGTGATCGGCTCGCGCCGCCGCCTGCTCGCCCTCGGCGAACTTTCGGCGGGCCTGACGCACGAGCTGAACAACCCGGCCGCCGCGGCCGTGCGGGCCACGGCGGCGCTGCGCGAGCGCGTCGCCGGGATGCGGCACAAGCTCGCCTTCCTGGCCAAGAAGGACATCGAGCCCGAGCTGCTCTACCAGCTCATCGACGTCCAGGAACGCCTGGTCAAGCAGGTCGCGCAAGCGGAGAAGCTGACCGCCATGCAGCAGGCCGACCGCGAGGACGAGATCACCGACTGGTTCGACGACCACGGCATCGACCAGGGCTGGGACCTCGCCGACATCTACGTCCGGGCCGGGCTGACCACCGCCGACCTGGACAACGTGCTGGAGCAGGTCGGCGACACCTTCATCGACGGCGCGGTCCGCTGGCTCGCGTACGCGCTCGAGACCGAGATGCTGATGGGCGAGATCGAGGACTCGACCACGCGCATTTCGGCGCTGGTCGGCAAGGCCAAGCAGTACTCGCAGATGGACCGGGCGCCGCACCAGTGGGTCGACGTCCACGACGGTCTCGACTCCACGCTGGTCATGCTCGCCGGCAAGATCGGCGGCGGCGTCCGCGTCGTGAAGGAGTACGACCGGAACCTGCCGAAGATCCCCGCGTACCCGGCCGAGCTGAACCAGGTCTGGACGAACATCATCGACAACGCGCTGGGCGCCATGAAGGGCGAAGGCACGCTGACGCTGCGGACGTGGGGCCAGAACGACCAGGTGCGCGTCGAGATCGGCGACACCGGCCCTGGCATCCCCGAGGAGATCAAGCCGCGGATCTTCGAGCCGTTCTTCACGACCAAACCGGTCGGCGAAGGCACCGGGCTGGGCCTGGACATCTCGTGGAAGATCGTCGTCGAACGCCACCAGGGTGACCTGCGCGTCGAGTCCGAGCCGGGGAATACCCGGTTCGAGGTGTGCCTGCCGACGGTCGAGCAGGCCTCGCTCTGATGGCTTCCGTCCCGGCGGTCACGACCGAGCTCGGGGCGCTGGTGGGGCTGGCGGGTGACGGTGTCCGCGTCTGGCGCGGGATCCCGTACGCCCGCCCGCCGGTCGGCGAGCTGCGGTGGAAGGCACCGCAGCCGCCTGCGCTTTCGGGTGGCGTGCACGTCGTGACGGAGTACGGGCCGCACGCGATGCAATCACCGGATCCGATGAATCCGTCCGCCGTGTGCGACGAGGATTGCTTGTACCTCAACGTGTGCACGCCCGAAGGGCCCGCGCCCGACGGCGGGTGGCCGGTGCTGTTCTGGCTGCACGGCGGCGGCTACCGCGTCGGGCACGGCGAGCAGCTCGGTGACGGCGAGGAGTTCGCCCGCGCCGGGATCGTCGTCGTCACGATCAACTACCGGCTCGGCTCGCTCGGCTTCCTGCACCTCGGCGGCGTCTTCGGCGAATCCGAAGCGGACGCCGGCGTCTGCGGACTCCTCGACCAGGTCGAGGCCCTGAAGTGGGTGCGCCGCAACATCTCCGCGTTCGGCGGCGACCCGGCGCGGATCACCGTGTACGGCGTGTCGGCGGGCGCGAAGAGCGTCGGGAACCTGATGGGCAGCCCGCTGGGCGCCGGGTTGTTCGCGCAGGCGATCAGCAGCAGCGGCGGCGCCGACCACGTCGCGACGCCGGAGGCCGGGACGGCGTTGGCACGCCGGTTCCTGGACGAGATCGGCTGCCACGACATTTCGATGTTGCGGGCGATTCCGGCCAAGGAATTCGTCGAAGCACAGGAACGCATTCTGTCCGGTTTCCAGGCGCTGTGGCTGTGGCGGCCGACGTTGCATCCCCGCGTGCTGCCGGAGGTGCCGATCGAGCCGATCCGGCGGGGGAGCGCGGCCGGGATCCCGCTGCTGATCGGCAACAACAGCAACGAAGGCAGCACGTACGCGATGATGCTGGGCGACGACGTCGCGACCGCGCCCGCCAAGAATGTGCTTTCCGAAATCCTTGGCCCCGAAGGTGCTGCGCACCTTTTGGAGACGTATCTTCGCCGCGTCCCCGACCTCAAGTCGGCGAAGATCGCCGCGCTCGGGGACGAACGGTACGGCATTCCGACGCAGCGTCTCGCCGACGCGCAGTCCGCACACGCGCCCGTCTACCGCTACCGCATCGACATCGCGGCGCCGGGCGTGCCCGAGCAGCTCGACGGTGGGCACGGCACCGAGACGACCATGGCGTGGAAGACGCCGTTGCCGCTGTACGCCGAAGCGACCGCCGTGAACCCGGCCCGCGAGCGCGCGGCGCTGCTGATCCACCGCAGCTGGGTGCGGTTCGTGCGGGACGGCGTGGCAGACGCCGACGGGCCGGAATGGCCGCCGTACGGCCCGGATCTGCGGCCGGTGCTGGTCTTCCGGGAGGACACGGATCTGGTGCTCGACCCGCGCGCCGACGAGCGAAAGGCTTGGGGCGACACGGAATGGGAGTCCGGGACCTGGTTTCCGGTCCCCTGACGACTCTTTTGATCGCTCTACCCGTGTGAGTGATGATGTTCGAACGCGCGTTCGAGTAGCGTGATCGGTGTCCGGCTCATCGAGGAGGGGTCATGAACGGGTACCGAGTTTCGGCAGGGTCAGCGTCATCGCGGCGGTCGTCAGCCAGCTCAGCAGGTCGGCCAGGGGAATGCGGGAAAGCCGTTCCGGCCATTCGGTCGCCACTGTGTGGAGCACGAGTTCGTCTTGCCGCGGCTCGACTTTCGTCAGTGTTATGCCTGGCGGGAGTTCCGGCAGGGGCAGCACGATGGGCCGGAAACGCCGGGGCGCCCGCAGTTCCTTCTGTCCGATGTGGAGGGTCTGCGGCAGGAGCACCACGGTGTCGTCTTCGACCTGCGGCCGCAGGGTCAGGTGCCCCCAATGCGGGTGCTTGGCCCAGTGAACCTGCAGCAGCCCGTTTCCGGCCGGCGCGGCCACGATCCCGGGCCGGACCGCGGCAACGCGTTCGCGCAGCACGTCCGCGGAAACGGCGATGCGCAGCTGAACGCGAGCGGGAATGGCGGCCGGAGTGGGCAGCGACCGGAGGCGGACATCTTCGGCGAGCACGGTGACGCGCCGCAGCGGAATGCTGCTGCTGCCGCCGCCGGCGTCGGGCTCGGGCCAGTCGACATCGTGGGCGACGATCCGGACGTCGCCCACGCGCCCGGTGGCGAGGCGAAGGCTGTCAGCGGGGTAGTCGAGTTCGGCGAGGGTGAGCCCGACCTCACGGTCCCCGACGGTGGCAGTGAGCCGGCGCCCGACGAGTTGTTCGGTGACGGTACGAGCAAGAGCGGCGGGAGTGACGGGAAGGTGGGGAAGAAAAGACCGCCCAGCGGCGGCGAGCCCAGCCAGCTCAGGCCAGGGCGACCAGCCATCGAACCACCTGCCGTCACTCATCGCTCAAGTGTCGCCGAAGCGGCGGACAACCGCCGCTCTGGGGCGGTCGCTTGGTGAGGAGACTCTCTGCTTGACGGTGCACCGTGCTCCGGGACAAACAGGGCTCCGCTGTCCGCCGAGGGGATGACGGGTTCGTGCTGGCGTTGCCCGCGAGTGGTCAACTTCGGCTGTCCGCACGGGTGCGGGCCGGATTCGGGCGGTGGAGCTGGGTGAGCGCCAGACTCCGGCTGTCTGCCATTCGCTGAACCCAACCGGCTGGCTGTCGCTGGGCTGGGTCGACCGGGCTGGTCCGCCTGAGCCGATCCGCTTGGCGGGCTGCCGGGCTCCGGGTGGGGAGAACTCCGCTATCCGCCAAGGGCACCTGCACTCAGCCTCCGGCTGGCTGTCGCTGGGCTGGGTCGACCGGGCTGGTCCGCCTGAGCCGATCCGCTTGGCGGGCTGCCGGGCTCCGGGTGGGGAGAACTCCGCTGTCCACCAAGGGGGCCTGTGCCCGGCGGCCGGCTGGCTGTCGCTGGGCTGGGTCGACCGGGCTGGTCCGCCTGAGCCGATCCGCTTGGCGGGCTGCCGGGCTCCGGGTGGGGAGAACTCGGCTATCCGCCAAGGGCACCTGCGCTCAGCTTCCGGCTGGCTGTCGCGCGCTGGATCGGCTGGCCGGAATGGGCCACCGCGCTTAGTGGCCCACTGGCCTCCAGTTGTCCGCCACCGGCGGGCCGGGTTCGGTCTGGCGGTCCATGGCTGAATCGCTGTCGCTACCGCGCCACCGCGTGGCTCGGCGTGCGGCCCAGCCCGGAGCAGCGGCGATCTCCATTCCCGCGTCGGCCGCCTGTGGCTCGCAGCCGACCCCCGGCCGGCGGGCGGCGGCTCGGCCGTGCGCTCAGCCTGCCGTGGCATGGCTCGGCAAGCCGCAACCACGCCCGCACGGCCAACTCGCCAGACCTCTGCAGCGGCCAGGAAGCCGTCAGCAGTCCGCTCGCAGCGCGGGCTGACATGGCCCCACCGCAGCCGCAGGGTTACCTGCTCCGGCAGGCACACCCGCAGCCGCGCGACCCCCAACCCCCGACCGATGTCCCTCAAGGACACCAGCGGCGGCAAGAGGCCCGCGCGGCTACCCGACGACAGCCGTCACCGGCCCGCGAAGCGGGCGATGATGCCGGTCACGACCAGCCAGAACACCGCGGCCAGGCCGTAGTCCAAGATGACCGCCAGGCTCGGGCTGTCCACCGGGAACAAGCCCGGCCAGAACAACGCGAGAGGAACCGCCAGTGACTTGATGAACTGGAAGAAGGCGTTGCCGGCGTTGGCACCGGCCAGCACCATGATCATGTAGAGAACTTCGATCCCCGCGAAGATCGCGCCGATCGCCGTGATGACCCGCACGGCCGTGTTCCGTCTGGTGGTGGTTCGCCAAGGAGACATGTCCCGAAAATTCCCGGATCGGGTGACTGATCAAACGCGCCCGTGCGCAGATTGCGCCGTTCGGCCGCTTCTGTTGCTCTCCGGCGCCCGCCGCGCACACCGCGTCAGCGGCACCGCGTCCAGCCGTTAGCCTGGCCGGGTGCCCGATGCCACGCAGGATCCGCCCGTCGAAGAGCAGCGCTTCGTCCGCGACGACTGGTACGGGGAAGAAATCACCGGACGGCACTACGTGCGGTGCGAGTTCCACGAAGTCGACTTCTCCGAGACACAGACCCGGAACTCCGTCTTCACCGACTGCGTGTTCGGGAACGTGCGCTTCAACGCGTCGCAGCACGCGGACTCGGCCTTCACCGGCTGCGCCTTCAAACGGTGCGACTTCTTCGACGCCGAGTTCACCGGCTGCAAGCTCGTCGGCGCGACCTTCAGCGAGTGCGAGCTGCGGCCGCTGCGCGTCACCGGCGGGGATTGGTCGTTCGCCGGCCTCGCCGGTGCCGATCTGCGGGCCGTCGCCTTCCACGGTGTCCGGATGCGGGAGGCGGACCTCACCGGGGCCGACTGTGCCGACGCCGTCTTCGCCGACGTCGACCTGTCGGGGGCGATGCTGCACGCCGTCAAACTGCCGCGCGCGGACCTGCGCGGCAGCGACCTCTCGGCGCTCGACCCGCTGAACGCCGAGCTGGCCGGCGCGATCGTGTCACCCGAACAGGCTGCGGTGCTCGTCACGTCGCTCGGGCTGCGCGTCCGGGCGTAGGCTCGGGCCGACCGGGAAGGAGGGCCACCGCATGGGCGTCGTGACACCGGGCTTCCACGGCCGGGCTCGCAGCGGCAACCCGCGCCTGCCACCCGGGCAGTACCTGGCCGAGGACTTCCCCGTGCTCTCCGCGGGCCCGACCCCGCGCGTGCGCACCGAAACCTGGGAATTCACGGTCACCACCGAGACCGGCGAGAAGCACACGTGGAACTGGGCCGAGCTGATGGCCCTGCCCAGCGAAAAGCCCACAGTGGACATCCACTGCGTCACCCAGTGGTCCAAACTGGACACTCGCTGGCGCGGCGTCGCGGTGGACACGCTCGTCGGCGGGCTCGACACCGCCGCCGACTACGTCATGGTGCACTCCTACGGCGGCTACACCACGAACCTGCCGCTCGCCGACCTGCTCGACGGCCAGGCCTGGATCGCCTACGAGTACGGCGGCAAGCCGCTCACCCCCGAGCACGGCGGCCCGGCGCGGCTGCTCGTGCCGCACCTGTACTTCTGGAAGTCCGCGAAATGGGTGCGCGGACTGGAACTGAAGACCCGTGACGACCCGGGCTTCTGGGAGAACGCCGGCTACCACGACTACGGGGATCCATGGCGCGAACAGCGGTATCAGGGCGACTAGCCTGGCGGATCGCCCGCCTGGCCGGCTTCCGCGACGAGACGCCGACAGCCCGCACGCTCGTCTTCGACCTGCCCGGCTGGCCGGGCCACCTCGCGGGGCAGCACGTCGACGTCCGGCTGACGGCCGCCGACGGCTACCGCGCGCAGCGCAGCTACTCGCTCGCCGCGCCGGCCGATGGCGACCGCGTCGAGCTGACCGTCCAGCGCGTCGCCGGCGGCGAAGTGTCCGAGCACCTCACCGGTCCGTACGCGATCGGCGACCCGGTCGAGATCCGCGGCCCGGTCGGCGGCTGGTTCGTCTGGCGGCCCACCGACCCGGCGCCCGTGCTGCTCGTCGCGGGCGGGTCGGGCATCGTCCCGCTGATGGCGATGATCCGCGCCCGCCGGGCCGCCGGTGTCCGCACGCCGTTCAAGCTGATCTACTCGCTGCGCACCCCGGCCGAGCGGTACTACGCCGACGAGCTGCGCACGCCGGTCGCGGGCCTGGACGTCACGTACGTCTACACCCGCGAGCTGCCGGAAGGCCGCCCGGGCATCCCGCGGCGCATCGACGTCGCCACGCTCAACACGGCGGGCTGGCCGGCGGAGTTCGGCGCGTCCTGCTTCGTCTGCGGGCCGACCGGTTTCGTCGAGACCGTCGCGGACATCCTGGTCGCCCTCGGCCACGACCCCCACCGCATCCGCACGGAACGGTTCGGGCCCAGCCGCGACTGACCGACCCCTCCGATGAATAGGTGACACCGTGCCCCGCTGAGCGGGAAATTGTCGACACCGGCGCGTAGAGATCCTATGTTTCGTCCCATGCTGACCAAGTGGGGCTCGAAGCGGCGCCGCACCGCGATGACCGTTCTGCTGGCCGTGGGCGCGCTGCTCGCCACGACCGGTCCGGTGGCCGAGGCGGATCCGGACGCCGCGAGCCGCGACGTCTACGTCTCGCCCGCCGGCTCCGACCACGCCCCGGGCACCGCACGCCACCCCGTGCGGACCCTCGAACAGGCACGCGACCTCGTCCGGCAGCGGGCGCCGCGCCTCACCCGGGACCTCACCGTGCACCTCGCGCCCGGAGTGTTCCGGCTCGGCGAGCCCCTGCGCCTGGACGCCCGGGACTCCGGCGGCAACGGCCACCGCGTCATCTGGCAGGGCAGCGGCGACACCGAGCTGAACGGCGGCGTGCGCGTCACCGGCTGGCGGCCGGTGCCCGGTCGTCTCGGGTTGTTCGCCGCGCCCGCGCCCGCCGGGCTGGACAACACGCGGCAGCTCTACGTCGACGGTGTCCGGGAGCAACGGGCCCGTGGCCCGCTGCCGGTGACCGTCAAGGCCACCGAAACCGGCTACACCGCGAGCGCCGACACGCTGGCGCACTGGCGCAACCCGAAGGACATCGAGTTCGTCTACACCGCCGGCGAGGCGCTCTGGAACATCCAGCGCGACGGCCTCGGCCAGTGGACCGAACCGCGCTGCCCGCTCGCCGCGGCCGAGGGCACGACCATCACGATGGCCCAGCCGTGCTGGGACAACTCGACGAAACGCGTGCTGTTCCCGGACATCCCCGGCCGCAGCGTCAACATGGTCGGCCCGGCCGACCTCACCAACGGCCGCCACCCGACCTACGCGGAAAACGCGTTCGAGCTGCTCGACACCCCGGGCGAGTGGTACCTCGACCGCGCCGCGCACGTCGTCTACTACCTGCCCAAGGCAGGCCAGGACCTGCGCCGCGCCGACGTCGAGATGCCGGTGCTGGAAAAGCTCGTCGACGCGCGGGGGATTCACGACGTCGCCTTCCGCGGGCTGCGCTTCTCATACGCGACGTGGCTGACGCCGTCTTCGCCGGAGGGCTTTTCCGAAATCCAGGCCGGCTACACGATCACCGGCGCGAACGGCTGGGCCGTGCAGGGACTCTGCCAGTTCGTGCCCGGCGGTACCTGCCCGTACGCGTCGTGGACGCGCGAACCCGCGAACGTCTCCGTGTCCCACGGGCAGCGCGTCGAATTCGCCGACAGCGTGTTCGCGCACCTCGGCGGCGCCGGGCTCGACCTGATCGACGGCACCAAGGAGTCCCAGGTCCGCGGGGACGTCTTCACCGACATCTCCGGCAACGGCGTCCAGGTCGGCGGCGTGGACAAGCCGGTCACGGACACCGACGCCGACGTCGTGCGCGACGTCGTGGTGACCGACAACCACCTCTACGGCCTGCCGCGCGAGTTCCACGGCGGGGTACCGATCGTCAACGGCTACACCGTGCGGAACACCATCTCCCACAACCAGATCGACCACGTCGGCTACTCGGCGATCTCGGTCGGCTGGGGCGGCTGGCCGGACAAGATCAAGCGGCCGGCGACGCCGAACCTCTCGCACGACAACACCGTCTCCGACAACCTGATCTTCGACTACATGCTCATGCTCGACGACGGCGGCGGCATCTACACCCAGGGCATCACCGGCAGCTCGCTCGACGACGGCGAGAAGGTCACCGGCAACGTCATCCACGACCAGTGGGGACTCGGCAAGGGCGTCTACACCGACAACGGCAACACCTACGAGACGATCCGCGGCAACGTCCTCTACCGCACGGCGTACTTCAACGTCGGCACGGTGCACGTCGACTACCGCGACGATCTCGGCAACAACGACCCGACGCTGATCGAGGGCAACTACTGGGAGCAGGGCGACCGCGACAAGTCCGACAAGGGCGCGATCACGCGGAACAACACGATCCTCGCGCACCCGTCCGACGCCCCGGCGGCGATCGTCGCGAACGCCGGCCTCGAACCGGCTTACCGCGGCCTCCTCGCGCGGCAGGTCGGCGGCCTGGCGCCGCCGGAGGCGCCGTCGCGGGTCGGGACGTTCGCGGCCCCGGGAAAGCTGTACGCGACGTGGAACCCGACGTTCGCGTTCAACAACGCCCCGGTGACGGACTACGTCGTCACGGCGACGGGCGGCGGCACCACGAAATCGACGACGGTCTCCGCGGCTGACTTCGCGAAGCGCGCGTACGCGGAGATCTCGAGCCTGACGGACGGGACGGCGTACACCGTGACGGTCGCGGCGCGCAACGCGTACGGCGTGAGTGAGCCGTCGCTGGGCGCGGCGCCGGTGACGCCGGGTCCGCGGCCGGGCGCGCTGCCGGGCGTCCCGACGAGCGCCCGGGCGCTCCCGAGCGCGACGGCGGCCTCGATCCGCTGGAACCCGCCCGCGGCGACGGGGGACACCCCGGTGCTCGGCTACGTGATCACGGTGTCCGACGGCCGGACGATCGCGGTGGAAGGCCGCGACGCGCTGGTCACGCAACCGACGGTCAAGGGCATGACGCGGGTGGTCGACAACCTGAAGCCGGCGACGGCGTACACGTTCACGGTGGCCGCGGTGACGGCGACCGGAACCGGCCCGGCGGCGACGTTCACGGCGACGACCGCGGCCGCCTGACCAGCGCCGGAAAAAAAGTTCGGTCGCCGATGTCGAGAACGCGGCATCGGCCGCGTCCCAGGGTCGGCGGCGGTCACGAGGGCCGTCGCCGACACGGGAGGCAACCATGACAGTCCGCCGGATGGATCACGCCGGGTTCGTGGTCGAGGACCGCGCGGCCGCGGTCGCGTTCTTCGTCGAGCTGGGCCTGGAGCCGGAGGGTGAGACGACGGTCGAGGGCGACTGGGTGGACCGGCTGATCGGGCTGGACGGCGTCGGCGCGGACCTCGCTTTCGTGCGGACCCCGGACGGCCACAGCCGGATCGAGCTGTCGATGTTCCGCACGCCGGAGCCCACCGGCACCGCGCCGTGGGAGCCGGTGAACACGCCGGGCATCCCGCGCCTGACGTTCGCCGTCGACGCGCTCGACGACGTTCTCGAGCGCCTGCGTCCCTACGGTGCCCAGCTGGTGGGCGAGGTGGTGCGGTATGAGTCCTACTGCCGGTACGCGTACGTCCGCGGCCCCGCGGGCGTCATCATCGGACCGGTCGAAGAGCTCGGCTGACGTACTGACCTTCACCCGAAGGGATCGCCACCATGGCCGTCGCCGCTGACCTCGACCGCGCCACCGACTCGAAGTGGGACTGGGTCGCCGAGCAAACCCGCACGTACCTGGCCTCCGGGGGAACGGAGGGCCACGAGTCGAACGGCTTGTACACGCTCATCCTCGCCACCACCGGGCGCAAGAGCGGGCTGCCCCGCCGCACGTGCCTGATCTACGGCACGTCGGGGGAGGACTTCGTCGTCGTCGCGTCCAAGGGCGGCGCGGACGAGGACCCGGAGTGGTTCAAGAACCTGGAGGCAGAGCCGAGCGTCGGGGTTCAGGTCGGCCCACGCCGGTTCACCGCCCGCGCCCGGGTCGCATCGGCGGCCGAGCGCGAGACGCTGTGGGCGCAGATGGGGGGCATCTTCCCGCTTTATGCGGAGTATGTGGAGAAGACCGAGCGCACGATCCCGATCGTCTTGCTCACGCCGCAGGACTGAGCTGGGGAGGATGCCTCGGCCAGGTTGCGGGTGGATCTTGCCGGGACGGCTCGCGTTCGGAGGGCTGGGTCGGGCGGGATGCCTGGGGGTCTTGCCGGGCTCGCGCCCGCAGCGCTGAGCTGGGGTTGCCTTGCGGTCGGCAGTGGTCTTGCCGGGCGGGGTGGCTCGCGTTCGGAGGGCTGGGTCGGGCGGGATGCCTCTGGGGGTGCCCGCGGAGGTTTTGCCGGGCTCGCGCGCCGGGCTGAGCTGCGCGGGCTGCCTTGCGGCCGACCGCGGGTGGTCTTGCCGGGCTCGCGCCCGCAGGACTGGGCCGGGCGGGGCTGCCCTACAGCTCGGCCAGCCGCGGGTCGATCCTGGCGAGCAGGGCGTTGAGCGTGGCCCGCTCGCCCTCGTCGAGCGGGGCGAAGATCGTCTCGGCGATCTTGGCCATCGCGGTGTCGAAGCCCGCGATGCGGTCGATGCCCGCCGGCGTGGCGTAGACGCGCTTGCTGCGTTCGTCGCCGGCTTCGGTTCGGCGCTCCACCAGCCCGCGGTGTTCCAAACCCTTCAGCAGGGTCGATACGTTCGCCGGGGTCGTGTGGGTCATCTTTGCGAGGTCGCGTTGGATGGCGCCCGGGTGTCGTCGCAGGTACTCCAGCGCTGTCGCCTGCTCGAAAGTCAGATCCCGGTCGCGGACCCACTCCTCGGCCGCCCGGCGCTGGGTTGCCGTGATGGAGCGCAGGCAATCTGTTAATGACTTAACTATCTGTGGTTGAACTGGTGGACGCCGGATCAGCGGCAGGAACAGCTCGTCGACGACCGACCGGATCCGCGTGGGCTCCAAGGGCTTGAGGTCCATGAGCATGTCGTGCCGCACCAGGTCGAACGGCATGGCCAGCACAGCCGGCGGGACGCGTTCGAGGTCGATCTCGCCGCGATCATGGGCGCGCCGGTAGATCGTGCGCGGGAAAGGCTCGGCGACCATCACCTTCTCGCGCACCTGCGCCGGTGTGAGACCCGTGCCCGCCGGCAGTCCCGCGAACGCGGCCGCCGTGGCGATCGCGAAGAAACCGGCCAGCGACTCGCTCACCGCCGTCAAGTACGCCAGCAGGTCGCCGCGCAGGGTGCCGGTGTCGGGGACCGGCACCGGGTTCGACTGCCGGTGGTGGCGGATCGCGGCCAGCACTGCCTCGTCCTTGTTGGCCCAGCGGCGGTACAGCACCGCCTCACTGGTGCGGGCGCGCGCGGCGATCGACGCCATCGTCAGGCGGGCGTACCCGGCCTCGGCCAGCTCGTCCCACGCGGCGGTGAGCAGCGCGGACTCGAGCTGCTCACCATGACGGCGACCGGCGACCATTCCGTCAGCCTAGATAGGTTTGCCTTTCTCGGCAACCGTCACTATCGTCGTTAGAAAGGGAATACTTTCTTAGGGGATGGCCATGATCGACGTGCTGATCGCGGGCGCCGGCCCGACTGGGCTCACGCTGGCCTGCGACCTCGCCCGCCGCGGCGTCTCGTTCCGGCTGATCGAGGCCGTGCCCGGGCCGCGGCCCGGCTCGCGCGGGAAGGGCGTCCAGCCGCGGACCCTCGAGGTGTTCGACGACCTGGGCATCGTCGACCGCGTGCTCGCCCACGGCCGGATGGCGATGCCGATCCGGATGGTCGCGTCCGATGGCTCGGTGACCACCGTCGGCGTCGAGCCGCCGCGGCCGCGTCCCGACATCCCCTACCCCGCAAGCTTGATCACGCCCGAGTGGCGTGTCGAGGAAGCGCTGCGGCTCGGCGGCGCGGTCGAAGTCGAGTTCGGCACCACGCTCACCGGATTCGAGCAAACCGGCGAAGGTGTCTCGGCGGCGGTGGTCAACGACGGCGTGACCGAAACGATCACCGCGCGCTGGCTGGTCGGCTGCGACGGCGGGCACAGCACCGTCCGCAAGCAGGCCGGGATCGCGTTCGAAGGCGAGACGCGCGAAGAGGTGCGGATGATCGTCGCCGACGTCGCGGTCGACGGTCTCGACCGCGACTCCTGGCACATGTGGCAGCACGCCGACGGTCTCGTCAACCTCTGCCCGCTGCCCTCGACCGGTGTCTTCCAGTACCAGGCCGCCGTCGCGCCGGGCCAGGACGCCGACCTTCGCCTCGCGAACCTGCAGGCGGTCCTCGAACGGCGGACCGGGCGGACCGACATCCGGCTCCACGCGCCGGCGTGGTCGTCGTTGTGGCGCGCCAACGTCCGGCTCGCCGAGCGCTACCGCGCGGGTCGCGTGTTCCTCGCCGGCGACGCGGCGCACATCCACTCGCCGGCCGGCGGCCAGGGGATGAACACCGGCGTCCAGGACGCGTACAACCTTGGCTGGAAGCTCGCGGCGGGCGCACCGGCGGCGTTGCTCGGCAGCTACGAAGCCGAGCGGCGGCCGGTCGCCGCCGGTGTCCTGGCGCTGTCGGACGAACGGCTGGCGCGAGCGATCGAGCAGCAGAGCATCCCGATCCACCGCGACGCGAGCACCACGCAGCTGGCCGTGAACTACTGCGGCTCGGCATTGGCCCGCGACGACCGCGACGACACGGCCCCGCTCCGCGCCGGCGACCGCGCGCCGGACGCGCCCGGGCTGGCGACGGCGGAGGGCGAACGCAGGCTGTTCGACCTGACACGCGGCGGCCGGTTCACGCTGCTGGACTTCGGCGGCGCGCCCGCATCGGACGGCATGCGGACTTTCCGCGTCGTCGCGGACCCGGCCGGACCGGGCGAGATCGCCGACACCGCGGGCCACCTGGCGGCCGCCTATGGCGCGGGTGGTCGCACGCTGGTGCTGATCCGCCCGGATGGTTATGTCGGGCTGATCTCCGACGCCGGTGACGCTTCGGCCGTGCGCGAGTACCTCGCCGGGATCGGTTCTGACGCGGGTTAGAGGTCGGTCGTGCGGGTCTGCCTTGCCGACCTCGAGTGCGCCGCGGGTCAGGTCGGCCGTGCGGGTCTGCCTCGCCGACCTTGGCTGCGCCGCGGGTTAGGTGAGGTCGGTCGTGGGCCTGCCTTGCCGATTTTGGGTGCGCGGCGCCCGGGCGTGTATCCGGCCTCGCCGAGATCGCCTCCGCGTCCTAAGCCCCCGCGTCCGGTCGTGACAGCAGCTCTCGCAGCGTCGCCAGCAGCTCGCGGCGGTCCGTCGCGCCCAGCTTGCCGCGGATGCGGGCCATGTGGTGCTCCACCGTCTTGCCCGAAATGAACAGCTTGCTGCCCGCCTGCTTGTACGTCAGCCCCTCGACCACCAGGCGGGCCACCTCCAGCTCGCGCTCGCTCAGCGCCGCCAGGCCCGTTCCGGCCGCCGGTTCCGGGGCTCCCTGGTCGCGGCGGGCCGCGGTGCCCTGGAACTGGCGGGCCGCCTCCAGCAGCTGGACCATCGCCTTGCGGTCCGACGTCCGGATCGCCGCCTGGCCCGCGAGGCGCGCCGCGTCCCAGCGCAGGCCCAGGTCGTGCAGTTCCGCCGAGGCCGCGGCGACCGCGTCCGGGTCCGATGTGCCGCCCAGCACCGAAAGCCAGCTCCGGGCCGCCGCCGCCAGTGCGCTCGGGTAGCGGCCGCAGTGGGCGTGGGTCGTCAACGTCGCCAGGTGCGCCTCGGCCGCTTCGCGGTCCTCCAGCGTAATTGCCGCGTGCAGCTCGTGCCAGACCAGCGAGACCGTCCACAGTGGAGGCTCGCCGAGCTTCTCCAGCAGGCCGTGCGCCCGGTCCAGCTGACCGGACAGCTTGGCGAACGCGCCGGTGCGGGCCGCCGCGATCGCCAGCTCACCCAGCGGCAGCAGCGAAAACAGGTCCGTCTGCTGCCGCATCGACGCCTGGTACGCGCGGTTCCACGACCGCTGCAGCCCGACCAGGTCACTGGCCCGCCGCGCCAGGCCCAGCTCCAGTGTCGCGAAGAACAGCTCGTCGCGCGCCTCCAACGTCCGGCCCGCCACGGCGTCGTGGTGTTCGGCCGCCGTGGCGAGATCGCCCGCCGTCATCGCGACCCAGCCCAGCAGGAGCCGGTGCCGGGCCGCCAGGAGGTCGCCGCCGATCCGGCCGTCGAGTGCGCGCGTCAGCACCGACTCCGCCAGCGCCAGCTCGCCGGTGTGCAGGGCGGCGATGGCCGCCAGGGCCGCCGGGCTGTCCGGCAGCAGCGTGCCGCCGAGCGCCGGCTCCAGCATCGCCGCCGCGCCCAGCAGCGTCGACAACGTCTCCGTCGCGCAGCCGGACACCGAATCCGCGATGCCGCGGGCCATCCGCGTGGCCGCGCCCGCGAACAACGTCGGGGCGACGCCGGGGGACGGCGAGTCCAGCAGCCGCCGGGCGCCCTCGAGATCGCCGGTGCCGACCAACGCCGTCGCGGCGAACGCGTCGCCGCGGCCCGCCCAGTGGTACAGCTCCGCGCTGCGGGCCAGCTCGCCGCGGTGCGCCAGCACGGTGGCGGCGATCGCCGCGCCCGACGCGCGGGTTTCCGGGTCGGCCGCGCCGAGCATCCCGTCGCCCAGCCGCAACGCGGTGTCGAGATCGCCGGACAACGCGGCCGCGCGCGCCCAGCCCGCCGTGACCGCGGAGGACCGGTCGCCCGCTTCGGCGGCCGCCTCGAACAGCCGGGTCGCCAGCCGCGCGTCGGACGGCAGCGCTTCGGCCGCCGCCGCGGCGAACGCGGCCGCCGCGGACGCGCCGGAGGTGCCCGTCCCGAGCAGCGAGCGGGCCAGGTCGAGCACCGGGAGACCGTTCGCCAGCTGCAGCTCGACCAGCCGCTGCACCGTCGCCAGCCGCCGCGCCGGCGGCCCGAAGTCGCGGACCGCGACCGCGGCCAGCGGCGGCAGCGTGTCGTCGGGGCCGAGCAGCCCCGTCGCGCGGGCCGCTTCGACGATCGCGGGCAGCTCGTCGGGACGGCGGTCCAGCAGCGCGCCCAGCAGGTCGAGGTTGCGCCCGGCGCCGGCCTCGGCCGCGATCAGGTAGCGCAGCACGTCGTCGTCCAGCTCGTCCAGCTCCGGCCGGAAGTCCTCCAGCCGCCCGAGCAGCTCCCGCTCGGCCAGCCGCGGCACCCCGCCACTGCGTGCGTGCAGGTCGGCCGCGGCCGCCGGGTCGGCGGGCTTGCCCGTGACCGTCTCGATCAGCCGGGCGACGTCCTCGACGCCGAGCGGGCCGAGCTGCAGCACCGTCCAGCCGGCCGCCACCGCGGTCGGCCGGTGCGCGACGACGATCGGCCCGTCCGCGCCGGTGAGCAGTTCCGCCAGCTGATCGCCACTGAGCCGGTCGGCGTCGTCGACGAGCAGGGCCTCGACACCCGCTTCGCGGTAGCAGCGGTCGAGCGCCGCGAGCAGCACGCTCTTGCCGTAGCCGCCGGGGGCGACGACGGCGAGCCGCAGCGGCGCAGCGGGGTCCGCGGCGACCTGGTCCAGCAGCCGGCGCGCGGCCGGGTGCACGGGAACGGTGTGCGGTGGAACCTGCGTGAGCAGAGTGTTCAACAGTGACCTTCACCGGAGGGGGCGCCGGGGCCGGCGCAGTGGCTCGGGGCGGGGGACGGGCCGGGACCCGCGGTGGCTTCGCGGGCGGTGAGCGTGATCACGACGGCCGAGACGGCCGCGGCGAGCACGAGGACCGCGGCGGCGAGCGGACGCCGCCGGCGGAACAGGTTCAGCGGGCCGGTGCGCTCGGGCAGCTCGAACGGCGTGATCTCGACCGGCGGCCGGGGCGGCCGCTCGCCGAGGTCACCGAGCGTGTCGACCTGGGGGAGCAGGGTGGTCTCGACGGCGGGGGGTTCGTGCGGGGCGCCCCGGTTCTCCACGCGCAGCGCCGCGAGCGCGGCCGCGCCGAGCGCGGCGGTCGCCGGTGGAACCGGTCCCGCGAACACCGGGCACGGCGGGCGGGCCGGCAGCGCGTGCGGCGGGACGTCGCCGCAGAAGACGACGCCGGCCAGCCCCTTGGGGGACGTCGAAGCCGCGCCGGCGAGGGCGAACAACGTGCTCAGCGCCGCGGCCGGGGCCACACCTTCGGCACTCGCGGCGGGCTGCCAGCCGCTCGCGCCCGCCGTGGCCAGCGTGACGTGCACGCCGTCGGCGCCGAACTCGCAGACCCCGGCGGCCTGCGCGCCGGGACCGGGCACCGGCAGGTGCGCGCCCAGCGCCGCGACCGAGCCCGGCACCAGCGTGACGGCGGTGAACCCGGCGTCGGCCAGCGCCCGGCGCAGCACGTCACGCCGGTAGGCGCCCCAGTCGCCGGGGTGGGTCAGCACCAGGTGGCGCGGGGCGCCGCCGAACAGGTTCGCGGCGTGCTCGGCGATGCCCTCGACCAGGACCGTCGTCAGCGTCTCGGGCGGGAACGCCTCGCCTTCGACGAGCATCGGCACGTCGTCGCCGATCCGCCGGTGGAAGCCGGTGAGCAGCCGGGCGGGAACCCGGGCGCCCGCCTGCGCGGCCGCGTCACCGGTCAGCAGGTACCCCTCGTCGTCGAGGAAGAGCGCGGAGGCCGCGGCCGGGGTCCGCTCGCCCAGCCAGAGGGGTTCGGCCTCGCCCCAGCCGTCGCGCGTGCGGCGGCAGGTCGCGGCGTGGGTCCGGCCCTGGGCCACATCGATCCCGAGGACGTAGGACAACGGCGCTTCCTCCTCACCTCGTAGGGCCGATCAGGGGTACGAAATCCCCCTAGGGCTCGGGGCATCCTCACCCAAACGGGTTAGTCAGGCAAGTCGTTGGAAGGATTTAACCCAACTAAGCGCGTCTCGGATGAGCCCCTAACTCCCTAACGATGACATATCGATCCCCTATCGGCTGACCGGACTGCGACTCGGAGTGATCCCCGATGTGCGCTGGGGGACGGTCTCCCTAACTTGGGCGAGGCAGGCACCGGTCGTGGCGATCGGTGCTGTCCCCGATCCACCGGACCAGGAGAACTCCCCATGGACTCCGTGCAGACGTTGCACGATTTCGCTCTCAACCTGCTCAACGACCCGACCGCGCTGGCGGCCTTCGGGACGGACCCGCAGGGCGCGCTCGCCGCCGCCGGTCTCGGCGACGTCAGCGCCGCCGACGTGCACGAGGTCATTCCGCTGGTGCTCGACTACGTCCCGGTCGACAGCCTCCCGGCCGTCGGCGGGCTGCCCGCGGTCGGCGGCCTGTCCCCGGTGGGTACCGACGCCCCGGGCATCCAGGGTGCGATCGACCAGCTCACCGCCCTGACCGCGGGCCTCGGCCTGCCGGCCGCCCCGGAGCTGCCGGGTGTCGGCGACCTCGGCGTCGGCGAGCTGCCCGCCGTCGGTCAGCTGCCCGCCGTGGGTGCCGTGCCGGGCGTGAACGACATCACGAACGCCGCGAGCGCGACCGCGCTGGCCGGCAACGTGACCGGTGCCGTCCTCGGCGGCGACCTGGCGAACGGCCTCGACTCGGCCGCGCTGACCAACCTGACCGCGGCTCCGGGCTACCTGAGCGACCCGAACACCGGCGTGGCGCCGCAGGCCGTTTCGGCCGCCGGCTCGGCCGTGTACGACGTCAAGGACGTCGGCGCGCACGTGGACGCCCAGGTCAACGCGGTCACCGAGCAGGTCCACGGCGTGACCGGCGGCCTCGGCGGCGACCTGGTCGGCAACGTCACCGGCCACATCGGTGACTTCTCCGGCATCCTGCAGGGCGCGGGCGAGACCGCGCACTCCGCGGGTGGCGAGCACCACGGTGGCCACGGCCCGCTGGGCGAGGTCACCAACGTCGTGACGAACGCCACCGGCATCAGCGTCGACCACAACGCGGTCAGCCAGGTCAGCGACGTCGCGAGCGGCAACGCCTCGGCCGTGCACGACGTGGTCTCCGACGTGGCCGACGTCAGCCACAACGCGCTGGGCAACCTGCACATCGGTGACGTCGCGTCCCACAACGACATCCACATCGGGCACTGAGTCCCGAACCGGTCACCGGTGCCCGTCCCGCGGTCTGGGTGCAGCCGCGGGACGGGCACCCGGTGTGCGCACGGGGAGTGAACCGGGGACACTCGTTCCCCGTGACCGCCCCGGCTTGGCTCGAAGTGCTCAACGAGACGCTGGACGCGTGCCGCACGCACGGCCGCGCCGATCTCGCCGAGCGCCTGCGCAGACGCCGTGACGCCCCGATCGGGCAGACCCGGCTCGGCGTGCTCGGCTTTCCCAAACAGGGCAAGGGATACCTGCTCAACGCCGTGCTGAACGCGCCCGTGTGCGCGGTCGGCGACGCCCCCACCCCCGAGGTCCCCACCGAAATCGGCTACGCCGCCGAACCCGCGGCCACGCTGGTCGCCCGGTCCCGCGAACGGATTCCCGTCGCGGTCGACCGGCTCACCGGCGAGCTCGGCGCCCGGCCGGCGGGCACGCTGAGCCGCGTCGAGATCGGCGTGCCCCGTGAACTCCTCTCGGCCGGGCTCGTCCTGGTCGACACCCCGCCGGTCGGCGACCCGCGGTCGCCGCGCACCGCCGCCGCGCTCGACCTGCTCGCCGAAGCGGACGCCGTGATCCTCGTCTCCGACGCGACCGCGCCGCTCAGCGCCGCCGAGCTGGCGCTGGCCCGGCACGTGCGCACCTGGTGCCCGCACGTCGTGCTGGCGCTGACGAAGATCGACGCCTGTCCCGGCTGGCGCGCGGTCGCCGAACGCGACCGCGCGATGCTCGCCGAGGCCGGGATCGACGCGCCGGTCCTGCCGGTCTCGGCCGTGGTCCGCCAGGCCGCCGCGAAGGCCGGCGACGCCGAGCTCAACGCGCGGTCGGGGTTCCCCGAACTGCTCACGTGGATCGCCGAGCAGGCCGCGCGGCCGCCGGAGCAGTCCCGCGCGCTGCTCGCCGCCATCGGCGTGCGCGCCGCCGCCGCGGAGCTGGTGGAGTCGCTGCGCGACCGCATCGACACAGCCGCCCAGGACGCCGGGCTCGGCCAGGCGGCGCTGCTGCAGCGGGCGCAACGCCGCGCCGACGACCTGCGCCGGCAGAACACCCGGTGGCAGAACCTGCTTTCCGACGAGATCACCGACCTGCTCGCCGACGTGGAGTATGACCTGCGCGAGCGCACGCGCAAGATCGTCACCACGATCGACCAGACCTTCGACGAGGGCGACCCGGCGAAGGTGTGGGACGAGTTCGCGCCGTGGCTGGACGCGGCGCTGGCCGAAGCCGTCGAAACGAACTACGCGTGGCTCACCGAGCGGGCGCAGTGGACCGCGCAGGCCGTGGCGGCGTGCTTCGGCGCCCAGTACGACCGCGCGCTGCCCGACCTGCCGCTCGACGGCTCGGGCGTGGAACACCTCGACGACGTCCGGCGGCCGAAGATCGAAAAGTTCAAGATCGGCCAGCAGGCGTTCACCGGCCTGCGCGGCTCGTACGGCGGCGTGCTGATGTTCGGGCTCGTCACCAGCCTGCCGTGGCTGGGGCTGCCGCTGATCAACCCGGTGTCGATCAGTGCCGGCGCAGCGTTCGCGTTCAAGACCATCCGCGACGAGGGCGGCATGCGGCTGCAGCGGCGCCAGGCGGTCGCGAAGGCGGCGGCGCAGCGGCACGTCGACGACGTCTTCCTGCGGTTCAGCAAGGAAACCCGCGACGCGATCCGCGGCGTGCAGCGGCGGCTGCGCGACCACTTCACCGGCCTGGCCGAGGATCTCGCCGACGAGCTGACGCGCGAGCGCGAGACGATCATGGCCGGCACGGCCGAGCGCGAGCGGCGGACCGTCCACATCAGACGGGAGATCGACCGCCTCGCCGCGCTGCACCAGCGCGCGGGCGAGCTCGGCACGATCGCCGGGCGGCAGCGGCGGGAGCTTTCGGCGTGACGCAGGACGTCCGCGACCTGCTGCACGCCGCGGCCGGGCTCTACCGCGACGACCCGCGTGCCTCGGCGGTGCTGCACGACTGCCTGAACCGGCTGGAGCAGCCGTTGCGCGTCGCGTTCACCGGACCGCCGGCTTCGGGGAAGACGACGCTCGCGGCCGCGCTCGGCGAATGGCCGACGCGGGCGCTGCGCGACGTCGTGCTGCTGGACGACCCGGGCCCGGCGGGCGAAGTGCCGGACGCGACCGTGCGGCTCGTGCGGCACCTCGAACCGGACGAGCTGGCGGCGGCGCACCCGCCGGCCGGCTCGGCGTTCGCGCGCCAGAGCGCGGTCAACTCGGTACTGGTGCTGTCGCGGGCCGACGAGGTCGGCGCGGGCCGGATCGACGCGTTGCTGACGGCGAAGCAGCTGGCACGGCGGGCGTGGCGCGAAGACCCGCTGTGCACGGGGTTTCTGGGCGTGATCGCGGTCGCGGGCCAGCTGGCGTACGGCGGGCGGTCCCTGCGTGACGACGAGTTCGACCTCCTGGCCGCCTTCGCCGCGGTACCGCGCGAAGAGCTGGAACGGCACGTGCTTTCGGTCGACTCCTTCACCGACCCGGCTTTTCCGGGCCCGATCCCGGTGGAGACGCGGCGGTCGCTGGTGGTGCGCTTCGGGCTGTTCGGCGTCCGGCTGGCACTGACGCTGATCCGCACCGGCTGCGACGACCGCGTCAAGCTGTCGGCGGAGCTGGTCCGCCGCAGCGGTCTCGGCGAGCTGCGGGACACGCTGGCCGGCTGTTTCGTGGCACGGGCGGAGGCATTGAAGGCGCGCACGGCGATCATCCGGCTGGAGGCGCTGCTGGCCGCGCACCCCCGCCCGGGCGGCGACCGCCTGGTGTCCCGGGTGGAGCGTTTCGCGGCGGCGGCGCACGACTTCCGCGAGCTGCGCCTGATCGCGGACATCCGCGGCGGCCGGACGGCGCTGTCGGGCGAGCCGGCGGAGGAGGCGATCCGCCTGCTGGGCGCCCAGGGCACGGCCCCGGCCGACCGGCTGGGCCTGGAGCCGGACGCGGACCCGGGCGAGATCTACGACGCGGGCTTGGACGCGTTGCGGCGGTGGCGGCACGAGGCGGAGCGTCCGGACCGCCCGTACGCCGAGCGCGCGGCGGCGCACGTGGTGGTGCGGTCGGCGGAGGGCCTGCTCGCGTTGTTCGTTTAGCGCGGCGGATCGGGCATTGACGGCACGGCGGGTGCGGCGCACCATAGAGCGGTCTATGGTCCAGCGCCGGCCGGAGGGAACCCGCCATGCCCGAAGACGTCCGCCCCCGGGTCCGGTTGTTCGGTGAGCTGCTGGCGCACTGGGCGCGGGAACGTCCCGAAGCGACCGCGCTCCTCTTCGGTGACCGGTCCTGGACCTGGGCGGAGTTCGGCGAACGGGTCCGGCGGCTCTCGGGCGCCCTCGCGGCGGCCGGTGTCACCCGCGGTGACCGCGTCGCGTTCGTCGACAAGAACCACCCCGCGTGCCTCGAAACGACCTTCGCCGCCGCCGGGATCGGGGCCGCCAACGCCGTCGTCAACTGGCGGCTCTCCGGCGACGAGCTGGCGTACGTCCTCCAGGACGCGGGCGCGAAAGTGGTCTTCGTCGGCGCCGAGCTGGTGCCCGCACTCGACGCCGTGCGCGATCGGCTGCCCGCGCTCGACCGCGTCGTCGTGGTCGGCGGTGAGCACGACGAGTACGAGCCGTTCCTGGCCGGCGGCGAGCCGTACACCGCGGACGGCCTCGACGAAGACGACGGCGTCCTGATCATGTACACCAGCGGCACGACCGGCTTCCCGAAGGGCGCCGTGCTGACCCACCGCAGCGTCCTGGCCCACGGCCTCGCCGCGGGCACGGCGTTCCCGATCGGGCCCGGCGACGTCAACCTCGTCGCGATGCCGCTGTTCCATGTCGGCGGCAGCTGCTACGCGGTTTCCGGCTTCCTCTACGGCGAACCGTCCTACCTGACCCGCGAGCCGGACGCGGCTTCGCTGTTCGCCGCGCTGCAGGCCGGGATCACGCACGCCTTCCTGGTGCCCGCCGTGGTCGCCGGGATCGCGCAAGCCGGCGAGGCGGCGCTCAAGGCGTTCTCCCGGCTGAAGTACCTGTGCTACGGCGCTTCGCCGATGCCGCTTCCGTTGCTGCGCACGGTGCTCGCCGCCTGGCCGGACGTCAAGTTCGCCCAGGTCTACGGTATGACCGAGCTGTCCGGCGCGGTCACCGCGCTCGACCCGGAGGCACACCGGGACGCGACGCGCCCGGAACGGCTGGCGTCGGCGGGCACCGCACTGTCCGGTGTGGACATCCGGATCGTCGACCCCGTCACGCGGGAGGACGCCGAGGTCGGCGAGGTCTGGGTGCGCACCGAGCAGCGGATGGCGGGCTACCTCGGCAAGCCGGAGGCGACCGCGGAGACCATCGTGGACGGCTGGGTGCGCACCGGCGACGTCGGGCGGCTCGACGACGGCGGGTTCCTCTTCCTCGAAGACCGCGTCAAGGACATGATCATCACCGGCGGCGAGAACGTCTACTCGCCGGAGGTCGAGCGCGTGGTCGCCGAGTTCCCCGGCGTGGCCGAGGTGGCGGTGATCGGTGTGCCGGACGAGCGGTGGGGCGAGCAGGTCAAGGCCGTCGTCGCGCCCGCGCCCGGCGAGCGGCTCGACCCGGACAAGCTCGTGGAGTTCTGCCGCGAGCGCCTCGCCCACTACAAGTGCCCGCGCAGCATCGACGTCGTGGAAGCGTTGCCGCGCAACGCGACCGGCAAGATCCTGAAGCGCTCGCTGCGGGAACCCTACTGGCGGGACCGGGACCGGAACGTCTGATGCCGTCGGTGACGCGGCAGGCGTACTTCGAAGCCGCGCTGGAGCTGCTGGCGGAGCACGGGTTCACCGGGCTGAACGTCGGACGGCTGTGCCGCGCCCTGGGCGTCACGAGCGGCTCGTTCTACCACCACTTCGGCGGCTGGCCCGGGTTCGTGGAGCAGCTGCTGGACCACTGGGAGAACCGGCAGGTGCTGATCCTGCGCGAGCGGAACTTCGGCACCGGCGGGCCGTCGGCGGACTTCGCCGCGCTGATGGACCTGACGCTCGGGCTGCCCCACGAGGCCGAGGCGGCGATCCGGGCGTGGGCGGCCAACGACGAAACCGTGCGGGCGGCGCAGAAGCGCGTCGACTCCGCGCGGCTGCGAACGGTCGGCAAGGCGGTGAAGGGCATCGTCGGCGACGCCGACCTGGCGCGGACGCTGACGTCGCTGGGCATGGCGATGCTGGTCGGGCACCAGCAGCTGGCCGCGGCGGGCGAGCACAGCGAACTGGCGACCCTGCTGGCGGAGTACACACGGCTGGTGCACTCCCGCGGGTCGTGAGTGAGAAACAGGGTTGGGACACTGTTTCTCACTCACGAGGCGGTTCAGGCGTTGCCGAGGACTCGCGTCACCGCGATCTCCAGCACCACCCGCTGCGGGTTCGGCTTCGGCTGCCGGTACCGGGCGGCGTAGCGGTTTTCCGCGTCCCGCACCGACTCCGGGTCGTCGCGCAGCACCGCGCGTCCCTCCAGAGTGGACCACTTCGGGCCCTCCAGCTGGCAGACCGCGGCCGGGACACCGCCGGCGCCGGCGGCCCGGACCAGCCTGGCCTTCACGGACGTGCCGAACGTGATCACGCGTGCGATCCCGCTCGCGAAGTCGACGGTCACGCCGACCGCGACGACGTGCGGGGTGCCGTCCGGCCGGACGGTGGTGAGGGTGGCCAGCCGGCGCTCGGTCCAGAACGCGCGGAAGTCGGCGCCGCGCTCGTCGAGGTTCATGGGCCCACGCTAGTCCGTCCGGGTGGGCACGCGGGGCGTGAGACCACTCACGGTAATAGTAAGGAAAGTTTCCTAACAGTCTTGACCAGCTCTTGAACCTTCTGTCAGGCTCTGATCGCCCTCGCCGCAGCCAACGATGTCTCTACGGAGGAGCGATGAAGAAGATCGTCCGGGCGGTGGTGGCCACGGCCGCGCTCGCCGCCGGGCTGCTGAGCGTGCCCTCGACCGCGTCCGCGGCCGGGACGCCGTACGTGCCGGGGACCCTGCGGCCGTCCGTCTCGCAGGCGACGCAGGACCAGGCGCTGCAGAAGTACTACGACTTCTGGAAGAAGAACTTCCTCACCACCAAGTGCGGCAGCGGCACCTACGCGGTGCTGTCCAAGGACGCCGACCACCCCTTCGTCGCCGAGGGCGAGGGGTACGGCATGACGATCTCGGCGATGATGGCGGACAAGGACCCGCAGGCGCGCTCGATCGTCGACGGGATCCTGAAGTTCGTCAAGGCGCACCCGTCGGTGAACAACAAGGACCTGCACGCGGCCGAGCAGGACGCGAACTGCAAGAGCGTCAACGGCAGCGACTCCGCCACCGATGGCGACCTCGAAATCGCCTACGGCCTGCTGATCGCGGACAAGAAGTGGGGCAGCTCCGGCGCGGTCGACTACAAGGCCGAGGCCGTCCGGATCATCAACGCGATCAAGAAGAGCGAGGTCAACGGCACCACGAAGTTCACGCTGCTGGGCGACTGGGGCAACGACGCGGAGTACCGGAACAGCTCGCGCTCGTCGGACTGGATGCCGGGCCACCTGCGCGCGTTCGCCAAGGCGACGGGCGACGGCTTCTGGGACCAGGTGCGGAGCCGCGCGGAGACCGCGGTGAGCCGGCTGCAGTCGCAGTACGCGCCGAACACGGGCCTGCTGCCGGACTTCGTGGTGAACACGAACTCGACCCCGAAGCCGGCGCCGTCGGGCTTCCTCGAGGGCCCGAACGACGGCAAGTACAGCTGGAACGCCTGCCGGGACCCGTGGCGCCTCGGCGTGGACGCGGTCACGGCCCCGGGCAGCGCGGCGGCGGCGCAGGTACGCAAGATGAACACGTGGATCAAGTCCGCGACGGGCGGCGACCCGGCGAAGATCCAGAGCGGGTACTCGCTGTCGGGGTCGAAGGTGGAGAGCGGGCAGCACCCGTGCTTCACGGCCCCGTTCGCGGTGGCGGCGATGACGGACCCGGGCAGCCAGGCGTGGCTGGACAAGCTGTGGACGGCGATCTCGACGTGGTCCCCGGACGCGACGGACTACTACGGCACCGGCATCACGATCCAGGTACTGCTCATCCTGAGCGGGAACTACGTGGCCGCCTAGGGGCGGAGGCGTCCCGCACCCGGTATTTCGGGTGCGGGACGGCCGGCGCGTGCCCGAGGCTGCGCGGCATGACCGGTCACCGGCTTCGCGACCGCCGAGCACTACATGATGTGGCGCAAGGCGATGCTCTTCGGCGATGAAGAAGTCGCCGCGCAGGTGCTGACCGCGGTGCCTCCGAAGCAGGCCAAGGACTTCGGCCGCCGGGTGCGCCGCTTCGACGAAGCGACGTGGGTGGCCCACCGCTACGGGATCGTGGTCGACGGCAACGCCGCGAAGTTCGGTCAGCACGGCGAACCGGGCCGGTACCGCGCATCGGGTGCTGGTCGAGGCGAGCCCGGTCGACCGCGTGTGGGCATCGGCCTGGCGGCGGACGATCCGCGGGCCGCGAACCCACGCGCCTGGCGCGGCCTGAACCTCCTGGGCTTCGCCCTCGCCGATGTCGGGGCTCAGCTCGGCTCTCGCGGTGGCAGTCCCGCCGCGCGGTAGATCTCGTCGATCACCGTCATCGTCTCCACCGCGTCGGCCGCCGGCGTCTTCACCGGCTCGCCGTGCAGGACCGCCGCCGCGAATGCGTCCAGCTGGTACGCGTACGACGCTCGCCGCGGGAACTTCTCCGTCCGGCGTGCGCCGCCCGCCCGCACGGAAAGACGGTGGAACGCCTGGGGCATCACCGGGTTCAGCACCGTCAGCGAGCCGCGTGAGCCGATCACCTTCGCGCTGATCTTCAGCAGGGACGACGACCACATCGAACACTCGATCCGGCCCGTGTGGCCCGACGGGTACCGCAGCTCCGCCGTCATCGCCCGGTCGACGAAGCGGTCGCGCAGCTTCGCCGACGCCGAAACGACCGCCGGTGTCTCGCCGCCGAAGACGCGGGCCATGTGGACCGCGTAGCAGCCCGCGTCCATCGTCGCGCCGCCCGCCAGTTCGTAGTCGTAGCGGATGTCCGAGAACACCGGCAGCGGGAAGCACAACGCCGTTTCGACGCGCTGCAGCGTCCCCAGCTCGCCCGACGCCACGATGTCCTCCACCCGCAGCGCCAGCGGGTGGTAGCGGTAGTGGAACGCCTCCATCACGACGCGGCCGGAGGCATGGGCCAGCTGCGCGATCTCCCGGGCTTCCGCGGCGTTCGCCGTGAACGGCTTCTCGCACAGCACGTGCTTGCCCGCTTCCAGCGCCGCCCGGGTCCAGCGGCCGTGCAGGCCGTTCGGGAGCGGGTTGTACACCGCGTCGATGTCCGGATCCGCCAGCAGCGCTTCGTACGACGCGTGCACGCGCGGGACGCGATGCCGGGTCGCAAACGCTTGCGCCCGGTCCGGTGAGCGGGCCGCCACCGCGTCGACCGAGACCGAAGGATGTGACGCGGCGGGCTTGACCAGGGCGGTGGGCGCGATGCGAGCCGCGCCCAGGACGCCGATCCGCAGGCTCATGGCGTGAAGCTAGCACCGGTGCCGAATTTCAACTGACAGTTGACCTCTTCAACAACGAGTTGTAGCGTTCCGAGCCAGCCGAACAGTGGAGGTCCGTTATGTCCCGTTCTCGTGTCGCGCGGGTGGGTGTGCTGCTCGCGAGCCTGGCCGTGCTGGTGACGGCCTGTGGTGGCGGTCCGGACGGCGCGGGCGGGACGTCGCAGGCCGCCGGCGCCCCCGCGTCCGGCATCCCGGACACCGCCGCCATCGTCCAGGGCGTGCAGCAGGACGCCCAGCTCAACGCGGCCTTGCCGGCCACCGTCAAGCAGGCAGGCCTGCACCTGGCGTCGAACCTGCAGTCCGCGCCCAACAACTTCTACGCCGCCGACGGCAAGACCCCGATCGGCTACGAGGTCGACCTCGCCAAGGCCATCGCCGCCAAGCTCGGCGTCCCCGTCACCCACCAGGACATGGCGTTCGGCTCGCTGATCACCAGCCTCCAGTCCGGCCGCATCGACCTGACCATGGCCGGCATGAACGACACCAAGGCCCGCCAGCAGCAGATCGACTTCGTCGACTACTTCACCTCGGGCATCACGATCATGATCCGCAAGGGCAACCCGGACGGCATCACCGGCCCGGACACGCTCTGCGGCAAGAACGTCGCCGTCGTGCAGGGCACCAGCCACCAGAAGTTCGCCGCCGAGCAGAGCACCAAGTGCACGCAGGCGGGCAAGCCCGCGATCACCGTCACCGCGACCGACAGCGACAACCAGAACCAGAACCAGCTGCGCACCGGCCGCGTCCAGGCGATCCTCAACGACCTGCCCAGCGCCGTGTACATCTCCCGCACCGCGGGCGACGGCAAGTTCTTCGACGTCGTGCCCGGCCAGCCGATCGACGGCGGCCCGTACGGCATCGGCGTCAACAAGCAGAACACGCAGCTGCGCGACGCCGTGCAGAAGGCTCTGCAGGCCCTGATCACCGACGGCACCTACGGCAAGATCCTGCAGGCCTGGGGTGTCGAGCAGGGTGCGATCAAGGAGGCCACGGTCAATGGCGGCTCCTGAGCCACTGCCCATCGTCCGCCTCCGGCACTGGGGCCGCTGGGTCGCCGCCGCGATCATCGTCGCGCTGCTGGTGCTGCTCGGCATCGCCCTGGGCAACGCGCAGATCGCGTGGGGCCAGGTCCCGGACTTCGTGTTCTACCGGGTGATGGCGACCGGCCTGCTCAACACCGTCGTGCTGGCGGTGCTGTCCCAGGCCGTCGCGATCGTGCTCGGCATCGTCATCGCCCTGCTGCGCCGCAGCGCCAACCCGGTCGCCCGCTGGTTCGCCGCCGGCTACATCTGGATCTTCCGCGGCCTGCCCGTGCTGCTGCAGATCCTGCTCTGGTACAACCTGGCGCTCGTCTTCCCGGTCATCGACATCCCGTTCCTCGTCCACGAGCAGACGAACGTGCTGATCAGCGCGTTCACCGCGGCCTTCCTCGGCTTGGCGCTCAACGAAAGCGCGTATATGGCCGAGATCGTCCGCGCCGGGCTGAACAGCGTCGACAGCGGGCAGACGGAGGCCGCGAAGTCGATCGGCATGACGCCGGCCGCGACGCTGCGCCGGGTCGTGCTGCCGCAGGCCATGCGCGTGATCATCCCGCCGACCGGCAACGACTTCATCAACATGCTCAAGGGCACGTCGATGGCGTCGGTGATCGGCGTGACCGAGCTGATCCACGCGGCCAACAACATCTCGTCCAACAACCTGCTGGTCATGGAGACGCTGCTGGCCGCGGCCGTCTGGTACATGGTCGTGGTGACCGTCGCCGGCGTCGGCCAGCACTACCTGGAACGCGCCTTCGGCCAGGCCGACCGCGGGCCGCTCGCCCGCGCCGGCAAGGCGTTGCGCGGCGTGCCGCTGGTGAGGAGTGCCCGTGTCTGAGCCACTGCTGCGCGCCGTCGGCGTCAAGAAGTCGTACGGCCACACCGAAGTCCTCGGTGGCATCGACCTCGAAGTCCACAAGGGACAGGTCGTCTGCCTGCTCGGCCCGTCCGGCGCCGGGAAGAGCACGTTCCTGCGCTGCATCAACCACCTCGAGACGATCGACGCCGGGCAGATCTGGGTCGACGGCGAGCCGATCGGCTTCCGGCAGCGCGGCGGCAAGCTGTACGAGCTGCGCGAACGCGACGTCGCCCGCCAGCGCCGGGACATCGGCATGGTGTTCCAGCGGTTCAACCTGTTCGCGCACCGGACGGCGCTGGAGAACGTCGTCGAGGGCCCGGTCAAGGTCCTGGGCGTGAAACCGGAGGACGCCCGCAAGCAGGGACTGGAACTGCTGGACCGCGTCGGGCTCGCCCACCGCGCCGACGCGTATCCGGCGCAGCTGTCCGGCGGGCAGCAGCAGCGGGTCGCGATCGCCCGGTCGCTGGCGATGAAGCCGAAGCTGATGCTGTTCGACGAGCCGACGTCCGCGCTCGACCCGGAGCTGGTCGGCGAGGTCCTGGAAGTGATGAGTACGTTGGCGGGGGAGGGGATGACGATGGTCGTCGTGACGCACGAGATGAGCTTCGCCGCGGAGGCCGCCGACGAGGTGGTGTTCCTGGCCGACGGCGCCGTCGTCGAGACCGGGCCGCCGTCTCAGGTGCTGAGCGCGCCGAAGCACGAACGGACCCGGCAGTTCCTGGCGAGGATCCTCGCGTGACGCGGATTTCGCCCCGGTACCTGCTCCAGTTCGACGAGCCCGCCGGCTACCTCGACTTCGCCCGTTTCGGGCCGCCGTCGCACGCCGTGCTCGACACGACGGCCGCGCTGCTCGACCAGGCCACCACGGCCGGACCGTCTACTGTGGACGAGCTGATGCGGCAGGAGGTCCGGGCCAAGGCGGCCGCGGCGCGGCTGTCCGGCTCGGACACCGACCACACCGTCCTGCTGCCGCACACCAGCCTCGGCCTGTTCCAGGCGGCGTTCCACAGCACCGGAGAGGTGCTCGTGTCGGCGTCGGAGTTCCCGGCCAACACCTACCCGTGGGCCCGCGCCGAACAGGCCGGTCGCCTGCGCGTCCGGCGCCTGACCAGCGGGTACGTGACGCCCGAGCGCGTGGCGGAGGCGTTGACGCCGGAGATCACGACCGTCAGCGTCAGCGCGGTCGACTTCCGCACCGGCTACCGGGCCGACCTGGCGGCGCTGCGGGAGGTCGTCGGCGACCGGCTGCTGGTCGTCGACGGCATCCAGGGCTTCGGCGTCGTCGACGAGCCGTGGGAGGTTGCCGACGTCCTGGTCGTCGGCGGGCAGAAGTGGCTGCGGGCGGGCTGGGGCACCGGCTTCGCGGTGCTGTCCGACCGCGCTCTCGACCGGATGGACCCGATCCTGTCCGGCTGGACCGGCGCGCGCGACCCCGGCCTGTTCGACGACGAGATCCACCCGCCGGACGCGACCGCGCAGGCCTGGTCGATCTCCAACCTGAGCCCGATCACCTCCGGCGCGTTCGCCGAGGCACTGGAGCTGGTCGAGGACGCGGGCGTCGAAGCCATCGCGGCGCGGATCGCCGAGCGGATCGCGTCGTTCGAAGAAGTGCTGGCCTCCTGCGGTGCCCAGGTCGTCTCGGCGACCGCACGGCGGGCCGGGATCCTGGCGTTCACCCTGCCCGGCCACCCCGCCGAGCAGGTCGGCGCGGCGCTGAACAACGCCGGGATCGCGGCGACCGTGCGGCCCGAGCACGTCCGGCTCTCGCCGCACGCGTCGACCCCGGCGGTCGCCGCGGACCTGCTCCGGGAAGCGCTGGAGACGCTGACCAGGCCGCGTGAGCCGCTGGTCGTCCCGGCCGCGGGCGCGACGACGCACGACGTGCTCACCGCGCTCGTCCCGGCGATCCCGGGGCTGGCGGCGATGCTCGGGCCGGGCAACGAAGTCCTGCTGCACGACCTGAGCCGGCTGCCGGACTCGATCATCGCCATCGCGGGCGACCTGACCGGCCGCAGCGTCGGCGGCCCGATGACCGACCTGCTGCTCGGCCTGGTCCGCCGCGGCACCACCCAGGACCTGACGAACTACCGCACGCACGGCCCGGACGGCCGCCCGATCCGCTCGTCGACGCTGTTCCTGCGCGACGCCGACGGGGTCGCGGTCGGCTGCCTGTGCGTCAACAGCGTCGACCCGGTTCCTTCCCCGGCCGCCGGCGGCGAGCCGGAGACTTTCCCACCGGACGTCGACAGCCTGCAGCGGTTCCTCGTCGACCGGGCGGTGGCCAAGGCCGGGATCCCGGTGGACCTGATGAAGAAGCGGCACAAGGCCGCGGTGGTCCGGGAACTCGACGAAGCCGGTTATTTCCTCATCAAGGACGCCGTCGACCACCTGGCCGGGCGCCTGGACGTCACCCGGTACACGATCTACAACTACCTCAACGAAATCCGTGCCTGAAGCTGCCCGATCGGACCTTGCCCCGCGGTCCGGCCGGGCGGACCATGGCGCGCATGACCGAATCGGACACCCGGAGCGCGCTGCTGCGGCTGGAGGCCGAGGACGAGGCCGACGCGGAGGAGCTCGACCGGCTCGCCCGCCGGCTGCGCGGCGAGCTGGCCGAGCTCGACGTCGACCTGCGGGCGGTGCCGGGCGAGGTCCCGCCGGGAGGGAAGGCGGCGGACCCGGTGACGATCGGCTCGCTCGTGGTGGCGTTCAGCGCGGCCGGCGGCGTGTTCCCGGGTCTGGTGGAGACGCTGCGCGAGTGGCTGGGCAGGCAGGCGGGCCGCTACAAGATCACGGTGACGATCGACGGCGACACGGTCGAGCTGGAGCGCGCGACGACGGCCGAGCGCCGGCAGCTGATCGACGCCTTCGTCCGGCGGCACGCCTAGGGCGTCGCCGTCACTCCACGAAGGACTCCACGGCCTCCGCGGCGAAGGAACCCCGCCGTGGCCGCGGATTCGCCAGGCAGGTGCTCGTGGCGGACCGGCTCACACGAGGCGGAGCCGGACGAAGAAGATCGCGAAACCGGCCATCCGGGTCCCGGAACGCCCGCGTCACCCGATTTCCGCCTTTCGTAGGGCGTTCGCGCGCGGCCGTCCCGCGGAAGCGCTTGCCGGGTCTAGGGTTCTCCCGCCCGAAGTCGCAGGGAAAAGGGAGAAAACAGTGAGACGTGCCTTTCTCGGAGCGGGCACTGCCGCCGCCGTGCTGGCGGCCGTGCTCGTGGCCGCGCCGGCCGCGTCCGCGGCGGCCGCGCCCGGCTCGATCGCCTGGGGCCCGTGCAGCAATGCCACGCTCGCCGCCGCCGGGGCCGAATGCGGGGTCCTCGGCGTTCCGCTCGACTACTCGAAGCCGCACGGTGACCAGGTCCAGCTCGCCGTCAGCCGGGTCAAGCACAAAGTTCCGGACGCGCAGTACCAGGGCGTCATGCTGACCAATCCGGGCGGGCCCGGCGGGTCCGGCCTGCTGCTGGCCACCCGCGGCTCGCGCGTGCCCGGGCACGCCGGCGACGCCTACGACTGGATCGGCTTCGACCCGCGCGGCGTCGGCGCCAGCAAGCCCGCGCTGAGCTGCGATCCGAACTACATGGACTACGACCGGCCCGGGTACGTGCCGGTCACGCCGCAGCTGGAGCGGACCTGGCTCGGCCGCGCCAAGGGCTACGCCGAAGCGTGCGCGAAGAACACGCCGAAGGCCCTGCTGGAGAACATGAAGACGACCGACACGGTCAAGGACATGGACTCCATCCGCCAGGCGCTGGGCCAGCGGCAGCTGAACTTCTACGGCTACTCCTACGGCACCTACCTCGGCCAGGTCTACGGCACGCTGTTCCCGCAGAACGTGCGCCGGATGGTGCTCGACTCGACGGTCGACCCGCGCGGTGTCTGGTACGGCGACAACCTCAACCAGGACGTCGCGTTCGACAAGAACATCCTCATCTGGTTCGGCTGGCTCGCCCAGCACGACGACGTCTACCACCTCGGCAAGACGCAGTCCGCCGTGCAGCGCGTCGTCGACGAGCAGCTGCTCAAGACGTCGGTGAACCCCGCCGGCGGCGTGATCGGGCCCGACGAGATCATCGACGTCATCCAGCAGGCGAGCTACTACCAGCTGCGGTGGACGCTGCTGGGCGACGCGCTGTCGCGGTTCGTCAACAAGGGCGACTGGCAGAACTGGAAGTCGCTGTTCGAGGCCTTCGGCGGCCGCGGCGACGACAACGGCTACGCGGTCTACCTCGCCGTCCAGTGCACCGACGTCCAGTGGCCGCAGAGCTGGAACCAGTGGAAGCGCGACAACTGGCAGACCTTCGCCAAGGCGCCGTACTTCACCTGGCAGAACGCCTGGTTCAACGCGCCCTGCCTGTACTGGCCGGCGAAGCCCGGCAAGCCGACGAAGGTCGACGGGCACGGCGTCCAGAGCGTGCTGATGATCGACGAGACCCTCGACGCGGCGACGCCGTTCCCGGGCAGCCTCGAGGTCCGCAGCCGCTTCCCGGGTGCTTCGCTGATCGCGGAGCCGGGCGGCACGAGCCACGCGATCACCCCGCGCGGCAACGCGTGCGTCGACACGAAGATCGCCGCCTACCTGGCGACGGGCGCACTGCCGGCCCGCCTGCCCGGCCGCACGGCCGACGTCGAGTGCGCGCCGCTGCCGCAGCCGACGCCGCCGGCTCCCACGGCCACCGCGGCTCGCGCGGACACCGGTCTCGTCTCCGGCCGATTCGCCGGCTGACCTGCGGTAACTCCTGACGACGGGGTGTCGGGCGCCCAGCCCGGCACCCCGTTTTCAGTACCGTGGACTTTGAACTCGCGCGGACTTTGTGTTACAAAGTGGATTCCGGCTTTGCTTCGCAAAGTCCACGATCGAAGGGAGGACGCCATGACTGGGGGACCGGCGTTCGCGCTCCACGGCCTCACGAAACGGTTCGGCCGCGTCACGGCCGTCGACGGCGTGTCCGTCGAGGTCGCCCGCGGCGAGGTGGTCGCGCTGCTCGGGCCGAACGGCGCGGGCAAGTCGACGACCGTCGACATGCTGCTGGGCCTGACCAGGCCGGACGCGGGCGAGGTCGTCGTCGCCGGTGGCAGCCCGCGCGAAGCCGTCGACCGGGGGCTCGTCGGCGCGATGATGCAGAACGGCGCGCTGCTGCCCGATGTCACCGTCGGCGAGATCGTCGGCCTGATCGTCTCGACGCACGCCGAGCCGCTGTCCGCGAGCGAGGTGATCGCCCGCGCCGGGCTCGAGAACCTGGTGAACCGGCGCTGCGGCAAGCTGTCCGGCGGGGAACGCCAGCGCGTCCGGTTCGCCGTCGCGCTCGCGGGCGACCCGCAGCTGCTCGTGCTCGACGAGCCCACCGCCGCGATGGACGTCGAGGGCAGGCGCGCGTTCTGGGCCGCCATCCGCGAGTTCGCCGCCGGCGGCCGGACCGTGCTGTTCGCGACGCACTACCTCGCCGAGGCCGAGGACTACGCCGACCGCGTGGTGCTGATGCGCCACGGCGCCGTCGTCGCCGACGGCCCGGTCGCCGAGGTCCGGGCCGCGGTGTCCGGGCGCGTGCTCAAGGCCGCCGTGCCCGGGGCCGCCGAGGCCGAGCTGACCGCGCTGCCCGGCGTCACGACCGTGCAGTTGCGCGGCGGGCGTGCCGAGCTGGCCTGCGCCGATTCCGACGCGGCCGTCCGCGCGCTGCTCGCGAAGTACCCGCAGGCGTCCGGCATCGAGATCACCGCGCTGGGCCTCGAAGAGGCGTTCCTGGCGCTCACCGCCGAGGAGGCCGCCGCGTGAACACGACGTACCTGGGCCTGGAGATCAAGCGGATCCTCCGCAGCCCGCAGTTCACGATCTTCACCATCGGCATGCCGGTGGCCATGTTCCTGCTGTTCGGCTCCATCTTCGGCAAGTTCGTCACGCCGAACGGGCTGCCGTCGAACGTCCAGACCATGATCAACCTGGCCGCGTACGGCGCGAGCGGCGGCGCGCTGTTCACCGGTACCCGCGTGGCGCAGGAACGCACCGACGGCTGGCAGCGGCAGCTGCGCCTGACGCCGATGCGCGGCCCCGGCTACCTGGTGGTCAAGGTGCTCTCGGCGATGGCCGTGGCACTGCCGGTGCTCGTGGTGCTCTTCCTCGCCGGGCTGGCGCTCGGCGTGGCGATGACCGCCGCCCAGTGGGGCCTGGTGCTGGTGTCGCTGTGGCTCGGCGTGCTCCCGTTCGCCGTGCTCGGCCTGGCCATCGGCCTGTTCGGCAAGGGCGACACGGTCGGCGCGGTGACCGGCGCGCTGATGATGCCGCTGGGCATGCTCGGCGGCCTGTGGATCCCGCTGTGGGCCCTGCCGGACTGGATGGCCACGCTCGCGCACTTCTTCCCGACCTACTGGCTCGGCCGCGTCGGCGTCGAACCGCTCGCCCACGCGGGCGGGACGGGTCTCGCGGCGCTCGTGCTGGCGGGCTGGCTGGTCGTCCCGGCGCTGGTCGTCGTGCGCCGGTTCCGGCTGGACACGGCCCGGCTGTGAATGCGTGTTAGCTTCCGTGCGGTACTGAGGGGTCTGCGCGGACGAAGGGCGGGACAGGTGGACGACGAGCCGTTGTCGGCGGAGGAGTCGCTGAACCTGATCGCCCAGCAGAACCGGCGGACCCGCCGGGAACTGGGCGGCGGCCCCGGGCGCATGCTCGCCGCGTGGGCCGCCGCCTGGCTCGTCGGCTGGGGCTTCACCTACGTCACGACGCTCCCCGGCGTCGACGTGCCGACCTGGGCCGGCGGGATCGTCGTGCCGGTGCTGTTCGTCGCCGCCATGGCCTACACGACCTACACCAGCATCCGCACGGGCCGCGGTATCCGCGGCCCGTCCCGCACGGTGGCCGCGATGTACGGCTACGGCTGGGCGCTCGGCTCGCTCGGGCTGATGGTCGTCGACGTCCGGATCACCGCGTTCGGCGTCCTGGCGCCCGGGCAGGTGTCGCTGGTGTGGACCGGCACCTGGCTGCTGTACACCGGCGTGATGTACCTGGCGGGCGGCATGGTCTGGCAGGACAAGCTGATGTACGGCCTCGGCGCGTGGATGATCGTGTCGGCCGCGCTCGGCGTGCTGGTCGGCTACCCCGCCAACTTCCTCGTGCTGACCGTGTGCGGTGGCGGCGGGTTCCTGCTCGCCTCCCTCGTCTACTTCGCGCGTGAGAAGCGCTGATGAGCGAACTGCCGCAGCTCGACCCGGTCATCCACGCCCAGGCGCGGCTGCGCGTCACGGTCGCCCTCGCCGGGTTGCGCGACGGCGACCAGATCACCTTCCCGCGCCTGCAGCAGCTGCTGGACATGACCGCGGGCAACCTCTCGACGCACCTGCGCAAGCTCGAGGACGCCGAGTACGTCGAGATCACCAAGGCCTACGAGCACCGCACGCCGGTCACCCTGGTCCGGCTGACCGCGGCCGGGCGCGCGGCGTTCGAGAGCTACACCAAGGCGCTGCACCGGCTGCTGGACGCCACCGGCGGGGGCTGACGTGGCCCGCTGGGTGATCCACCTCGACCTGGACGCCTTCTACGCGTCGGCCGAGCAGCTCACCCGCCCGACGCTGGCCGGGCGCCCGGTGCTCGTCGGCGGGACCGGGCCGCGCGGGGTCGTCGCGGGCGCGAGCTACGAGTCGCGGGCGTTCGGCATCCGGTCGGCGATGCCGATGGCGCAGGCGCGGCGGCTGCTGCCGGCGAACGGCGTGATCGTGCCGCCGCGGTTCCGCGTGTACGAGCGGCTCAGCCAGGAGGTCTTCGCCGTCGTGACGTCGGTGGCGCCGGTGCTGGAGAAGATCTCGCTGGACGAGGCGTTCGCCGAACCGCCGTCGCTGGTCGGCGCTTCCCTCGACGAGGTGACGTCCTTCTGCGCCTCGCTGCGGTCTCGCATCCGCGCGGAAACCGGCCTGGTGGCGTCGATCGGCGCGGGCAACGGCAAGCAGATCGCGAAGATCGCCTCGGACGAGGCCAAGCCGGACGGGCTGCTGGTCGTGCCGCAGGGCACCGAGCGGGAGTTCCTGGCGCCGCTGCCGGTGCGCGCGCTGTGGGGCATCGGGCCGGTGGCCGAGGGGAGGCTGCGGTTCATCGGCGTCCAGACGCTCGGGCAGCTGGCGGCACTGTCCGAACAGGACGCGGTGGCCACGCTCGGTGGCGTGGTCGGCCGCGACCTGCGCCGGCTGGCCACCGGCGTCGACGACCGCCCGGTGGCCGACCGCGGCGAGACGAAACAGGTCAGCGCGGAGACGACGTTCGACACGGACATCATCGACCTGCCGACGCTGCGCGCGGAGGTCCGCCGGATCGCGGCGGGCGCGCACCGGCGGCTGGTGAAGGCGGAACGCGTGGCCAGGACGGTCGTGGTCAAGCTGCGGCACACGGACATGCACACGGTGACCCGCTCGGAGACGATCTCGGCCCCGACCGACGACCTGGCGGAGCTGCTGTCGACGGCGGAGCGCCTCCTGCTGGACCCGGCGGAGTTCGGCGGCGTCCGCCTGGCCGGGGTCGCGTTCAGCGGCCTGTCGGTCCCGCACCAGGACGCGTTGTTCAGCCTGTCCGTCCCGGCGACGACGCCGGCCTCGACGGTGGTTTCTTCGGCACCGGCGCCGGCTCCCGCGGCGCCGTCGGAGTGGCGCCAGGGCGACGACGTGGTGCACGCCGAGTACGGCACGGGCTGGGTCCAGGGCGCGGGCCACGGCCGGGTGACGGTCCGGTTCGAGTCACGGTCGACGGGCCCGGGCGTGGCCCGCACGTTCGACCAGACCGACCCGGCCCTGACCCGCGGCGACCCCGGCGACTGCCTGAAGTGAGTTCGGCTAGTCGGCCGGGCAGCCTTGGAGTTTCGCCACCTGCTGGCCCGCCAGCAGGAACGCGCCCACGCCGTAGGCCGCGGTGTCGTCCGGGCGAGCCGTCGCCGGGCGGTCGCCCACCGGCTGGACGTAGCCCACCAGCCCGCCGGCCCGCAACGCCTTCGTCGACAGTGCCGTCCACGCCTTGTCCACCACCGGGCGGTACCGCTCGGCCGGCAGGATCCCCGCGCTGATGCCCCAGCCGAGGCCGAAGGTGAACAACGCCGTGCCGCTGGACTCCGGGCCGCCGTGGTCGTGCGGGTTCAGCAGGTCGGAGTTCCAGAAGCCGTCACGTCGCTGGGCCAACGCCAGCGTGAACGCCATCTTCTTGAACACCCGCAGGTACTCCGGCCGCCGCGGGTCGTCCGCCGGGAGTACCTGCAGCACCTTCGTCAGCGCCGCCAGCGCCCAGCCGTTGCCGCGCGACCAGAACACGCCCGAGCCCGTGAACCGCGCGTCGCGGTACCACAGGCCGGTGAACTCGTTGAACAGCTTGTGCTCGGAGTACGAGAACAGCTGCTGCATAGCGTCCAAATAGGACGGATCCTTGTCGATCAGGCTCATCCGCGCGAACGACGGCATCGCCATGTTCAGCGCGTCGACGTAGTTCCAGTAGTCGTGGTGGCCCGCCTGCACCGACGCGACCTCGTCGCGGATGCGGGTGCGGATCGAATCCAGCGGGATTTCCGGGTGGAAGTAGGTGTACAGGTCCAGGTACGCCTCGCCGGCCGCCTGGTTGTCCGGGAAGAACGGCCGCTTCGGGTCGGACGGCAGCTCGTAGTGGTTGGCCTGGGCCCACGGGTACGTCTTGTGGTTGGACTGGCCGGTGGTCCGGACCAGTGCGAGGTTGCCGACGTGGAACGTCGCGTTCTGCCAGTCCGGCGCGGCCAGGTTCGTCCCGTTGGTCACCCAGTAGTTGCCCGCGGCCACCATTTCGCCGGAAACGCCGCAGGTCGCGGCCGTGGCCACCGGGGCGGTGAAGAGACTGCCCGCCAAGGCCGCGGCCGCGAGCACCCCGAAGCCACGAATTCCTCGGAAACGCATCAAAGCGTCCTTCCTCGACGATCGTTTGCGGGTCCGGGTGGCGGAGCCCCCCGGCTTGGGGCGAAGCCCCGTTGTCGCAGGACTCATGGCGGCGGGTCGTCCGCAGCGAGTGAAGCGCTTCCCGCCAAACGTGTCAAGGTGCCGATGAGCGGTACGCCGCAACGGTTTCCAGCAGCCGGCGGGACGCGGACTCGGCGCCGTCGGCGTTCTTCGCCAGCACCAGCGTCAGCACGCGGGAATGCGCGACGAGCGTGTCCGCCGGTTCGCCCTGCGCCCGCAGTGCCGCCACCACCGGCACCTGCAGCTGGGCGATCAGCGCGTTGCCCGAAGCGCGGACCAGCGCCGCGTGGAACCGCGCGTCCGCGGCCCGGAAGGCCGCCGTGTCGGTGGCGTCGGCCATCAGCGCGTACGCCGCCGCCATCGCCGCCAGCTCGTCGGGACGCCGGTGCCGCGCGGCCATCCGCGCCGCCTGCGGTTCGATGGCCAGCCGCAGTTCGAACAGCTCACGCAGGTGCTCCCGGCCGTCCGGGCCGCCGACGCGCCAGGCGATGACGTCCGGGTCGATCGCGTCCCACGCCTCCGGTGGCTGCGTCCACGTGCCGACCCGCGGCCGCGCGGTCACCATGCCCTTGGACTCCAGCACGCGCAGCGCTTCGCGGACGACCGTCCGGGACGCGGAAAACCGGCGGCCGAGCTCCTCGGGAACGAGCGGCTGCCCGTCCCCGAGGACGCCTTCGACGATGAGCCTGCCCAGTTCGTCGACGATGCGGGCGTGGAGGTTCACCGCTACTCGGGCAGGCCGACGCGACGCTCCCCGCTGCGCAGCTGCTGCAGCACGACCGCGATCACGAGCAGGGCGCCGTGGGCGACGTTCTGCCAGAACGGGTTGATGCCCAGCCCCGACATGCCGTTGTCGAGCACGCCAAGGATGATCACCGCGAGCACGGTCGAGATGATCGACCCGCGGCCACCCTTGAGCATGGTGCCGCCGAGCGCGGCGCCGGTGACCGCCTGCAGCTCCAGTCCTTCCGACCCGGACGTCGGCTGGCCGGACCCGGTGCGCGCGGTGATCAGCACGCCCGCGATCGCCGCGACCACGCCGACCAGCGCGTAGACGCCGATGATGTACCGGTTGATGTTGATGCCGGCCAGCCGTGCGGCGGTGTCGTTGCCGCCGATGGCGTAGACGTTGCGGCCGATGTCGGTGTACTTGAGCAGGAAGTGCAGCAGCGCCGCGACGATCAGGAACACCCAGACCAGCGACGGCAGCCCGAGCACCGAGCCCTTGGCGAGGAAGATGAACAGGTCGTCGCCGCCGGTGTAGCCCTGCGCCTTGCCGTCGGAGATCACCTGCGCGATGCCCTTGTAGGTGGCGAGCATCGCCAGCGTCGCGACCACCGGGTTGACCCGGCCGAAGATGATGATCATGCCGTTGACCAGGCCGCAGACGATTCCGACGCCGACGGCGGCGAGGATGCCGGCCTCGGAGTTGCCGGTCGAGGTGAACACCATCGCCGAGACGACCGACGCGAGCCCGGCCATCGAGCCGACCGAGATGTCCAGCGCGCCCAGGATGATCACCAGCGTCTGCACCAGGGCGAGCAGCCCCATGATGGTGATCGCGCTGCCGATCAGCAGCAGGTTGTTGGTGCGGAAGAAGTTCCCGTTCAGTGCCGACAGCAGGATCACGAGCGCGATCAGCGTGATGATCAGGCTGGAGTTCTGCACGCCGATGCCGGTCAGCACGCGGCGCGCGACGCTCGGCTGGGGCGGCGCGGCCGGGGCCGTCGTTTCCTTCGTGGGGGTGGTCATGCGCCGATCTCCTGGGCTTCTTCGACGGCGGGTTCGGTTTCGGGGATGGCGAGGGTCAGCACGGCTTCCTCGGTCGCGTCTTCGCGGCCGATCTCGCCCGCGAGGCGCCCGGCGCGCATGACGAGGATGCGGTCGGCCAGCGTCAGCACCTCGGGCAGGTCGGAGGAGATGACCAGCAGCGCGATGCCTTCCGCGGCGAGGCCGTCGATGATCCGGTAGATCTCGGCCTTCGCGCCGACGTCGACGCCGCGCGTCGGCTCGTCGAGGATCAGCAGCTTCGGCCGCCGCGCGAGCCACCGCGCGAGAACGGCCTTCTGCTGGTTGCCGCCCGAGAGCTTGCGGACTTCCTGCTCCATCGACGGCGTCCGCACGCGAAGCTCCCGTACGTACTCCTCGACGAGCGCGCGTTCTTTCGCCCGCTTCACGACCCGGAAGCGGCGAAGGCGGTCGAGGACGGCGATGGAGACGTTGTCGCGTACGGACCGCTGCATGAGCAACGCGTCCGTCTTGCGCTCTTCGGGCGCGAAGCCGATACCCGCCTTCACCGCGTCGCCGGGGTTGTGCGCGCGCAACGGCTTGCCGTCCAGTTCCACGGTCCCGGACCGGATCGGCAGGTCGCCGACGATCGCGCGGGCCAGCTCGGAGCGTCCCGCGCCGACCAGCCCGGCCAGGCAGACGACCTCGCCCGCGCGGACCTGCAGCGAAATGCCGGTGACGTCGTCGGTGGTCACGTCGTCCAGCTTCAGGACGACGGACCCGGTTTCCTTGGTGGTCCGGCGTTCCAGGGCCGACAGGTCGCGGCCGATCATCATCCGGACCAGGCTGGGCTCGTCGGTCTCCGCGGCCCGCTGGACACCGACGAGCTTCCCGTCCCGCAGCACGGCGACGCGGTCGGCGAGCTGGAAGATCTCCTTCATCCGGTGCGAGACGTAGACGACCGCGACACCGCTGTCGCGCAGCCGGCCGATCAGCCGGAACAGCGCCTCGACCTCGTGCTCGGACAGTGACGACGTCGGCTCGTCGAAGGCGATCACGCGCGGCGGCGTGGCCGCGGTGAGCACGCGCAGGATCTCGACGAGCTGGCGTTGCGCGGCGGACAGCGCGACACCGAGCGTCGATGGGTTGAGCACGCCTTCGAAGCCGTACTCGACGAGTGCGTCGTGCGTGGCCTTCATGAGCGTGCGGCGGTTGAACACGCGCGCCTTGGCGGGCAGTTCGCCGACGAAGACGTTCTCCGCCACCGAAACGTGCGGGATGATCTCCGGTTCCTGGTAGATCACGCGCACGCCGGCGGCCATTGCCGCCCGCGGGGTGTCGAAGGTGACTTCCCTGCCGTCCAGGAGGAGCCTGCCGTCGTCGGGGCCCTGGTCGCCGGAGAGCACGCGCAGCAGCGTCGACTTCCCCGCGCCGTTCTCGCCCATCAGCGCGAGCACTTCGCCGGAGCGGAATTCCAGCGAGACGTCGTCGAGGGCGGTGACGCCGGAGAAGCGCTTGCCGATGCCCTCGACGGCGAGCGCGGGAGGAGAGCTGGACATGGTCGCCTTCCGAGCGGGTCGTGAGTGCGTAACAGGGTCGGAACACCGTTACGCACTCACGACCGGTTGGTCAGGTGCAGTTGACGCCGGCCTGCTTGTAGTTGTCCTTGTTGACGATCGTGGTCTTCGCGATCGTCTCCGCGGGCAGCTCCTTGCCGTTCTTGACCTTGTCGACCAGCACCTGGATCGCCGAGCGGCCGACCTCGGCGCCGGAGATGTAGAGCGCGGCCTTGTTGCCGGTGTCCTTGCCGGCGGCCCAGTCCTTGCAGTCGAGGTACGCGCCGAGCCCGACGCCGATGATGTTGCTCGCCGGCACGCCGGAGTTGGCCAGCGCGGTGACGACACCGGTCTCGTTCTCGTCGTTGCAGCCCCAGACGACCCAGTGCTTGACGCCCGGGTTGGAGCCGATCACCGCGCCGGAGCGGTTCTGCGCGTCGACGGGGGAGTTGTCGGTGCCGACGTCGATCACCGGGACCTCGGCGCCGGCGGCCTTGGCGAACGCGGTCTTCGCCGCGTTGACGCGGTCGGTGCAGACGGTGAGGTCCTGCTTGTAGGCGCTGATGATCTTCGTGTCGGCGGCCGACCAGCCGGCGGCCTTGAACAGCTTGCCCGCCTCGGTGCCGACCGAGTCGCCCATCTGGCTGCCGTTGAAGCCGACGAACGGGGCCTTCTTGCCCGAGCCGTCCTTGATGACGTCGTCGGACGCGATGAGCGGGATGCCCGCGCTCTTGGCCTTGTCGATCACCTGCGGGCCGATGGCCTGGTCGGGGACGACGATGGCGACGCCGTTCGCGCCCTGGGCGACCGCGGCGTCGAGTTCGGTGATGGCCTTGTTGGCGTCCTGGCCGAGGTTGACCACCTTGAGCTCGACGCCGAGCTCCTTCGCCTTCTCCTGCGCGCCTTGCGCCTGCTCGACGAAGTATTGCTGGTCACCCTGTTTCTGCAGGTAGTAGAGGGTGATCTTGCCGTTGGCGGGCGCCTGCTGCTGCGGCGCGGCGGTGTCCTTGCCCGAGGAGCACGAGGCCATCAGGACACCGGAAATCAAACAACAACCAACAACGCTCCAGGTGCGATACCTGTGCGGGTATGTGGACATCGAGTGCTCCCATAGGGGCCGGGGACGAGGCGCGGACGGAGTCCTGCCGAGTGACTCGTATTACAAAACACCCGTTCGTGGAGCGTCAAGGCGCAGTTAGCGGAGCGAGACCTACTCTCCGTAGTTGCATCGTGGCAAGCCTGCGCTGCATTTATCGTATTTTTTCGCGTCTGTCCTGCGCGTTGTCCGGTTTTGTCCTGTGCGAATGTTCTGATCGGTGTTGTCGACTGTGGTGGAAGTTGGTCGGCGACTCGAACGCGGTCGCTGCCCGATCCGTCCGGCTGGCAGGATGACCGGACCACGCCAGGAGGAGGACCGATGCCGAAGCACCGCGTCGCCGCGCTCGCCGCGGTCGCCGTCCTGGCGGCCGCGTGCACCGGCCCGCCGCAGTCCGGTCCGGCGCCGACGCCGTTCCCGGAGACGGCCGCATCTCCGGGCACGGCCCCCGAGGGCTCGTTCAGCGTCGTCGCGACCGGCGACGTGCTCATCCACCCGGCGCTGACCGAACAGGCCGAGGCCGACGGCGGCGGCAAGATCGACTACCGGCCGCTGCTGGCCGGGATCAAGCCCCTGGTCTCCGGGGCCGATCTCGGGATCTGCCACCTCGAGACGCCGCTGGCGCCGGAAGGCGGTCCGTACAGCGGATACCCGTCGTTCAACGCGCCGCCGGAGATCGCCGACGCGCTCAAGGACACCGGGTACGACACGTGCTCGACGTCGTCGAACCACACGATCGACCAGGGCGCCGAGGGTGTCACCCGCACGCTGGACAAGCTCGACGCCATCGGCGTCAAGCACACCGGCTCGGCGCGGTCGGCGGCGGAAGCGGCGAAACCGCTGATCCTCGACGTCCACGGTGTGAAGGTCGCGCAGCTGTCGTACGCTTTCGGGTTCAACGGCATCAAGGTGCCGGCCGGAAAACCGTGGCTGGCCAACAAGATCGACGTCGACGACGTCCTCGCGGCGGCGCGCACGGCGAAGCAGGCCGGCGCGCAGGTCGTGATCGCGAGCCTGCACTGGGGTGTCGAGTACCAGCACGAGCCGACGGCGGACCAGCGGTCGCAGGCGAGGAAGCTGCTGGCGTCGGACGACATCGACCTGATCGTCGGCCACCACGCGCACGTCGTGCAGCCGTTCGAGAAGATCGGCGGCAAATGGGTTGCCTACGGGCTCGGCAACAGCGTCGCCAGGCACTCCGAACCGCGGGGCGACACGGAGGAGGGCGCGGCGGCGCGGTTCCGCTTCGTCCGCGACGGCGGCCGCTGGAAGGTCGACAAGGCCGAGTACGTCCCGACGCTCGTCAAGCTCGACGCGCCGATCCGCCTGATCGACTTGTCGACATCGCCGCCGTCGGCCCAGGTCACGAAGGCTCTGCAGGACACGGACAAGAACATCCTGAGCCTGAACGCGGACAAGGACGGTCTCACCCGCCCGGGCCGGTGACGGTCCGGGTCAGCGAGTGCGGGTCGTGATCAGGCGGGCCAGGGACGCCAGTTCCGCGCCGGCCCGCGGGACCGGGTCGACCGCGGCGAGTTCGCGAAGTCCCTTCGCCAGCAACGCGTCGGCTTGGGCTTGGCTCCATTGACGTCCGCCCGCGGCCTCCACCAGCGAAGCCGCGCGGGCGAGTTCGCCGTCGCCGAAGGGGTCGGTGCCGCGGTAGAGCGTCGCCAGTTCCGCGCCCGCGGCCGTGCCGGACGACAGGGCCGTCACGACCGGGAGTGACTTCTTGCGGTTCTGCAGGTCCGAGTACACCGGCTTGCCCGTGACCGCCGGGTCGCCCCAGATGCCGAGCAGGTCGTCGACGTGCTGGAACGCCAGCCCGACCGCCCGGCCGAACGCGCCGAACCGGTCTTTCGCACGGGGTCCGTGCAGGGCGCCGAGCTCGCAGGCCGCGCCGATCAGGGCCGCCGTCTTGCCGAGGGCCATCCGGACGCACTCCGCGGGCGTGACGTCGTCGCGCTGCTCGAAGCCGACGTCGGCGGCTTGGCCTTCCAGCAGGTCGAGCACGCCCTGGGACAGCAGCTTCGCGCCCTCGGGCGTCAGCTGCTCGAAAGCCAGGCTCAGCAACGCGTCCCCGGCGAGCACCGCGGGCCCGGTGCCGAACACCGTCCACGCCGTCGGCCGGTGCCGCCGGGTCGTGTCGCCGTCCATGACGTCGTCGTGCAGCAACGAAAAGTTGTGCACCAGCTCGACCGCGACGGCGGCGGGAACGGCGTCCGCGGCATCGCCGCCCGCGGCTTCGGCGCACAGCAGCACGAGGGCGGGGCGCAGGGCCTTGCCGCCGTCGCCGTCCGCGGGCCTGCCGTGGGTGTCCCACCAGCCGAAGTGGTAGCCGGCGATGCGCCGCATCGCCGGGGGCAGCCGTTCGGCGCTCGCGCGCAGCGCCGGCTCGACGAGGCTCTTGCTCCACGCGAGGACGTCGCCGACGGGCCGGGCCGGGGTGCGCGTGTTCATGGTCGTCATGGGTGTCCGATTTCGCCGTCGTCGAGCCCGGTCGGTACCGGCGCCGGGGACCGCGATCCGACGTCCGGCCGGTCGTAGCGCCGGCGGTGCTGTCCATCCTGGGGCGGCGCGAACACTGTTGCGGTCACGGGCGCACCCGCCCGCCGGGGTCGGGTTTGCCGCCGGTGGGGCTGCTGGTGGGTCCGGTCGGCGGGAGGCTGGGGGCGGTGGTCCGGCCCGCCTGCTTGCCGGGCTCGGGTTTCCCGTCGGTGGGTGTGGTGGCTGGCGGGAGGACCGTGGCGGGATTGATCCGCTGGCCGGGGTGGGGTTTGGCGTGGGTGGGGGTGCTGGTGGGTGCGGTCGGCGGGAGGCTGGGGGCGGTGGTCCGGCCCGCCTGCTGGCCGGTTTCGGGTTTGGCGCGGGTGGGGGTGATGCGGGTGGCGGTGGTGCCGAGTCCGGTGGGTCCGTGTGCCGAGGGGGCAGGCCGGTGCTGGGGTGGGGTGGCTGGTGTTCGGGTGGGCGTGGGGGTGTGGTGGGTGTGGGCATGGTGGTCAGCTTTCGCGGCCGAGTTCGGCGGCTTCGAGGATGGCGAGGGCGTCGGGGACGAGGACGGCGGCGGAGTAGTAGGCGGAGACGAGGTAGGAGATGATGGCCTGGTCGGAGATGCCCATGAACCGGACGTTGAGGCCGGGCTGGTATTCGTCGGGGAGCCCGGTTTGGTGCAGTCCGACCACGCCTTGGGCTTGTTCGCCGGTGCGCATCAGCAGGATGGAGCTGGTGCGGGTGTCGGTGACGGGGATTTTGTTGCAGGGCAGGATGGGGATGCCGCGCCAGGCCGGGATCTGGTGGCCGCCGAGGTCGACCGTGTCGGGGTAGATGCCGGCTTTGGTGCATTCCCGGCCGAACGCGGCGATGGTTTTGGGGTGGGCGAGGAAGAACCCGGGGTCTTTCCACACCAGCGCGAGCAGTTCGTCGAGGTCGTCGGGGGTGGGTGGGCCGGTGCGGGTGGGGATGCGCTGGGCGAAGTCGGCGTTGTGCAGCAACCCGAACCCGGGGTTGTTGATCAGTTCGTGTTCCTGTCGTTCCCGCAGGGCTTCCACGGTCAGGCGCAGCTGCTGCTCGATCTGGTTCATCGGCTGGTTGTACAGATCCGCCACCCGGGAATGCACCCGCAGCACGGTCTGGGCCACCGACAGTTCGTATTCCCGTGGCTGGGCGTCGTAGTCGACGTAGGTGCCCGGCAGGACCGGTTCCCCGTCGTGTCCGGAGGCCAGCGCGATTTCCGCCTCGCCGTGGTCGTTGCGGGCCCCCGACCCGCGTGCTGCGAATTCGTGCAGGTGCGCCTGCAGGTTTTCCGAGCGGGACAGCACGTCCTCGAACGCTGCCCGGGGCAGGGTGAGCACGGTGCAGGCGGTGACGGCCTTGGCGGTGAACTCCCAGATCTCCTCGCCGGAGAGCAGGGCGGCTTCGCCGAAGTAGTCACCGTCGGCCAGGGTGCCCAGCACGGTCTGGTCGCCGTAGGCGCCGGTCCCGACCTTGCTGATCTTGCCGTGGGCGATCAGGAACACCTGATCGGCCGGTGACCCGAACTCCACCAGCGCGTCCCCCGGCTGGTACTCGGCCTGGGTGAACCGGTCGGCCAGCTCGGCCAGGACTTCCTCGTCGGCGAACCCGCGCAGCGGGGCCAGCTCGCCCAGCTCCGGCGGGATCACCCGCACCTGGCTGCCGGTCGAGGTGAACGTGACCCGCCCGTCCCCGACCGCATACGACAGGCGCCGGTTCACCCGGTAGGTGCCGCCCGAGACCTCCACCCACGGCAGCACCCGCAGCAGCCACCGCGAGGAAATGCCCTGCATCTGCGGCACCGACTTCGTCGTCGTCGCCAACGTCCGGGCCGCGGCCCGCCCCAAACTCAACGGCGCCTGCTCGTCGGATTCCACCGGGTCGGTCACAGTCACAGCGAAAACCACCCATCGACGTGCCGGCGCGCCGCACCGGCACGCCGATCGTGATCTTTGTCTTTCCGGATATTCGCGCGGATTCGCGACGCCGCGAAATCAACATAGCAACCGGCCCGGTCCGCACAATGACACGATCGGGTCACCCGGCGGGATGATCACCTGATTGCCGTCCCGCCATTTCGGGCACGCTCTGGGGAGCGGGTCGACGCCGCTGGTCACGGCGGGTGCCCGGCGCTCACCCGGTCGGGAAGTGTCCGGCACGTAAGGGTAATCGGCGGTTGCCGCGAGGAGCGGCGATGGCCGCTCCCGGACCGGAAACTGGGCCGAACCGGCGACGAACACCGCGAAGATACGGCCGCACGGCTGAATCGAAGAATAGGTGGTTGTCCGTGCGAAAACCGCGGGCTAACTTGAGCGCTCCGGCGGCGAATGCGGCCGGGTGCGAAAGGGACGTGGATGAACATCTTCGTGGCCGGCGGCCTGTGGGTGGCCGGCGCGGCCGTCGTCGCCGGCGTGATCGCCTACCTGGTCCGGCGGTTCGGGTGGGACGAGGGGCGCCCCGACAACAACGACGCGGCCGGCCAGGTGTTCACCATCGTCGGCGGGCTGCACGCGGTGCTCGTCGCGTTCGTGCTCATCTCGCTGTTCGACGCGGTCGGCAGCGCCACCCAGGACGCCCAGACCGAGGCCGACAGCCTGGTCGCGGCGACCTGGGCGGCCGACGCGCTGCCGGGCGACACCAAGGACCACGTCCACCAGCTCGCCGTCGCCTACGCGCGGACCGTCGAGCAGGAGGAGTGGCCGCGCCTGGCGGACGGCGGCGACATCCCGGCCACCGGGTGGGCGCAGCTGGACCAGATGCGGCAGGCCGTCGCGGCCGCCGACGCCGACGGCGACTGGCAGGTCGACCGCAAGACCGAGGCGAGCAACCAGCTCTGGTCGGTCTACCAGGCCCGCACGCAGCGGCTGAACAACGCCGGCGGCGGCGGGGTCGGCGCGGTCGTCTGGTTCGCGCTGATCCTCGGCAGCCTGGTCACGGCGCTCCTGCTGCCCAACCTCTTCGGCGGCACGCGGCTGGCCGCGCACATCGTCATCGTGTCCACGCTGGCCGGCACGATCACGTTGCTGCTGTTCGCGATCTACCAGCTGCAGAACCCGTTCAGCGGGGGCGCGCGGGTGCCGCCGGAGGCGTTCGCCGGCGCGCTGGAAAGGCTGGCTTGACCGGCACGCGGGCCCGCTGGGCGGCGATGCTCGGCGTGGCCGCGGCGGTCTCGGCGCTGCTGGCGGCGACGGGCTGGCTGGCACCCGCCGCGCCCCGGCGCCCGGCGGCCCAGGACCCGGCCGGCTGCACGATCCTGCAGGCGGAGAACGAACGGCCTGGCGCGCCGACGACCCTCCGGCTGCTGTCCCTGCCCGGCGGGGTGACCGAACGCCTGACGCGCGCGGACTACTGGATCAACGCGATGGGCTACTCGGCGGCGCAGGACGTCGTGTACGGCGTCGCCGACGGCACCCGCCGCGGCCGCTACGACCACGGTGCGCACGCGGTCCGGATCGACGCTTCGGGCGCGGTGACCGACCTCGGCGTCATCGGCCGGGCCGGCGCGCGGCATCCGGTGTGGAGCCTGGTCACCGGCGCCACGGCCGGTGCCATCGCCGGAAACCGGTGGTACGTGCGGCAGGACAGCGATCTGTACACAGTGGACGTCGACCCGGCGAGCGCGGACTACCTGCGCGTGGTGCACCGGACGGCGCTGCGTCCGGTGTCGCTCGCGGTGGGCGTCGACGACTTCGCCTACGACCCCGGATCCGGCCTGCTGTACGGGGTTTCGACGACTTCACGCGGGGACAGCTCGGTCGTGACACTGGCGCCGGACACCGGCAAGGTCGCGGTGGTGCCGGGGTTGCGGTTCCCGCGCGGCGGCGCCTACGGGTCGGTCGTGCTCGCGCCCGACGCCTTCTACGCGACGGCCAACCGGGACGGCCACCGAAGCGTCACGTACCGGTTGCCGCGTGACGGCTCGAGCCCGGCGGTCGAAGTGTCGACCGGCCCGGCTCTGGTGAGCAGTGACGCGGCGGGCTGTCTCGCCGAGACACCGCCACCGCCCAGCTCCACGACACCGGCTCCCACGCCGACTTCCCCGACGCCGAGCCCGGCCCCGGCACCCACGCCGCCGGCGACCACCCCGGTACCGACACCGCCGCCGTCCCCGGCACCGGAACCACCTCCGCCGTCGCAGCCACCGCCGGTGGAGCAGCCCGTGGCGGTGGCACCCGCGCCGGCTCCGACGCCGGTGATCACACCGACACCGGCGACACCGCCGACAGCGGCGCCGACACCGGCACCGACGACCCCGCACGCCCGTCCGACGCAGAAGGCGGAGCCCATGGCACACGACACGGGCGTCCGCACGCAGCAGAAACGACGTTGGGGACTGACCGCGCTGATCCTGGTCCTGGGCGGCGGCGCGGCGGTGGCGCACGTCCGGCGGCACCGCTGAGCCGCAGCGTTAACCCGCTCGCCGCTTCGACGTCGGCGGGTGTCCACTTCGGCCACCCAGACTCCTCCACCGGCGCGGTCCACGCGCCGGAAGAGGAGAAACGGGATGAAGCGGGTAAGAATCGCCCTGGTCGCCGGGGTGCTGGCGCTGCCGCTCGCGGCCGCGGGCCCGGCCGCCGCGCACGACCACGGACCGCGGGCGAAGGACGACCACTTCCACGTCCGGGCCGGCCGGGTCCTGACCGGCGGGGTGCTCGGCAACGACCGGTCGGCCACCGCGGTCGTGCGGCACACCGGTGCCGCGCACGGGAGCGTCTCCGTCGACCCCGACGGCACCTTCCGCTACACCCCGGCGCCCGGGTTCACCGGCCGGGATTCCTTCACCTACACCGTTTCCGACGCGGTGAAGCTGTATCCGACGAACCTGCCGCCGCTCGCCACGATCGGCGGGGTGCCGATCAAAGGCGGCGCGTACGGCTCGGCCCTGACGCCGGTGCCCGGCGCGAAGGACGAGTTCTACGGCCTCACCGACCGCGGCCCCAACGTCGACGCGCCCGACGGCGGCAAGATCGAACCGCTGCCCGCCTTCACCCCCGCCATCGGCAAGTTCCGCCTCCGCGACGGCAAAGCCGAGCTGGAGCGGACGATCCCGCTGCGGGCCGCGGACGGCACCCCGTACAACGGCCAGGTCAGCCCGCTCGCGGACACCGGCGAGAAGATCGTCGACCTGACCGGGAACGTCCTGCCGAAGTCGCCCTACGGCTACGACTCCGAGGGCCTGGTCGCGCAGCGGGACGGCACGTTCTGGGTGTCCGACGAGTACGGCCCGTTCATCACCCGCTTCAGCCGCGACGGCCGTGCCCTCGAGCGCCTTTCGCCGTTCGACGGCTCGCTGCCGGGCGAGCTGAAGTACCGCGTGCCGAACAAGGGCATGGAAGGCCTCGCGCTGACCCCGGACGGCGGGACGCTCGTCGGCGTCATGCAGTCGGCGCTGCAGCAGCCGGACCTGACGAAGAAGCCGGGCAACGTCACGACACTGCGGATCGTCACCGTCGACCTGCGCACCCGCGCCACTCACGAGTACCTCTACCTGCTCGACGATCCCGCCACGACCGGCACCGCGGTCAGTGAGATCACCGCCCTGTCGGCGACGCGGTTCCTCGTCGACGAGCGGGACGGCAAGATGCAGCCGGGCGCGACCAAGAAACTGTTCGAGATCGACCTGACCGGCGCCACGGACGTCGGCCCGCGCGCCGCGGGCTACGACGCGGCCAAGGGTGGCCTGCTCGTCGGCGGCAAGAGCATCGACGCCTACGTCGGAAAGGACACCACGGCCGACGCGACGAAGGACCTGGCCGCGGCGGGCATCAGGCCGGTGTCGAAGAAGCTCTTCCTGGACCTCGGCGCCCTCGTCACCACGCTCGACCCGAGCGGCGGGTTCTTCGGGCACGACAAGGTCGAAGGCGTCGCGACGACCGACGGTGGCCGGACCGTCGTGCTCAGCAACGACAACGACTTCGGCATCGACGGCCTGACGAACGCGGCACCGCCGTACGCGCTGCGCCCGAAGACGCTGCCGGACGGGCGTCAGGACGACGGCGAGTACCTCGCGGTCGACACGGCGAAGCTCCCGGCGGCGACGAGCACCGCGACGGTCACGATCGACGTGCGGTAGCTCAGTACTTGAACTGGTCGACGTTGTCGGCGGTGATGAGCAGCGGATCGCCCAGCAGGACGGTCTTCGACGCCGCGTCGTACTTCACCGCCGGCAACTCCAGGCTGACCTTGTTCACCGGCTGCAGCGGCTTGCCGTCGGCGACCTGCTTCGCCGTCCACGCGGTCAGGTAGCCCAGCGACTCGACGTTCCACAGCACCGACTCCGAGCACGAGCCGTCGAGCAGGAACGGCTTGATCGCCTGCGGCGTCCCGACGCCGACGGTGAACACCTGGCCGATCTTCTGCTCCTCGCCGACCGCCTTCGCGACCCCGGGCGCGGACGTCGTGCACTCGCCGACCAGGCCGGTGAGGTCGGGGTGGCGGGCCATCAGCTCCTTGGCGAGGTTCGTCGCGTTGTCCTCGTCTTCGCCCGCGTACACGGTTTCGACGAGCTGGGCCTTCGGGTAGTGCGCGGCCGAGTAGGCCTTCTGGACCGCGATCCACGTGTTGAGGTTCGCCGCGGCCGGGCCGCACGAGACGATGGCGTACTTGCCGGCGCCGCCGGTGCGCTTCATCAGCGCGTCGGTGAGCGCGGCGCCGATGCCTTCGGCGCTGGCCTGGTTGACGAACACCTCACGCTGCGTGCCCGGCGCGTCGGTGTCCGAGGTGAGCACGTGGATGCCTCGCGCCCTGGCCTCGGCGATCACCGGCGCGAGCGCGGCGGGGTCGTTCGGCGCGACGACGATGACGTCGGCCTTCTTCGCGATCAGGTCCCGCATGATGGCCACCTGCGCGGCCGGGTCGACGGTCTTCGGGCCGACGCTGGTCCACTGCACGCCGAGCTGCTTCGCCGCTTCGAGGCCACCGGTGTTCATGGCCTGGAAGTACGGGATGCCGTCGACCTTCGGCACGAACGCGACCCGGACCGGCGGTGGAGCGCTCGCGGGCTCCGCCGAGCAGCCCCCGAGCGCGACCGCCGCTCCCAGCAGCAACGCCGCGACCAGCCGGAACGTCTTCGTCGGCCCTCGCATCCCCACCCATTTCTCGGGACTTTCGAACGGTCTGCGCACGGTGGAGACCCAGGGGCAAGGTAGGGCTCCGCGTAACGGTGGTCAACGGGATGTGCGCAAAGGGTTACGGAAGTGAGTTCTACCTCGTGGGTTTCTGGCGACTATCCCCTGGTCGGCGGTATCGGCTACATAGTGTGAGCATTGCGTGCACGTTGCGTGCCGGAATGCCGGAGGTCTACCAGGTCACACCGGGCAAGCGTTAAATACCCCGTAGGGGTATAGTGGCCGGCATGAACGGACAGCACGGAGCTTCGTGGGCGACAGCGATCCAGGCGACCCTGCACTGCCTGACCGGGTGTGCGATCGGTGAGGTGCTCGGCATGGTCCTCGGCACGGCGTTCGGCCTGCACAACGCGGCGACCGTCGTCCTGTCGATCGTGCTCGCGTTCGTCTTCGGCTACGGCCTGACCATGCGGGGCGTGCTGAAGTCGGGCCTGAGCCCGGCCGCCGCGTTCAAGGTCGCGCTGGCCGCGGACACCGTGTCGATCGCCGTCATGGAGCTGATCGACAACACCGTCGTCGTGGCGATCCCCGGAGCGATGGACGCCGGGCTCACCAGCCTGCTGTTCTGGCTGGCGCTGGCGGTCTCGCTGGCGATCGCCTTCGTGGTCACGGTGCCGGTGAACAAGTGGATGATCGGGCGCGGCCTCGGCCACGCGAAGGTGCACGCGCACCACCAGCACTGACGCGGGGGAGGTGGCGGCCTCCCCGCCCGGCTAGACGGTGGACAGGTCGACCGCGCGGTCGACCTTCCGCCGGTCGAGCACCCGCAGGACGCCTTCCAGCAGGTAGTAGTCGGCATACGGCAGGGACACCTCGATGCCGTCCTCGGCCGGCCGGTTGCGGGTGCAGCGGGCGACGCTCGCCTCGGCGCGGGCGGATTTCGTCGTCAGGCACGTCCGCGAGATCGCCGTCAGGATCCGCAGGGCGCTTTCGCGGTACCGCGGGCGGTGCGTGAGCTCCGCGAGGTCCAGCAGGCCGCAGGCCATGACCACGCCGGCGGAGGCGTCCTTGACGTCGTCCGGGGCCTGCGGCGCCAGGTAGTCCCACACCGGCACGTGGTCGGGCGTCAGGTGGGCCAGCGCGAAGTCCGCGAGCCGGCAGGCCGTGGCGAGGAACTCCGGATCGCCGGAGCGGCGGTGGATCGTCGTGAACCCGTAGACGCCCCACGCCTGCCCGCGCGACCAGCACGACGCCGGGCTGTAGCCCTGCACGGTGTTCGGCCCGATCGGCGCGCCGGTGACCGGGTCGAAGTCGAAGACGTGCGGGGTCGAGCCGTCCGGGCGCGGGAAGTTGCGCTGCACGGTCTTCGCGTGCGCGACGGCGATGTCGAGGTACTTCGGGTCCCCGGTCTCCCGGCCGGCGAAGGCCAGCAGGTCGAGGTTCATCATCGTGTCCATGATGACGCGGCCGGCGTTGTTCGGGTCGTTCAGCGCACCCCACGCGCGGATGAACCGGCCCGCCGGGTTGTAGCGCTTGATCAGCGACGACGCGGCCTGGATCGCGCCCGCCCGCCACTTGGCGTCCCCGGTGAGCCGCCACGCGGTCACCCACGAGGGGTAGAAGAGGAAACCGAGGTCGTGCGTGCCGGTGTCGTTCTGCCGCGGCGCGAGTTTCTCCGCGGACGCCAGCGCGAGGTCCCGGAATTGTGCTTCGCCGCTGTGCAGCCAGGCCAGCCACAACTGGCCGGGCCAAAATCCGCCGACCCAGTCGCCATTCTGCGAATAGGTCCATTTCTCGAACTTGGTGCCGACCGGGAACGCGGTGACGCCCGGCGCCACCGCGCGCAGCTTGGCCACCGCGTAGTCGGCCGCTTGGCGGAGCGTCCGGGTGACGGATGCCTGGTCGGCGGTATCGAGACCGGCTGCGGACGCGGGAGTGCCGGCGCTCGCGACCACCGCGGCACCGGCCGCGGTGGTCAGCAGGGTTCTCCGGGTAACGCTCACAGGGGGACCGCCATTCCGTGTCGGGAAACGCTTCGGGTGTTCCGGAGTTTTCCACGACGAACTGGCGGTTGTACACCCGGCGGACAATTGTTCAAGGTTGTGAATTGTGGTTCCGCTGACCGGGATATCAGGCGCGGTCGTGGAGGGTGATCCGGTAACCGTCGGGGTCGGCGAAGGTGAACGTCCGGCCGAAGGGGCCGTCGATCGGCGCCGAGACGATGGTGTGCCCGTCGGCGGCCAGAGCGTCGTGGATGGCCTGGACGTCGGTGGCGTGGAGCCAGATGGCGGCACCGATGCCGGGCTGGGCGACGGAGCCGAGATCGGTCCCGGGAACGACGTCGCGGAGCGCGAACGCGATCGGCTTCGTCTCGAAGACGACGGCGTGCGGAGGTCCGGTCTGCGCGCGGACGAGGCCGAGGTACTGCTCGTAGAACGCCCGCGAAGCGTCGAGGTCGCGCGCCTGGAGCGAAATGAAGTCGGGGCCGGTGACGGGCATGGCGTTGCTCCTTTGCTGCATGTCAGGTTCCTGACGCAAGGTATGTCAGGAACCTGACACATGTCAAGCCGGCCGGAACGGGCGAAGGCCCGGCGGGGACGCCGGGCCTTCGCTTTCGTCGCGCGGGTGAGGGCAGTCAGCCACGCGAGTCCGGGGGAGCGGTTCAGCAGTGCGGGGCGACCGGCAGGTCCGAACCCGTCTGCAGGTAGGTGTCGGACACGTAGTGGCCGGGGCCGATCCGGTCCCAGATGGTGCTCGTGCCGAACGTGCCGGTGACGCTGTCGCCGTTGACGTAGCACTCGATGGTCACCTTGGCGTAGTTCGCCGCGAGGCCCTTGATCGCCGCCGAGGTGCTGGCGCTCGCCCGCACGTTCATCGGCGAGCCCGCGGTCTTCACCGTGCCGGCCGGGCCGGTGCCGGTCCACAGGTAGGTGACGTTCACGTAGCCGTTGTCCGACATGCCGAGCCCGTCCCAGAACACGCCGTCGGCGAGATCGATGCCCGCCGGGTTCTGCACCGTGCGGCCCGAGTCGTCCTTCCGGTTGTTGTAGCCGTCGAGGTAGGCGGCCTGCGCCTCGGGCTTGCCCTGCGGCAGGTCCTTGAACTCCGAGCGGACCGACGCCGGGTTCCAGTAGTCGTCGCGCTCGTTCCACGGGCCGATCTCCCACACCGGCGCGTACTCGCACTTGCTGCCGTCGGTGCGGCACACGCGCGCGGTGTAGTTGCCGGTGCCCTTGGGGGACACGGACTTCCCGGACGGGAAGGAGACGAAGTGGTCGTGGCTGACGATCGTGTGGCCGTTCGCGGTCGTGCCGCCGACGAGACCCTCGCGCGTGCCGTAGACCCGGTAGGTCAGCGCGGCCGTGGCGGCCAGCGCGTTGACCTGGGGTGCGGTGTCGGCGCTGAGCGAGACGCCGCGGACCACCGGGCGGACGCCGTCGGTGTCGCTGTGCAGGCTCAGCCGCACCTGCACCGAGCTGACGCCGGTCCGGAACGCGGTGCCGGCGGGGGTCCACTCGGTCCAGTCGTCCGCGCCGGTCCGGCCGCGGACGTCCACTTCGACCGTGGTGCCCTTCGGTGTTTCGGCGCTCACCTGCGCGCTGACGCGGTTGGCCGGCGTGCCGAGCGCGTGCTCGGCCGTGATGAGGCTGCCCTCGCTGCCGGCGAACACCCGCGCGGTTCTGTGCCACGCGGCGTCGGCCAGGGTCAGCGTGCCGCCCGCGGCGGCGACGTTCACGTCATCGGTGTCCACTGTGGACAAATCGGCGGTCCAGCCCGCGGTGCCCGGAGACACCGGCGCGGCCTGCGCGGGTGCTCCGGCCAGCGCCGTCACCGCCCCCGCGGCCAGGACCGCCGCGGTCACGCGGCCGGCTTTCTTGATCCGGATCATCCCCGGTTCTCCTCTCGCGCCTGTTCACTCGAACGTGGCGAAAGAGTGCCGGGGTGGCGTACATGATCCGTACAAGCAGTTTGTGCGTCAGGCCGAGACGCTGTGCGAGGGCTGCTCCGCCGCGGCCGGCTCCGGCTGCCGCGCCGACAGCTCACGCCAGAGCGCCAGCGCGCGCTCCGAATAGTCGCGGGACCGCTCCGGCTGCGAAAGGGCCCGGTGCAGCTCGCCGAGCAGCTGCGACACCTCCGCCTCCGAGCGCCGGTCCCCGTTGCGCCGGTGCACCGACAAGGAGTTCACCAGCAGCAGCTGCGCGTGTGCGAAGTCGCCGCTGTGCAGGCACAGCTCGCCGAGGTTCTGGTTCGCGTACCCGACGCAGTGGTCGTCGCCCAGCTCGGTGAAGATCGCGATCGCCCGGTCGACGTGCTCGCGGGCCGCCGCCAGGTTGCCCTGGTGCTGGAACAGCAGCCCCAGCCGCTTGAACGCGTGGGCTTCGCGGTGCCGGTCGCCGATCGCCGCCGACAGCTCCAGCGCGTCGGTGAACCAGCGTTTCGCCGCCGCGTAACAGCCGCGCGACATCCAGACCGCGCCCGCGCCCAGCCGGGCCACCGCTTCGCCGTGCGGGTCGCCTTCCTCCGCGAACAGCTTCAGCGCTTCGTGGCAGTGGTCGAGCGCGAGGCCGTCTTCGCCGTCGATGCGCAGGATCGTGGCCAGCCCGGTCAGCGCGATGGCGACGCCCTGGGCGTCCCCGATCCGCTCGAACAGCGCCTTCGACTCCGCGAACGCCACCCGGGACCCGGCGTACTCGTCCTGGTAGAGCAGGTACTGCCCGCGGTTGCGCTGGACGATCGCCTCGGCGCGCAGCGAGCCGGTCCGGCGGGCCGCGGCCAGGGCGATCGTGTGCGTGCTGTGCCAGTCGTCCTGGTGCCCGCGCAGGTCGAAGTACGGCGTCAGCGCCGACGCCAGCTGCCAGGCCAGGTCGTCGAAGCCGTGCTCGGCGGCCAGGGCGACCGCCGCGACGCTGGTGTGCCGTTCGGCGGTGAACCACGCCGCCGGGTCGTCCGGCAGCACGTCGGCGGGCGGTGCCGGGCACGGCAGCTCGTCGTCGCGGTACATGCCGAAGAAGTGCAGGGGCATCCGGCGCGCCGCCTCCAGCGCCAGCCCGAGATAACCCTCCAGCACGCGGCGAAGGGCCGCTCGCGTCTTCGCCGCGTCACTCTGCTCCGCCAGCTCCACCGCGTACACGCGCAAGAGGTCGTGGAGCCGGTAACGCGGCTGCCCGGCCGAATCGGCACCGACGAGCTCGACCAGATGGCCGTCGACCAGCACGTCGAGCACGTCGTCGGCGTCACGGCGGCCCAGCACGGCCGCGACCACCCACGCCGGGAACTGGACCGGCCCGAGCAGGCCGAGCCCGCGGAACGCGGTGGCCGCCGACATCGGCAGCAGGTCGTAGGACAGTGTCACGCTCGCGCGGACGGCGAGGTCGCCGATGCGCAGCTCGTCGAGCCGCCGGTGCTCGTCGCGCAGCCGCCCGGCCAGCAGCCGCAGGGTCCAGCCCGGCCGGTGCGTCAGCTTCGCCCCCGCCACCCGGATGGCCAGCGGCAGGTGCCCGCACTGACGCAGGATCGCCGCGGCGCTCTCCGGCTCGGCGGCCACCCGTTCGGCGCCGACGATGCCCTGCAGCAGCCGCGCCGCGTCGGCCTCGGGCAGCAGGTCGACGTCGACCGCCCGCGCCCCGGCCAGCCCGGGCAGCCGGATCCGGCTGGTCACCAGCACCGCGCACGCACCGGCGCCGGGCAGCAGCGGACGCACCTGCGCGGCGCTGCCCGCGTCGTCGAGCACGATGCACATCCGCCGCCCGGCCAGCCGGGACCGCAGCAGCGCCGAACGTTCGGCCGGCTCGCGCGGCAGGCCGGCGTCCGGGACGCCGAGCGCGTGCAGCAGCTCGGCGAGCACGCCCATCGGCGCCCGCGGCGACGACGACGTGCCGGCCAGGTCGACGTGCAGCTGGCCGTCGGGGAAGTCGTCGCGGACCGCGTGCGCGACCCGGACGGCGACCGCGGACTTCCCGACGCCGGGCGCGCCGGAGAGCACGACGACGGCGGGCGCGCCGGCGGCCGTGCGCTCCCGCAGCAGGGCGACGACGTCACGGATCACGTCGTCGCGGCCGGTGAAGTCCGGCAGGTCGAGCGGCAGCTGGCAGATCGGGGCGACGTCGGCGGGACGCGCCGCCAGCACGCTTCCGGGCACCAGCGTCGCCCGCAGTTCGCGCAGCCGGGCACCGGGCTCGGCGGCCAGCTCTTCGCGGAGGACGCGCTCGGCGGATTCGTAGGCCTCGATGGCGTCGGCGGTCCGGCCGGCGGCGCGCAGCGCGACGATCAGCTGCGCCCACAGTTCTTCGCGCAGCGGGTGCTCGGTGACGAGCCCGCGCAGCTCGGCGACCGCTTCGCCGCTGTGGCCGAGGTCGAGGCGGGCCCGCAACCGCTGTTCCTGCACCGAAAGCCGGAGTTCGGTGAGCCGGGCGACGGTCGCGCCCCAGCTGTGGTCGTGCGGGAGTCCTTCGAGGACTTCGCCGCGCCACAACGCGTCGGCCCGGTCGAGGGCGCTGAGAGCGCTTTCGGCCTCACCGCGGCCGAGCATTTCCTGCGCTTCGGCGGCCAACGCCGTGAAGGCGAGGTGGTCGAGTTCTTCCGGCGCCGCGGTCAGCAGGTAGCCGGAGGCCCGGCTGCTGATCCGTTCGCCGAGCCCGGGGTCGGCCTCGGCGAACCGCCTGCGCAGCGAATGGACGTAGGTGCGGATGTTGGCCGCCGCCGACCGCGGCGCCGAATCCGGCCACAGGACCTCGACCAGCACGTCGGCGGACACGACGACGTTCGGCTGCAGCGCCAGGGCGGCCAGCAGCAGCCGGGGCTTCGGCCCGCCCAGCGGGATCACCCGCCCGGCGGCGGCGACCTCCAGCGGACCGAGGACCCGGATGGTGAGTGAGGTGGTCTCAACCTGCCCGATGAGTTCCCCCATAGCCGGATGCTAGGACCGGTTTGACCTCGCCGGATAGATCCATTCGGAGGTCTGCGTGGTTTGTACGACTCGTGTACGGGTCCGGGTCACGCTCCCGCCATGAACCGTTCCAACCCCCGGCCGGTTCTTGCCTTGGTCCCAGCGCGACGGCGCCGGGACCAAGGCAAGAACGGCCGCAGCTACGTAGTGCAAGCGGGCAGACCCGGGCTCCCAGCAGGTCTGAGCAGTGGGCGCTACGCTGCGTGACGTGACGGACGAACTGGGCCTGCGGGAGCGGAAGAAGCAACGCACGCGGGCGGCGATCTCGGCGGCGGCGATCGGGCTCTTCCTCGAGCGCGGGTTCGACGCCGTCGGGGTCGCCGAGGTGGCGCGGGTGGCCGACGTGTCCAAGCGGACGCTCTTCGCCTACTTCCCGACCAAGGAGGACCTGGTGCTGCACCGGTTCGCCGACCACGAGACCGACGCGGCGGACGTCGTCCGCGGCCGGGCTCCGCGACAGGGGGCGCTGGGCGCCCTGCGGGAGGCGTTCCTGCGCGGCCTCGACCGGCGGGAGCCTGTCACGGGCCTGTGCGACGAGCCCGCCGTGCTCGCGGTCTTCCGGCTGGTCACCGGGACGCCGGCGCTGGCGGCGCGGCTGGCGGAGTTCTCCGGCGCGGGGGAGGCGGCGCTGGCCGCGGCACTCGCCGAGGCCGGTGTGCCGCCGCTCGACGCCGGCCTGGCCGCCGCGCAGATCGCGGCGGTCCGCCGGACGCTGGCCACGGCGAACATGGACGCGGTCGTGGCCGGTGTGCCGGCGGCCCGCCGCCACCCGGAGGCCGTCGCCGCGGCCGAACGGGCGTTCCACCTGCTGGCGTCCGGCGTAGGGTTTCCGTGACCGGGACGGGCCGTGCCCGATTCATGGTCCGGACCATGACGAACGCACGGTTTCACCGGGCGCGTCGAAGGTAGACTGCGGAAAATCCCGAAAGGACACCGCGGCCGTGGTACGGCGGTTTCCGGCCACATCGAACACGGGGACCCGCGTCCGACTGGGGGTGGCGCGGGTCCCCGGCCCCGCCGGGAAATGCGGCCTGCCGTCGATCTTGACACTGCGCTCGCGGCACTCGTAGGCTGAGTGCTCCGCCGTCATGTCCAGCATTTCGCCATACATGACAAGGCGGGTTCACGGTGAAAAGATTTTTGCTGATCTCCTTCGCGGTCGCGGGACTGGTGGTGGCCGGCACTCCAGCCGCGTCCGCCGCGCCCGGGGGCGTTTACGACGTGAAGGACTACGGCGCCAAGGGAAACGGATCGGCCAACGATTCCGGCGCCATCGACAAGGCGATCACCGCGGCCAACGCGGCGGGCGGCGGCACCGTCCGGTTCACGGCGGGCACCTACAAGTCGGCCAACACCGTCCACCTCAAGAGCAACGTGACGCTCCAGCTCGACGCGGGCGCGACGATCACCGGGTCGGGTGCGGACAGTTACGACAAGGCCGAAGCGAACCAGTGGGACAGCTACCAGGACTACGGCCACAGCCACTTCCACGACGCCATGTTCTACGGCGACAGGCTGACGAACATCGGGTTCACCGGCGCCGGCACGATCGACGGCGGCGGCAACCTCATCACCGGCAACCCGAAGTCCGGCCAGGCCGACAAGATCCTTTCGCTCACCCGCTGTGACGGGCTCACGCTGTCCGGCATCAAGCTGCGCCGCGGCGGCCACTTCGGGGCGCTGATCAACGGCTGCAAGAACGTCGTGTCCGACCACCTGACCATCGACACCGCGAGCGACCGCGACGGCTGGAACATCATCAGCACGACGAACATCACGATCACCAACGCGAACATCGCCGCGAACGACGACGCACTGGTGTTCAAGAGCGACTACGCGCTCGGCGCGAAACTGCCGAACGGAAACGTGACGGTGAACAACGCGAAACTGTCGGCGGTCTGCTGCAACGCGCTGATGTTCGGTTCCGAGACGTGCGGTGACTTCACCGGTTACCAGTTCTCCGACATCACGATCACCGGCGCGCACAAATCCGGCATCGGGATCGTTTCGATGGACGGTGCGAAGATCTCCGACGTGCATTACCGCAACATCAAGATGTCCGGCACGTACTCGCCGGTCATGATGAAGATCGGCACGCGAAAGCGGTGCGGGAACAATCCCGGCGTCGGTTCGATCAGCAACATCACGCTCGACAACGTCACGGGCACGCACACGGGCACGAACTTCAGCCCGACGATCTGGGGCGCGGACAGCGGCCACCGCGTCTCCGGCGTCACCTTCACCGGCGTGCACCTGACCGTCCCGGGCGGCAACGGCACGATGGGCACCGGCGTCCCGAGCAACGACCCGAACGACTACAACCCGAAGAGCATCGGCACGCGCCCGTCGTACGGCTGGTACCTGCACTACGCGTCGGGCATCAGGTTCGTGGACAGCTCGGTGGAGTTCGCCAAGGACGACGGCCGCCCGGCGAGCATCGTCAACAACAGCGCGGACATCACGTTCGACCACTTCACCGCGGAGAAGGGCGGCAACAGCCCGTTCGACGTCGGCTTCCAGTCGGTGACGGGGTACTGCGTGAAGAACTCGGCCACGACGTCGGGCTCGGCTCTGCGCGTGAACGCGTCGAGCAGCACGCCGGCCTGTTGACGAAGGGGCCCCGGCCGATCGGCCGGGGCCCCTTCTGCGGCGCGCCTTCGTGGTCAGTGCGTGTACTGCTCGTTCATGATGAGGAACGCGCCGAGCCCGTGGAAGTCGTTGGTCTTGCGGGCCCGGCCGTAGTAGTAGGACAGGTCGCCGACGTTGGTGCCTTCGCAGATGTCCGTGATGTTCGTCAGCCCGTCGGGGCCCACCGAGACCTTGCGGAGCACGCCGGCGTAGCCGCGGTCGGCCACCGCCTGGTACGACGCCGGCAGGTAGCCGCGCTGGACGCCGCGGGCCATCGTGAACGTGTACATCGACGACGCCGACGTCTCCAGCCAGTTCTTCGCGTCGCCGCCGCGGTCGACGACCTGGTACCAGCGGCCCGTCTTCGCGTCCTGGTAGCGCTGGTAGCCGGCGGCCAGGAACTGCACGATCTCGATCAGCGCGGGCCGCCGCGGGTGGTTCGCCGGGAGGACCTCGAGGATGTCGACGGCCGCCATGCCGAACCAGCCGATGGCGCGGGCCCAGTGGTACTTCGAGTGGTGCCCGGGCCCGGACGCCCACGACTCGGAGCCGTCCTCGTCGTAGGCGTGGTACAGCAGGCCCTTGGCCGGTTCGCGCAGGTGGCTGAAGTAGACGACGAGGTTCTTCGCCGACTCCTCGAAGCAGTAGTCGCCGTCGCCGAACGTCGCGCCGTAGAGGGCGAGGAACGGCTGGGCCATGTAGACGCCGTCGCCCCACAGCTGGCCGACCTTGCTCGTGGCGTGGAACATGCCGCCGTCGGACGTGCGAGGGTAGGGCGGGAACCGCTTCCGCAGCTGGTCGGCGGCCGTCTTGTACTTCTTGCGGCCCGTCTCCGCGTACAGCAGCGGCAGCATCTGGCACGAGCGCATCGAGTCGAGGCTGGTGAAGCTGTTCGAGATGCCGCTGTCGGTGACGAAGCGGTCGTACCACGCGACGATGTAGTCGAGGTACTTCTGCTCGCTGGTGCGCTTGTAGAACAGGTATTGGCCGTAGAGGTACAGCCCGAGGGTGTAGCCCCAGCCGCCGATCTTGTCCGGTGTGTAGCGCTTCATCGTCGAGTCGATGACGGCCCGGGACCAGTCCGCGGGCGGTGCCGCGCCGCCGATGGGCGGCAGCCGGTCGGCCGCCCGTGCGACGGGTCCCGCCGCGGCGAGGGCGCCCAGTGCGCCCAGGGTGCCGGCCAGGACCGCGCGCCGGCTCGGGCGAAGGGGGTGCTCGGACATTCGTCGTCCTTTCGTGCACGGGCCCCGGGGAGCGGGCAGTCCGGGCGGGGCACCGTGCCGTGGCCGGTGCCCCGCGCCGGAAGGGTGGCCGGGATGCCGATCCGCCGTCCGTCGGCATCCCGACCAGCTCTGGGGGGCGCGGCGTGCTGCCCTTGTCGCCGGAGCGGTGGGTGAGGGCGAAAGCGCTCTCTGGGGAGAACATCTACTCGCCGGGAGGACGCGCAGTCAAGAGAGATCAGATCTCTCGTGTCATATATCAGATATTTAACCCGAACGGCCGCAGTGCTGTTGTGCCGGTGAGCGAGACGTGCCCCAAAGGTCGGATCTGCGGCCTTGACCGGCCCGTGACGCCAGGAGTACACACCGAGTGGACCAGACCACTGGAGGTCGCTCATGTCAGCCAAGTTCCTGCGCCGGGTCCTCGCCGTGTGCGCCTCGATGCTCGTGGTCGCCGGGCCGGCCGCCGCGCCGGCGTCGGCCGACCTGCAGAAGCCGTCCCAGCAGTGGCTGCGCGACAGCCAGGCGGGCCTGTTCCTGCACTGGGGCATGCGCACGTCACCCGGCTACACCAGCTGCAGCGCCTGGGAGAAGGCGATCACCGACGGCGGCTGGAGTCCCGCCTACTGGGTCACCGAAGCCAAGAAGCTGCACGCGTCCTACCTCGTCCTCGCCTCCTTCCACAGCCGGCTGGGGTACTCGCGCGCCTGGCCGTCGAAGATCCCGGGCAGCTGCTCCACCAAGCGGGACTTCCTCGGCGAGCTGGTCGCCGCCGCGAAACCGCAGGGCCTCAAAGTCATCCTCTACATGACCAACGACGCCCAGTGGCACGACGACGGCGGCCACGAATGGCTCGACTCGGGGGGCTACTCGAAGTACAAGGGCAAGTCCGTCGACCTGGACACGCAGGACGGCTTCGGCCAGTTCAGCTACGACAACTTCTTCGAGGTCATGAAGAACTACCCGGACCTCGGCGGCTTCTGGATCGACAACGACAACGCCTACTGGGAGTCGCACGACCTCTACCGGCAGATCTACCAGCAGCGGCCGGACTACCTGCTGAGCAACAACAACGAAGACACGCCGATCATGGACACGATCAGCAACGAGCAGAAGACGGGCATGACGCCGGCCTACGACTACCCGCAGGCCACCTACACGGCGATGCCGCGGCTCACCGAGGCGTGCTTCAAGCTTCCCGACACCGGCGCGTGGTGGTACGGCGGCTCGAACTCCACGGTGGACAAGGCGCTGAACATCGGACGTCTGGTCGCGAACTCGGGCTCGTCGATCAAGTCGCTGATGGCCGAGACGGCGATGGTGAACGGCCGGTTCCCGTCGAACCAGGAGGCGTTCAACAACTTCGCGAAGACCTACCTGGACGCGATCTGGGAGTCGCTCGGCGGCACCGAGGGCGCCGGGTACATGTACGGCGGCATGCAGCCGGGCTTCTGGAACGACGGCGCGCACGGCGTGCTCACGATCAGCAAGAGCAACCCGGACCTGCAGTACGTGCACGTCCTGACCAGGCCGTCGGGCAGCACGCTCAAGATCCGCGACAACGGCTACCGCGTCCGCCGCGTGACGAACCTCCGCACCGGCGCGGCGATCTCGTTCAGCCAGGGCGGCGGGAGCCTGACGCTGACCGGACTGTCCGGGTGGGACGCCTACGACACGGTGTTCAAGGTCGAGACCGCCGGCCGCGCCGGCACCTACGACCCGAAGACGGTGACACTCAAGGCGAGCGCGTCCGCGAGTGGGCACAGTGGACAGTCGGCGAGCGACGGCGACTACCTCACGTACTTCGACAACAACAAGACCCTGCCGGTCAACCTGGACTTCGACCTGGGGTCGGCGAAGAAGGTGCAGTACCTCGGCGTCAACCAGCGGGAGGACTCGGTCAGCTACGCCCGCTCGGCCACCGAGCAGTCGGCGCGGATCAAGGCGTACCAGGTCTACGTGTCCAGTGACGGCAAGAACTGGGGGAGCGCGGTGAAGTCCGGGACGCTCCCGAGCCATCGCGGCGTCCAGTTCGTCGACCTCACCGCGGTGACGGCGCGGTACGTCCGGCTGCAGGTCACGAGCACGTGGGCGGCGTCGAGCGACAGCACGCGCTACAAGCGGCTGCGGATCGACGAGGCCTGGCTGGGCTCGGACTACGCGACCGCCGCGGGCTGAGCCAGCAGGTCGACGGTCAGGGCCGCGGTCCAGCTGAATTCGCGGGTGCCGTGGCCCTGGCCGGTCAGCGGGTCGCAGTACTCGGCGAAGCCGGTCCGCGCCGCGGTCTCGACGAGGTCTTCGCCCAGCTGCGCGGCGAGGGCGTGTTCGCCGTGGTGCAGCAGCCCCTGCCGGACCAGCCAGCCGACGTTGAACCACGACGGGCCGCGCCAGTACCGGCCCGGGTCGAAGCCCGGCGCGGTCAGGTCGTGGCTCGGGACGCCGTGCACCCGGCCGAGCCGGAACCGGGGGCCGGTGGCCGTCGCCAGCAGGGCCGGGGCGACGGCCAGGTCCGGCAGCAGCAGCGGCAGCAGGCCTGAGCACGTGTACTGCGGCGTCAGCGAGCCGGTGCGGACGTCGCGGGCGAAGAACCAGCCCGACGCGCTGTCCCACAGCGTTTCCTGCAACGCTTTCGCGACGCGCGCCGCGGTTTCGCGGTGCGGGTCCGACGGCAGGCCGAGTGCTTCGGCGATCTCCGCCAGCGCCAGCTCCGCGTCGGCCAGCAGGGCGTTGAAGCCCGGATCTTCCACGACGAAGCCGCCGGTGCCGGCGTAGCCGCTGTCCCGGTAGTCCGCGGCGAGCCGGACGTACCGGCCGTAGTCCTCGTCGCTCGGGCGGTCGGCGGCGCAGCCGTGCTCGAGGTCGCGGCGGACGAACCCGGCGGCGGGCGTGACGCGTGAGAGCGGGCCGTCCCAGGCCGGGCTGTTGTCCATGCCGGACTCCCACGGGTGCACGATCGCGGCCAGCCCGCGCCCGCCGGCGTCGCGCGCGCCGAGCAGGTACTCGTGCCACGCCCGGAGTTTCGGGTACAGCGCGGCGAGGAACGCGTGGTCGGGCTCGGCCTGGTGCACCGCCAGCACCGCCCGCGCGTGCACCGGCGGCTGGACGATGCCCGAGGTCCGCCCGGCGCGCCAGAACCCGGGCCCCGGGAAGTACGCCTCGGGCGGGGTGCCCGGGTCGAAGACGATGTGGGGCACGCGGCCGTCCCGCCACTGCGCCGAGAACAGCGTCTGCAGCTCACGCCGGGCCCGCGCCGGCGCCAGGTGCCGCAGGCCGATCGCGATGAACGCGGAATCCCAGCTCCACTGGTGCGGGTAGAGCGAACGCGAGGGCACGGTCGACGTGCCGAGCCAGTTCCCCGCCAGGACCCCGGCCGCCTGCTCCCGTGTTACGTTCATATGTCCAATCTATCTCCAACTTATGTCTTGTCAACGGACAAAAGGGGGCGGGATGACGACGCCGACCAGCGCGGGCGAGCTGCTGCGGCTGGTCCGGACCGGGGCGGCGACCACGCGGAAAGCCCTGCTGGCGCGCAGCGGGCTGTCCCGCACGACGTTGACCGCGCGGCTGGAGCAGCTCCAGGAGGCGGGCCTGCTCACCGAGGGCGGCCAGGAAGACTCGACCGGCGGCCGTCCCGCGCGCCGGCTGCGGTTCGACGACGGGCACGCGGTCGTCCTCGTCGCGAGCATCGACACCACGCACGCCGAGGCCGCGCTCACCGACCTCTCCGGACGGCGGCTGGCGCACCGTGAAGGCGAGCTGCGGGTGGCCGACGGCCCGGAGCCGGTGCTCGACCGGATCGCGGCGTGGTTCGAGGCGATGCTCGCGGAGGCCGGACGGCCGGTGTGCGGCGTGGGCGTTTCCGTGCCGGGCCCGGTCGAGCCCGGCACGGCTCGCGTGACGCAGCCGCCGATCATGCCCGGCTGGGACGGCTACCCGATCGACGCCCGCCTGGGCCCGCGGTTCGGCGCCCCGGTGCTGGTCGACAACGACGCGAACCTGATGGCGCTGGGCGAGCACCGCGCCCGGTACCCGGACGAGACCGCGCTGGTGGTGGTCAAGGTGTCCACCGGGATCGGCGCCGGGCTGGTGATCGGCGGCGAGGTGTACCGCGGCGTCGACGGGGGAGCGGGCGACATCGGGCACGTCCGGCTGCCCGGGCACCCGGACGCGCGGTGCCTGTGCGGCTCCGCCGGCTGCCTCGCCGCGGTCGCGGGCGGGGGCGCGCTGGCCGCGCGGCTCACGGAGCTGGGCCTGCCGACGACGTCCGGTTCGGGGGTCCGGAAGCGGATCCTGGCCGGCGAACCGGCGGCGGTGCGGCTCGCGGAGGCCGCCGGGCGGCAGGTGGGCGAGGTGCTGGCGACGCTGGTCTGCGTGGTCAACCCGGGTGTGGTGGTGCTCGCCGGCGACCTCGCCGAGCCGCACTTCGGCGCCGGCGTCCGCGAGGAGCTCTACCGGCGGGCGCTGCCGCGGGCGACGCGGAACCTGCGCGTCGAAATCGGCGGCCGCGGCGAAGCGCTGGGCGGGGCGGTCGCGATGGTCGTCGAGACGGTGTTCGCGCCCGCCGAGGTGGACCGGCGCCTGGCCGGGCGGCCCTGACGACGGCCGAAGTACCGTCATCGCCCGACTGTCCCGAGTGGACGGAGCGACCGACTTTCGTAGGTGGTGGCGGCCGCTCTCGGGTGTTCCGCGATACGGACGAGAACCGGACGTACCTCGCATCGAGGACTATTCCTCGCGTTTTCCGGACGACAAATCGGATTTCCGTACCAGGGGTGAATTCGCGGCGAGATAACGGTTCCGCAAGCACTTCCCGCGAGCGGAACGCCGATCTAGTCTCGTCCGGAGTTCAGGCCCGTTTCACTGGGGGCCGCTTTCGAGAGGGAGATTTCCGTGCGAAGAAGCTCCACCCTGCTCCTTTCGCTCGCGGTGGTGGGTGGCCTCACCGCGGCCGTCCCCGCGACGGCGTCGGCGCAGGGGCGTCAGGACATTCCGCAGTCGCACCCGCTGTGGGCGAACGCGCAGGCCAAGGTCGCCGACACGGCGCCCGCGGCCAAGCTGAGCTTCCGGGTCTACCTGAACCAGCGCGACAACGCCGGTGCCGAGGCGCTGGCGCAGGCGGTGTCCGATCCGGACAGCGGGACCTACCGCCAGTACCTCACGCCCGACCAGGTGCGCGACCGGTTCGCCGCCACCGACGCGACGGTGAACGCCGTCAAGGCGTGGCTGACCGGCAACGGGTTCACCATCGGCGACATCCCGTCGAACCGCGCCTACGTCGAGGCCACCGGCACGGCCGACCAGACGGAGAAGGCGTTCGCCGTCAACCTGGGCAAGTACCGGGTCAAGGGCCAGACGCTGCGTGCCGCCGACAAGAACCTGTCGGTGCCGGCGAACCTGGCCGGCGACGTCCTCGGCGTCGTCGGCGTCGACCAGGCGACCAACCTGTTCAAGCCGGACCACAACACCGGATCCGCGACGCCGTCCGACGTCCCGCCCGGCCCCGGCTTCCGCAACGCGCCGCCGTGCAGCGCCTACTACGGCGAGAAGATCGACACCACCGATCCCGCCTACAACGGCAAGCAGCTGCCCTACGCCCCGTGCGGCTACACCCCGGCGCAGCTGCGGTCGGCCTACGGCGTCGACAAGGCAGGCGCGGACGGCAAGGGCACCACGATCGCCATCGTGGACGCGTTCGCCTCGCCGACCATCTACGCCGACGCCAGCGAGTACGCGCGCCGCAACGACCCGCAGCACCCGCTGAAGCAGAGCCAGTTCTCGCAGCACATCTTCCCGCCGGACCCGGTGCTCGAGCAGCCGGACCAGTGTGACGCCGCGGGCTGGTACGGCGAGGAGACCCTCGACGTCGAGGCCGCGCACGGGCTCGCCCCGGGCGCGAACATCCTCTACGTCGGCGGGACCTCCTGCGAGGACAACGCCCTCGACGAGGCGCTGAACTACGTGGTCGCCGGCCACAAGGCCGACATCGTGTCGAACTCCTACGGCGACACCGGCGAGGACATCCCGGCCGACGAGGTCAAGGTGTTCAACCAGATCTCGCTGCAGGCGGTGCTCGAGGGCATCGGCGTCTACTTCTCCTCGGGCGACAACGGTGACGAGGTCGCGCGCCTCGGCACGCCGTCGCCGGACTTCTCCGCCTCGGCGCCGTGGATCACCGCGGTCGGCGGCACGTCCATCGCGATCGGCAAGGACGGCAAGCGCATCTTCGAGACCGGCTGGGAGACCAGCAAGAGCGTGCTGACCGACGGCGTCTACGGTCCCGCGAAGTACACCAGCGGTTCCGGTGGCGGCACGAGCCGGCTGTTCGAGCAGCCCTTCTACCAGAAGGGTGTCGTGCCGGACGCGCTGTCGACGAAGAACCAGACGGCCGGGCACAAGGGCCGCGTGGTGCCGGACATCTCCGCGATCGGCGACCCGAACACCGGCTTCCTGGTCGGCCAGACGCAGACCTTCCCGGAGGGCGCGCACTACGACCAGTACCGGATCGGCGGCACGAGCCTCGCCTCGCCGGTGTTCGCCGGGATCATGGCGGTGGCCGACAGCTTCGACCACTTCCACCACGGCTTCATCAACCCCGTGATCTACAAGCTGACCTCGCGCACCCCGGCGATCAGCGACGTGCAGCACGTGGACGGTGCCGTGGCCCGGGTCGACTACGCCAACTCGGTCGACGCCACGAACGGCCTCATCCACTCGGTGCGGACGTTCGACTACGGCAACCTGACGATCCACACCACCAAGGGTTACGACGACGTGACCGGCCTCGGCTCGCCCAACGGCCTGTTGTTCCTGCTGCTCGTCTAGCCGTTTCACGCACTGAACGGCCCCCTCGCCACCCGGCGAGGGGGCCGTTCAGCTGCCGAGGGGGATGACCGCGCGGACCGTGGTCCCGCCGGGGCCGCTCGTCACGTCCAGCTCCCCACCGAGGGCCTGGACGCGGTCGCGCAGCCCCGCCAGTCCCGACCCGCCCTCGACGGACGCCCCGCCGGCGCCCCGGTCGGTCACCTCCACCCGCAGCCGCGCGCCGTCGACCGCGATCCGCACGTCGGCCCGGTCGGTCTGCGCGTGCTTCAGGGCGTTCGTCAGCGCCTCGGACGTCACGAAGTACGCCGTGGCCTCGACCGCCGCGTCGAGCCGGGGCACCGTGCCGACCGACAGCGCCACCTCCATCGGGATGCGGTCGGCCAGCGACCGGACCGCCGGGACCAGGCCGGCCTCGGTGAGGATCGCCGGGCGGATGCCGCGGGCCAGCTCACGCAGCTCGGTGATCGCGGTCTGCAGCTCCTCGACCGTGCCGGCCAGCAGGGCCCGGACCTCCGGCGGCAGCTCGGCGCCGTGGCGGCGGCCGGCCATCCGCAGCAGCAGCACCACGCTGACCAGCCGCTGCTGGGCGCCGTCGTGCAGGTCGCGCTCGATGCGGCGGCGCTCCTCGTCGCCCGCCGCGACCAGCCGCGCCCGCGACGCGCGCACCTCGGCGAGCCGCTGCTCCAGCTCCGCGGTGAGCCGCTGGTTGTCGAGCACCAGCCCGGCCGCCGCGTTCAGCGCGTCGATCGAGCGGCTGTCCTTCCACACCTCGTCGTCCTGCACCAGCGCGGCCAGGCCGGTGCCGTCGCGCTCCAGCAGCAGCCGGATCATCTCGGCGTTGCCCACCCGGGCCCGCAGCACGCCGACCAGGAACGCCAGCGGCCACAGGCAGAACAGGATCCGGTAGGCCTGCAGCAACGGCGCCGACAGCGGGTGGCCCGCGCCGAGTGCCGTGCCCGCGCCCGAGGCGAGCGCGCCGGACAGCGCGATGACGATCACCGGCGACAGCAGCCGCCGCTGCGGCAGCCGCCCGGACAGCCACCGGTAGAGCAGCGCGACGACCACGCCGGCGCTGATCGCCGTCGCGGCCAGGTCCAGCACGCGGTCGGCGACCGCGGCGGCGGCCGTGCCGGAGGAGACGGCCAGCAGGTCCCGCGGGTCGGCGTTGACCAGCAGCCCGACGCCGCCCGAGCCGAGCACCACCAGGTAGGCCGCGGCGACCAGCAGCCGTTCCCACCGCGAGCGCAGCCTGCCGTGCGGGAAGGCGAGCACGAGGTGCGCGATCACCGGGCTGGACGCGGCGCGCAGCGGCACGGCGATCGTGTACAGCACCGGGTTCCGCGTGAACTGCAGGTCCTCCAGGAACAGCGCGACACCGGCGAGCGCGATGAGCACGCCGATCGGGTTGGCGGGCCGCCGGACGTGCGCCACCGCCCCGGCGAGCAGGAACAGGAACCCGGTGGTGGTGCTGAGGGCGATGTCGAGCGCCGGGTGCCCGCCGTCGGCGGCCTTCAGCGTCAGCGCCGTGACGCCGAGCGCGAACCCCGCGGCCAGCAGACCGGTCGTCGCGAGCGTCCGCGCATGCTGCAGCACGCGACCTCCCCCGGGCAATTCTGGCGGGTGTGTGAAGCGGTCCGGCAACGGCTAACCGTGATTCGCCCGTTCGGGCCGTCGCGTTACACCACGCGGGCGCGCTTTAGGGTGATCGGCGAGGAGGCAGCACATGAACGGACTGGGCGCGGAGGTCTTCGGCGGGCGGATGCCCGCCGGCGGCCGTGACCTGGCGATCGAGACCCACGGCATCACGCCGGTCCCCGCGGGCAACCGGTTCGGGCGGCCGTGGCGGCTGTTCAGCGTGTGGTTCGCGCCGAACCTGACGATGACGGCGGTGTTCACCGGCACGCTGGCCGCGTCGCTCGGCCTCGGGTTCTGGACGGGACTGGTGGCGATGCTCGCCGGCACGGTGCTCGGATCGCTGCCGGTGGCTTACCTGTCGACCTGGGGGCCGCGCACCGGCACCGGCCAGCTGCCGCTCGCCCGGCTGCCGTTCGGCGGCGGGGTCGTGCTGCCGGGGCTGGTCCAGTGGCTCGGCTCGATCGCCTGGGACGCGCTGGTCGGCCTGTTCGGCGGCGAGGCCCTCGCCGAGCTGACCGGGCTGCCGTTCTGGGCGGCGGTGCTGATCGTGCTGGTCCTGCAGTGCACCCTCGGCGTCTTCGGCTACGCGCTGATCCACCGCGTCCAGACGGTGATGAGCGTGCTGCTGGTGCTGGCGTTCGCGGCGCTCGCCGTGAAAGTCCTGTCCGGCCACCCGATCGCCACGGCCGACACGGGCTCGGGCGCCGATCTGGCGGGCGGGGTCGTGCTGTTCACGACGATCACGTTGTCGCTGGCGATCTCCTGGGCGCCCTACGCTTCGGACTTCAGCCGCTACCTGCCGGTCGAGACGTCGTCACGCGCGGTCTTCTGGGCGACGCTGCTCGGCCTCACGGCGTCGTACGCGATCGGCGAAGGTCTCGGCCTGGCGCTGGGGTCGTCGCTGGGCGACCAGACGGCGACCGGGGTCGCGCACCTGCTCGGCGGTGGCTTCCTGGGCGCGTTGGCGCTGGCGGTGATCGCGCTCGCGGCGGTGTCGTCGAACGCGATGAACGACTACAGCGGCTCGCTGGCCCTGCAGACCGTCGGCGTGCGGCTGCGGCGCCCGGTGTCCGCGGTGGTCGTCACGGTGCTCGCTTTCGCGCTGATCCTCTGGATGCACAGCGGCGACCTCTCGGCGAAGTTCGAGAACGTGCTGCTGTTCGTCAGCTACTGGATCCCGCCGTTCCTCGGCGTCGTCGTCCCGGACTGGCTCGCGCGGACCCGCGGCGGGCGGCGCGTGGACGTCCTGGCTTCGACGTCCACGCGGCCGTGGGCGGCGCTCGTGGCGTTCGTCGCCGGCTTCGCGGCGGCGGTGCCGTTCATGAACACGTCCCTCTACACGGGACCGGTCGCGGCGGCCCTGCACGGCGCGGATCTGGCGTACTACGTCGGGCTCGTCGTTTCGCTGGCAGCGTATTTCGCGCTGCGCGGCCGGGCCGCCGTTGACCTGAAGTAATGTAGAGGTTTCAGGATGGTGTGGTACCCCTCGAAGGAGGAACCATGCCAACCGCACTCGTCACCGGTGCGTCCGCGGGCCTGGGCCGCGCCCTGGCCGCCGCACTCGTGAGTCGCAAGTGGACGGTCGTCGGCGACGGCCGCGACGAAGCCGCGCTGACGGCGGCGGCCCGGGAGGTCGGCTTCACCGCCGTGCCCGGCGACGTCACCGACCCGGCCCACCGCGCTGCCCTGGCCGGCGCCTGTCCGGGACTCGACCTGCTCGTCAACAACGCCAGCTCGCTGGGCGCCAGCCCGCTGCCACCACTGGGCGGGTATCCGTTGGCGGAACTGGAGAACGTCTACCGGACGAACGTCTTCGCGCCGCTCGCGCTGACCCAGCTGCTGCTGCCCGCGTTGACCGCGGCGCGGGGAACGGTGATCAACGTCAGCTCGGACGCGGCCGTCGAAGCGTACGAAGGCTGGGGCGGCTACGGCTCGGCGAAGGCCGCGCTCGACCACGTCACCGCCGTGCTCGCGGTGGAGAACCCGGACCTGGCCGTGTACGCGGTCGACCCGGGTGACCTGCGCACCGCGATGCACCAGCGCGCGTTCCCGGGCGAGGACATCTCCGACCGGCCGCTGCCGGAGACGGCCGTCCCGGCGTTCCTGCGGCTGCTCGGCGAACGGCCGGCCAGCGGCCGCTACCGCGCCGCCGACCTCTTGGTGGCCGCGTGAGCGTCCGTTTCGAGCTGCCGGACGAGCTGTCCGCGTCGGCGCCGCCGGAAGCACGCGGCCTGGCGCGGGACGAGGTCCGCCTGCTGGTCGCTGCGCCGTCCGGCGTCCACCACACGGTGTTCGCGTCGCTCGGCGACCATCTGCGTGCCGGGGACCTGCTGGTCGTCAACACTTCCGGGACGCTGCCCGCGGCCGTCGACGCGGTCCGGGCCGGTCGTCCGGTCGCCGTCCACTTCGCCACGGCGCTCGACGACGGCACCTGGGTCGTCGAGCTGCGCGGACCGGGCGGCCCGCTGCTCGACGGCCGTCCGGGGGAGCGCGTGGAACTGCCGGCGGGCGCGTCGCTGACGCTGCTGGCCCCGGTAGCCCCCGGGGCGGCGCGGCTGTGGCGGGCGCAGGTGTCGGTTCCGGTCCCGGGCCTGCTGGCCGCGGCCGGCCGGCCGATCCGCTACGGGTACGTCCCGCGTGCGTGGCCGCTGTCGGATTACCAGACGGTGTTCGCCCGCGAGCCCGGCAGCGCGGAGATGCCGTCGGCGGCCCGGCCGTTCACCACGGCACTGGTGACGCGGCTGGTCACCGACGGTGTGCTGTTCGCGCCGCTGCTGCTGCACACCGGCGTGTCGTCCCCGGAAGCGGGCGAGCCGCCCCAGGCGGAGCGCTTCCGCGTCCCGGCGGCGACGGCGGCGCTGGTCTCGTGGGTCCGCTCCCGCGGCGGCCGGGTGATCGCGGTGGGCACGACGGCGGCCCGCGCGCTGGAGTCGGCGGTCGCGGACGGCGAGGTCCGCGCGGCCGAGGGCTGGACGGACCTGGTGCTGGGCCCGGACCGCCCGGCGGCCGTGGTGGACGGGATCGTCACGGGCCTGCACGCGCCCGACGCGTCCCACCTGCTGCTGCTCGAGGCGGTCGCGGGCCGCGAGCTGGTCCAGCGCGCCTACGACGCGGCGGTGCAGCGCCGCTACCTGTGGCACGAGTTCGGCGACGTGTCCCTGCTCCTGCGCCGCTGAACGTCAGCGGCGGGCGGGCTCCCGGCGCCGCGCGCGCAGCAGGCCGGCGACCGCGACCACCGCGATGCCGAACCCGGCGCCGGTCACGATCGACGCCACCAGGCTCGCCGTGCCGGTGGCCAGCCCGAACGCCCCGGCCAGGTAGACCGGGATGCACACCGCCACCGGCAGCCAGTTCCGCAGGGTGAACGCCCGTTCGGACGCCAGCCAGAGCACGAGCGTGACCGCCGCCGCCGTCACGACCGGGATCGCCCACACCACCACGCTCGTCACCGTGTCCATCCCGAGTGACCTGAGCCACTCGAAGGACGCCTGGCCCAGCCCGATGAACAGCACGACCAGCGCCACGCGGACGCCGGCGGCCCCCTGGCCGCCTCGAGATGCGGTGCTCGTCATGTCTTCCCTCCCGGGGTCGTCGTCACCCTTACCACGTTCGGGTGACGGGCAAGGTTGCCGCGCCGCGGGGACGCCGTCCACATACCGGGAACTTCGGACGGACCCTCGCGCCCGGGCGGGTCAGCCAGCATGCTCTGGCGGCACCGAACGCGAGGACAGGCCCCCTGTAAGCGCAGCGGCCACCGATGTCAAGGAATCTCACCGGATTTCCCGGGATGCGGATGGCTATGCGCCTCAGTGGGTGCCCGTGCGAACCTCGCCCCGACACCGACCCCGAAAGGCGACGCCGACGTGCGCACCCACCACAGAACCCGCTTCCTGGCCTCGGCGCTGGCCGCCCTGACCGTCGTGGGCGTGCTCGCGGGCTGTTCCCGCGCGGACAGCAGCGCCGCGCCTGCCGCGAACCAGGGCACCGCCGGGGAGGTGCGGCTGGGGTTCTTCCCGAACGTCACGCACGCGCCCGCGCTGATCGGCGTCAAGAAGGACTTCTTCAAAACCGAGCTGGGCTCGACCAAGCTCACCACCCAGACCTTCAACGCCGGTCCCGACGAGGTCAACGCGCTGCTCGGCGGCTCGCTCGACATCGCCTTCATCGGCTCCGGCCCGGCGATCAACGCCTTCACGAAGTCGAAGGGCAGCATCCAGCTGATCTCCGGCGCCGTCTCGGGCGGCGCGCAGCTGGTCGTCAAGCCGGACATCACCGGCGTCGACCAGCTCAAGGGCAAGACCATCGCGACGCCGCAGCTGGCCAACACCCAGGACGTCGCGCTCAAGAAGTTCCTGGCCGGCAAGCAGCTGACCGACCAGGTCAAGATCACCAACCTGGACAACTCCAAGACGCTCGACGCGTTCAAGAAGGGCGAGCTCGACGGCGGCTGGCTGCCCGAGCCGTGGTCGTCGCGGCTGGTGCTCGACGCCGGCGCGAAGGTCCTGGTCGACGAGAAGACCCTGTGGCCGGGCGGCCGGTTCCCGACCACCGTCGTCATCGTGCGCAGCGAGTTCCTGCAGCAGCACCCGGACACCGTCAAGGCCGTCCTGCGCGGCGAGCTGGCCGCGATCGACTGGGCCAAGGCCAACCCGGCGGACGCGAAGACCGTGGTCAACGGTGCCCTCAAGGAGCTGGCCGGCAGTACGCTCAGCGCGGCGGTCCTCGACCGCGCGTTCTCCGGCATCGAACTGGCCACCGACCCGGTCGCGAAGGAGTTCCCGCAGCTCGCGCAGGACTCCGTGACCGCCGGGGTGGTGAAGTCGGCGGTGGCGCTCAAGGGTTTCGCCGACTTCGGCCCGCTGAACGAAGTGCTCAAGGCCAAGAACCTGCCGGCCGTCGAAGCTCCCGAACTGACCAAGTGAAACCGGGGCGGGGCTCCGCCACCCGGAACCCCCGAACAAAGCGAGTGATCCGGAGAGGCAGCCAGCGATGACCACGACCCTCCCGACCGGCCGGAGCAGCTTCACCGGCGCGACCGCGGTCCGGCTCGACGGCGTCCGCAAGACGTTCGGCCCGGCGGGCCGGGCGGTCGTCGCGCTCGACGGCGTCGACCTCACGGTCGCGCCCGGCGAGTTCGTCTGCCTGCTCGGCGCCTCCGGGTGCGGCAAGAGCACGCTGCTGAACCTGGTCGCGGGGCTGGACGCGCCGTCGGCGGGTGAGATCACGCTGAACACGTCGCGGCCGGCGGTCATGTTCCAGGAAGCCGCGCTGATGCCGTGGCTGACCGCCGCCCGCAACGTCGAGCTGCCGCTGCGGCTGGCCGGCTTCGGGCGCGCCGAGCGCCGCGAGAAGGCCGCCGAGCTGCTGGAGCTGGTCCGGCTCACCGGCGCGGGCGGCAAGCGGCCGCACGAGCTGTCCGGCGGCATGCGCCAGCGGGTCGCGCTGGCCAGGGCGCTGGCGGCGACCCTGCGCGTCGGCGGGGACCCCGAGCAGTCGCTGCTGCTGATGGACGAGCCGTTCGCCGCGCTCGACGCCATCACCCGCGACGTCCTGCAGGGCGAGCTGCTGCGCGTCTACCGCAGCACGGGCACGTCGGTGCTGTTCGTGACCCACGACGTGCGCGAAGCCGTGCGGCTCGGGCAGCGCGTGGTGCTGCTGTCGTCGCGGCCCGGCCGGGTCGTCCGCGAGTGGACGGACGTGCCGCTGGCCGACGCCGAGGAGCTGACCGAGGAAATCACTGCGCACCTGCGTGAGGTGATCAGCACCCATGCCGCAGCTTGACCGGCCGGAGGTCGAGGAGAACCTCGACGCCGTCGGCGCCGGGCTGGACTCGCTCGACGCCCCGGCCGGCGAGCGCCGTCCCGGCTTCTGGAAGCGGTTCGCCTGGGGGTTCCTGCCGCCGGTGCTCGCGCTCGTCCTGCTGATCGTCGTCTGGCAGGTCCTCTGGGCGGCGGCGTTCTGGTCGGAGGCGCAGCTGCCGGCGCCGATCGCGGTGTGGGACGAGTTCTGGAGCCGGGTCGTCTCGGGTGAGGTGTTCGGCTTCGTCTGGACGTCGGTGCACCGCGCCGCGCTCGGGTTCGTCGCCGGGGTGATCATCGGGACACCGCTGGGCCTGGTGGTGGCGAAGGTCCGCGTGGTGCGCGCGGCGATCGGGCCGCTGCTGACGGGGCTGCAGAGCCTGCCGTCGGTGGCGTGGGTGCCGGCGGCGATCCTGTGGTTCGGCATCAACGACGCGGCGATCTACTTCGTCGTCCTGCTCGGCTCGGTGCCGTCGATCGCGAACGGCCTGGTCTCCGGCATCGACCAGATCCCGCCGATCCTGCCCCGGGTGGGTCAGGTGATGGGCGCGAACCGGTTTTCGTCGGCCCGGCACATCCTGCTGCCGGCCGCGCTGCCGGGGTTCCTGGCCGGGCTGAAGCAGGGCTGGGCGTTCTCGTGGCGCTCGCTGATGGCGGCGGAGCTGATCGCGCTGTCCCCGCAGCTGGGCGTCGGGCTCGGCGCGTACCTGAACCAGGGGTCGTCGCTCAACAGCATCGAGACGGTGATCGCGGCGATCTTCCTGATCCTGCTGGTCGGTGTGGGCATCGAGCTGCTGGTGTTCCGCCCGCTGGAGCGCGCGGTCCTGCGGGCGCGCGGGCTGACGTCGTCGCTCTGAAGGGCCCCTGGCCGGTCCCCGGTGACGCCGCTCACGGAACGATGTGGCGCGGGCGTTCGTTGTCGTTACCTACGGACCCGTAAGTTACGGCCGCGTAGGTACCCGACCCGGAAGGACGTGCGCATGACCGTTTCGGAGAGCGCCGCGCTCATGTACGAGCTGGAGGGGACGGTCGAGGAGAACCTCAACCGGCACCTCGCGGCGGCCCAGGAGTGGATGCCGCACGAGTACGTGCCGTGGAGCGAAGGCCGCAACTTCGCCGACCTGGGCGGCGAGGCGTGGGATCCGGAGCAGTCCCGGGTGTCGCCGATCGCCCGGACCGCGCTCGAGGTCAACCTGCTCACCGAGGACAACCTGCCGAGCTACCACCGGGAGATCGAGCGCGCCTTCGGCCGCGACGGCGCCTGGGGAACGTGGGTCCACCGCTGGACGGCGGAGGAGGGCAGGCACGGCATCTGCATCCGCGACTACCTGCTGGTGACGCGCGCGGTCGACCCGGTCGAGCTGGAGCGGATGCGCATGGAGACGATGCAGGCGGGCTACGAAACGGGGGACAAGCCACTGCTGCGGGTGTGCGCGTACGTCTCGTTCCAGGAGCTGGCGACGCGGCTCTCGCACCGCAACACGGGCCGGTACACGCAGGACCCGCTGGCGGAGAAGCTGCTCGCCCGCGTGTCGACCGACGAGAACCTGCACATGGTCTTCTACCGGAACCTGGTGAAGGCGGCGCTGGAGATCGCCCCGGACGCGACGATGCGGGCGATCACCGACGAGGTGCTGGATTTCGCGATGCCGGGCGCGGTGATCCCGAGTTTCGCCCGCAAGGCGGCGCTGATCGCGAAGGCGGGAATCTACGACCTGCGCATCCACCACGACGACGTGGTGATGCCGCTGCTGAAGTACTGGAAGGTGTTCGACCGGACCGGCTTCGGCGAGGTGGGCGAGAAGGCACGCGAAGAGCTGGCCGCGTTCCTGGAGACTCTGGGAGCCCAGGCGGCCCGGTTCGAGGAGCGCCGCGACGCGGCTGCGGCTCGTGCGGCCGCGCGAGGCCTGCCCGCGCTGTGACGACGCCCGCCGGTCGTGAGTGAGAAACAGGATTAGAACCCTGTTTCTCACTCACCTCCGATTTGGAGTGGCCTCAGCGGCCGGTGCGGCGCGATCCTGCGCGGGTTCCGGACGAGAAGGCCGCGGCGCCGCCGCTGCGCCGGTTGCCCGTGGCCGCGGCGGCTCCCGAACGGCCGCTCCCGCCCGTCTTCGCGCCGCCGGCCGGGGCGCCCGATCGCCACGAACCGCCCGAAGCAGCTCCCGACCGGCGCCCGCCGGCCTCCGAAGCACGTGACTGCTGCTGCGCCTGGCCGTTCGCCCGCGCCCGCTGGCCGCCCCGGTTCTCCTTCGGCGCGCCGCCGCGTCGTCCGCGGCCCGCGCCCGGCGCCGCTCCCGTGGCCGAAACCTTCTTCGGGCGGTTGTCCACCGCCGGGGCCTTCGAGAACGTCCGCTCGCCCGGGGCCAGCTCCGCGAGCAGCGGGTGGCCCGGCCCGAGCTGGGTCGTCGTCGGCTTGATGCCCGCCTTGCGGGTCAGGTCGCGCACGTCGCGGACCTGCGCGTCCGTCATCAGCGTCACCACCGTGCCCGACGCCCCCGCGCGCGCCGTGCGGCCCGAGCGGTGCAGGTACGCCTTGTGCTCCACCGGCGGGTCCGCGTGGATGACCAGCCGGACGTCGTCGACGTGGATGCCCCGCGCCGCGATGTCGGTCGCCACCAGCGTGCGGGCCGTGCCCGAGGAGAACGCCTCCAAGTTGCGGGTCCGCGCGTTCTGGCCGAGGTTGCCGTGCAGCTCCACCGCCGGGACGCCCGAAGCCACGAGCTTGCGCGTCAGCGCCTTCGCCCGGCTCTTCGTGCGCGTGAACACCAGCGTCCGGCCCGGCGCCGCGGTCAGGTCGACCAGCACCGGCAGCCGGTGGGTCTCCTCGAGGTGCAGCACGTGGTGCTCCATCGTCGCCACCGGCGACTGCGCCGAGTCGACGCTGTGCAGCACCGGGTCGTCCATGAAGCGCTTGACCAGCACGTCGACGCCGTTGTCCAGGGTCGCCGAGAACAGCAGCCGCTGGCCGCGCGACGGTGTCGCGTCCATGATCCGCCGGACCTCGGGCAGGAAGCCCAGGTCGGCCATGTGGTCGGCCTCGTCGAGCACGGTGATCTCGACGGCGTCGAGCTTCACGTGCCCGGAGCGCATGTGGTCGGCGAGCCGGCCGGGGCACGCCACGACGATGTCGACGCCGTCGCGCAGCCGCGTGATCTGCGGGTTCGCGCTGACGCCGCCGAAGATCGTGGTGGCCTTCAGGCCCAGCGGCTTCGCCAGCGGCAGGATCGACGCCTCGATCTGCGTCGCCAGCTCGCGCGTCGGCGCCAGGATCAGCGCGCGCGGCCGCCCCGGCCGCCGGCGCGTCGGGCCCGCGGCGAGGCGGGCCAGCACGGGCAGCACGAAGCCGTACGTCTTGCCGGAGCCGGTCCGGCCGCGGCCGAGCACGTCGCGCCCGGCGAGGGTGTGCGGCAGGGTCGCCGCCTGGATCGGGAAGGGCGCGGTGACGCCCTGGCCGGCCAGCGCGGCCACGAGTGCGGGCGGCAGGCCGAGTTCAGCGAAAGTCGTCATAAGTGGGTGCGGGCACGCGGGTGCCCTGGTCTCCGTAACCTGAGAAGGGTTGTCCTGCCCGGCGCAGACCGGAGTGCGGCCGCGGCGCGTGGTAGTCGACAACAGCAGCGGCCCGAGGCAGAACTGAGCGGACCGCATGATCAGTGTAGCGGAGACGGCCCCACCGCCTCCCCCTGATGTGTCTCAGACCTCCAACGCCCACCGCACGTACCGCATTCCCGGCCGGAACCCGGCCCGCGCGAAGAGGCCGGACACCCCGGACGGGCTCGCGGAGTCGACGTTCACGCCGGCCCGGTCGTAGCCGTGCTCGGCCGCGGCTCGCAGGGCGTGCGCGACGAGTGAACTCGCGACACCCCGCTGCCGGTACTCCGGCCGCGTCCCGATGACCATGAAGTGCGCGTCCCGGACGCCGGTGGCCGCGGTGTCCGCGTCCCACGACATCGTCACGAGCACGCCCGCCGGCGTGCCGTCCGCGGCCCGGAACAGGAAGCTCACGTCGGGCCGGAACGTCTGGTTGGTGATCCGGTTGCGCCACTGGTCGGCGGGCATCGGCGCCGCGCCCCAGACGTCGCGGTAGGACTCGTTGCGGACCAGCCGGAAGTCCTCGTCGGTCCGCGCCGACCACGGCTCGATCCGCGGCTCGGCCGGACCCGCGACCTCGCCGAGCGGGTGTTCCAGGCGCTGGAAGTACCGCACCGGGACGAAGCCACGGGAGCGGACGAGCTCGGCGAGCCCGGCGACGTGCTCGGCCTTGTGGACGTCGATCGCCAGCCGCTGCTGCGGGTGGTGCAGCGCGTGCAGGAGCTTCGCCGCTTCGATCCCGGCGTCCAGGAGCCGGGCGCCGACGCCGCGGCGCCGATGCGCGGGGTGGACGCCGCCGTCCAGGAAGACCCGGTGGACCTCCGCCGCCGACGGCTTGTACCGGATCTTCATGTAACCGGCCATCGTGTCGCCGTCGAAGGCGGCGAGACTGCCGCGCTCGAGGTCGGCGTAGGGGTCGATCAGCTCCTGGAGCGTGTCCTCGGCGGTGTAGTTCTCCCCGATCCGGTCGAGCGTCTCGACGGCGTTGAGGAGGTCGGCCGACGCCTGGGCGTCCTCGCGGGTCAGCGGCCGCCACGTCAGATCTGCGGGCATGGCGGTGACGGTATTCCCGCGCGGGCGGGTTGTCGCTTGGTTTACCGGGCCGCCCTTTGCTAAGTTACCGGTCGGTAATCGAGGAGGCCCCATGCTGCTGAACCCGCGCGAACACGACCCGGCGCACTTCGACGCGGAGACGCGCCGCCTGCTGCGCGCCACCATCGACTGGTTCGAGCAGCGCGGCAAGGCGAAGCTGACCGAGGACTACCACAACCGCACCTTCTACGCGGACTTCGTCGAGTTCGCGGGCAAGGAAGGCCTGTTCTCGACGTTCCTGACGCCGGCGGCGAACGCCGGCGGGAACCCCGGCAAGCGCTGGGACACCGCACGCATCGCGGCGCTGTCGGAAATCCTCGGGTTCTACGGCCTCAACTACTGGTACCCGTGGCAGGTCACGATCCTCGGCCTCGGCCCGGTGTGGCAGAGCGGCAACGAGGCGGCCCGGCAGCGCGCGGCCGAGGCACTCGACGCGGGCGGCGTCGGCGCGTTCGGACTGTCCGAAAAGGACCACGGCGCCGACATCTACGCCACCGACATGGTGCTGACGAAGGACGGCGACGGCTACCGCGCCACCGGCTCGAAGTACTACATCGGCAACGGCAACTGCGCCCGGACGGTGTCGGTCTTCGGCCGCATCGACGGCGTCGAAGGCCCTGACCAGTACGTCTTCTTCTACGCCGACTCCGAGCACCCGGACTACCACGTCGTCAAGAACGTGGTGCCGTCGCAGATGTACGTCGCCGAGTTCCGGCTCGAGGACTACCCGGTGCGCGCCGAGGACATCCTGCACGTCGGCGCCGAGGCGTTCAGCGCCGCGCTGAACACGGTCAACATCGGCAAGTTCAACCTGTGCTTCGGCGGCATCGGCATGGCGACGCACTCGCTGTACGAAGCCATCACGCACGCGCACAACCGCGTCCTGTACGGAAAGCCGGTCACCGACTTCCCGCACGTGCGCCGGGAGTTCGTCGAGGCGTACGCGCGGCTGGCCGGCATGAAGCTGTTCTCCGACCGGGCCGTCGACTACTTCCGCAGCGCGCACGCCGAAGACCGCCGTTACCTGCTCTACAACCCGATCACCAAGATGAAGGTGACCACCGAGGCGCAGAAGGTGATCGGCCTGGTCGCCGACGTCGTGGCGGCCAAGGGCTTCGAGGCCGACACCTACCTCGCGATGTCGAAGAACGACATCGACGGCCTGCCGAAGCTGGAGGGCACGGTCGCGGTGAACCTCGCGCTGATCGCGAAGTTCATGCCCGCGTACCTGTTCGCGCCGCGGGAGTACCCGCCGGTCCCGACGCGCACGGACGCGGCGGACGACGAGTTCCTCTTCCGCCAGGGCCCGGCGCGCGGGCTGTCGAAGGTCCGGTTCCACGACTGGAAGACCGCCTACGCCGAAGCGGCGCACATCCCGAACGTCGCGTTGTTCACCGAGCAGGCCGGCTACCTGGTCAAGCTGCTCACGGAGGCGGCGCCGGACGAGGCCCAGCAGGCGGACCTCGACTTCGGGCTGGCGCTCACCGAGCTGTTCACGCTGATCGTGTACGGCCAGCTGATCCTGGAGCAGGCCCGGATCACCGGCGTGGACGACGAGGTGGTCGACCAGCTCTTCGCGGTACTGGTCCAGGACTTCAGCGCCGCGGCGGTCGACCTCAACGGCAAGGCGAGTTCGACGGAGGCCCAGCAGGCGATCGCGCTGGCGGCCGTCCGCAAGCCGGTGGTGGACGCGGAGCGCTTCGAGAACGTCTGGGCGCGGGTGCGGGCGCTCTCCGGGGTCTACGCTATGACCCCGTGATGGCCAGGAAGTACCGGCTGGGCGTGACGCGGAAGGCCGTGAACGCCGTCGTGAAGGCGTTGCTGGCGCGCGGGATCCCGGTCGCGGGCGCCACCGGATGGCTGCTGACCACCCGTGGGCGCAAGAGCGGCGCGGACCGGACGACGCCGGTCAACGTCGTCGAGGTGGCCGGCGACCGCTGGCTCGTCTCGCCGTACGGGACGGTCGGCTGGGTGCACAACCTGCGCGCCGGCGCGACCGCCCGGCTGTGGCGCGGCCGGACCCGCGAGACGTGGGAGGTCGAGGAAGCGGACGCCGCCACGGCGGGGCCGGTGTTGCGCGCGTACGTCCGCAAGATCCCGGTGACGGCGCCGTTCTTCGACGCGAAGCTGACGGACCCGCCGGAGGCGTTCGCCGCGGAAGCCGATCGACACCCGGTCTTCCGGTTGGCAAGATCACGGGCGTGAACCGAGAGCGGGCGGCGGAGCTGATCTGGAACGCGTGGCAGTCCGGCGACCGCCTCGACGGCCTTCCCGACGACGCCCGCCCGCGTGACGCGGCGGAAGGCATGGCCGCGCAGGCGGCGCTCGCCGAGCTGGCCGGGCCGGTGTCCGGCTGGAAGATCGCCGCGACCACCGCGTACGCCCGCCAGTACCTCGACGTCCCCGGCCCGCTGCCGGGCGTGCTGTTCGAGCGGTTCCACCACGCCGAGGGCGAGCCGGTGCCCGCCGACACGATGACCATGGGCGTCGCCGAGCCCGAGTTCGCCTTCCGGCTCAAGGCCGACCCCGGGCCGTCACCGTCGCTGACGGCGGTGCTCGACGCGGTCGACACGATGTTCCTGGCGCTGGAGATGCCGGACAGCCGCTACACCGACCACCAGCACGCGGGCGGCCCGCAGCTGCTGGCCGACGTCGCGTGCGCGGGCCGGTTCGTGGCGGGCCGCGCGGTGCCGGGCTGGCGCGACCTCGACCTGCCGCGGCAGGTCGTCGTCCTGCACGCCGACGGCGCGGAGTTTTCGCGCGGCGGCGGCAGCCTGGTCCTCGGCGACCCGCGGCTGGCGCTGCACTGGCTGGCGATGGAGCTGTCCCGCCACGGCCGTTCCCTGCGCCCGGGCGACGTCGTGACGACGGGCACGGCGACCCCGCCGTGCCCGATCCACGCCGGCGGCCACGTGGTCGCCGACTTCGGCCCGCTGGGCAGCGTGGAAGCGCGGTTCGCGGGGGGAGGGTAATTCGGCGGCCGTCGAGCTATGGTCGGCGCGTGGGCGAGCGCGGCAGGCCACGGCACCCGGACCGGCTGACCCCCGCGGAGTGGCGGGTGGTCGACGCGGTCCGCCACGGCCTGACCAACCGCGAAATCGCCCGGCGGCGCGGCATCAGCCAGGACGCCGTCAAGTTCCACGTCGGCAACGCGGTCCGCAAGCTCGGCCTGGCGGGGCGCGCGCAGCTGCGCGCGTGGCGCGGCGCCCCGGCCGGCAGCGCACTCGCCGGCCGGGCGGGTGAGGAGGCAGCGGTGCTGGGACGGATCGGGCAGGTTTCCCGGACGGTCACGGACCTGTCCATGGCCAAGGAGTTCTACGGCGACGTACTGGGCTTGCAGCATCTCTACACGTTCGGCGACCTGGCGTTCTTCGACTGCGACGGCGTCCGCCTGTTCCTGACCGCGGGCGAGCCGGAGGGCGCGGAGTCGGTGCTGTACTTCAAGGTCCCGGACATCGAAGCGGCGTACGACGAGCTGCGCTCCCGCGGCGTCGAATTCCTGGGCGCGCCGCACCTGATTTTCCGGCACGAGTCCGGGATGGAGGAGTGGATGGCGTTCTTCACCGACCCGGACGGTCATCCGACCGCGATCATGGCGCAGGTCCCGCTAGGGTGACGCGGTGACGACGTTCCGTGCCGGGTTCCTGGTGCTCGCGACGGTCGTGGCGGTGCTGGACGCGGGGTTCTGGCTGTTCGCCCGAGCCGAGCACCAGACCACGGCCCGGAGTCCTCGCCGGTGGGCTGGCGGGACGGCAACTGGCTGATCAGCACGGCGGCGGCGGTGGTGCCGGTGGCCCTGTTCGCGGCGGGCCTGGTCACGCTGCGCTGAGCACGAAGGCCGCCTCCGCACCTTCCGGAGGCGGCCTTCGCCGTTGGTCCTACTTGCCGAATCCGGCCCGCCGCAAGGCGTCCGCCATGGCGCCGCCGCCACCGGCATTGCCCCCGCGGTCCCGGCCGCCGCCACCACGCCGGTCCCCGCCGGAAGCGCCGCGACGCTGGCCGCCGCCGCCCTGACCGCGGTCCCGGCCGCCGCCACCGCCGCGTGACGGCGAGGCACCCGGCTCGTCGTCCAGCCGCAGCGTCAGCGAGATCCGCTTCCGCGGCACGTCCACGTCGAGGACCTTCACCTTCACGATGTCGCCCGGCTTCACGACCTCGCGCGGGTCCTTCACGAAGTTCTTCGACAGCGCCGAGACGTGGGCCAGGCCGTCCTGGTGGACGCCCACGTCGATGAACGCGCCGAACGCCGCCACGTTCGTCACCACGCCCTCCAGCCGCATGCCCGGCTTGAGGTCCGAGATCTTGTCCACGCCTTCCGCGAACGTCGCCGTCTTGAACGCCGGGCGTGGGTCGCGGCCCGGTTTGTCCAGCTCCGCCAGGATGTCGGTCACCGTCGGGAGGCCGAACTGCTCGTCGACGAAGTCGTGCGGGCGCAGCGACGACAGCGTCCGCGTGTTGCCGATCAGCGACCGGATGTCCGTGCCCGTCTTCGACAGGATCCGCCGCACCACCGGGTATGCCTCCGGGTGCACCGCCGACGAGTCGAGCGGGTCGTCGCCGTCCGGGATGCGCAGGAAGCCCGCGCACTGCTCGAACGCCTTCGGCCCGAGCCGCGCGACCTCCTTCAGCGCCATCCGGGACCGGAACGGCCCGTTCGTGTCGCGGTGGGCCACGATGTTCTCCGCGAGCCCGGTCGTGATGCCCGAAACGCGCGTCAGCAGCGGCGCCGAAGCCGTGTTGACGTCGACGCCGACCGCGTTCACGCAGTCCTCGACCACCGCGTCCAGCGACCGCGACAGCGACACCTCGGACAGGTCGTGCTGGTACTGCCCGACGCCGATCGACTTGGGGTCGATCTTCACCAGCTCCGCCAGCGGGTCCTGCAGCCGCCGCGCGATCGAGACCGCGCCGCGCAGCGAGACGTCCATGTTCGGCAGCTCCTGCGAAGCGAACGCCGACGCCGAGTACACCGAAGCGCCCGCCTCGGACACGACGGCCTTCGTCAGCTTCAGCTCCGGGTGCTTCTTGATCAGTTCGATGGCGAGCTTGTCCGTCTCGCGCGACGCCGTCCCGTTGCCGATCGAGATCAGCTCGACCTTGTGCCGCGCGCACAGCGCCGCCAGCTCGGCGATCGACTGGTCCCACTTGTTCGCCGGCTGGTGCGGGTAGATGACGTGCGTGTCGACGACCTTGCCGGTCGCGTCCACGACCGCCACCTTGACGCCGGTGCGGAAGCCCGGGTCGAGGCCCATCGTGGCGCGGGTGCCGGCGGGCGCGGCGAGGAGCAGGTCGCGCAGGTTGGCCGCGAACACGCGCACGGCGTCGTCCTCGGCCGCCTGGCGCAGCCGCATCCGCAGGTCGATGCCCAGGTGCAGGAGGATCTTGGTGCGCCAGGCCCAGCGGACGGTGTCGCCGAGCCACTTGTCCGCCGGGCGCCCTTGCTGGGTGATGCCGAACTTCGTGGCGATGCGCTGCTCGTAGTCGGTCGGCCCGGCCTGCGGCTCGTCCGTGGGCTCCGAAGGCGCCATCGTCAGGTCGAGGATCTCCTCCTTCTCACCGCGCAGCATCGCCAGGATGCGGTGCGAGGGGAGCTTGGTGTAGGGCTCGGAGAAGTCGAAGTAGTCGGAGAACTTCGCGCCTTCCTCCTCCTTGCCCGCGCGGACCTTGGCGACCAGGTGGCCCTGGCTCCACATCTTCTCGCGCAGCTCGCCGATCAGGTCGGCGTCTTCGGCGAAGCGTTCGACGAGGATCGCGCGGGCGCCGTCGAGGGCCGCCTGCGCGTCCGCGACGCCCTTGGCCGCGTCGACGAACACCGCGGCCGCGGCCTGCGGGTCCGTCGTCGGGTCGTTGAGCAGGCCGTCGGCCAGCGGCTCCAGGCCCGCTTCGCGGGCGATCTGCGCCTTCGTGCGGCGCTTCGGCTTGTAGGGGAGGTAGATGTCCTCCAGGCGCGACTTCGTGTCGGCCGCCATGATCCGGGCTTCGAGGGCGTCGTCGAGCTTGCCCTGGCTGCGGATCGACTCGAGGACGGCCTCCCGCCGCTCGTCGAGCTCCCGCAGGTAGCGCAGCCGCTCCTCGAGCGTGCGCAGCTGCGCGTCGTCGAGCATGCCGGTGACTTCCTTGCGGTACCGCGCGATGAACGGCACGGTCGATCCGCCGTCGAGCAGCTCGACGGCGGCCTTGACCTGGCCTTCGCGCACGCCCAGTTCTTCGGCGATCTTCTGCTCGACCGACACGCTCACTCCAACACGCTCCTGCTTCGCCTGCATCCGATCGTCCCATTCTGCCGTTCCCGCCACCCCGACTTTCGGATGGGGCTCCTTGACAATCAGATTGGTCTAGTCCACTTTGTGGTGACCTGCCTCACCACCGTCGTGGAGGTTCGCCCGTGGTCCCCAAGGTCCGGTTAGCTCTGTTTTCGTTACTTTCGGTGGTCACGCTGGCTCTCGGCGTGACGTTCGTTCTCGCCGGCAGCGCGTCGGCGGCGAACATCCTGGCCAACCCCGGCTTCGAAGCCGGGACGACGGGCTGGACGTGCACTTCCGCGCCGACGGCCGTGAGCACGCCGGTCCACAGCGGCAGCCGCGCGCTGAGCGTGACGCCCAGTTCGTCGGACAACGCGCAGTGCTCGCAGACGCTCACCGTCTCGCCGAACACGGCCTACAAGCTGTCCGGCTGGGTCCAGGGCAGCTACGTCTACCTGGGCGTTTCCGGCTCGGCGACGGCCAGCACGTGGACGCCGGGCACCAGCGGCTACCAGCAGCTGTCGCTGAGCTTCACGACCGGTTCGAGCACGTCCCTGACGGTGTACCTGCACGGCTGGTACGGCCAGCCGACGTACTACGCCGACGACGTCAGCCTCGACGGCCCGGGCACCCCGCCGCCGACGACCACGACCCCGCCGACGACCACCACCCCTCCGCCGACGACCACGACCACCCCGCCGACGACGACCACCACGCCGCCGCCCACGCAGGGTGACCTGCCGAAGCACGTCCTGACGGGCTACTGGCAGAACTTCTACAACGGCGCGAAGGCGCTGAAGCTGGCCGACGTCCCGACGACGTACAACATCATCGCGGTGTCCTTCGCGGACGCCACCGGCACACCCGGCGCGGTGAGCTTCACGCTCGACTCCGGCCTGTCTTCGCAGCTCGGCGGCTACACCGACGCCCAGTTCAAGGCCGACATCAAGACGGTGCAGGCGCGCGGCCAGAAGGTGATCATCTCGGTCGGCGGCCAGAACGGCACGATCAGCGTCAGTGACTCGACCTCGGCGAACAACTTCGCGAACAGCGTCAAGTCGCTGATCGCGAACTACGGCTTCGACGGCGTCGACATCGACCTGGAGAACGGCATCAACGCCACGTACATGGGCCAGGCGCTGCGGAGCATCTACACCGGCGGCGGCAAGGTCATCACGATGGCGCCGCAGACGATCGACATGCAGTCCACGGCCGGCGGCTACTTCCAGCTGGCGCTGAACATCAAGGACATCCTGACGATCGTCAACATGCAGTACTACAACTCGGGATCGATGAACGGCTGCAACGGCAACGTGTACTCCCAGGGCACGGTCGACTTCCTGACCGCGCTGGCCTGCATCCAGCTGCAGGGCGGCCTGCGCCCGGACCAGGTGGGCCTGGGGCTCCCGGCCTCACCCCAGGCGGCGGGCGGCGGCTACCAGGCCCCGGCCAACACGGTGTCGGCCCTGAACTGCCTGGCGCGGGGAACGTCGTGCGGCAGCTTCAAGCCGTCGGCGACGTACCCGTCGATCCGCGGCGCGATGACGTGGTCGATCAACTGGGACGCGTCGCAGGGGTACGCGTTCGCCGACACGGTCTCGGCCGGCCTCGCGGGCCTGCCGTGACCGTGCGCTGAAGGACGGCCCTCCCGGAAGCGCGGCCGGGAGGGCCTCTTCACGTCAGCCGAGTGGCACGACCGGCAGCCGCAGGGCTCCGGGTGCGTCCGCCGGGACCACCGGGTTCTTCGGCGTCACCGGCGCCACCCGCCGGTACGGCGAACCCAGCGGCGGCCGCGGATCCGCCTCGCCCCGGTTCGGCCAGAACGCCATCGCCCGCTCCGCCTGGGCGGTGATCGTCAGTGACGGGTTCACGCCCAGGTTCGCCGTGATCGCCGAGCCGTCGACCACGTGCAGCCCCGGGTACCCGTACAGCCGCTGGTACGGGTCGACCACCCCCGTCGAAGGGGAGTCTCCGATCGTGCAGCCGCCGATGAAGTGGCCCGTGATCGGGATGTTCGCCAGGTCCGTCCACGCGCCCTGCGGCAGCCCGCCGATCTTCTCCGCCACCCGGCGGGTCACCTCGTGGCCCGCCGGGATCCACTCCGGCGACGGTGCTCCCGACCCCTGGCGCGTCGTCATCCGGCGGCCGAACAGGCCGAAGAACCGCGGTTTCGTGTACGTCGTCACCGAATTGTCGAGGGTCTGCATCACCAGCAGCCCGATCATCCGCTCCGACCAGTGTCGCGGGTTGTGGATCCGCAGCAGGTCGCGGCGGGAACGCCACAGCTCCCGCACCCCCAGCACCCAGCGGCGACGCCCCGGCGACGCGTCCACGAGCACCGTCGCCAGCAGGCCCATCAGGTTGCTGCCGCGCCCGTACCGCACCGGCTCCACGTGCGTCACGGCGTCCGGGTGGATCGACGACGTGATCGCGACGCCGCGCGAGTAATCCGTGTCCGCGCGCAGTGACCGCGCCGCCAGGACCGCCTCCGAGTTCGTGCGGGCCAGCAATCCGAGGCGGGGCGACAGATCGGGCAGCGTTCCCGTGTCCCGCATGCGGTGCAGCAGTCGCTCGGTCCCCAGCGCGGCCGCCGAAAACACCACCTGCGTCGCCGTGAACGTCCGGCGGGCCCGGCGGCCGGTGCGCACCGTGTCGACCGCGTACCCGCCTTCGACCGGACGGACCGTCACCACCGTGGTCAGCGGGTGCACCACGGCGCCCGCCCGCTCGGCCAGGTACAGGTAGTTCTTCACCGTCGTGTTCTTCGCCCCGACCCGGCAGCCGGTCATGCACTCGCCACACAACGTGCAGGACCGGCGCACCGGCCCGGCGCCACCGAAGAACGGGTCCACTCCGGACTGTCCGAAGTAGACGCCGACCGGGGTGCGGCGGTACGTGTGCCCGATGCCCATGTCCCCGGCCACCTCGCGCAGCACCCGGTCCGCGGCCGTCGTCGCCGGGTTCTCGACCACGCCGAGCATGCGCTTCGCCTGGTCGTAGTACGGCGCGAGCTCGTCCTTCCAGTCCGTGATGTGCGCCCACTGCGGGTCGGCGTAGAACTGGTCCGGCGGCTCGTACAGTGTGTTCGCGTACACCAGAGAACCACCGCCGACGCCGGCGCCGCTCATCACGAAGGTGTTCTTCAGCAATGTCAGCCGCTGGATCCCGAAGCAGCCCAGCGCCGGCGCCCACAGGTACTTCCGCACCCGCCACGACGTCTCGGCGAACTCGTCGTCGGCGAACCGCCGCCCGGCCTCCAGCACGCCGACGCGGTAGCCCTTCTCGGTCAGCCGCAGCGCCGTGACGCTGCCGCCGAACCCGGACCCGATCACGAGGACGTCGTAGTCCATCACGCCACCACCCGGTAGTCCGCGAGGTCGAGCCGCCGGGTCCGGCGGTCGTACTCGGTGACCAGGCCCGGCCAGTTGGTCGTCACGCGGCCGTCGGCCTGGCGGTACCAGCTCGTGCACGCGCTCCACACGCTGCGCCCGAGCCGCCGCTGCACTTCGTCGTCGTACCGCTGCTCGACCTCCGGCCGGACGTCCACATAGGACACACCGGGCCGGGCGAGCCGCTCCACCGCCTGCCGGATGTAGCGCGCCTGCCGCTCGATCATGTAGATGATCGACCCGGCGCCGAGGTTCGTGTTCGGCCCGTAGACGCAGAACATGTTCGGGAACCCGGGCACGGCCATGCCCAGGTACGCCCGCGCGCCGCCCGACCAGGCGTCCTGCAGCGCCCGCCCGCCGAGGCCGAGCACCTTCATCCGGCCGAGGAACTCCGTCGCGGCGAACCCGGTGCCGTACACCAGGACGTCGGCCTCGATCTCGGTTCCGTCCTCGACGCGGACACCCTGTTCGGTGATTTCGCTGATCCGCCGCGTCTCGACGTCGACGTTCGGCTGGGCCAGCGCGGGCAGGTAGTCGTTGGTGAACAGGATCCGCTTGCAGCCCAGCGGGTAGGCCGGTTTCAGCTTCGCCCGCAACTGCGGCTCCTTGATGTGGCGGCGGCGCAGCTGGGCGGTCCTCAGCTCGAACATCTTCGCCAGCACGGGGTGCCGGGTCATCGCGTACGTCGCGTACTCGGCGAGCAGGAAGATCCGCAGCCGTCCGAGCAGCTGCGTCGGCGGCACGTGCTCGAACAGCCAGTGCTGCCACCGCCGGTAGGCCGGGTCGGACTTGGCCATGATGTACGGCGGCGTCCGCTGGAAGACCGTGACGTGCTTCGCGTGTTTCCGCAGCTCGGGCACGAACTGGACGGCGCTGGCGCCGGTCCCGATGACAGCGACCCGCTTCCCGGTCAGCTCGACGCCGTGGTCCCAGCGCGCCGAGTGGAAGGCGTCGCCGGCGAAGCGCTCCCGGTTCGGGATGTCCGGCAGCACCGGCCGGGACAGCTGGCCGACGGCGGGCACGAAGACGTTCGCCTCGAACGTCTCGCCGCCGCGGGTCTCGACCCGCCAGACGCCGCGGTCTTCGTCGAACGCGGCCCCGGTGACCTGGGTCCGGTACCGGATGTGCGGCTCGAGCCCGTACTTGGTGATGACGCGCCGCAGGTAGGCGAGGATGTCGGGCTGGTGCGAGAAGCGCTTCGGCCAGCGCGGGTTCGGCTCGAACGAGAAGGAGTACAGCGGCGACGGGATGTCGCACGCCGCGCCGGGGTAGGTGTTGTCCCGCCAGACGCCGCCGGACGTGGCCGCGCTCTCCAGGATGGTGAACTCGGTGAACCCGGCGCGCTTGAGCTCGATCGCCGTCCCGATGCCGCCGAACCCGGTGCCCACGATCAGCACCGACGGGCCCTTCGCCGAACTACTCATGCCGGAAAACGCTACGCACCGAGCAGCTGTGACAACAGGCCACGATCGGTCACTCGATCGAGAATTCCGGCCAGCTCACTCCGGCGCGTGGACGCGCACCTCCCGCGTTTCCGCCGCCGGCTCCGCCCAGCCCGCCAGCCGCCCGGCCGCGCTCTCCAGCGCCGCCAGGTCCCGCTTCGGCAGCTTCTCGAACGGCGCCAGCTCCACCACCGCGGCCTTCCGGGCCGACTTCAGCTCCCAGAACCCCCGCACCTGGCCGCCGACCAGCAGCGTGCCCTTGACCAGCCCGTTCTGCGAGATCACGCGCTTGCGGTACTCGTCCGAAATCACCCGCGTGCGGTCCGCGTACGACAGGATCATCTGGTCGAACGGACCCAGCAGCCGGGGCGGCGCGGGGATATCTTCGTCCGGGATCGACAGCTCCGGCAGGTCGATCAGCTCGCGGCCGTCGGGGTCGCGATAGCGCCTCAACTCCATCGAAGCGGCCACCTCGCCCAGCCGCGTGATACCCGCCCAAGCCTGTACGTCGGCGACGGAAGCCGGCCCGAACGCGCGCAGATACCGCGCGATCAGTGAAGCGGGCGCAGGCGGCGAAAGCGGTGCTCCGACCCACTCGTCCAGGCACGCGTAGGTCGTCTGCCCGGCCTTGCCCCAGATCGCCCGCGGCGGAGTCTGCACCAGCGGCAGCTTCGCCCGCGCCAGGTGCGTCAGCGATGCCGGGGCGACGTCCGGCCAGCGTTGCGCCAGCTCGGTGCCCAGCGCCGTGCTCGACAACGGTGACCGGGCCAGCAGCTCCCGCGCCGCCTTGGCCGCGAGGTCGTGGTCCAGCTCGGCGACCTCGCCGGCGTGCTGGGTGTTCGTCTTCAGGTCGCGGTCGTACAGCGGCTGCACCACCGGCCGCCACGCGAGCGCGTCCGCAGCCGTGACGAGGTGGACCGTGCCGCGCATCAGCGCGATCCGCACCACGCGGCGGTTCTCCAGCAGCGAAGCCAGCTCCGGCGGCCGGAATCCGGACAACCGCGCCCACAGCGCGTAGTACGGCGGGAACGGCGCCTGCGCCTGCAGCCCGGCGAGGTGCTCCACAGCGTCGTACGCGGACATCTTCACGCGCCGCAGCAACAGCTGGCGTTCCAGCGTCGCGCGGTTCAGGGCCCGCCGGCTCAAGGTCTCCACGGCCGTCACCCTAACGACCGACCCGGACAGTTCCGGTCCTCGATTGCACGCCGCCAGTCCGTGATCCATAATTCCGGCCATGGCCGAGCTCGCCGCGCCCGCCGTCGGGGACTGGGACTTCCCGCGCGGCACCGCGAGCATCGAGCTGATGACCCGGTTCGCCGCCGGCCGCGGCCTGCCCGCCGGGAAGCTCCTCGCCGCGACGACGCTGTCACCGGAGCTGCTCGCCGATCCGTCGGTCCAGGTCGACGCGCGTCAGGAGCTGGCCGTCGTCCGCGCGCTGGCCGAACTGGACGGTACCGACGCGACGGCGCTGGCGCTCGGGTGCCGCTACCGCGTCACGACCTTCGGCATCTTCGGCTTCGCCTGCATCAGCAGCCCGACTCTGCGTGACGCGATGCTGTTCGCCCTGCGTTACTTCGACCTCAGCTTCGCGTTCTGCATCCCGCACGTCGAGCTGGACGGCGGGCGCCTGGTCCTGGAGCTCGACGACAGCCGCGTGCCCGCCGACGTCGCCCGGTTCCTCGTGCTGCGCGACCTCGCCGCGATCTTCTCGGTGATGCGTGACCTCCTGCCGGAGATCGCGCCGGCGGACCTGAGCTTCCGGCACGAGGCGTCCACAGTGGACGCCTATCGGCAGACGTTCGGCCTGACGCCGCGGTTCGGCGCCGACGCCTGCCGCGCGACGCTCGACTCGGCGCTGCTGACCCGCCCGCTGCCGCAGGCCAACGAGCAGACCGTCGCCCTGTGCGCCGCGCAGTGCGAAGCGCTCGTCGCCCGCAAGCGCCGTCGCACCGGCATCGCCCAGCAGGTCAGGGAACGCCTGGTCCGGCTCGGCGGCGTCGACGCCGGGATGGACGAGATCGCCCGCCAGCTGACGCTCAGCACCCGCACGCTGCGGCGGCGGCTGACCGAGGCGGGCACCAGCTACCGGGCGCTGGTCGACGAAGTCCGCCAGACGCTGGCCGAGGAGCTGCTCGACACGGGCGTGCTGTCCGTCGAGGACGTCGCCTACCGGCTGGGGTACGCCGAGGCGTCCAGCTTCATCTACGCGTTCAAGCGCTGGACCGGGATGACGCCGGCGGCGTTCGCCCGCCGCTTCCGCGCCGCCCGGCAAGCACCGCCGGGTAGGTGAGCTTCAGCAGGTTGAGGATCGAATCGGTGAGAAAGGTCCGCAGCGCGTCGCGGTCGAGGGTGCCGCGGATCAGCCACTCGCGCGACGCGGCCCGCAGCATCCCGCCGAACGACCGGATCATCGCGCGCAGCTCCTCGCGGCCCTCCGTCACGCCGGTCATCAGCGCGGCTTCCAGGACGCGGTCGGCGGCGACCTCGTCGGCCTCCAGCATGATGCGCTCGATCTCGGGATCGCGGCCGGCGGACTCCGGGCCGATCACGGTCAGCCAGGCGTCGCGGTTGCGGTCGACGACGTCGATCCACCGCTCGACGCCGACCGCGAGCCGCTCCTCCATCGTGGTGTCCGGCAGCGCCTCGGTGACCGGCGCCGGCACGATCATCAGCTGCCGCACCACTTCCAGGTAGAGCTCGCGCTTGCCGCCGAAGTAGTGGTTGATGAGCGGGCGGGCCACCCCGGCGGCCTCGGCGATGTCCGAAGTGGACACCGACGCGTAGCTGCCGGCCCCGAACAGGTGCCGCGCGGCGGCGAGGATCTCCGCGCGCCGTTCGGCCGGTTCGAGACGGCGCCGCCGCGGCCGGGTCCCACTGGTCACCCGCTCAGCCTCGCGGCGGATCGGCACGCTGTCAACAAGCAGTTGACCTCTCGTCAAAAGAGTGACTCCGGTGGCGGGCCGCCGGTGTTTCGCGCCACTCTTCGTCGTTACGCAACCGGAACAACCCGCCGGTAACTTCCCGGCGCCCGGACGCGACGAGTCGGCAGGGACCCGTGACCCAGGGCAGGAGCAGATGACCGAAGACGACGCGCCGATCCGGTCGGCCGGACGCTGGGTGAGCGTCCGCCTGCAGCATCGCCACGTCAGCTTCGACGACAGCTTCGAACCGGACGAACCACTGCCCGACGGCGACTGCGCGGACGAGGAGTCCGTGACGTACTCGGGCATCGTGATCACGAGCTACGACGACGGCGAGAAGGTCTCGGAGCGCTGGATCCCGCTGGGCATCGACCCGTCCGAAGCGGACGACGAGCGGCTGATCGAGCAGCTCCGCGACGCCCTGCTGTGGCAGGCGGGCCGTCCCCCGCAAGCCGCCGGCGAGTGACCGGTCGTGAGTGAGAAACAGTGTTCCAACGCTGTTTCTCGCTCACGAGCCGGTGCGCAGGCCCTCGAACGCGATCTTGCACACCGCGTCCGCCACCTCGGTCGCGGACGACCCGCGCCGCGGCTTGTACCACTCGATCAGGGAATTCACCATGCCGAAGATCAGCCGCGCGGTCACGGCCGGGTCGACGTCCGGGCGGATGTCGCCCTCCGCTTCGGCCTGCTTGACCAGGTCGGTCACCAGCCGGTCGAACTCGCGCCGCCGGGCCAGTGCCGCCCGCTCGACCTTCGTGTTGCCGCGCACCCGCAGCAGCAGCGTCACGAACGGCAGCCGGTCGGCGAGCACCAGGACGCTGCCGCGCACCAGGTGCTCGAGCCGGTCGATCGCGCGCCCGTCGAGCTGGGCCGTCGAAGACGCGGCTTCGGACAGCCCGTCCAGTGCCCGGTCGACCGCCAGCCGCAGCAGCTCCTCCTTGCTGGGCACGTGGTGGTAGATCGCCGACTTCGTGATGCCGAGCTTGCGGGAGAGGTCCTCCATGCTGGTGCCGTCGTAGCCGCGCTCGTTGAACAGCCGCACGGCCACCTGCAGCAGTGATTCGAGGTCGTAGCCCGGACGCCCGCGCCGCGGCGTGGTCACGGCTTCTCCCGCTGGTCGACGATCCGCCGCATCTTGCCCATCGACCGCTCCAGCGTGTCCGGATCCACGACCTCCACCGACACCGTCACGCCGACGCCGTCCTTCACCTGCGAAACCAGCGAAGCGGCGGCATCCTCGCGAGCCGCGGCAGACGCGTCGTGACGCGCCTCGACCCGCACGGTCAGGTGGTCGAGCCGGCCGCGTGTCGACCGGACGAGCTGGAAGTGCGGGCTCAGCGCGGGCGTCCGCAGCACGATCTCCTCGATCTGCGTCGGGAATACGTTGACCCCGCGCAGGATGATCAGGTCGTCGGTGCGGCCGGTGACCTTGTCCATCCGCCGGAACGCCGGCCGGGCCGTGCCGGGGCGCAACGCGGTGAGGTCGCGGGTGCGGTAGCGGATGATCGGCAGCGCCTGCTTGGTCAGCGACGTGAACACCAGCTCGCCGGTCTCGCCGCCGCCCAGGACCTCCTCGGAGTACGGGTCGATCACCTCGGGGTAGAAGTGGTCCTCCCAGACGTGCAGGCCGTCCTTCGTCTCGACGCACTCCTGCGCGACGCCCGGGCCCATCACCTCGGACAGCCCGTAGATGTCGACGGCGTCGAGGGCGAAGCGCTCCTCGATCTCGGCGCGCATCTGCTCGGTCCACGGCTCGGCGCCGAAGATGCCGACTTTCAGGGAGCTTTCCCGCGGGTCGATGCCCTGGCGCTCGAACTCGTCGAGCAGCGTCAGCATGTACGACGGGGTGACCATGATGATCTCGGGCCGGAAGTCGGTGATCAGCTGGACCTGCCGCGCGGTCATCCCGCCGGACGCGGGGATCACCGTGCAGCCCAGCTTCTCGGCGCCGTAGTGCGCGCCGAGCCCGCCGGTGAACAGGCCGTAGCCGTAGGCGACGTGCACCTTGTGGCCCGGACGGCCGCCCGCGGCGTGGATCGAGCGGGCCATCACCGTCGCCCACGTGTCGATGTCCTGCTCGGTGTAGCCGACGACGGTGGCCTTGCCGGTCGTGCCGCTGGAGGCGTGGATGCGGCGGACCTGGTCCTGCGGCACGGCGAACATCCCGAACGGGTAGTTGTCCCGCAGGTCCTGTTTCGTCGTGAACGGGAACTTCGCCAGGTCGGCCAGTTCCTTGCAGTCGTCCGGGTGGACGCCGGCCTCGTCGAACTTGCGCGTGTACGCCGGAACGTTGGCGTAGGCGTGTCTGAGCGTCCACTGCAGACGTTCGAGCTGGAGGGCGGCCAGCTCGTCCGCGCCGATGTTCGCCTCGATCATGGTCAGTCCCGTTTCGCGGAGAGGACGCGGCTGCGGCCGCGGAATTCGGCGACGACCTCCGGCCCGCCGGGGGTGTCCCGGTGCACGGTGACGTCGTAGATGCCGTTGCGGCCGTAGCGGGTGCGCTCGGTGGCCGTGGCGACGAGGTGGTCGCCGAGCCGTCCGGCCGCGACGAACGAGATTTCGGCGCCGGCGGCGACCGTCACCGGCCCGTGGGTGTTGCAGGCGCAGGCGAAGGCGGTGTCGGCGAGCAGGAAGACGTACCCGCCGTGCGCGATGTCGTGCCCGTTCACCATCCGGCGGGTGATCGTCATGGTCGCCACGGCCCGGCCGTCGCTCGCCTCGACCAGCTCGATGCCCAGCGCCCGCGACGCCTCGTCGGCGGCGAACATGGTGTGCGCGGCGTTGGTCATGCAGTCTCCAGACTGACCGAATGGACGGTCACCTCACGGTGCCGCTCAGTAAAGGCAGCGGCCGGGGCCGTGTCAAGCGTTCACCTCTTCCGATCTCGGGGGCGGGCGGCTACCATGCGATTAACTGAACGTCCGGTTGGTAATTCGGCGGAAGAGGTCGGACCTGATGGCTTTGCTGCGCAGCTACGTCTCGGGCGGGTGGCACACGGCGGCGGACGACGGCGTCCCGCTGCACGACGCGGCCACGGGCGAGGAGGTCGCCCGGATCTCGTCGAAGGGGGTCGACTTCGCCGCGGCGCTGGAGCACGGCCGCCGGGTGGGCGGTCCGGCGCTGCGGGAGCTGACGTTCCACCAGCGCGCGGCCCTGCTGAAGGCGCTGGCCTCGCACCTGCGTGAACACCGGGAAGAGCTGTACGCGCTGTCGGCGAAGACCGGCGCCACGCTGGGTGACTCGAAGTTCGACATCGACGGCGGCATCGGCGTGCTGTTCAGCTACGCCTCCAAGGGCAAGCGCGAGCTGCCGAACGACACCGTGTACGTCGAGGGCAACGTCGAGCCGCTTTCGCGCGGCGGCACGTTCGTGGCGCAGCACATCGCGACGCCGCTGCGCGGGGTCGCGGTGCAGATCAACGCGTTCAACTTCCCGGTGTGGGGGCCGCTGGAGAAGTTCGCGCCCGCGTTCCTTGCCGGCGTGCCGAGCCTGGTCAAGCCCGCGAGCCAGACCGCCTACCTGACCGCGCGGCTGGTGGAGCTGATCGTCGGGTCCGGCATCCTGCCGGAGGGGTCGCTGCAGTTCGTCGCGGGCAGCGTCGGCGACCTCCTCGACCACGTGACCGCGCAGGACCTGGTGTCGTTCACCGGCTCGGCGTCCACCGCGCAGAAGCTGCGCGCGCACCCGGTCATCGTCCGCAACGCCGTCCGGTTCAACGCCGAGGCCGATTCGCTGAACTGCTCGATTCTGGGGCCGGACGCGCGTCCCGGGACCACCGAGTTCGACCTGTTCGTCAAGCAGCTGGTCACCGAGATGACGGTCAAGGCGGGCCAGAAGTGCACCGCGATCCGCCGCGCGTTCGTCCCCGCCGAGCTGCTGGACGACGTGGCCGCGGCGGCAGCCGGGCGGCTCGCGAAGGTGACCGTCGGCCATCCGGCGTCCGAAGGCGTCCGGATGGGCGCGCTGGCCAGCCTGGAGCAGCGCGAGGAGGTCCGGCGGTCGCTGAAGGCGCTGCTGGACGCCGGGAGCGTCGTGTTCGGCGACCCGGAGCACGTCGAGGTCGTCGACGCCGACGCCGAGCGCGGTGCCTTCATCTCGCCGGTGCTGCTCAAGGCGGACCCGGAACGCAGCGAGCCGCACGAGGTCGAGGCGTTCGGCCCGGTCTCGACGCTGATGCCGTACACGTCCACCGAGCAGGTGGTCGACTTCGCCGCCCGCGGCGGCGGCAGCCTGGCCGGGTCCGTGGTCAGCGCGGACCGGGAGTTCGTCCGGGACGTCGTCCTGGGCGCGGCGCCGTTCCACGGCCGGCTGCTCGTGCTGGACGCCGACGACGCGAAGGAGTCCACCGGGCACGGCTCGCCGATGCCGCAGCTGGTCCACGGCGGGCCGGGCCGCGCGGGCGGCGGCGAAGAGCTGGGTGGCGTCCGCGGCGTGCTGCACCACATGCAGCGCACGGCCGTGCAGGGCTCGCCCGCGGTGCTCTCCGCGGTGACCGGCCGCTGGGTCACCGGCGCCCCGCGCAGCGAAGGCGTCCACCCGTTCCGGAAGTCCCTGGCCGAGCTGAAGATCGGCGACTCCGTCGTCGCCGGGCCGCGCACGGTCACCCAGGCGGACGTCGACCACTTCGCCGAGTTCACCGGCGACACGTTCTACGCCCACACCGATCCGGAGGCCGCGGCGGCGAACCCGCTGTTCGGCGGGATCGTCGCGCACGGCTACCTGGTCGTGTCGTTCGCGGCCGGCCTGTTCGTCTCGCCCGAGCCGGGCCCGGTGCTGGCCAACTACGGCCTGGAGAACCTCCGGTTCCTCACGCCGGTCAAGGTCGGCGACTCCCTGACCGTGACCCTGACCGCCAAGCAGATCACCCCGCGGATCGACCAGGACTACGGCGAGGTCCGCTGGGACGCCGACGTCACCAACGCCGACGGCGAGTCCGTGGCCAAGTACGACGTCCTGACCCTCGTCGCGAAGGAGCAGCCGTGACCGCCACTGTTTCGCTGGAAGAGCACTTCGAGGCGACGATCGAGCGCGACCAGCGGATCGAGCCGCGCGACTGGGTGCCCGAGGGCTACCGCAAGACGATGATCCGGCAGATCGCGCAGCACGCGCACTCCGAGATCATCGGCATGCAGCCGGAAGGCAACTGGATCACGCGGGCGCCGTCGCTGCGGCGCAAGGCGATCCTGCTGGCCAAGGTGCAGGACGAGGCCGGCCACGGGCTGTACCTGTACTCCGCGGCGGCGACGCTGGGCGCGGACCGGGCGGACCTGACCGACAAGCTGATCACCGGCAAGCAGAAGTACTCCTCGATCTTCAACTACCCGACGCTGACCTTCGCCGACGTGGGCGTGATCGGCTGGCTGGTCGACGGCGCCGCGATCTGCAACCAGGTGCCGCTGTGCCGCTCGTCCTACGGGCCGTACGCGCGGGCGATGATCCGGATCTGCAAGGAGGAGTCGTTCCACCAGCGGCAGGGCTACGAGCTGCTGATGACGATGATGAGGGGCACCGAGCAGCAGCGCGAGATGGTCCAGGAGGCCGTGAACCGCTGGTGGTGGCCGTCGCTGATGATGTTCGGCCCGCCGGACGCCGATTCGCCGAACACCGCGCAGTCGATGGCGTGGAAGATCAAGCGGCACACCAACGACGAGCTGCGGCAGCGGTTCGTCGACATGTCGGTGCCGCAGGCCGAGGCGCTGGGCGTCACGTTCCCGGATCCGGACCTGAAGTGGAACGCCGCGCGCGGGCACTACGACTTCGGCGCGGTCGACTGGGACGAGTTCAAGAACGTGCTGAAGGGCAACGGTCCCTGCAACGCGCAGCGGATCGCCCACCGGCGTCGCGCGCACGAAGACGGCGCCTGGGTGCGGGAAGCCGCCGTGGCGCACGCGGAGAAGAAGGAGCGCAAGTGAGCGACCTGACCGCCGAAGGCGGCCACGGGGCCGTCCCGCTGGAGGGCGTCCCCGCCGCCCCCGGGCCGATCAAGCACGACTGGCCGCTGTACGAGGTGTTCGTCCGCGGCAAGCGCGGGCTGAACCACGTGCACGTTGGTTCGCTGCACGCGGCCGACGACGAGATGGCGCTGCACCACGCGCGTGACCTCTACACCCGCCGCAACGAAGGCGTGTCGATCTGGGTCGTGCGCGCTTCGGCGATCACGGCGTCCTCGCCGGACGAGAAGGACCCGTTCTTCGCGCCGAGCGGGGACAAGGTGTACCGGCACCCGACGTTCTACGACATTCCCGAGGATGTGCCGCACATATGAGTTTCGACAACGTGTACGAGGCCATCACCGAGGAGAACGACGCCCGCTGGGCGTTCGGCACCGGCTTCGAAGACCCGCTGTCCGGTGTGGACACCTCCGTTCCGTCCGGTGTGGACGGTGCGGCGCTGTCCGCCTACTGCCTGATGCTCGGCGACGACGCGCTGATCTTCTCCCACCGGCTCCAGCAGTGGTGCACCAACGCGCCCGAGCTGGAGGACGAGGTCGCGATCGCCAACATCGCGCTGGACCTGCTCGGGCAGGCCCGGCTGCTGCTGGCCCGGGCGGGCAAGGCCGACGGCTCGGCCCGCACGGAGGACTCGTTCGCGTTCTTCCGGGCCGAGCACGAGTTCCGCAACGTCCGGCTCGCGGAGCTGGGCGGCGGGCACTTCGGGCACCTGATCGCGCGGCTGTTCGTGTTCTCGACGTGGCGGCTGGCACTGCTGCAGCGGCTGGTCTCGTCGGTGGACCCGGTGCTGGCGGCGATCGCGGACAAGGGCGTCAAGGAGCTGACCTACCACCGCGACTACGCCGCGCAGTGGCTGGTCCGCCTCGGCGACGGGACGGCGTTGTCGCACGAGCGGATGCAGGAAGGGCTCGACGCGGTCTGGCCGTACGTCGGGGAGCTGTTCCGGACGCACCCGGTGGAGTTCGTCGACGCGGCTTCGCTGCGGCCCGAGTTCGACGCGGTGCTGGACCAGGCGCTGTCCGCGGCGACACTGGCCCGGCCGGTTTCGGGCGAGATCGCCGGGGTGTCGGGCCGGACGGGCCGCGACGGCGTCCACACCGAGCAGATGGGGTACGTGCTGGCGGAGCTGCAGAGCGTCGCCCGGGCGATGCCGGACGCGAAATGGTGACCGCGGCGGCCGTCGCGGCCACGGTCGCCGACCCCGAGCTGCCGATGCTGACGCTGGCGGACCTGGGCGTGCTGCGCTCGGTGGCCGAGTCCGGCGGCCGCGTGGTCGTCTCGATCACGCCGACGTACACGGGCTGCCCGGCAATGGACACCATGCGCGACGACCTCGAACACGCCCTTCGTTCGGCGGGTTTCGCCGACGTCGAGATCCGCACGCAGTTGTCGCCGGCGTGGACGTCGGACTGGATTTCGGCCGAGGGCCGGTCGAAGCTGGCCGCGGCCGGGATCGCCCCGCCGGGTGCGGCGCCCCGGCGGTCCGGGCCGATCCCGCTGACGCTGTCGCCGCCGGTTCCGGCCGTGCGCTGCCCGCAGTGCGGATCGGCGGACACGGAGGAGCAGTCCCGCTTCGGCGCGACGGCGTGCAAGGCGCTGTGGCGCTGCCGGTCGTGTGCCGAGCCGTTCGAGCACGTCAAGGAGATCTAGCGTGGCGCGGTTTCACGAGCTGAAGGTGGCGGGCGTCGAGCGGCTGTGCGAGGACGCGGTCGCGGTGACGTTCGACGTGCCGGCGGAGCTTTCGGCGGAGTTCGATTTCAAGCCGGGCCAGTCCCTGACACTGCGGCGGTCGATCGACGGGCGTGACGAGCGCCGGTCGTATTCGATCTGCGCGCCGGCGGGCGCCCCGCCGCGGGTCGGCGTCCGGCTGGTGCCGGACGGGCTGTTCTCGTCGTGGCTGGTGCACCAGGTGCGGCCGGGCGACACGGTCGAGGTGGCGCCGCCGTCGGGCTCGTTCACCCCGGACCTCTCGGCGGGCGGCCACCACGTGCTGATCGCGGCGGGTTCGGGCATCACCCCGGTGCTGTCGATCGTGTCGTCGCTGCTGCGGTTTTCGACGTCGACGGTGACGGTGCTGTACGGCAACCGCCGCACGGACACGGTGATGTTCGCGGACGAGCTGGCGGACCTGAAGGACTCGGCGCCGGACCGGCTGGAGCTGATCCACGTGCTGTCGCGCGAGCCACGCGAAGCGGAGCTGTTCACCGGCCGCCTGGACGTCCCGAAGCTGCGGGCGCTCTTCTCGTCGCTGGTTCCGGTGCCGTCGGTGGACCACTGGTGGCTGTGCGGCCCGTTCGAAATGGTCTCGGGAGCCCGTGACCTGTTGCTGTCGCTGGGCGTACCGGAGTCGCGGGTGCACCAGGAGCTGTTCTACGTGGACACCCCGCCGGCCCCGGTGACGCACGAGGACCCGGCGGTGGCGGGGGAGTCGTCGGAGGTGACGCTGGTCCTGGACGGCCGTTCGACGCCGATGACGCTGCCCCGGTCGTCGTCGGTGCTGGACGGAGCCCAGAAGTTCCGCCCGGACCTGCCGTTCGCCTGCAAGGGCGGCGTGTGCGGGACCTGCCGGGGCAAGGTGACGGAGGGCAAGGTCGACCTGCGGCGCAACTTCGCACTGGAGCAGGCCGAGGTGGCCGCGGGATTCGTGCTCACCTGCCAGTCGTACCCGGTCTCGGAGACGCTGACGGTCGATTTCGACGCTTGAGCCCGCCGGTCAGAGGATGCGGCGCCGCCGGCGGCGGGACTTCCGCTCCGGCGCCTCTGTCACATCGTCTTCCACCGGGGTGGCGGGTTCTTCCGGCGCGGCCACCCGGGCGGAGCCGTCCGCGAGGCCCAGCATCTCGGCCGCCAGCTGCTGCGAGCTGGCGAACATGCCCGACGGCTCCTCCCGGGCCCGGCGGAGCGCCGCCGGGCGCAGGCGGTTGTAGCCCCGCACCGTCACCGGGCGGCGGGAGCGCAGCTCGTACGCCTTCTCCTCAGCCAGCTCGGCCGCCAGCTCGCGGTCCACCAGGATCGTCCCCGGGCGGGCCACCGACGTCAGACGGGCCGCCAGGTTGACCACCGAGCCGTACACGTCGCCGAAGCGCGACAGGATGCGGCCCGACGCCATTCCCGCCCGCACCGCCGGCAGGCTTTCGTCCGCCGACGTGCGTTCCGCCAGCACCAGGGCGATCTCCGCCGCGTCCACCGGCGAGTCCGCGACGAACAGGACCTCGTCGCCGATCATCTTCACCACCCGGCCGTGGTGCTCGGCGATCACCTCCGTCGCCAGCGTCTCGAACGCGTCCAGCACCCGGCTCAGCTCGTCTTCGCCGATCTGGCGCGTCAGCCGCGTGTAGCCCACCATGTCGACGAACCCGACAACTTCCGTGCGGGACTCCAGGTGCTCGTCCGGGGCCGCGAACGCCCGGCCCGCATACGCCGCCAGGTGCCGGCGCCAGACGAAGTTCTGCACCCGCTCCAGCTCCGGCAGCAGCCGGTCGACCAGGCGCGTCACCTGACGCTCGCTGCGGCCCAGCTCCGGCTGCTCCCGGATCAGCTCCCACAGCATGTCGACCTGCCACTCGGCCAGCCGCGACAGGTGCTGGCCGAGCGCGCGCGTCACCGAGACCTCGATGCTCGGGTCGATCAGCCCCGACTGGACCAGCTGGTCCGCCGTCCGCATCGCCTCGACGTCCGCGTCGGTGAAGACGACCTCGTCGTCACGGACGGTCGCGAAGCCCAGCGCGCGCCAGAGCCGGCGTGACCGCTCGTCGGGCACGCCGGCCTGCTCCGCCACCTCGAGCCGGGTGTACTTCCGCCTGCCGCCGAGCAGGACGCGTTCGAGCCGCTGCTGGAGCTCCTCGCTCGGTTCGGTCACGGGCTCAGGTCGTGTGGACGATCAGCACGTCCACGCCGGACTTGCGCGCCACCTCCGACGGCACCGAGCCCAGGATCCGCCCGGCGATCGTGTTCAGCCCGCGGTTGCCGACCACCAGCAGGTCGGCCTCGCGCTCGTGGACGACCTTGCGCAGCGAGTCGACCGGGTCGCCCTTCACCGCGACCGTGTCGATCTTCTCCGCGCCCGCGCGCGCCGCCCGGTCCCGCGCCGACTGCAGGGTGTCCTCGGCCGGTGCCGAGCCGACGACCTGGTACGCCTCCTCGCCGAGGACGTCCTGGGCCTTGTCGACCTCGGACTTGCTGGCCGGGTAGTACGCACACGCGATGACGAGCGTGGCGCCCGCGTCGCCGGCGACCGCCGCCGCGCGGTCCACCGCGGCGAACGAGGACTCCGAGCCGTCCGTGCCCACCACCACGGTCCGATATGCCGCACCCATGCGCAAACCTCCAGGTGATCCCGCGTGAGCAGGGACGATAGCCGGTCGGTACCGACCGTGCCGGCTCGTCCGCGCCCGTGTCGGGTGGAAGGTTACTCGCCAGTCGCTTTCTGCGCTCCGCTCGGCTTCGGAGCCGGCTTCGGCGCGGGCTTCGGAGCCGGTTTGGCGGCCGGTTTCGGCTTCGGCACGTCGGCGGCGCGGATCCGGACCGTCTCCTCGACGTCCGGGACCTTGACCGTCTTTTCGGTATCGTCCGCGGACACTATGTCCGGCTTGCCGGTTTTGTCCGTGGCGAGGTCGGCCTTGACCTCGGCGGGCACCTTGATCTCGTCGCCGAGCACGGTGTGCGCCTCGGCCAGCGCCGCGCGCGCCGCGCGGACCTGCTCCGCGAGGCCGCCGCGCACCTTGCGCAGCGCGTCGACACGCTCGTTGGCCTGCATGATCCGCCGGTTCGACTCCTCGGTCGCCGCCGTGACGCGGCGGCGCGCCTCGTCGGCGGCCTCCGCGAGCCGGGCGTTGGCCTCGGTGATCGAGTCCTGACGGCGCTTGTTCGCCTCCGCGACCGACTCGCGCTGACGGCGTTCGATGTCGGCCTTCGCGGCCTTCTCCTCTTCGAGGACCTTCGCCCGGATGTCGGCGGCGTCCTGAGTGGCCTCCTGGACGCGGCGCGCGGCCTCGGCCTTGCTCGCCGCCTCCTGCTCGGCCAGCACCCGCATCGCCTCGGTGCGGCGTGCGGCCATGGCGATCTCGAAGTCCTCTTCGACCTTGGTGCGCCGTTCCAGGGACTCGGTGTCGAGCCGCTTGCGCTCCGCCTCGGCCTTGTCGGTGATCTCCTTGGCCTGCGCGCGGGCGTCTTCGAGGACCTTCCGGTGCTCGGCCTCCATCTCCTTGCGCCGCAGGTCGAGCTCGGTGAGCAGCTGCTCGTAGCGGGCCCGCATGGCGCTCGCGTCCGTCTCGGCCTTGGCGCGGATGTGCCCGGCCTCGGCTTCGGCGCGGGCGCGCGTGTCGGCGGCCTCGTCCTGGGCCAGGCGCAGCATCCGCTGCAGCCGTTCGGACAGGCCTTCGACGCTCGTCGGCGGCTGGGCGAGCCGGTCGACCTGCCCGCGCAGGTCCGCGATCTCCCCGCGGGCGATCTCCAGCTGCCGGGCCAGGTCGCCGGCCTGCGCGATGGCCGCGTCCCGGTCGGCGGTGAGCATCTTCAGGTCGGCGTCCAGCCGTTCGAGGTGCTCGTCGACCTGTGCTCGGCTGTACCCCCGCTTCGCCACGTCGAAGCCGGCTCCCAGCGGCACAAGCTCCCGTTCATCGCCAAGGCTCATGGCCCTACCGTAGTCGCAGCCGGGTCACGGAAGGGTGAGCACCCGTGTGGTGCGCCGAACGTGCCGTCTGCTGCGGCGGGGGACTTGCCGGTGGCGCCGGGGAAACAGGCCCCCGGCGCCCACCCGGATCAGGCACCGCGGAAGGCGTTGATCCCTTCGATGTGCTTCGCGCGCTTCTCCTCGTCGCGGACGCCGAGGCCCTCTTCGGGAGCGAGCGCGAGCACGCCGACCTTGCCCTGGTGGGCGTTGCGGTGGACGTCCAGCGCGGCCTGCCCGGTCTCTTCCAGCGGGTAGGTCTTCGACAGCGTCGGGTGGATCAGGCCCTTCGCGATCAGCCGGTTCGCCTCCCAGGACTCGCGGTAGTTCGCGAAGTGGGAGCCGATGATCCGCTTCAGGTTCATCCAGAGGTAGCGGTTGTCGTACTGGTGCAGGTAGCCCGACGTCGACGCGCACGTGACGATCGTGCCGCCCTTGCGCGCGGCGTAGACGGACGCGCCGAACGTCTCGCGGCCGGGGTGCTCGAAGACGATGTCCGGGTCCTCGCCGCCGGTCAGCTCGCGGATCTTCGCGCCGAAGCGCTGCCACTCCTTCGGGTCCTGCTCGGTCTCGTTCTTCCAGAACTTGTAGCCCTCGGCGCTGCGGTCGATGATCAGCTCGGCGCCGAGCTTGCGGCAGATCGCCGCCTTCTCCGGGCTGGAGACGACGCACACCGGGATCGCGCCGCCGTTCAGCGCGTACTGCGTCGCGTAGGAGCCGAGGCCGCCGGAAGCGCCCCAGATCAGGACGACGTCACCCTGCTTCATGTCGGCGCCGTTGCGCGAGACGAGCTGGCGGTAGGCGGTGGAGTTGACCAGCCCGGGGGAGGCGGCCTCCTCCCAGGTCAGGTGGTCCGGCTTCGGCATCAGCTGGTTGGCCTTGACCAGGGCGATCTCGGCGAGGCCGCCGAAGTTCGTCTCGAAGCCCCAGATCCGCTGCTCGGTGTCGAGCATCGTGTCGTTGTGCCCGTCCGGGCCCTCGAGTTCGACGTTCAGGCAGTGCGCGACCACCTCGTCGCCCGGCTTCCAGTTGTGCACGCCGACGCCGGTGCGCAGCACGACGCCGGACAGGTCGGACCCGACGACGTGGTAGGGCAGGTCGTGCCGCTTGGCCAGCGGCGAGAGCTTCCCGTACTTCTTGAGGAACTTGAACGTGGGGATCGGCTCGAAGATCGACGTCCACACGGTGTTGTAGTTGATCGCGCTCGCCATCACCGCGACCAGCGCCTCGCCGGGGCCCAGTTCGGGGACGGGCACGTCGTCGACGTGCAGCGACTTGCGCGGGTCCTTGTCCCGGCTCTCGAGGCCCTCGAACATGTCGACCTCGTCCGCGTGCACGGTCACCCCGCGGTAGCTCTCGGGCACGGGCAACGAGCCGACCGCGGCGGAGTCGCCGTTCAGGATGGCCTGCTGGATCTCGCCGAGCTGCGTCATCGGTTCCTCCGCGGAGTGGGGGTCAACGGCGTTGGCGGCAGAAATTACTCGCCAGTAACTCGCGGACACAACTGTACGAGACGGAGGGCACGATTACACGCCCAACTGTGACCGACGAATCTTGACCGGCTGGCCAGTCAAGCGGATGATCGGCAGTGGGAACACCCACCCGACCAGTAGTTTCACCGACGGAGGTGAGCACGAATGAGTGAAGTCTCTACGCGCGCCTGGACCCGGCCGCACGACTGGGCCGAGGTCGTCATCGGGGTGGTCGCCGCTCTTTCACCCCTTTGGCTGAGCACGGACACGACCGCGATGTGGACGATGGTCGTCCTGGGCGTCTTGATCGCACTCGACGGCCTGGTCTCGCTGGCGATGCCGGGCATGGTCTACGGCGAAGGCATCCAGATCGCGCTCGGCGTGCTGCTGTTCATCGCGCCGTGGGTGATGGGGTACACCGAGTTCAACGGCGCTTCCTGGACGTCCTGGATCGCCGGGGTGCTGACGGTCATCGCGGGCGCGGCGGCGATGCCGGTCGCGAACGCCGCGCACCGCACGGCAGGCCAGCACTGACGGACCAGGAGGCACCGGAATGACCGAGGATTCGGCGAAGGAGCGCATCCTCTGCGCCGCCGAGGCGCTCTTCGCCGAGTCCGGCTTCGACGCCACCCCGACCTCCCGCATCGCCGAGCAGGCCGGGGTGCCGAAGGGGCTGGTGCACTACTACTTCCGCCACAAGGCGGACCTGCTCACGGCGCTCGTCGAGCGGCTGCCCGACGAGCGCATAGAGCCGTCCGTGGTGGTGGTCCCGGGTGACCTCGCGGGCAGCCTGCGGCGGCTGGTTCGCGAACTCGACCACCGGTTCAGCAGGTCATTGGGCCTGTCCCACCTGCTGTGGCGCGAGGCCGACACCCACCACGTGGTCCGCGACGCCTTGCACGAGCGCTTCCAGGTGCTGGTGCGCCAGGTCCGCGCGGTGATCCTGGCGGCCACCGGCGGAGTGTTGCCCCCGGCGGACGTGGAGCACGCCTCGGGCCTGCTGGCCCGGGCGGTGAGCCACCGCCACGCGACGGCCCGCCACTCGGACGACGACCTCCCCGCCGAGTTCGACGGCGAGCTGACATTCATCGCCGACGCCCTGGTCTCGAAAACGGCGCCGGCTTAGCCGAGGCGGGGCCGTGCGGCCGTGGTTGCGGCTCGGCCGTGCGGCCCTGCGTGGGCTTTGAGCCGCCCGGGGCCGGCTTGGCGCCGGTCGTTCCGGTCGGGGCGGGTTGTCCGGGAACCGGTGGGTTGCCGGCCCGGTGGCCGGGCATGTCGCCGGACGTGATGCCGTCGCGCTGCGGTCCGCCGTTGGTCGCCTGCCTTCGCGGTGCAGTCGCCGTGCGCGAACGGGCTCGCGTCAGTGGGCCGTGGTGTCCTTGGCCGGCTCGACCAGTTCCACCAGCACGCCGCCCGCGTCCTTCGGGTGGACGAAGTTGACCCTGCTGTTGGAGGTGCCGCGCTTCGCCGTCTCGTACAGCAGGCGCAGGCCCTGCTCCCGCAGTGCTGCCGCTGCTGCGTCCACATCGGACACGCGGTAGGCCAGCTGCTGCAGTCCCGGGCCGCTCTTGGCCAGGAACTTGCCGATCGCCGAGTCGTCGCGCAGCGGGGCCAGCAGCTGGATCTGGGTCTCCGTGGCCGCCGTGCCGGGGGCGCGCAGCATCGCCTCCCGCACTCCCTGCTCCTCGTTCACCTCCTCGTGCGCGACCTCCAGGCCGAAGTGCGCGCGGTGGAACTCGATGGCCGCGTCCAGGTCCGGGACCGCGATGCCGACGTGGTCGATGGCCGTCACGAACGGCCGCAGGGCGTCATTCATGGAGGCAGGATAGGGGGCCCGCGCGCCGCCGCGGCCCGGAATCGTCGCGTGCCCCGCCTCACACTGGCTCCATCAAGATGGCCGTCACCCGGGTATGGTCGGGAAAACTGCCCATGCGCCGATGCTTGGAGGACGCCGTGTCCGGTTCCGTGATCCTGGGTGCCGCCCGTACGCCGATCGGGCGCCTGCTCGGATCCCTCAAGGACTTCACGGGGGCACAGCTGGGCGGGATCGCGATCAAGGCCGCCCTCGAACGCGCCGGGGTCTCCCCGGACGCCGTGCAGTACACGATCATGGGCCAGGTGCTCACCGCCGGCGCCGGCCAGATCCCGGCCCGGCAGGCCGCCGTCGCCGCGGGCATCCCGATGAGCGTGCCCGCCCTCACGATCAACAAGGTCTGCCTTTCCGGCCTCGACGCCATCGCGCTCGCCGACCAGCTGATCCGGGCCGGCGAGTTCGACCTCGTCGTCGCCGGCGGCCAGGAGTCGATGACCCAGGCGCCGCACCTGCTGCCGAAGTCCCGCTCCGGCTTCAAGTACGGCGACACCACCCTCGTCGACCACATGGCCTACGACGGGCTCTTCTGCGCCTTCGACCAGGTCGCGATGGGCGCCTCGACGGAGAAGTACAACTCTCGCTACGGCGTCACGCGCGAACAGCAGGACGCCTTCTCGGCCCGCTCGCACCAGCGCGCCGCCGAGGCGATCAAGAACGGTTACTTCGCCGAGGAGATCGCGCCGGTCACCATCCCGCAGCGCAAGGGCGACCCGGTCGTCTTCGACACCGACGAGGGCGTCCGCGCCGACACCACCGCCGAAGGCCTCGCCAAGCTGCGCCCGGCCTTCGCCTCCGACGGCACCATCACCGCGGGCTCGGCCTCGCAGATCTCCGACGGCGCCGCCGCGGTCGTCGTGGCCAGCAAAGCCAAGGCCGAGGAGCTCGGCATCACGCCGCTCGCCGAGATCGGCGCGCACGGCGTCGTCGCCGGGCCGGACGCGAGCCTGCACGAGCAGCCCTCGAACGCCATCCTCGCCGCGCTGGCGAAGGCGAACCTCACCGCCGACGCGCTCGACCTCGTCGAGATCAACGAGGCTTTCGCCGCCGTCGGGCTCGTGTCGACCGAGAAGCTCGGCCTCGACCCGGAAAAGGTCAACGTCAACGGCGGCGCCATCGCCCTCGGCCACCCGATCGGCGCCTCCGGTGCCCGGCTCGCCGTGCACCTCGTGCACGAGCTGCGCCGCCGCGGTGGCGGGCTCGGCGCGGCCGCGCTGTGCGGTGGCGGCGGCCAGGGCGACGCCCTCCTGCTGCGGGTGCCGTCGGCGTAAGTGGCCGGCGCACCCGACCTCGACGACCTGGTCGGCCGCGCGCGGGACGGGCAGCCCCGTGCCGTCGCGCGGCTGCTGTCGCTCGTCGAAGACGCCCACCCCCGCGTCGCCGAGATCGCGCGGGCGCTGACCCCGCACACCGGACGGGCCCGGGTCGTCGGGCTCACCGGTCCGCCCGGCGTCGGCAAGTCGACTTCGACTTCGGCGCTGCTCACCGCGTTGCGCGCGGAAGGCAAACGCGTCGGGGTCCTCGCCATCGACCCGTCTTCGCCGTTTTCCGGCGGCGCGCTCCTCGGCGACCGGATCCGGATGACCGAGCACGCCACCGACCCCGGCGTGTTCATCCGCTCGATGGCCACGCGCGGGCACCTCGGCGGCCTTTCCTGGGCGACCCCGCAGGCCGTGCGCGTGCTCGACGCCGCGGGCTTCGACGTGGTACTGATCGAGACCGTGGGCGTCGGACAGTCCGAAGTGGACGTCGTGAAGCTGGCCGACACCACGGTGGTGCTGCTCGCGCCGGGCATGGGTGACGGGATCCAGGCGGCGAAGGCCGGGGTGCTCGAGATCGCCGACGTGTTCGTCGTGAACAAGGCGGACCGCGAGGGCGCCGACGCGACGGTGCACGACCTCAAGCAGATGATTTCCCTGGCGCGCCGGGAGATCCGGGGGCCCGCCTGGCGCCAGCCGATCGTGCGGACCGTCGCGGCGAAAGGTGAGGGCATCGACGAGGTCGTGCGCGCCCTCGCCGCCCATCACGACTGGCTCGCCGAACACGGCGAGCTGTCCCGGCGTCGCGTCCAGCGGGCGCGCGAAGAGATCGAGGCCATCGCGCTCCGGCGGTTGCGCGCCGAGCTGGTGGACCTGCGCGGCGGCGGACGGCTCGCCGGGGTCGCCGAACGCGTGGTGGCCCGGCAGATCGATCCGTTCGCCGCCGCGGAAGAGCTGATCGCGGATCTGCGGCGGTAGCGCGGCCCGGGCCAGCGTCGTGAACAGAAACCGTGCCACGGCAACGGATCTTCGCCGGAATTCCATGGTGCCCTCCCTCGTTGGCGGCGGGTTCGCCGCGTGCTGACCATCGTGCGCCGGGGGTCCGACAATTTCCGGGGGGCCGCCGCCGAGGTTCACCCGACCGGTTGACATGGGCGACTTTCGCCGGTTCTGGCTGTCGGTGCCGGGCCCTAGACTGCGGGGCGCTCCGGAACCGGGCGATCACTGGGAGGGCGTGCAGGATGAAGAAGACACTCGTCACCGCGCTGGCGGCCGGCGCGTTGTTCGTGGCCGGCAACGGCGTCGCCACCGCGGCCGACGCGCCGCCGCCGAAGACGACGCACGGGCCCTGCCAGTACACCGGGACGCCCGACGACCCGCCCGCGCGGCCGGTACCGCTGCCGCCCGACCCGCGGCACACGCCGAGTCACGGCCAGGTCGACGTCGCGATCCCGACCACCCAGGGCGCGCTGCCGCTGCGGCTCGACCGGGCGAAGGCGCCGTGCACCGTGCAGAGCTTCCTGCACCTGGCGCGGCACCGGTTCTACGACCACACGGTGTGCCACCGGCTCACGGCGTACCCGACGTTGAAGGTCCTGCAGTGCGGCGACCCGACCGCGACCGGCGAAGGCGGCCCGGGCTACAAGTACAAGGACGAGCTGCCGGTGGACCTGCCGCCCGCGCCGACCGACCCGACCGGGGCTCGGCGGGTGTACGCGCGCGGGTTGCTGGCGATGGCCAACGCGGGACCGGACACGAACGGCTCGCAGTTCTTCGTCGTGTACGGCGATTCCGCGCTGCGGCCGAACTACACGGTCTTCGGGACGGTCGGCGCCGAAGGGCTGAAGACGCTAGACAAGGTCGCCGCCGGTGGAATCCAGCCGACTGCCGATGATCCGGCGCCGGTCGACGGGACGCCCGTGCTGCGGACGGAACTGCTTCGCGTCCGCCCCGGTTGCTGGTTCTGACGGCCCGCGGACCGGTCAGGAGGTGATTTCCCAGAGGGCTTCCACCAACGTCTGCGTGGCTCCCGCGAACGCGTGTTTCGGCGTCGCCGCGTAGCCGACGATCAGGCCTCCCGGGCCGCCGGGCTCCATCCAGTAGCCCGACAGGCCCTCGATGCCGATCGCGCGGCGGCGGCAGGCCGCCAGCGCCGTCGCTTCCGAGGGGCCGTCCGCCGGCAGCATCAGCAGCAGGTGCAGGCCCGCCGCGATGCCTCGCGGGCGCACCGAGTCCGGCAACGCGGCCAGCAGGCGCGCACGGCGTGAGCGGTACTCGGCGCGGCTGCGGCGGACGTGCCGGTCGTACGCGCCCGAGTCGATCAGCTCCGCCAGCACCAGCTGGTTCAGCACCACCGGGCGCGAACCGCTGTCGGCCATCGCCGCGCGGACCGGCTCCACCAGCGACCGCGGCAGCACCAGCCACGCCAGGCGCAAGGCCGGCGCCAGCGTCTTGCTCGCCGTGCCCGCGTACACCACCCGCTCCGGCGCCAGCGCCTGCAACGCCCCGACCTGCTGACGGTCGAAGCGGAACTCGCCGTCGTAGTCGTCCTCCAGCACGAACGCCCCCGACTCGGTGGCCCAGCGGGTCAGTGCCGCCCGTCGCGGCGGGGCCAGCGTGACGCCGGTCGGGTACTGGTGTGCCGCCGTCACGACCACCGCCGGGCTGGCCAAGGCGGACACGTCGATCCCGTGCTCGTCGACCGGCACGCCGACCACCCGCGGGCCCTGGGCCGCCGCGATGGACCGGTACCTGCCGAACGACGGGTTCTCGAAGGCGATTTCGCCGACGCCCAGGCCGGACAACGCCCGGGACAGCACGGCGACCGCGTGCGAGTACCCGTGGCACACCACGATCCGCTCCGGGTCGGCCACCACCCCGCGGCTGCGGGCCAGGTATGCCGCGAGGGTGTCGCGCAGCTCCGGCGCGCCGAACTCCGACTCGTAGCCGAACGCCGCCGCCGGGGTCCGCAGCAGGGCGCGCCGCGTCGCGGTGATCCACGCCTGACGCGGGAAGGCCGTCAGGTCCGGGCGTCCCGGCCGCAGGTCCCAGCGCGGCGCCGGGTCGCGGGGCGCCTGCCGTGGGGCGGACTGGGGGAGTGACCCCGCGGTCGCCACCCGGGTCGGCGCGCCCTGGGCCGTGCGCAGGTAGCCCTCGGCCGCGAGGTCGGCGTACACCCGCGTGACCGTGCCGCGCGCGACACCGAGGTCGTGCGCCAGCGCGCGGGTCGAGGGCACCGCCGCGCCCGGCTGCCACCGGCCCTCGCGGATGGCGGTGCGGATCGCCGCGGCGAGACCGCGGCGGCCCGTCGACGGCTGCCAGCCGAGGTGGACGTCGAGCCCGGAACTGGACCACGAATCCGTCATGTGACTGGACCATACCCGTGGACCAGTTGGGGCTAGCGTGGTGGCATGACGAAGCGAATCGGACTCGGGCAGGCGCCCGAGCTCTACCAGGCGATGGCGAACCTGCAGGCGGAGGTCAACAAGGCCGGGGCGAACGCCGGACTCGACCCCAAGCTCCTCGAACTGGTGAAGACCCGCGCGTCCCAGATCAACGGCTGCGCGTACTGCCTCGACATGCACTCCCGCGACGCCCTGGAGCTGGGCGAGTCGCCGCGGCGGCTGTTCGTGCTCGACGGCTGGCGCGAGACGGACCTGTTCACCGAGCAGGAGCAGGCCGCCCTCGCCCTCACCGAGGCGATGACCAAGCTGTCCGCGACCCAGGCTGTCCCCGACGACGTCTACGAGCAGGCGGTGAAGGTGTTCACCGAGGACCAGTACCGCGCGGTCGCGTGGGAGATCATCGCGATCAACAGCTGGAACCGGATGACGATCACCAGCCACACGCCGCTCCCGAAGCGCGACGCGTGAGCGCGGCCGCGCTCAAGGCGCTGCACGTGCCCGGCAAGCCGCTGGTGCTGCCGAACGCGTGGGACGCCGACACGGCCAAGCTCGTCGAGGCCGCCGGGTTCCCCGCCGTGGCGACCAGCTCGGTCGCCGTGGCGGCTGCCCTCGGCTTCGCCGACGGCGAAAAGGCGCCCGCTGACGAGATGTTCGCGGCCGCCGCGCGGATCGCCAAGGCCGTCGGCGTGCCGGTGACCGTCGACGCCGAGTCAGGCTACGGCCTGTCCGGCGCGGAGCTGGCGGGACGGCTGCTCGACGCGGGTGCGGCCGGCTGCAACTTCGAGGACACCGACCACGCCACCGGCGAGGTGCGGCCGGTCGCCGAGCAGGCCGGGCGCATCGCCGCCCTGCGCGAGGCGGCGGGCGACGCCCTGGTCATCAACGCCCGGGTCGACTCGTTCCGCGAAGTCGACCCGAAAGCGGCGCTGGCCGACGGCATCTCTCGGGCGAAGGCCTATCTCGACGCGGGCGCCGACTGCGTCTACCCGATCCACCTGCGCACGCCCGGGCTGATCGCGGAGTTCGTGCAGGGTGTCGGCGGAGCGGTCAACGCGCCCGCGTGGCCGGGCAGCCCGGGCCTGGCCGGCCTCGCCGAACTGGGGGTGGCGAGGATTTCGCTGGGCGGCGGGCTGTGGCAGTACGTCCGCAAGCAGTTCGAGGCGACCGTGCGGGCCGTCGCCGAAGGAAAACTGCCGTACTGATGGCCGAAGGCCGCCGCGAGGGGATCGGGAACACCCTCGCGGCGGCCTCCGGGGTTGGTGGGGGCTGTGCCGAATCGGGGCTCCGCCACCCGGAACCCCCGAAAGACCGGTTAGTGGACGACCGCCTTCTCGGCGCCCGCGCCGGTCAGGGAGCGGACCTCCATCTCGGCGTACTTCTTCTCGTCGTGCTCCTTGGACAGGACCGTGCCGAGCCAGCCCAGGATGAACGCGACCGGGATCGAGACGATGCCCGGGTTGCTCAGCGGGAACCAGGCGAAGTCGGCGTGCTTGATCATCGACGTGCTCTTGCCGGACACCGCGGGCGAGAACACGATCAGCACGATCGTGACGGCCAGGCCGCCGTAGATCGACCACAGCGCGCCCTGGGTGTTGAACCGCTTCCAGAACAGCGAATACAGGATCGTGGGCAGGTTCGCCGACGCCGCGACCGCGAACGCCAGCGCGACCAGGAAGGCGACGTTCTGCCCGTTGGCCAGGATGCCGCCGCCGATGGCCAGCACGCCGATCACCACCGCGGTGATCCGGGCGACCCTGACCTCCGAATCCGGCGACGTCTTGCCCTTCTTCACGACGTTGGCGTAGACGTCGTGCGCGAAGGACGCGGACGCCGTGATCGTCAGGCCGGCGACCACCGCGAGGATCGTGGCGAACGCGATCGCGGAGATCAGGCCCAGCAGCACCGGGCCGCCCAGCTCCAGCGCGAGCAGCGGCGCGGCCGAGTTGACCCCGCCCGGCGCCTTCTTGATGGCGTCGGGCCCGACCAGCGCACCGGCGCCGTAGCCCAGCACCAGCGTGAACAGGTAGAACACGCCGATCAGCACGATCGCCCAAACCACCGAGCGCCGCGCGTCCTTCGCCGTCGGCACCGTGTAGAAGCGCATCAGGACGTGCGGCAGGCCGGCGGTGCCCAGGACCAGCGCGATGCCCAGCGACAGGAAGTCCAGTTTGGACGTTCCGTTGGTGCCGTACTGCTTGCCCGGCCCGAGCAGCGTCTGACCGGCCTTGCCCGCCTTGTCGACGGCGGCCTGCAGCAGGTTCGAGAAGTTGAAGCCGTACTTGCCGAGGACCCACAGGGTGATCGCGAGCGCGCCGATGATCAGCAGCGCGGCCTTGATGATCTGCACCCAGGTGGTGCCCTTCATGCCGCCGATCAGCACGTAGGCGATCATGATCACGCCGACCACGGCGATGACCAGCGCCTGCGCCCCGGTGCCTTCGACGCCGAGCAGCAGCGCGACGAGGCCGCCGGCGCCGGCCATCTGCGCCAGCAGGTAGAAGAACGACACGATCAGCGTCGACGTCGCCGCCGCCGCCCGCACCGGACGCTGCTTCATCCGGAACGCCAGCACGTCGCCCATCGTGAACTTGCCGGTGTTGCGCAGCAGCTCGGCGACCAGCAGCAATGCCACGAGCCACGCGACGAGGAAGCCGATGGAGTAGAGGAAGCCGTCGTAGCCGTTGATGGCGATCGCGCCCGCGATACCCAGGAACGACGCCGCGGAAAGGTAGTCACCCGAGATCGCGATGCCGTTCTGCGGGCCGGTGAACGCGCGGCCGGCGGCGTAGTAGTCCGACGCGGTCTTCGTGTTGCGGCTGGCCCGGAACACGATCACCAGCGTGATGACCACGAAGAGGGCGAAGATGATGATGTTGAGGAGCGGGTTGCTGCCCTCCACCCCCGCGGCGAGGATCTTCATGCCTGCTCTCCCTCGATGTCGTCACGGATCTTCTCGGCGACCGGGTCCAGCTTCCGGTTGGCGTACCGGACGTACAGGCCGGTGATGACGAACGTCGAGACGAACTGCAGCAGGCCGAAGACCAGGCCGACGTTGATGTTGCCGAACAGCTTGGTGCTCATGAAGCCGTGCGCGTAGTCGGCGAGCAGCACGTACAGCAGGTACCAGAGCAGGAACAACGCCGTCATCGGGAAGACGAACCGGCGCAGGCGGCTGCGCAGCTCGCGGAACTCGGTGCTGTCGTGCGCTCGTTCCCAGATGGTTTCTGAGGTGTCCGGGGGCCCGCCGGTGTCGGTCGTGCTCATCGCTTGCTCCCTCGCGGCGCTGCGGAAAGTGACGTGCGACACCGTAGGGACGTGTGAGTCTCGCGTGAAGATTCAGCGGCTCAACAGCCGGGCGAGACGACGAACGGTTGACGAACGGTCGCGCGGCCGGGTCGAACGGGGCTCGTCCAGGTGCAGGCGGAGCATCGCCGCCGTGGACCAGGCCGGTGGCCTGCCCCGCAGCGAGACCAGCGCCATTACGCCGAATGCCAGCGGTACCGACCAGGGTGCCGGTTGCTGGACCAAGATCGCCACCCAGCCGTGCAGGCCGGGCCCGGCGAGGGCGAACAGGATCGAGCCGGACGACGCGACCAGCCCGGTCAGCACGCCGGCGATCCCGCCCGCCGCGGTCAGCCGCGGCCACCAGATGCCGAGCACGAGCAGCGGGCAGAACGTCGACGCCGCCACGGTGAAGCCCCACGTGACGAGCACCCCGGCGTCGAGTTCGGCCGAACGCAGCGCGAGCAGCACCATCACGCCGGCGACGCCGAACACGGCGATCCGCAGCCGCCGCAGCCCGCCGGGCACGAGGTCGTGCGCGAGCGCGCCGGACATCACCAGCAGCAGGCCGAGCGACGTCGCCAGGAACGCGGCGAACGCGCCCGCGGTCAGCAACGCCGTGAACAGGCCGCCGGCCCAGCCACTGTCCACTTGGTACGGCAGTGCGACGACCACGGTGTCCGTGGCGCCCGACAGGTAGAGCCCGGGCACGAGAACGCGGCCGAGGACCCCGTACACGCCGGGGAAGAGGTAGAACACGCCGAGCAGCGCGACGGTGATCGCGGCGGTGCGGCGCGCGGCGCGGCCGTCCGGGCTGGTGTGGAAGCGCATGAGCACGTGCGGCAGGCCCATCGTGCCGAGCATGGTCGCGATGAGCACGGACCACGTGCCGAGCAGCGGGTAGCCCTGGTCGCCGAGGTCGAGCAGCGGGCGTTGCCAGTCGGCGCCGCCGAGCGGGGCCCCGCCGCGGACCGCGGGCACCGCCGCGCCCGTGCCGAACACGACCTCGTCCTGGCTGTGCGCGGTGAACTCGCCCGGCGGGAGCGTCTGCACGGCGCCGTTGAGGCGGACGGGGGTCGGCTCGCGCAGCTCCATGGTGACGTCGACCTCGAACCGCACCGGCGTCTCGCGGGCGAAGTGGGTGAATTCGACCGGGTGCAGGGCGTCGGTCCGGTTGACCGCGCCGGCCTGCAGCACCAGCCAGATGGCCGGGACCAGGAACAGCAGCAGCTTGAGCACGAACTGGAACGCCTGCACGTACGTCGCCGCGCGCATGCCGCCGAGGGCGAGGGTGACGCTGACCGCGGCACCGGCGAGCACGACACCGACCCAGTACTGGGTGCCGCCGACGGCCGCGAGCACGAGACCGGCGGTGCGGAACTGCGGGACGACGTAGATGGTGCCGATCACGAGCACGACGACGGCGGCAAGGCGGCGCAGCGCGGGGGAGTTGAGGCGGGCTTCGGCGAAGTCCGGGACGGTGAGCGCGCCCGAGCGGCGCATCGGCGCGGCGACCAGCACCAGCATGGCGATGTAGCCGGCGGTGAAGCCGACCGGGTACCAGAGGGCGCCGATGCCGTCCTTGACGACGAGCCCGGCGACGCCGAGGAAGGACGCCGCGCTGAGGTACTCGCCGGAGACGGCCGCGGAGTTGACCAGCGGGGAGATCCGGCGGGACGCGACGAGGAAGTCGGAGGTCGTGCGCATCGCGGCGACCCCGCGGACGCCGATCAGCAGGGTCACGAGCACGACCGGCGCGACGGCCAGCGCGACGCCCACTACCCGGCCCCGCCGGTCTCGAGCGCCCCAAGGCGGCCTTCGGTGCGTGTGACGCACCGAAGGCCGCCTTGGGTGCGTGTGACGCACCGAAGGCCACATTGGGGTGCTCGGGTCATCGGTCGTCCTCGAGGCGTTCGGCGCGGCGCAGCTGCCAGCGGGCCAGGACGGCCATCGCCGGGTACGGCAGGACCGCGATCATCAGCCAGGACAGCGGGATGCCCAGCAGCCGCACGGTGTCCAGGCCGGGGAAGAGGGCGAAGATCCCGGGCAGGCCGAGGAGGAGGGCGAACATCAGGAGCAGGGCGGGCACGCCGCGGCGGCGCTGGGCGCGGTAGAGCGCGGTGGCGCGCTGGGTGTCGCCCGCGGGCAGGCGCGGCTGGCGCCAGCGGGCGCGCGAGCGGCGCCGCGCGTGGGCGAGGCGGGTCTGCGGGCTGGTGACGGCCACCCGGCGGATCTTGCTCATCGCGGTCCCCGCCCGGGTGCCCGGGGGCGGCTCACCGCGGGCCCGGCCCGAGCTGGCCGCGCTGGGCGGCCTCCAGCAGCCGGTCCCGCAGGTCCCGCGCGTGACGACGGCTCACCGGGACGTCGCCGGCCTCCGTGTGGGCCAGCAGGCCGCCCGCCGTGTCGCTGCGCAGCTCCAGCACCGCTCCCACGGCCAGCAGGAACCCGCGGTGCACGCGGCTGAAACCCGTGCCCTCCCAGTACTCCTCGAGCCGGGAGATCGGCATCCGCACCAGGTGGACCCCGCCGCGCGTGTGCAGCCGGACGTAGTCGCCGTGGGCCTCGGCGAACAGGACGTCGTCGCGCCGGACGTACCGGGTCCGGCCGCCCGACTCCACCGGCAGCGCCGCCATCGCGTCCGGGGCCGGGCGCGGGGCCGGGGTCGCCATCCGCCGCACCTTCGCCAGCGCCGCCGACAGCCGTTCCGCGCGGACCGGCTTGAGCAGGTAGTCCACCGCGCCGATGCCGTACGCCGTCACCGCGTGGCCGTCGTGTGCCGTGACGAAGACGATCACCGGTGGCTCGCTCAGCTTCGCCAGCAGGGACGCCAGTTCGAGGCCGTCGAGGCCCGGCATCGAGATGTCCAGGAACACCGCGTCGAACCTGTCCGCCTGAAGCAGCTTCAACGCCTTCAGCGCGTCACCCGCGCCGACGACTTCGCCGACTTCGGGTGCTTCGCGCAGCATGCGGCACAGCTCGTCCAACGCGGGTGGCAGGTCGTCGACGGCGAGGACCCGCAGCCCGGTCACGGCAGCACCCCCGGTTGGAACCGCGGCACCCGCACGATCACCCGGGTGCCCGCGCCGACCTCGGTCTCGACCGTCAGGCCGTACCAGGCGCCGTAGACGTCCCGCAATCGCCTGTCCACATTGGCCAGTCCAAGGCCAGCGGGGTCGTCCTCGCCGGTGCGCCCGGCCAGGATGTCCGCGGCCCGCTTCGGGTCCATGCCGACCCCGTCGTCCTCGACGAAGATCACGCAGTCGTTCCCTTCCGCCTGGCCGTGCACCTGGACCAGCCCGGTGCCCGACCGCGGCTCGATGCCGTGCCGGATCGCGTTCTCCACCAGCGGTTCCAGGACGAGGTACGGCACGGCGACGGCGAGGATCTCCGGCGCCACCCGCACCTGGACGCGCAGCCGTTCGCCGAGCACCGCCCGCTGCAGCGCCAGGTACGTCTCGATCGCGCGGAACTCCTCGGCGACCACCGTGTACTCGCCGTGCCGCGCCAGGCTGTAACGCGTGTAGTCGGCGAAGTCGAGCATGAGGTCGCGGGCGCGGTCGGGGTCCGAACGCACCAGCGACGCGATGACGGTGAGCGCGTTGTAGACGAAGTGCGGTGACATCTCCGCCCGCAACGCCCGCAGCTCGGCCTGCGCCGCCTGGTCCGCCGACGCCTCCAGCCGCCCGCGCTCCAGCGCCCGGACGACGAGGTCCGCCGCTTCGCTCGCGACGGCGTCCCGGACGTCGCCGACGACCAGCAGGACGCCGGCCAGCTCGTCGCGGACGTGCAACGGCAGGGCGAGGACGTCCGGCGCCGAGCCGGGTTCCTCCGTGTGCAGCACGCCGTCGAGCACCGTCGCGACGACCGCGTCCGGTCCCGGCCGTCCCGACCAGAGCAGCGAGCCGGACAGGTCGGTGAGGCCGAGCCCGGGGAAGCCGAACAGCCGGCGCAGGCCGTGCGCGGCGCGGCGGGCCCGGGTGCCGGCGAGGCCGTCACGCAGGTCGTCGGTGATCCGGCGGGCGGCGGCGAGCACCGGCAGCGGGTCGGCGCGGGACGCCGGGCGCAGGTGCACGGTCATCGGGCCTCCCCTTGGCGACGGTGTCCAGGGCAGTAGATCCTACGGCCAGGCGGGGTCCTCGCGGTCGGCCAGCACCTGGGCGTGGCGGCGGAAGCGGCGCCAGGTGCGGTAGTCGTCGAGCCCGGTGACCCGGGCGGGCGCCGACTCCAGCAGCCGGGCGTCGGCGGGGTAGGGCCGGTCCGGCAGCGCGATCCAGCCGGTCGTGCGGGTCTCCTTGACCGCCACCGGCACCGGCCGGAACGTCGTCGGGTCGAGCCCTTCGCTGTGCCGGACGACCTCGTCGAAGAACCAGGCCGACGTGATGAGCGCCAGCACGCCGGGCGACGCCTTGAGGGCCGCCTTCAGCGGCGCGGCCTCCAGGAGCCGGAACGTCTGGTTGATCGCCGGCGCGGTGACGCCGTGGTCGTCGTAGGCGACTTCACCCGCGTGCAGGGCCATCCGGAGCCGGATCCGGGCCTCGGCGTGGTGCGTGCGGTTGTGCCGGTGCAGCGCCACGGCGAGCGCGGTGGGCAGGAACTCGACGAAGGGCCCTTTCGGGATCTCCGCCGGCGCGAGGACGAAGACGCCGTCGCCGCAGTCTTCGCGCCGGCAGTCCGCCCACGGGACACCGGCGTCGTCGAACGCCCGGCAGAGCGCGCGGTAGAGCCCGGCGCGCAACGCCAGGCGGTGTGGTGTCGTCCGGCGCTGGTCGCCGTAGCCCTCGACGTCCACGGCGAAGATCGTCCGGTGCACGGCCGGCCGTTCGTAGTTCATCGCACCCTCCCTGCGATCATGCATGTGCCGATGCATGTGCAAGTGAGTGTGACGCCGGCCACCCGTGCGGGGGAACGGGCCGTGCGGTGAGCGGTGTCTTCCCCGCGGTGACCGGCCCGGTGCGATCACTGGCAGTGAATCTGCAGGTCAGGGCCCTGCGAGCGACGGGTACGCCGCTCGCAGGACCCTGACGGACGGCTCAGCAGGACTGCTTGTAGAAGTACTGCGAGTTGGCGTCCATGTCGGCCTTGGTGATCGAGTGCAGCTGCGCGGTGAGCGTGCGCGTCACCGGCTTGCCCTCGATGGCCGCCACGGCCTGGTCGACACCCTGGGTGCCGATCGAGGCCGGGTCCTGGGCGATCAGCGCCTGGTACTGACCGTTCTTGAGGCCTTCCACCTCCGACGGGCTGGCGTCGAAGCCGATCAGGTTCACCGCGCCGACCTTGCCCGCGTTGCGCAGGCCGGTCGCCGCGCCTTCACCGGTGTTGAGGTTGGTCGCGAAGACGCCGATCAGGTCCGGGGTCGACGACAGCGCGGCCGTCACCTTGGCCGCGGCCTGCTCGGGCTCGTTCTGGGTGAACTGGACGCCGATCGACTTCAGGTTCGGCGTGTTCTTCAGCTCGTCCTCGAAGCCCTTGGCCCGCGCCGCGGTCGTGGACGTGCCGGCGATCGTGTCGAGCACCAGCACCGAGCCGCTCTTGCCGCCCGCCAGCTTGGCCATCGTCTGCGCGGCGAGCTTGCCGCCCGCGGCGTTGTCGGACGAAATGGAGGACACGGCCACGCCGGTGTCCTTCAGCGCCGTGTCGACCTCGACGATCTTCGTGCCGCGCGCCTTCACCTGCTGGATCGGGGCCAGCATCGCGGTGTCGTCGGTCGGGGCGATGAGCAGCGCCGCCGGCGGGTTCGCGCCGAGGGCGTTGACCAGCTGCGTCTGCAGGGGCGCGTCGAACTTCTGCGGCGCCTGCGTGGTCAGCTCGTAGCCCAGCTTCTTCGCCTCGGCCTCCGCGCCGCACTGCAGCGAGATGTAGAACGGCTCGGCCTGCACGCCGGGGATCAGCGCCAGCTTCTTGCCGCCGGGCGGCTGGGCGGAGCTGCCGGACCCGCTCTGCCCGACCGTGCCGGACCCGCACGCGGTGAGCAGGGCGGCGGCGGAGACCACGGCACCCATGGCGGTGAGAGTCTTGGTCAGCTTCATAAGCACCTCTTCGTACTCAGGGGATTCAGCGGGAGTTGCGGCGGCGCCGGCGTCGCTGGTCGAACCAGACGGCGGCGACCAGGACCCAGCTGACGATGAACATCTGCCAGAAGTCCTGGACGTGGATGATGTTGAAGCCCTTGCGCAGCACGGCGGGGATGAACACCCCGATCACCGTGCCGAGGATCGTGCCGACGCCGCCGAAGAGGCTGGTGCCGCCCATGACGACCGCGGCGATGGCGTTGAGGTTGTCGGTGGTGTGCCCGGAGATGGTGGTCGAGTTGTAGTAGGCCAGCGAGAGGAACCCGGCGATCCCGGCCAGGAAGCCGGTCAGCGTGTAGACCTTGAGCAGGTGCGCGGTCACGCCGATGCCCGCCCGGCGCGCCCCCTCGGCGTTGGAGCCCACCGCGAAGGTGTACCGGCCGAACTTGGTCGTCCGCAGCAGCCACGCGCCGATCACCGTGATCACGATCGCCACGATCACGAGGTTGGGCACCACGCCGAACGACGTACCGTAGCCGAGGGTCTGGGTGAGCGCGGCCGGCACGGTCCGCAGGTCCGAGCCGCCGTTGAGCAGGTAGGCGGTGGCCAGCGCGGCCCCCATGGTGCCGAGCGTGACGATCAGCGCCGGGATCTTGGCCAGCGCGACGAGCACGCCGTTGATCAGCCCCCAGATCGTGCCGGTGACGACGGCGACGACGAGCCCGACGATGATCACGCCCCAACCCGCCTTCGACGCGTCGCCGCCGGACATCGCCTCCATCGTCTTGCCCGCGACCATGCCCGCGAGGATCAGCACCGAGCCGACCGAGAGGTCGATGCCCGAGGTGATGATCACGAACGTCATGCCCACCGAAAGGATGAGCAGCACCGCGGACTCGATGAACAGCGTCTGGAAGGTGAACAGGGTCGGGAAGCTGTCCGGCGCGATCACGCTGAACAGGATGACGAGGGCCACCAGGACCAGCCCGATCCAGAACGTGTTGGCCTCGACCAGCCGCTTGCCCAGCGGCCGCTTGCCGAAGCCCGCTTCGGGTGACTCCTGGATGTCCTTCTGCTGCGGCGCGGACACGCTCATGCGGCCTCCTCCTGCACCAGCGCGCCGGTCATCGCGGCGACGAGGTCTTCGAGCTTCGTGTCCGGCCCGGCGAACCGGGCGACGCGCTTGCCGAGCCGCAGCACCTCGACGCGGTCGGCGACCGACAGCACCTCGGGCATGTTGTGGCTGATCAGCACGACGGCGATGCCTTTGTCGCGCACCTTCTTGATGACGTCGAGGACGCGCTCGCGCTGCACCACGCCCAGCGCGGCCGTCGGCTCGTCCATGAACACGACCTTCGACGCCCACACGACCGAGCGTGCCACCGCGACGCTCTGCCGTTGGCCGCCGGACAGCGAGCCGATCGGGACGTCGGTGCTCTGCAGCGTCACGCCCAGCCGCTGGAACTCTTCGACCGCCTGGCGCCGCATCTCGGCCTTGTCGAGCATGCCGAGCTTGCCGAGGATGCCTTTGCGGTGGATCTCCCGGCCGAGGAACAGGTTGGCCGCCGGGTCCAGCTCGGGCGCGACGGCGAGGTCCTGGTACACGGTTTCGATGCCCAGCCGCCGGGCCGTCGTCGGCGAGTCGAGGTGCACCTCGGTGCCGTCGAGGAGGATCTTGCCGGACGTCGGCTGCTCCGCGCCGGAGAGGCATTTGACCAAAGTGGACTTGCCGGCGCCGTTGTCGCCGATCAGCGCGGTCACCTCGCCCGCGCGGGCCTGGAACGACGCGCCGCGCAGGGCTTCGACGGACCCGTAGTGCTTGGTCAGCTCGACCGCGTCGAGGAGGATTTCGCTCATCCGTGCCTCTCTTCCGGGGCCGGTGGGCGGCAGCGGATCACCGTCGCCGTGCCGGACAGCTCGGTCTGACCGGCGTCGAACGGGACGACGTAGGTGTCGCCCTTCGCCAGCGCGTGCTCGCCGCCGTGCTCGGTGCGGAGGGTCCCTTCGCCGTCGAGGACGACCAGGACCGCGAACGACGGATCGAGTGACAACGTTGTCGTCATGGTCGTGCGCAGCTGGTCGGCGCGGAAGAACCGCTCCGAACCGCCGGCCAGCAGGTCCACAGTGGACGAGCTGTCGGCCGCCGTGCGCTTGATGAGGGTCTCCAGGCGCTCGGCGTCCCACCCGGACGTGTCCAGCGCCTCGATCGCGGTGTCGAAGCCGAGGCCGAGGTGGCCCTTTTCCGGCGACGCCAGGAAGTCGCGCCACTCGATGGTCAGCGAGAAGTCCGTCGGCTGCTGCAGCTCGACCACGAAGACGCCTTCGCCGATCGCGTGCGGCAGCCCGGCCGGGATGTAAACCGTGTCGCCCGGGCGGACCGGGACGCTGTTGAGCGCGCCCAGCATCGACGGCACGTCCTGCTCCCGCGTCCACTCGGACACGGTCGCCTTCGACAGCGTCTCCTTGAAGCCGGGGTAGACGCGCGGGTCGGCGCCGTACGTGCCGACCACGATCCACGCCTCGGTCTTGCCGAAGTGCGAGTCGAAGTGCCGCTTCGCGAACGTGTCGTCCGGGTGGAAGTGCACGGGCAGCCGCTGGCCGGCGTCGAGCAGCTTGACCAGCAGCCCGGTCGACGTCCCGAGCGCCTCGACGTGCTTGGCGCCGAGCCAGCCGTTCGGGTTCGCCACGACCGCGTCGCGCAGCCAGGCGCCGTCCGGCAGCCGGGTCAGGCCGTTGGTGTCCTGGCCGAACATGGTGGTCGCCGAGGCGACCCAGTCCTCCGGGCCGAACTTCGACTCGGACGGGGCTCCGCGCAGCGCCGCGATGGCGTCGCCCCCGCGGTAGAACTGGGGCGGCTGGTTGGCCGGGAGCCGGATGGGTTCGAGGGTCACGGGGCGACCTCACCGGAACCGCGGGCGACGAGATGCACGGGCAGGACTACCTTTCTGGGCGGGGACTGGTCTCCTTGGACGCGGGCGAAGAGCAGCTCGGCCGCGGCGTGGCCCAGCGCGCTGACGTCGTGCGCGACGACGGTGACCGGCGGGTCGAGCAGGTCCGCCAGCTCGAAGTCGTCGAAGCCGACCATCGCCGGGCGGTGCTCGGCGTGGGCGAGTGCGCGCAGCAGGTGCACCGCGACCCGGTTGTTCCCCGCGATCACCGCGGTCGCCGCGTCCGGGCCGTGCAGCAGCCGCTTCACCGCGTCGCCGATGCCCTCCTGCGTCGGCGTCCGCATGGAGACCAGCGATTCGTCGTAGGAGATGCCGTTGCGCACGCAGCCCTCGCGGAACCCGCGCAGGCGCTCGGCCGCGGTGAAGATGTCCGGGCTGTCGCCGAGGAACGCGATCCGGCGGTGGCCGTGCTTGGCGAGGTGGGTGACGGCTTCGATGGTGCCGCCGAGGTTGTCGACCAGCACCGTGTCGGCCACGATGTCGCCGGCCGGGCGGTCGATGAACACGACCGGCGTGCCGGCGCGCATCTCCGGCACCAGGTAGCCGTGCTGCAGGCCGGCCGGGACGACGAGGATGCCGTCCACCCGCCGCGCGCAGAACTCCAGGACGAGCTCGCGCTCGCGGTCGGAGTTCTCCTCGGACGAGCCGGTGAGCACCTGGCGGCCGAACGACGTCGCGATCCGCTCGACCGCGCGATTCAGCTCGGAGTAGAAGGGGTTGCCGACGTCCTCGACGATCAGCCCGATGGTGCCGGTCGTGGACCCGCGGCGTAGGTTGCGCGCGCCGAGGTTGCGCCGGAAGCCCAGCTGCTCGATGGCGGCCATGACCCGCTCGGCGGTGTCGGGGTGCACCGCCGGCTCGTCGTTGACGACGCGTGAGACGGTTTTGATGCTCACGCCCGCCAGCCGGGCCACGTCGCTCATCGTGGCCCGCCTGCTCGTGGTGCGCGGGGCGCCGCCGGGGTCCCGCCCAGGAGGAGACAACGTTGTCATAGTGACCGGGATTGAACGCCACGACCCCGCGCCTTGTCAACGCCTCCCGCGCGGATTGTGCCGATTCGGCTACCGAAGTCGTAGGGCAGACGGCTGATCACGCTGTCCGGAACCGGACAGGTCTTGACGGGACCCTTGACTGCCTGGTGAGCCGCTGCCCAAGGTGGCCCGGTTCGACCGACTGCGCGACAAGGTTGTCATGACACCGGTTCCGGTCGCGCTGACGAGGTGGAGAGGCGATGGCCATGGCGCGAGCGCGCTTCAGAGCCGGTTTAGCTTTCCTGACATTGGCGGTGACCGCAGCGGTGGCTCCCGCTGTTCCCGCCGCCGCAGCTACGAGCACCGATTACGCGAAGTGGGTCAACCCCTTCGTGGGCACCCGGCCCGGTGGGGCCGACCACGGCACCGGGGGCGGTGCCGGCAACACGTTCCCGGGCGCGGTCGTGCCGTTCGGCATGGTCCAGTGGAGCCCGGACACGGTGAAGTCCCAGCCCGGCGGGTACTTCTACGACGACAACGCCCTGACCGGGTTCAGCCTGACGCACCTTTCCGGCGCCGGCTGCTCGACCTACGAGGACATCCCGTTCATCCCGTACGTCGGCGAGGTGACCACCTCCCCGGCGACCGACCCCGCGCACTACACGTCGAAGTTCTCGCACACGAACGAACACGCGACGGCGGGCGCCTACGACGTCACCCTGGACAGCGGCGCGAAGGTGGAGCTGAGCGCGACCCAGCGCACCGGCTCCGCGCGCCTGACCTACCCGGCCGGCGCGTCGTCGACGCTGCTGATCAACACGTCCGGCTCGGTCAACGGCACCGACGACGCGTCGATCACCATCGGCAAGGACACCATCAGCGGCTGGGCCACGAGCGGCCGCTTCTGCGGCGCGCAGAACAGCTACCGCGTCTACTTCTCGGCGAAGTTCGACACGCCGTTCGAGTCGATCGGTACCTGGAAGAACGGGGCCGTGACGCCGGGCAAGGCCGCCGAAACCGGTGGCGCGAAGGCGAAGGTCGCGCAGCCCAACGGCGTCGACGCCTCGATCGCGCGCCCGGCCAAGGTGGCGCCGCAGGACACCACCGTGTCCGGCCCGGGCAGCGGCGGGTACGTCACCTTCGCCAACCTCAACGGCGCGCAGGTCAACGTCCAGGTGGGACTGTCCTTCGTGTCCGTCGACGGCGCGAAGGCCAACCTCAAGGCGGAGAACACCGGCAAGTCGTTCGGCACGGTCGCGGCCGACGCGCGGAAGGCGTGGAACGCCCAGCTCGGCAAGATCGCCGTCACCGGCGGCTCCGACGAGCACCTGACGACGTTCTACACCTCGCTCTACCACGCGCTGATCCAGCCGAACGTGTTCTCCGACGTCAACGGCCAGTACATCGGCTTCGACGGCCGGATCCACACGGCCGACAAGGGCCACGCGATGTACACGAACTTCTCCGGCTGGGACATCTACCGCTCGGAGATCCCGCTGCTGGCGACGATCGCGCCGCACGAGACGTCGGACATCGTCCGGTCGATGATGGCCTACGCCGAGCAGGGCGGCTCCTGGGACCGCTGGACGGTGGCCAACGACTACACCGGCGTCATGAACGGCGACCCGTACCACATCATCGTGTCCAGCGCGTACGCGTTCGGCGCGCGTGACTTCGACGCCCAGAAGGCGTTGCTGCTCATGATCAAGGGTGCCACCCAGCCGACGCAGGGCTACACCGAGCGGCCGGGGCTGCAGGACTACCAGACCCTCGGGTACGTCCCGGGCGCGGGCGCCGACACGCTCGAGTACACCAGCGCGGACTTCGCCATCGCCCAGTTCGCCAAGCGGCTCGGCGACTCCGGGACGTACACGACGTTCATGAAGCGAGCCCAGTACTGGCAGAACCTCTACAACCCGGGCACCGGTCACCTGCAGCCGCGCAACGCCGACGGCTCCTTCTCCGGCACCTACAACCCGGCCAGCTCGCAGGGCTGGGTCGAGGGCAACGGCGCGCAGTACGACTGGATGGTGCCCTACGACCTCGGCGGTCTTGTCACGGCGTTCGGCGGGAACACCGCGGTCCAGTCCCGGTTGGACACCTTCTTCACCCAGCTCAACGCGGGAACGCAGCTGCCGTACGCGTTCATGGGCAACGAGCCCAACTCGAACGCGCCGTGGGTGTACTCCTACGCGGGCGCGCCGGCCAAGACGCAGGCGATCGTCCGGCGGTCGATGAACGAGCTGTACAACCCGCGTCCCGAAGGCCTGATCGGCAACGACGACCTCGGCCAGATGTCGTCCTGGTACGTCTGGGCCGCGCTCGGCATCTACCCGGAGATCCCGGGCCGCGCCGAGTTCGTCCTCAACACGCCGCTGTTCGGCAAGGCCGTGCTGACCACCGGCGCGGGCAAGAAGATCACCGTCACCTCGTCCGGCACCGGTGACTACGTCGCGGGCCTGAAGGTCAACGGCGGGGACGCGGCGAAGGCGTGGATGCCGGAGGCCCTCGTCTCCACCGGCGGCACGCTGGACTTCACGCTGTCGGAGATCCCGACCGCGTGGGGCAGCGCCCCGGCCGACGCGCCGCCGTCCTTCCGCGACCAGGAAAAGCCGAGCCTGTCGTTCGTCAACCCGGCCCGGGCGGTGGTCCCGGCGGGGTCGACGTCCAAGGTGTCGGTGGGCGTCCAGGACCTCTCCGGCACGGCCCGGAGCTGGACCTACACCGCGGGCAGCGTCGACGGGATCACGCTGACCCCGGCGACCGGCAGCGTCGCCGTGCCCGCCGCGGGCAAGGCACAGGCCGACCTGACGGTCAGCGTCCCGGCCGGGCTGGCCGACGGCGCGCGCCGCATCCCGGTGACGTTCTCCGCGCCGGGCGTGGCTTCGTCGCAGGCCGTGCTGACCGTGCTCGTGGCCCAGCCGAACAGCTGGCTGGCCACGGTGAACAACGCGGGCATCTCGCCGGACTCGAAGCCCGCCGCGGCGAACTTCGACGGCGGCGGCTGGAGTTACTCGGCCGACGCGCTGGCCGCGGCCGGCGCCACCCCGGGCGCGACGATCACCAGTGACGGGCTCAAGTTCACCTGGCCGTCGTTCCCGGCCGGGGACCCGGACAACGTGATCGCGGCCGGCCAGACGGTGAACGTGAGCGGTTCCGGGCGGCTCGCGCTGCTCGGCGCGGCGTCCAACGGCAACGCGTCCGGCACGCTGACGGTCACCTACACCGACGGCACGAAGTCCACCGCCACCATCGGGTTCTCCGACTGGACCCTCGGGGGCGGCGGCGCGCAGCCGGCGTTCGGCAACCGGATCGTGCTGTCCACGCCGTACCGCAACGCCTCGGGCGGCGACCCGCAGCAGATCCGGACGATGGTGTTCGGCACCAACCCGATCACCCTCGACGCGGGCAAGACCGTGGCGAGCGTGACGCTGCCGGGCAACGTCAGCGGCGGCGCCCTGCACGTGTTCGCGATCGGCATCGGCGCGTAATGATCCAACCCGGAAAGGCCGTCCGCCTCCGTGCGGGCGGCCTTTCCCGCACCCGGGAGGCTCAGTGAAGAGCAAGGTCCTGGCGGGCGCGCTGACGCTCGCCGTGGTGGCGACGGGGGTGAGTCCCGCCGTCGCTTCGGCTTCCGGTGGTGACGCCCTCGACGCCGTCAACACGTTCATCGGCACGCAGGACGAGGGCAACACGTTCCCCGGCGCCTCGGCGCCGTTCGGGATGACCCAGGTCAGCCCGATCACCTCGCACTACGCCGGTTACCGCTACACCGACCCGGCGATCCGCGGGTTCGGGCACTTCTTCCTGTCCGGCGCTGGCTGCTGGGAGCAGGGCGGCCTGGTCTCGACCCTGCCGACGACCGGCGAAATCGGGCCCGGCAAGGCGTTCGACACGACCAAGGCCGCCACGTTCGACCAGAAGCAGTACGCGTCGCCGTTCACGCACGACGGCGAAGTCGGCAAGCCCGGCTACTACAAGGTCCACCTGACCGGCTACGGCGGCGTCGACGTCGAGACGACGGCGGCGACCCGGGCGGGTGTCGAGCGGTACACGTTCACGAAACCGGGTGACGCCAACGTCTTCGTCAACGTCGGGCAGGCCAACGACAAGGAACCGGTGACGGGCAGCAGCATCCGCGTCGTCGACGACCGGACCGTCGAGGGCACCGTGGAGTCGCAGGCGTTCTGCGGCGGCAAGCCCTACACGACGTACTTCACGACGAAGTTCGACAAGCCGTTCAAGACCTTCGGCACGTGGTCGCCGACCGGCGGCACGCCCGGCGCGCGTTCTTCCGGAGGCGGCGCCGGCCTGCGCGGCGCGTGGCTGACCTTCGCCGGTGGGGGACAGGTCACCGCGACCACGGCGATCTCCCAGGTGGACGCGGCCGGTCCGCGCGTGAACCTGGCCGCCGAGCGCATCCGCTCGTTCGACGCGGCGAAGGCCGGCGTCCAGCGCGCCTGGCGCCACGAGCTGTCCACTGTGGACGTCAAGGGTGGCACGCCCGACGACCGCACGGTGTTCTACACCTCGCTCTACCACGCCCTCCTGCAGCCGCTGACGGCGAACGACGCCGACGGCCGCTACTACGGCTTCGACAAGAAGATCCACCGCGCGATCGGCTGGACCTACTACGACTTCTTCTCGCTCTGGGACACCTACCGCTCGCAGAACCAGCTCCTGGCGCTGCTGCGGCCGGACCGGGCGCGCGACATCGCGAAAAGCATCCTGGCCATCCACGACCAGGGCGGCTGGCTGCCGAGGTGGGCGTACGCGAGCCAGGAGACGAACACGATGACCGGTGACCCGGTCACCCCGTTCCTGGTGGACCTCTGGCGGTTCGGCGCGCTGCCGGGCGAGGAGGTGCACGCCTACCAGGCGCTGCTGCAGAACTCGCGCGAGATCCCGCCCGCGGCGTCGCCGTTCCAAGGGCGGTCGGGGAACGTCAGCTACCAGCAGGACGGGTTCGTCCAGTACGACCCGGACTTCCCGAAGAAGGGCCAGGACACCGACCCGAACCACGGCGCGTCGGCCACCTTGGAGTACGCGCTCGGTGACTGTTCGCTGTCGATCATGGCGGCGGCGCTGGGCAAGAAGGACGACGCGGCGGCGCTGGCCGCGAAGGGCCGGACCTACCGGACGCTGTGGGACGAAACCCGGACCGATCGCGGCTTCACCGGCTTCTTCCGGCCGAAGGTCCTCGGCGGAGCCTGGTTCTCGCCCGCGGACAAGCCGTACAGCCCGCAGAGCCAGGACGGCTTCCACGAGGGCACGGCCTGGCAGTACCAGTGGCTCGTCCAGCAGGACGTGCCGGGGCTGGTCCGGCGGATGGGCGGCCCGGCGGCCACCGGAAAGCGCCTCGACGACTTCTTCGCCTACGACAAGCTGGTGCAGGACCCGGCGAAGGCGGTCCGCGAGAACTGGGTCGTCGGCCCGTACGACTACTACGACCAGTTCCGCTACAACCCGAACAACGAGCCCGACCTGCACTCGCCGTGGATGTACGCGCTCGCCGGGCAGCCGGCGAAGACGTCGACGGTGGTCCGGGCGGCGCACACGCTGTTCACTAACGCGCCCAACGGCGTCACCGGCAACGACGACCTCGGGACGATGTCGGCGTGGTACGTCTTCAGCGCGCTGGGGCTGTACCCGGCTGTCCCGGGGACTGGGAACTTCGTGCTCAACGCGCCGCGGTTCGCCGAGTCCGTGCTGCACCTGGAGAACGGGCGCGACATCACGATCGAGGCGCCGGGAGCGGACGGCGCGAAGCTGCAGTACGTGTCGGGTGTCGACGTCGCGTCGCGATCCAGTGACCGCGTGTATGTCAACGTGGACCAGTTGAAGCGTGGCGTGACGCTCGGCTTCCGCCTGACCGGCGACGCCGCCGCAACGTGGGGCACGTCACCCGCGTCCGCGCCGGTGTCGCCCTGCGCGGAGTAGGCCACGGACGCTCACGGCCGTGGTCCAGACCACAGTGGACCACGGCCGTGAGCATCGTCACGGGCCCCGGTGTTCCCGTGAGGGCCGTCACGCCTCACACTGGGTATCAGGACGTCCGACAGCGCCGTTGACGTACAAGGCAAGTCCGCCTTGGACGGTCCCTGTCGGACGTTTTCGTGTGTGCAGACCAACGTGGTGAGACCCCACAGGAGGAAGCAGTGTCCAGCAAGGCCGCTCTCATTTTCCGCGTGGCCGCGGTAGCCGAAGCCCTCTCCTGGGCCGGGCTGCTGGTCGGGATGTTCCTCAAGTACGTCGTCCACTCTTCCGGCGAGGGCGGCGTGCCCGTCCTCGGCATGGTGCACGGCGTGATCTTCGTCCTCTACGTGGTCGTCTCCCTGTCCGTGGCGAAGCCGCTCGGCTGGCGCCCGAAGACGCTGGTCCTGGCGCTGCTGGCGAGCATCCCGCCGCTGTTCACGTGGCTGTTCGAGAAGTGGGCGCTGCGCAACGGCAAGCTCGACGGCCCGCAGCGGCTGTCCCACGGCGGTGTCGGCCTGTTCCAGGCCAAGGAAACCGTCGCTGCCTGATTCCCAGGACGTGAGAAAGGCCCGCGCTGCCCGCGCGGGCCTTTCTTGTCATTCGGTGAAGTCGCCGGCCGCCCGGCGCACCTTCGTCAGCAGCTCGGTCAGCTGCTCGGTCTGCCGCTCGGTGAGCCCGGACAGCCCGAAGTCGATGGCGGTGACGGCCTCGGTCGCGGCCTCGCGGCGCGCGCGGCCCTCGTCGGTGATCTCGACCAGCGTCGTCCGGCGGTCGGTCGGGTGGGGGACGCGCTTGACGAGCCCGTCGCGCTCCAGCCGGTCGACTATGTTGGTGACACTGGTGGGGTGCAGCTGGAGCCGCTCGCCCATCACCCGCATCGGCAGGCTGGCGCTGCGGGCGAAGGTGAGCAGCACCAGGGCTTCGTACCGGGCGAAGGTCAGGCCGTGCGGCTTGAGCGCGCCGTCCACCGCGGACTGGATGATCTGCTGGACCCGCATGACCCCGGTCACCGCGGCCATGGTCCCGGAGGGCCCGATGCGGTCCTCCCACAGCTGTGCCGCGCGGGCGATCGGGTCGAACGGCAGCGGACGGTTCATGACACGCGAAGTTACCAGCGGGTACCGGCGGGTGTCGCACGACCGGCGGAAACAACACCGAAGAAGGGACTTCCGAGCATGATCGTCGCGTTCAGCGTGAGCCCGTCCGGCGGGGACCCCGACGGCGGGGTGAGCGAGGCCGTGGCCCGCGCGGTGAAGGTGGTCCGCGAGTCGGGGCTGCCCAACTCGACCAACGCGATGTTCACGAACATCGAAGGCGAGTGGGACGAAGTGATGGACGTGGTCAAGCGCGCGGTGGCGGCCGCGGGCGAGGGGTCGGCCCGGGTGGGGCTGGTGCTGAAGGCCGACATCCGGCCGGGCTTCACCGACCAGCTGGAGGCGAAGGTGGAGCGCGTCGAAGCCCACCTCCGCGAGTCGTGAACTACGGCAGCGGCGGGGTGAAGGCGACCGTCCAGCGGCCGTCTTCGCTGGTCACTGTCAGCGGGTAGCTGAACGGCTTGCCGTCGCCGAGGGCACCCGCGACGGTCGCGCGGGTCGGGGCGCTCGCGTCCGGGCCGAGGTCGACGTGCACGTCGTGGACGCCGTGGTCGGCCAGGACCGCGACGTAGTCCTTCGCGAAGTCGCTCCCGCCGGAGCCGGGGTAATCGAGCAGGTCGGCGAGCGCGTCGGAGTCGTGGGCGCCGAGCGCCGCGGCGAGCCGGTCGCGCAGTTCACCGGGCGAGGCGGCGCCCGGGTCCGGTTCGTGCCCGATGAGCAAGGTCACCGCGCCGACCCAGACGACGGCGGCCGCGACCGAGAGGCCGACCTTCACGTCACGCCGGATGTGCACCCGGCCGAGCCTGCCCCAGCGGCGCCGTCCTGCCAAGCGGACGGGCCGGGACCGCGCGAAACGGCCCGGCACACGGAGGTTGCCCGGCGGCGGTCGTGCCGAGCGGAGGGCGCGGAGCCGAGGCTGCCGGATGCTTGACCGGCGCGGGTCGCGCCCGGTGCGGGCCGCCCGACCCCGCCACTCTCCGCCGCGCTGGATGCACGACTGGCCGATCGCGCGGTCCTGCGGGATGGGCCGCCTGGGCGCCGGGTGAAGTGGCCCGGTACAGGCCGTCCGATCCGTCACTCCCGGCCGCCACGACCGCCCGATCACGCGGTCTCGCCCGATGGGCCGCCTGGGCGCCGGGTGAAGTGGCCTGGTCCTGGCCGCCTGGTCCGTCACTTCCGGCCGCCGCAACCGGCCGTTCGGGCGGTCCTGCCGGATGGGCCGCCTGGGCGCCGGGTGAAGCGGCCCAGCAGAGGGCCGTCCGACCCGGCCCGCTCCGCCACTCCCGGGCACGCCGGCCGCACAACCGGCCGACCCGGCAGTCCTGCCGGGTGGACCGCCCGGGCACCCGGTGAAACTCCTCCGGCGCGCGTGCCAGGATGGAAGCGTGACACACCCACGCGGATCTGCAGCGAAGTCAGCGGCCCTGTCCGCCGCCCTGTCCGGCGCGGTCGACCTGTCCGCGCTCAAGGCCCGCGCCGAAGCGGCGCGCAAGCAGCCGGCCCCGCCCGCGGGCGGCCCCGCCCCCTCCGGTGATGGGCCGCCGCCCTCGTCCGAGGCCGTGATCGATGTCACCGAGGCCACCTTCCAGGCCGAGGTCGTGGAGCGGTCCCTGCGCCAGCTCGTGGTCGTCGACCTGTGGGCCGAGTGGTGCGGCCCGTGCAAGCAGCTGTCCCCGGTGCTGGAACGGCTCGCCGCCGAGTCCGGCGGGGCCTGGGTCGTCGCGAAGGTCGACGTCGACGCCAACCCGCGGATCGCGCAGCTCTTCGGCGCGCAGTCCATCCCGACGATCGTCGCCATCGCCGGCGGCCAGCCCGTCGACGCCTTCTCCGGCGCCCTGCCCGAGCCCGAGATCCGCAAGTGGATCGACGCGCTGCTCGACGCCCTGCGCGACAAGCTGCCGTCGATCCGCGACGCGGAAGGAGGCGGCCGGGCCGAGGAGCCCGAGGACCCGCGCTTCACCGAGGCGGAGGAGGCCTTCGAGCGGGGCGACTTCGCCGCCGCGCAGGCCGCCTACGAGCGCATCCTCGACGTCGAGCCGGCCAACGAGCTGGCGAAGAACGCGCTGGCCCAGGTCAAGTTCACCGCCCGCGCGGAGAAGGCCGACCCGGACGCGGTCGCCAAGGCCGACGCCGACCCGTCGGACATCGCCGCCCAGCTCGACGCCGCCGACCTGGAGATCGCCGAGAACCAGGTGGAGGCCGGGTTCAAGCGCCTGGTCGACACGGTCCGCCGCACGGCGGGCGAGGACCGCAACAAGGTCCGGGAGCACCTGGTGGCCCTGTTCGACCTGTTCGACCCGGCCGACGAGCGCGTGATGAAGGCCCGCCGCGACCTGGCGAGCGCCCTCTTCTGACCCTGGAAGCCGTGAACGCCACCTTCACGAGTGGCGTTCACGGCTTTGCTCAGGCGTACTGCTTCGAGCAGACCGAGGACCCCTCGAGGTACCCGCGCCGCAGCGACTCGACGCGGTCGAAACCGCTGTCCGGGCGCTTCCCGTTGACGTCCGCCGACACCAGGCTCTCCGGTTGCAGGAGGTCCGCGATGGCCTCGTCGAGGTCACCCGCCGACAGCCGCAGGTCGCCGGGCCGGTTGGTGAACGCCGCCCACGCGCCGACGAGGCACGCCGTCCGCAGGCCCGCGTTCGGGTTGTCGATCGACGCGCCGGCGCCTTTCTGGATGCCCAGCGCGTACCGCGACGCCACTTCGGCGAAGGCCGCGAAGTCGCCCATGCCGCCCGGGTCCTCGCCCTTCATCTCGGCTTCGCGGTCGAGCGGCTGGGCCAGCGCGGACAGCTTCGCCAGGTCGATGCTGACCGTGTTGTCGTCCGGGCAGTACGACGCCGGCGGGGTCGTCTGGCAGCTGCCGCCGTCGGTGATCTCCGGCGCGGCCACCCCGGCGCGCTGGAAGGCCTCGTCGAGGCTCTTCTTCAGCAGCCGCACGGCCTCGGCGTCGAACTTCGCGTCGCCCTTGCCCTTGTCGCCCTTGTCGAACGGGCGCTCGGTGAGCCGCGCCTTGACGTTCTCGGTGTTCATCGCCGCGCACTCCTTCGGGCCCTTCTCGAACCCGGCCTGGAACGCGTACGTGCGGTCGAACGCCGTGCCGTGCGCGCCCTTGTCGGTCGCGCTCGTGCCCGCCTGGTCGCGGATCAGGAACATCGACGCCATCACCTGGTTCAGGCCCTCGGACGTCGACACGCGGTAGTACTTGCTCTTGTCCTCGGCGACCCAGCGGAAGTAGCCGCCGGCGAAGCAGTCGGCCTGCTGCTCCTTGACGACGGTCGGGGTGCTCTTGGTGATGCCCGCCTTGTCGCCGAGCCGGTACTGGACGGCGTGGCCGAACTCGTGCGCCAGCACGACGACCACCGACATCGGCCCGAACCGCTGGCGCAGCATCGGCAGCAGCACGCCGCGGTCCCACGCCACCGAGTCGTCGACCGGGCAGTAGAAGGCGTTGATCAGCTTCTTCACGCTGCCGCAGCCGGTTTCTTCGGTGTCGGTCTTCGAGTCGTAGGACAGCAGCGACTTCACCGGCTCGAACTGCTGCCCGAAGTCGGCCTGCAGCCGCTCGCCCCAGTACGCCTGGACGTCGTCGATCGCGGCGGTGGCGAGCTTGTCGTCCTCGCCGCCGTCGGCGTTGCGCACGTCGATGCGCGGCGTCGGCGCGTCCGGCTTGAGGCCGCTCTCGAAGTGCGTCACCGGCAGGCCGGCGACCGATCCGGCGCCGGTGTCCTGGCCCGGCCCGCCGCCCGGACCGCCCTTGCCGCCGCATCCGCTCACCGCGACCGCCGCGACGGCGAGCAGCGCGACCAGCGCGCGCCGTCCTCCCCCTGGGATCATCTTCTTCACTCGCTCTCGTGCCCACCCGGTACCCGACGGCAGGACCATACCCAGGGCATACGCGGAGCGTGCACGTAATCCCCGAACTACTCCCTGCGCAGCGCGGCCCGCGGCCCGATATCGTCGCTTCCCATGCGTGCAGTCCGCCGGTTCACCGTCCGCGCCAGCCTTCCGGAGTCCCTGTCCGGGCTCGGCGCGCTCGCCACCAACCTGCGCTGGACCTGGCACCCGCCGACGCGTGACCTGTTCGCGTCGATGGACGCCGAGCTGTTCAACGCCGTGCGCGACCCGCTGCGGATGCTCACCGCGCTGCCGCCGTCGCGGCTGGACGAGCTGGCCGTCGACGACGACTTCCTCGCGCGCGCCCGTGCCGCCGCCGAAGACCTGGAGCGGTACCTGTCCGAGCCGCGCTGGTACCAGCGTCGCGAGGAGGCCGACCTGCCGCCGGCCGTCGCGTACTTCTCGATGGAGTTCGGTGTCACCGAGGCCCTGCCGAACTACTCGGGCGGCCTCGGCGTCCTGGCCGGCGACCACCTCAAGGCCGCGTCCGACCTGGGCGTGCCGATGGTCGGGGTCGGGCTGCTCTACCGCAACGGCTACTTCCGGCAGTCGCTGTCGCTGGACGGCTGGCAGGTCGAGCACTACCCGGTGATCGACCCGAACGCGTTCCCCCTGGAGCTGCTGACGGCGGGCGGGCGGCCGGTGCTGATCGGCGTCGCGATGCCGGGCGGGCGCGAACTGTGCGCCCAGATCTGGCAGGCCCGCGTCGGCCGCGTGCCGCTGCTGCTGCTCGACACCGACACCGAGGCCAACGACGAAGACCTGCGCGGCGTCACCGACCGGCTCTACGGCGGCGACGCCGACCACCGGCTGCGGCAGGAGATCCTCGCCGGCATCGGCGGGTTCCGCGCGGTCCGGAAGTACTGCGAGCTGACCGGGCACCCGCAGCCGATGGTGTTCCACACGAACGAGGGGCACGCGGGGTTCCTCGGGCTGGAGCGGGCCCGCGAGATCGTCCAGGCCGACGGCCTGTCGTTCGACGAGGCCATGCCCGCGGTCCGGGCCGGCACGCTGTTCACCACGCACACGCCGGTCAGCGCGGGCATCGACCGGTTCCCGGTGGACCTGGTGCAGCGCTACTTCGCCGACGGCCGCCTGGTGCCCGACATCGACCCGCGCCGCGTCCTGGCGCTCGGCGCCGAGGACAACCCCGGCCTGTTCAACATGGCGCACATGGGCTTGCGGCTGGCGCAGCGCGCGAACGGCGTCTCGCAGCTGCACGGGCGCGTCACGCGGAAGATGTTCTCGCGGCTGTGGCCCGGCTTCGACCACGACGAGGTGCCGATCTCGTCGGTGACCAACGGCGTCCACGGCCCGACGTGGGTGGCGCGTGAGCTGAGCACGCTGCTCGGCCGCGAGTGGGGCCTCGACGTCGGCGAGGGGCCGCTGCGCGAGGGTGTTTCCGACGCCCAGCTGTGGGCGTTGCGGCGTGAGCTGCGCGAGAAGCTGGTGCACGAGGTGCGGCGCCGGGTGCGCGCCGCGTGGCTGCAGCGGGGCGCGTCGCCGCTGGAGCTGGGCTGGGTGGACTCGGTGTTCGACCCGGACGTGCTGACCGTCGGGTTCGCCCGCCGCGTCCCGACGTACAAGCGGCTGACGCTGATGCTGCGCGACCCGGACCGGCTGCGGACGCTGCTGCTGCACGAGGACCGGCCGATCCAGGTCGTCGTGGCCGGCAAGTCGCACCCGGCCGACGAGAACGGCAAACAGCTGATCCAGCAGATCGTCCGGTTCGTCGACGGCGCGGACGTGCGGCACCGGATCGTCTTCCTGCCCGACTACGACATGTCGATGGCGCGCTACCTGTACCGCGGCTGCGACGTCTGGCTGAACAACCCGGTGCGGCCGCTGGAGGCGTGCGGGACGTCGGGGATGAAGTCGGCGCTGAACGGCGGGCTCAACCTGTCGATCCGCGACGGCTGGTGGGACGAGTGCTACGACGGCAGCAACGGCTGGGCGATCCCGACGGCGGACGGCGTCACCGACCCGCTGCGCCGTGACGACCTGGAGGCGGCGGCGCTGTACGAGCTGCTCGGCCAGCAGATCGCGCCGCTGTTCTACGACCGTTCGCCCGACGGCGTGCCCACCGGCTGGCTGTCGATGGTGTGGCACACGCTGGAGACGCTCGGGCCGCGGGTCCAGGCGTCCCGGATGGTCCGCGAGTACGTCGACAACGGCTACCTCCCCGCGTCGAGGATGGTGGCGGCGGCGACCGGCGACGGGTACCGCGGCGCGCTGTCGCTGGCGGACTACCGCACCAAGCTGGAGGTGTCCTGGCCGCGCGTGCGGATCTTCGACTCGGAGCTGCTGGTGGAGACGAGCGAGCGGCTGGTCGTCGGCACGGAGGTGACGATCCGCGCGCGCATCGACCTGGCCGGGCTGGATCCGTCCGAAGTGGACGTCCAGGCGGTGGTCGGCCAGGTGGGCGACGACGACGAGCTGCGCGACACGGTGACGGTCCCGATGACCCCCGACGGCATCGGCGCGTTCGTGGCGCGCCTGAAGCTGCCGAGGCCGGGGGCGGTCGGGTACACGGTGCGGGTGCTGCCGAAGCACGGCCTGCTGGCGACGCCGGCGGAGCTGGCCCGCGTCGTCCTGGCCTGACCTGGAGTTGCTCCACCTCGCGCGTCGGCGAAAACACCCCGCGCGGGCGCCGCGGGCGCGTTAGGTTGGAGGCATGCGCTTCGGAATGTTCGTCCCGCAGGGCTGGCGGCTCGACCTGGCCGGCATCGAGCCCGCGGACCACTGGAAGACCATGCTCGGCCTGGCCAAGCACGCGGAGGCCGGGCCGTTCGAATCGATCTGGGTCTACGACCACTTCCACACCGTGCCGGTGCCGACGGAGGAGGCCACGCACGAGGCGTGGTCGCTGATCTCGGCGTTCGCCGCGGCGACGGAGACGGTGCGGCTCGGCCAGATGTGCACGTGCATGGGCTACCGCAACCCGGCCTACCTGGCGAAGGTGGCGGCGACGGCGGACACGATCTCGGGCGGCCGCGTCGAAATGGGCATCGGGGCGGGCTGGTACGAGCACGAGTGGCGGGCGTACGGCTACGGCTTCCCGGCCGCGGGCGAGCGGCTGGGCCAGCTCGACGAAGGCGTCCGGATCATGCGTGACCTCTGGACGACGGGAACGTCCACACTGGACGGAAAGCACTATCGGACGGCCGGCGCGATCTTGCGGCCCCTGCCCCCGCAGGAGGGCGGTATCCCGCTGTGGATCGCCGGCGGCGGCGAGAAGAAGACGCTCCGGATCGCCGCGAAGTACGCGAAGTACACGAACTTCGCCGCCGACCCGGAGACGTTCACCCGGAAGTCGGAGATCCTCGCCGCGCACTGCAAGGACGTGGGCACGGACTTCGACGCGATCGTGCGTTCGGCGAACCACAACATCGTCCTCGGCGAGACGGAGAAGGACGTCCAGGACAAACTGGCCTGGCTGCGGTCCCACCTGGCGAAGTACATCGAGGCGGAGGCGGTCGAGCGCTGGGCGGCGAACTTCGAGAACAGCCCGACGACCGGCACGCCGGAACAGGTCACGGAGAAGCTCACGGCGATGGGTGAGCTGGGCATGTCGTACGCGATCTTCAACTTCCCGGAAGCGGCGTACGACCGGTCGGGCATCGATCTGTTCGCCGAGAAGGTCGCACCGGCACTCGCTTGACGTTCGAGCCTGGTTTGTCCACAGCGCCGTCGTGATGTGGACAACCAGGCCCCGCGGGGCGGTACCCGCAGCCCGGCGGCCGTCCAAGTGCGGAGCCCACCTTCGGGATACCTCGCCCGAGCCGCACGCCGCGTGGCCAGCAGGAACCCCGCCGCGAGTGGCAGCCGCACCGCAGGCCTAGGGAACCGCCGGGCTCCCACCCTCGACAACCGGCAGCCCAGCGGCGGCCCAGGCACGGAACCCGCCCTCGAGATCCGTCGCCCGAGCCAATCCCAGCCGCTGCAGGTCAGCCGCGGCCAGGCTCGACGAGTAGCCCTCATTGCACAACACCACGACCGTCGACTCGGCCGTCACGCCGGGCAGCCGCCAGTCGGAGTCCGGCGCCAGCCGCCACTCCAGATGGATCCGCTCGACGATCACCGCCCCCGGGATCTCGCCTTCCGCCTGGCGGTTCGCCAGCGGGCGGATGTCCACGAGCAGCGCACCGGCCGCCTGCAGCTCGCGGGCCCGGGCCGGGCTGACGCGGTCCAGTCCGGACCGGGCGTCGGCCAGGAAGACGTCGATCGCGCTCATCCGTGGACGATAGCGGGCAGCGGGGGGATCTCGGCCGGGACGTCGGCCAGCGACGCGTACTCCCGCGTCGGCACCAATGGTGGCGAGTACGCGTGGACGCTCGCCGCCGGCTGGTCGCCGATTCCGGTCACCTGGTGGGCGCGGCCGGCGCCGAAGCCGATTCCTTCGCCCGCCACGTGCGTGCGCCGCCGGATCGGGCCGCCCGGGTAGCGGTACTCCTCGCCCAGCTCGCCTTGCAGGACCGTGAACGAGCCGGATGCGCCGCCGTGGTCGTGCGGCTTCGTCCGCTGGCCGGGCAGCCAGGACAGCAGCCACAGCTCGACGCCGTCGGTCAGGGCCAGCCGGGCCCACCAGCGGCGGTCCTCGTCGAACCGCAGGATCCCGCGCAGGCCGGCGGTCAGCTCGGTCGTCACGGTGGCCGTCAGGTCGGCCAGCTCACGCGGGGTCCAGAGCAGCCGCGACGGGTGCAGCAGCTCGGGCAGCAGCGGGTCGGTCAGCTGCGGGTGGATCTCGACGGCGGGACGGATGATGGATGTGGTCAACGCGGGTGCTCCTCGGACGCGAAGGTGATCAGGGCGCGAGGCAGCGCGGCACCGCAGGAGAAGATCAGCGAAGCCGCGCCCGCGTACACCCGGCCGAAGCCACCAGGAGCAGGTCGATCGCGCGACGGCGCCAGAACGAGCCCCGGGTCACCGGGGTCACGGGCGCGTCGGCGGACATGCCGTGATCCTGCCACAGCGCCGCCGCGCCCGGCACTTCCGCGGTGCGGTGTTCCACGTCGTGGACACGCTCCGACCTGCCGGTTCGCCGTCTCACCCGGGCGGGTGCGCACGCGCGCGCGACGGCAGACAGAATGGGCCTCGTGAGCGAGCCGATCCAGCCCAGCGAACTTGACGACCTCGTGGTCCGGATGGCCGGTGTCGGCGTCCGCCGGGGCACCAACGACCTCCTCGCCGGTCTCGACTGGAGCGTGGAGCTGGACGAGCGGTGGGTGGTGCTCGGGCCGAACGGCGCGGGCAAGACCACCCTGCTGCGGCTGGCCGCGGCCGAGCTGCACCCGACGACCGGCGAGGTCGACCTGCTCGGCGAGCGGATCGGCCGGGTCAACATCTTCGACCTGCGCCCGCGCATCGGCTTCACCTCGGCGGCCATCGCCCAGCGCGTCCCCGGCGACGAGCTGGTCAAGGACGTCGTGGTCAGCGCCGGCTACGCGGTCCTCGGCCGCTGGCGTGAGGAATACGACACCCTCGACACCGCCCGCGCGACCGAGCTGCTCGAAGCGATGGGCATCGGGCACCTGGCCGAGCGCACGTTCGGGACGCTGTCCGAGGGCGAGCGCAAGCGGGCCCTGATCGCCCGGTCGCTGATGACCGACCCCGAGATGCTGCTGCTCGACGAACCCGCCGCGGGCCTCGACCTGGGCGGGCGCGAAGACCTCGTGGCCCGGCTCTCGGCGCTGGCGATGGACCCGGACGCACCGGCGCTCGTGCTGGTCACCCACCACGTCGAGGAGATCCCGCCGGGGTTCACCCACGCGCTGCTGCTGCGCGACGGCCACGCGGTCGTCTCCGGCCTGGTCGACGACGTCATCACCGGCGAAAACCTGTCGAAGACGTTCGACCAGGACCTCGTGCTCGAGCGTTCCGGGGATCGCTTCTTCGCCCGTCGTCGCTAGGCTGTCCCTACCGACCGGTAGCGTGCTGGCAGATCGTCAACGAGGAGGATGGGCGTGGGAGAGTTCGTAACCCTGGAGGTCAAGGACGGGGTCGGCACCATCCGGCTCGACCGGCCGCCGGTCAACGCCCTGAACGCCCAGGTCACCGCCGAGCTCGCGGAGCTGGCGAAGGAGGTCACCGACCGTGACGACGTCCGCGCGGTGATCCTCTACGGCGGCGAGAAGACCTTCGCGGGCGGCGCGGACATCAAGGAGATGGCCACCCGCACCTACCCGGAGATCGCGAAGTTCGGCGCGAACCTGACCGGCGCCCTCGCGGCCATCGCGAACATCCCGAAGCCGGTCGTCGCCGCCATCACCGGGTACGCCCTCGGCGGCGGCCTCGAGCTGGCGCTGACCGCGGACCGCCGGATCGCCGGCGACAACGTCAAGGTCGGCCAGCCGGAGATCCAGCTCGGCGTCATCCCCGGCGCGGGCGGCACGCAGCGGCTGGCGCGGCTGATCGGGCCGAGCAAGACCAAGGACATCGTCTACACGGGACGGTTCGTCAAGGCCGAAGAGGCACTGCGGCTCGGGATCGTCGACGAGGTCGTCGCCCCGGACGACGTCTACGCGGCCGCGCACAAGTGGGCCGCGCAGTTCGCCAACGGCCCGGCCGTGGCGCTGCGCGCGGCGAAGGCGGCCATCGACGGCGGCCTCGACATGGACCTGCCGAACGCGCTCAGGCTCGAGTCGCACCTGTTCGCCGCGCTCTGGGCGACCGAAGACCAGAAGAACGGCATGCAGTCGTTCATCGAAAACGGGCCGGGCAAGGCCACTTTCGAAGGGAAATGACGCCTTGACCGACGTGAACGACCCGGCGCCGAACCCGCACGCCACCGCCGAAGAGGTCCAGGCCGCCTACGCCGACCCCAAGCTGGCAAACGTGCTCTACCACGACTGGGAAGCCGGGACCTACGACGAGAAGTGGTCGATCTCGTACGACGAGCGCTGCATCTCCTACGCCACGGACGTGTTCAACGCCGTCGCGGGCGAGGACGGCCAGCCCTACCAGCACGCGATGGAGCTGGGCAGCGGCACCGGCTTCTTCCTGCTGAACCTGATGCAGGGCGGCGTCGCCAAGAAGGGGTCGGTCACCGACCTTTCGCCCGGCATGGTCCAGGTCGCGCTGCGCAACGCCGAGAAGCTCGGCCTCGACGTCGACGGCCGGGTCGCCGACGCCGAGCGCATCCCGTACGACGACAACACGTTCGACCTGGTGGTCGGGCACGCGGTGCTGCACCACATCCCGGACGTGCAGGCGGCGTTCCGCGAGGTGCTGCGCGTGCTCAAGCCGGGTGGCCGGTTCGTCTTCGCGGGCGAGCCGACGAAGATCGGCGACTTCTACGCCCGCAAGCTCGGCCAGCTCACCTGGTTCCTGACGACCCGGGTGACGAAGCTGCCCGCGCTGCGCGGCTGGCGGCGTCCGCAGTCCGAGCTGGACGAGTCCTCGCGTGCTGCCGCGCTCGAGGCCGTGGTCGACATCCACACGTTCGACCCGTCCGAGCTGGAGTCGACGGCCCGCGGCGCCGGCGCCCAGGACGTCCGCGCGGTGACCGAGGAGTTCGCCGCCGCGCTGGCCGGCTGGCCGATCCGGACGTTCGAGGCCGCCGTACCGCAGGAGAAGCTCACCGTGCGCTGGCGGATGTTCGCCTACCACCTGTGGCTGCGGCTGTCCGCCGTGGACAAGAAGGTGCTGGCGAAGGTGCTGCCGCGCGAGCTGTTCTACAACGTGATGATCACCGGGACCAAGCGGCCGTCCTGAGTTGGGCTATTCGTTCACCCTCGGCGACGTCGCCTACCTGCGTTCCGGCGCGGGGAAGGCGGCGCTCGCCGCGGTCTCGGCGCTGCCGCTGACCGACCGGATCGCGGCCGTCGCCGCCGTCCGCCGCCTCGTGGGCGAGGAGCACGCGGCCGCGGTGCTGGAAACCGTGCTGCTGCGCCGGAAAGCCGTGGCCAAGCTGTCCACGGAGGACTGGCTGTTCACCGCGGACGCGCTGCAGCAGGCGAGTGCCGCGCCGGTCGCGCGGCACCGCGCGGGGCGCCTGGCCGGGCTCGACGTCCACGACGTCACGTGCTCGGTGGGCGCGGACCTCGTCGAGATCGCCAAGGTGGCGCGGTGCGCCCTCGGGTCCGATGTGGACCCGGTGCGGCTGGAAATGGCGCGGCACAACGGACTCACCGCGGGGGTCGCGTTCGGGCTCGCCCGCGCCGACGCGCTGCGGCCGGTCAGCCGCTCCGGGGTCGTCGTCGCGGATCCGGCCCGCCGCGACTCCGCCGGGCGCCGGGCGTGGAAACCCGCCGACTTCGCCCCGCCGCTGGACGGGCTGGTCGAGGCGTACCCGGGACGGCCGCTGGCCGTCAAGTGCGCGCCCGGGCTCGACTTCGCGCTCACGCCGTGGGCCGACGAGGTCGAGCTGGTGTCGCTCGACGGCCAGGTGCGCGAATCCTGCCTCTGGCGCGGCTTGGGCACCGGTGTCACCCGCCGGGCGAGCGTGCTGCACTCGGACGGGACACAGTGGACGGTCACCGACGCGGAGCCGGACGACCTGCCCACGCGCGAGCCGGGGGAGTGGATCGTCGATCCCGACGGTGCCGTCGTCCGGGCCGGGCTGGTCCGCCACTACGCGGCCCGCCACGGGTTGTGGCAGCTGGACGAACGCATCGCGTACCTGACCGGTGACACGCCGCCACCGGGCGTGCGCGCGTTCCGCGTCCTCGAACACGGCCCGTACAGCGAAAAGGCGCTGAAGGCCGTCCTCAAGCGGCACGACGTCGGCCGCCTGGAGATCCTGGTCCGCGGCCTGGACGTCGACCCGGACGCGTTGCGCCGCAGGCTGAAGCCGCGCGGGGAAGCGGAAGCTTCGGTGGTTTTGACGCGGATCGGCCGCGCGCCGGTGGCTTTTGTCTGCCGGGCGGAGCGGGTGACGTAGGTTCCCCCGGTCGGCAAGTCGTCACTGGAGGGTCGCCGTGTCCGGAAAATGGTCAGGCCTCGTCAAGCTCGCCGCCGCGGCGGCCATCGGCGCCACCGTCGCCTCGGGAGCCACCGCGCTCGCCGGCTCGGCCGACTCGACCGCCGCGCGCTCGAAGGAGCCGGCCAACATCGGCCAGGTCAAGCTCGACGTCAAGGCCTACTACGGCGACTACCTCGACGCCGCGGGCAAGCACCACTACTCCGACACGAGCCAGTTCGTGAAGGACACCAACCGGATCGTCTCGGACGCGAAGCGCTTTCTGCAGCAGCAGCTGGGCCGCGTGCCGAACCCGGCGATCGTGCTGGACGTCGACGACACCTCCGAGGTGACCTACGGCTGGGAGGCCGACAACGACTTCGGCTTCGACCCGGTCAAGCAGCAGCAGGCCATCGACAACGGCACGTTCGTGGCCAACAAGCCGGTGCTGGAGCTGGCCGGCTGGGCCGCGCAGCACGGCGTCAAGGTCTACTTCCTGACCGGGCGCAACGAGTTCCAGGGCCCGCAGTCGCTGAAGAACCTGGCCGGCGAGGGCTACCCGGCGCCGGCCGGCGCGTTCTTCAAGCCGAAGACGACCGCGCCGGGCTACCTGCCGTGCGGGCTGACCTGCACCACCGTCCAGTACAAGTCGGGTACGCGGGCGCACATCGAGGCGACGGGCGCGAGGATCGTGCTCAACGTCGGTGACCAGTTCAGCGACCTCGAAGGCGGCTACGCGCTGCGTCCGGTCAAGCTGCCGAACCCGATGTACTACCTGCCCTGAGTGCGGGGACGGAATAACGGCCGCTCCCGGCGTGCTGGACCCGGTACACAGGACTCTTAGGGAGCTGACATGGCGAAGAAGGTTCTGGAGCCGGGCCCGGACCACCCGATCACCGTCGAGCCGACCAAGGCCCGCGTGGTGGTCAAGGCGGGCGGGCGCGTCGTCGCCGACAGCCGCAACGCGCTCACCCTGCAGGAGGCGTCGTACCCGGCGGTCCAGTACATCCCGCGGGCGGACGTCGACTTCAGCGTGCTGGAGCGGACCGACCACGAGACGTACTGCCCGTACAAGGGCGAGGCCGGCTACTTCACGCTCAACGCCGGCGAGGTGAAGGGCGAGAACGCGGTCTGGACGTACGAGCGGCCGTACGACGCGGTCGCGCCGATCAAGGACCACGTCGCGTTCTACCCGAACGTCGTGGATTCGATCGAGCTGATCGAGGACTGAGCTGGACCTCGACCTGCTGAGGACGTTCCTGGCCGTCTACCGGGCGGGATCGCTGACCGGTGCGGCGCCGTCGCTGGGGTTGTCCCAGCCGACGGTGACCGCGCAGGTCAGGGCCCTGGAGGAGCAGCTCGGGCAGCAGCTGTTCGTCCGGCGCGCCCGCGGCGTGACACCGACCTCGGTGGCCGACGAGCTGGCGGCCAGGATCGCCCCGCACGTGGACGCGCTGTCGGACGTCGCCCTGGGCCCGGCGGACGCCTTCGCCGCGCCGGTCCACCTGGCGGGCCCGGCCGAGCTGACGACCATGCGGGTGCTGCCCGCGCTGACCGGCCTGGTGGCGTCCGGGCTCCGGCTGCGGGTGACGTTCGGGCTGGCCGAAGACTTGCTGGCGGGCTTGGCCCAGCGCCGGTTCGACGTCGTCGTCTCGACGATCCGCCCGCGCGGCCGCGGCCTGACGGCGACACCGCTGACGGACGAGGAGTTCGTCCTGGTCGGCCCCCGCGGCTTCGACGGCGACCCGCGCACGGCCCCGCTGGTGGCCTACGCCGAGGACCTGCCGATCATCCGCCGCTACTGGCGTTCGGTGCTGGGCGTGCGGCCGCCGTCCGGGCCGGCGGTGGTCGTCCCGGACCTGCGCGGCGTGCTGACGTGCGTGCTGACCGGGTTCGGCGTGTCGGTGCTCCCGCGGTACCTGTGCGCGGCGGAGCTGGCTTCGGGGGACTTGGTCGCGCTGCTGGAGCCGGCGGAGCCACCGATCAACACGCTGTTCGTGGTCACCCGGGCGGAACCGTGCCGGCCGGGGCCCGCGGCAGTGCGGGACGCACTGCTCGCGGACGCCGACCGGTGGTGACTCAGCCGGTGTAGCCGGCGAAGATCTTCGCGAACTCGTACGGCGACTGCGGCACGTTCGTGCACCGGTAGAGCGCGCCCGTGCACGCGTTCGCGTCGCGGCCCTGTTCCCAGAACGACAGCATGCCCAGGTGGACCGTCTTCGCGAACGCCACCAGCGCCTTCGCGTCCTTCTGGTAGAAGATCTCGTTCTGCGAGCTTGCGCGACCTAGCAGCGGGTCGGCGGCGTGACGTGCCGTTGACCTGCTGCTTTGTGCTTGTTGCGTCCGGTCCCGTCGGGTCGTTTGACGGCCTGGCGGCGCGGGCCTGCTCGGTCCAAAGGGTGAGTTGGTACGGGCTGAACAGGGCCGTCTGATTCGGGCTGAGCTGTCGGCTCGGTCGCTTCATGGTGGCGCTCCTCGCAGTCAAACTCAGGGAGTGGCGGTCCGCTCCCGCCTTCCTCGCCCCTGCCACGGTTAGCGCTGGGTCGTCGGTGTCAAGGGTGAGCGCAGCTCATCGCGTAGCGACGCCGAAGGCGCCCTTGATATCGGCGGCCCGGCGTTAAATGATCGCCTGCGAGGTGAGCGCACTAGCTACCTCGATGAGCAACGGGAGACGCAGGCATGGTTGATCGCCAAGGTCGCTCCGAGCTGCACTACAGCGCGCTTGAAGGTACCGCCGACCAGGCTCGCGCGCTCTTGGCGGCGGGGCAGGACCCGAACTCAGGGGACCGTGACGGCTTCGTCCCGCTCCATCTGGCCGCCCAGCAGGGGAACGTGGCCGTCGCCGAGGTGCTGCTCGAGGCCGGAGCTACCGTCGACGCGGTAAACAAATACGGGAACACGCCACTTTTCGTGGCGGCTTTCCATTCACGTGGACGAGGCGAAGTCATTCGGCTCCTTCGGCGGCACGGGGCCGATCCAAACAGGGTCAACGGCTCCGGACAGACCCCCGCCGGACTGGCTCGACTCATCGCGAACTACGACGTCAGGCAGTTCTTCGAAGATGTCGATTAGGTAGCGGCGGCGCGTAAGCGGGTACCGAGCTCTTCGGCGGGCTCGCCCGGCGGCCGGCCGGAGCGGAGCGGAGCGGGAGGCCGGTCCGCCAAGGGCGGAGCCCGACGGACGCAAGGTGACCTGTGCGCGCCGCCGCAGGTGGCGCGCCTTGATCCCATAGAGCCAAATTCGGCAGTAAACTCGGCTGAGCGGGAGCGGATCGAGGAGGACATGTTGTCGCGGAGCTACTACACGGTCGTTACGATGACGGACAGCGCGGAAGATGCAGCGCGTTTAGCTCGGGGCATCGTAGAGGTGCGTCTCGGCGCGTGCGCTCAAGTGACTGGCCCTGTCCGGAGTTTCTACCGTTGGCAAGGCAGCATTCACGATGAGCAGGAGTGGCAATGCCTGGTCAAGACTGACGGTGACCGGCTTGACCTGCTTTTCGCGCACATCAAAGAGAATCACCATTACGACGTACCCGATATCGTCGCGCAGCCGATCGAAGCCGGTAGCGAAGAATATCTTGCCTGGCTGACAGTCGAGACTCGACCAGCGTAATCGCTATCGCTGCAAGCCTGATCGGATCTTATCTCGCATGGTGCTTCCGGGACTGCCCTTCTTCGCGGACGCAAGCTCGGAAGAAAGTGTGAGCAGGCGCTGTCGTGACAAGCTGCTTTCAGTGCGGATCGTCGAATCTATCGCGCTGTCCACCAATGCGCGCGCTCGGTCGTAGTCGTTCGCTCGCACGCAAAGCGTGGTCAAGTCGGCGAGAGCTAGCGCGTGCTGCTTCCGAACGGTCGGAGGTAGGGAGGCGAGCAGGGAATCTGCGATAGCAGGAGCGTCCTTATGCTGTAGTCTCATGTAGGTCGACACTGTGAGACTTCCGAGTCTGTTCGCCGTGAAGAACGTATTCCAATGACGCTCCGTACGCGGATGTGCGAAGTCGAAAGCGGTGAAAGCCCGTTCGAGTGCGCGCATAGCTTCTGTCTCTTTTCCTAGACGGCTTAGTTCCTCGGCCTCGCGCGCCGCTACCCACGAGCGGGTAGCGGGAGCTGTATTACCAGGAACGTAGCTTTCGGCCTGTTGTAGTAGTCGCACGGCTGGGATGGTGTCGTTCCGCGACGATGCCAGGTAACTCCAATAGGAGAGCGCGCACGCCGCCAAAGGGGCGTCGCCCGAGTCCTTGGCAATCTTCAGCGTCTTTCGCCAGGACTGCACTGCTTCGTTTGCATTCCCAAGGTCGAAATGCAACCAGCCACGAGCGGGCGCGGGCCGCTGCCGATGAGATGTTCAAGTCGCGCAAGGCTGGTGGAGAAGCCGAAGAGACGGCCTGACGGCCTGGTGACGGCCTGGCCTACTCATAGCCCATGAATCGAGGTGCTGATCCCCAGGTCAGAGGGCATTTCGCTCTCACAAGATCTCGTTCTGCGAGTCGTTGACGCCGATCATCGGGGTCACGCCGACCTTCTTCCACGCCGCCGCGTCGCTGAGCCCGTACAGCGACTTCAGCTGGGCCTGCGTCGCCTTCGCCGCGGAAATCGCTTTCGCGCCCTGGTCGCCCGCGCCCTGGTAGTAGTCCATCGCCATGATGTTCACCAGATCGAGGGAAACGCCCGCATCCTTGGCGGACTTGACGACGTTGAGCCCGTCGGCGGTCAGGCCGCTCGGCAGCACCGGCAGCGTCAGCGAGATCTTCAAGCCCGGGTTGTTGCCCTGCAACGTCTTCAGCGCCTGCGAACGGCGGGTGATCGACGCCGGGTCCGCGACGGCCGCGCCCTCGATGTCGAAGTCGGCGTACTTCAGGCCGTACGCCTTGACGACCGCGTCGTACTCCGCCGCGACCTGCGCGGACGTGCTGCACGCCTGGGCCAGTTCGATGCCCGACGCGCCGCCGAAGGAGATCTTGACGTCGCCGCCGGCGTTGCGGATCTTCGTGATCTCGTCCTTCTGCCACGCCGTGCGCGGGTCGTACGCGCCGAACCAGCTGGCCCTGCAGCCGTAGGAGTTGACGAAGGCTAGCGTGAAGCCCTTGACGCCGCTCGCGGCCGACATCGCCGACAGGCTGGGCGTCGGCCACGCGCCCATGTCGACGTAGGGCCCGACGGGGATCGGGGATCCGGCGGCGGCTTCGGCCGGAGCGGCGAAGCCGGTGGTCACGAGGGCCAGGCCGGCCAGCAGGGAACGCAGGCGCATGGGAAACCTCCACGGCGTGGTGCGCGAGGCGGGAATTCCGGTCATGATTGGTATAGACCACTACTGTGGTCCGGACCATCAGCCGAACGGGCTACCCCGCTCAGCGGGAACCCGCCCCGGCCCGCCGCCGCGTCACCCACCACTCCGCCACGAGCAGCGGCACCACCCAGCCGGTCCACGTCGTGAGCCCGGCGATCGTCTGCCCCATCGCCGCCGGACTGCCGCCGAACGTCGTGTCCAGCTGCGGGCCCAGCGCGATCACCCAGACCACGCCCCAGACCCGGTTGCTGATGATCGACATGCACAGCGCGAAGCTGAGGACCATCCAGCGCCGGTGCTCGCCGAACCGGCGCGCCCGCGCCATCCGGTAACCCTGCACGGTGCAGCCGAACCAGAGCGTCGCCAGCAGCACGTTCGACACCGCGCCGACCGGCCCGAACGGCGCGGCGAGCGCGATCGCGAACCCGGCGATCGAGGCGGGGATCGCGCCGGCGAAGACGTAGACGCGGCCGATCCGGCGGTGGGCGACCGGGTGCTTCCGGCGCAGCCACGGCCAGATCTGCAGCGCGCAGGTCACCATCGCGATGGTCGCGAACCCGATGTGCGTCACCAGCGCCGGGTAGTACCAGCCGGCGCCGCTGGGCACCGGGACGCGCGACTCGGCCGGGTCGAGCCCGAAGTACGGCGGGAGCGAGTACACCAGGAAGACCGTGACGATCAGCCCGAGCGGGAACACCCACGGGCGGCGCCACCACGGTGTCGCGCGCGGGGCGGTGCCGGCCGGGGCGCGGGTTTCGGTTGTGGTCATTGAGTCTCTCCTTACGCTGTCAGAGCAGCGTATGGACCGGCCGAGACAGGCGGCAATCTCGCGGGCGCGTAATGGGGGACTACCCTGAAAGTGTTCTAGGTGTCCGGGTGAAGTGTTCTAGAACGGAGGATGTGTGGCCGAGCAGCCGCCGTACCTGCGGATCGCGGCCGACCTGCGCCGCCGGATCAATGCCGGCGAGCTGCGGCCAGGCGACCGCGTCCCGTCGACGCGCGCGCTGGTGCGGGAGTGGGGCGTCGCGATGGCGACCGCGGCGAGGGCGCTGGCCACGCTGCGCGAAGAAGGCTGGGTGCGTGCCGTCTCGGGCAGCGGCACGGTCGTCGCCGACCGGACGCCGCGGAAACCGCCGCTGGGCCGGGACAACCTCGTCCGGGCGGCGGTCCGGCTGGCCGACGCCGAGGGCATCGCCGCGCTGTCGATGCGCCGGCTCGCCGCCGAGCTCGGCGTCGGGCCGATGGCCCTCTACCGGCACGTCCCGGGCAAGGAAGAGCTGCTGCGCCTGATGGCGGATGCGGCGCTCGGCGAAGCGGAACTGCCCGAGCCGGGACCGGCGGACTGGCGGCCGCGGCTGGAGCTGGCCGCCCGCGCGCAGTGGCGGGCCTACCGGCGCCACCCGTGGCTCGCGCCGATCCTGCTGAACTCCCTGGTCCGGCCCCCGGTGCTGGCTGCCGGGTTGCGGCTGGTCGACTGGTCGCTGCGGGCGCTGGCCGGCACCGGGCTGCGGCGGCGGGTGAAGCTGCAGGTCGTCATGACGCTCAACGGCTGGGTCGGCGGCCTCGCCGCGAGCAACGCCTTCGAGGTGCAGGCCGAGCAGGACACCGGGATCTCCGCCGAGCAGCGGCTGGCGGCGGACATGGCGCTGCTGGCGGAGTACCTCGGCTCGGGCCGCTTCCCGGTGCTCGTGGAGGTGATGAGCGGCGTCGAGGACGTCGGGCTGGACGAAGCGTTCGAGTTCGGGCTGGTGCGCCAGCTCGACGGCATCGCCGTGCTGCTGGAGCGGCACCAGTCGGTTTGACGGATGGCCGCGCCGCCCGGTCCGGCCAGGCTGGGGGCATGAGCGAGAACAACGAAGAACCCCGCCGCTACAGCCGTCGCCGGCTGCTGGCCACCGGCGGGATCGCCGCCGGGGTGGGCGCGGTCGCGGGGGTCGCGGGCGGCGTCGCGTTCGTGCAGGGCGGGGCGCCGGCCCCGCAGATCGGGCCGTCGGCGGCGCGGCGGTTCGCGGGGAAGGTCGTGCTGGTCACGGGAGCGACGTCGGGTATCGGCCGCGCGGCCGCGGTGCGCTTCGCGGCCGAAGGCGGGCAAGTCGGCTTCTGCGGACGCCGCGAGAACCTGGGCGCGGAGGTGGAGCGCCAGATCCGTGCGGCGGGCGGCGAAGCGACGTACGTGCGTGCCGACGTCCGCTCCGAGGACGATGTGAAGCGATTTGTCGACACGATCGCGGCGAAGTACGGCGGCCTCAACGTGTGCTTCAACAACGCGGGCATCACCATCCAGAAGCCGCTGCACGAGTACACCGCGGCGGAGTGGGACGACGTCATCGGGACGAACCTGCGCGGCAACTTCCTCGCGCTGAAGTACGAGGTCCCGCACCTGCTGGCGGCGGGCGGCGGGACGGTGGTGGTCACGGCGTCCTCCAACGCGCTCGCGACCGACGCCGGCCGCGCCGCGTACACGGCGTCCAAGCGCGGCCTGGTCGGGCTGGTCCAGACCGCGGCGCTGGACTACGCCGAGCAGGGCATCCGCGTCAACGCACTGGTGCCGGGCACGACGAACACGGAGCTGGTCCGCCGCGCGGGCGGCGCGATGAACCTGCCGGACGCGGTGTGGGACGCGATGGCGGCGAACTGGGCGAAGACGAACGTGCCAGGCTTGAAGCGGATGGCGACGGCGGACGAGATCGCGGTGTTCGCGCTGGCGCTGGCCTCCGGCGACTTCCCGTACATGACCGGGGCGCAGCTGGTGATCGACGGCGGGAAGACCGCGCACGCCTAGACTGTGGCGGGTGCGGATCACCACGGAACGCCTGACGCTGCGGGCGTGGTCGGAAGAGTTCTTCGACGGCTTGTTCGCCCTGGCCCGGATTCCCGAGACGGTCCGGTACGTGGGCACCGGCGAGCCGTGGGCGCGCGAGTACACGCTGGCCAAGCACCGCGCGACGCTCGCGCACTGGGCCGAGCACGGGTTCGGCTGGTTCGCGGTGTCCACGGCGCCGGGCTCGTTCGACGGAGTGGTGTCGCTGGTCCGCCGGACGGCCACGGAGTCGGGCTTGGGCCTGCCGGCGGTGGAGATGGGCTGGTGGATAGCGCCGTCGGGCTGGGGCCGCGGCTACGCGACGGAAGCGACGACGGCGGTGCGCGACTTTGTGTTCGAGTCGGGCTTCGCGGACCGCCTGCTGGCGGTGTACGAACCGGAGAACACGGCGTCGGCGCGGGTGGTGGAAAAGCTGGGCTTCACGCCGCACAGCCGGTTCACGCTGGACGGAAGGGTGGAGCAGCGGGCGGTGCTGGACCGCCCGCGCTGACCTACGCCCGGACCGGGACGCCGCCCATCCAGCGGTGGAGCGCCTCGGCGAGCCCGTCGTCCCCGGAGCCGGGCACACCCACCCACGCCACGTGGCCGTCCGGCCGCAGCAGCACGGCCGCGATGTCCAAATCGGACAGCGACGTGCCGGGAACCACTTCCACCGCCGGCGACCACGCGCTGAGGGAGCCCGTCAAGTCCAGCAGGACCGGACGTCCCGGGTGCAGCAGCGCGGCCAGGTGCGTCGCGCGCCCGCCGACCGAGATGGGCACGTCCGGCGCCAGCCGGCCCAGCCACGGGTGATCACCCGGCGCGTAACACGTGTCCAGGCCCGTGATGATCTCCGTCAGGGCGCGGTTTCCCGCGGGATGCGCGGCGACCCGGCGCATCAGGTCCGCCCACGGCTCGTCGCCGGCCTCCTCCAGCGCCACCTGCGCCCGCGTGTTCGCCAGGATTCGCGCGCCCGCCGCGTGGCGCTCGTCGTGGTAGGTGTCCAGGAGGCCTTCCGGGGCCGTTCCGCGCACCGTCGCCGCCAGTTTCCAGCCCAGGTTGAACGCGTCGTCGAGCGCGACGTTCACCCCGATCGCGCCGGCGGGCGGGTGGATGTGCGCCGCGTCGCCCGCCAGCAGTACCCGGCCTTCGCGGTAGCGCGAGGCCAGGCGCGCCGCGTCGCCGAACCGGCTCAGCCAGCGGGGGTTGCGCAGCTCGACGTGCCTGCCCAGCACCGCGTCCACCTGCGCCTGCAACCGGTCGAGCGTGACCGGCTCGTTCTTGTCGGACGGCGGAGCGTCCTCGCGCACGATGACGCGGACGTACCCCGGCCGCGGGATGACGAATACCGTCCGCCCGTCCGGCCCGGCCGAAGGACCGTACGGCAGGTCGCACTCGACGTCGCCGAGCAACGCGTACCAGCGCGCGTCGACGCCGGGGAAGCCGATTCCCGCCTGCTTGCGGACGGTGCTGCGCCCGCCGTCGCACCCCACGAGGTAGCGGGCCCGGATCGTCCGTCCATTGTGGAGTAACGCGGAGACGTCGTCCGGCGTCTGCGTGAACGTCCGCAGCTCGTGGCCGCGCAGGATCTCGGCGCCGAGACCGGCGGCCCGCGCCTCCAGCACTTCCTCGACGCGGGTCTGCGGGATGCCCAGCGAGAACGGGTGGCCGGTCGCCGTCCCGTCGAGCAGCAGCGGCCCGGGCAGGCCGGTGACCGGCGCGTGCGGCACCCGGTGCCCCTCGGCGACCAGGTCCTCGGCCAGCCCGCGGCGGGCCAGCAGGTCCAACGCGCGCGCGTTGAGGTTGAAGCCGCGGCAGTACGGCGGCCGCTCCGGGTGGCGTTCGACGACGGTGGTGCGCACGCCCGCCAGCGCGAGCTCCGCGGCGAGCAGCAGGCCGGCCGGACCGGCGCCGGCGACGAGGACATCGGTGTCGAGCACGAGTTTCCCCTCAGAAGTGGTCGGGCCAGGAAAGGGAGCCGGATCGGATTTCGGCGGCGGTGGCGCGCGCCCACTCGAGCTCGGCCTGCCACGCGTGCCGGACGAACTCGACCTCGATCATGAACAGCCGCGGCGCCCCCTTGCCCACGGTTGCCTCGAGCGCGGTGTTCGCGCCGTCGATCCGCTCGGCGAGGTGGCGGGCGCGTTCCTCCAGCGCGTCGGCGGCCCGTTCGGGGCCGAGCGCCCCGAGGTAGCTCACCGCCGCGACGAACTTCGGGTACTCGGCGACGGGCTCGCGGACCAGCTCGTCGAGCCAGGCGATGAACTCCTGGCGGCCGAGCTCGGTGTGCGCGTAGACGGTCCGCTCGGGCCGGTTGCCTTCCCGGACCGTCTCGACCGGCTCGATCCAGCGGTGCTTCGCCAGCGACTCCACGGTGTCGTAGAGCGAGCCGGGGTTGATCTTGAAGCTCGTGTCCTTGTGCCGTTCGCGCAGCGTGGACGCCATTTCGTACGGGTGCATCGGACGTTCCAGCAGCAGGCCGAGCAGGGCCAGCGCGAGCGTGTTGCGGATTTTGCGTGCCACTAGTCGCTCCCTATTAGTCGGAACCGACTATACGGCGTCGGTCAAGCCAGGTTGCCGATGCAGGTCCGCAGCAGGTCCGCCAGTGACTGCTGCTGGCCGGCCGACAGGTCGCCCAGCATCTCCGTCTCGACCCGCGTGACGACCTCTTCGGCGGCGCGCAGCTTCGCGCGTCCGGACGCTGTCAGGGCCACTGGCCGCGCCCGGCCGGTGCTCGCCTGCTCGGCCACCGTGACCAGTCCCGCCGTCCGCAGCCCGCCGAGGACGTCTCGCAACGACTGCCGCGTGACGAAGGTGATCCGGGCCAGCTCGGCCGACGACGCGCCGGGGTGGTCGTCGAGCGCGCGCAGCACGGCGTACTGCGACATCGACAGCTCCAGGGAGCGCAGGCGCTCGGTGCAGGCCTGGTGCAACGCTTGCTGGGCCCGCTTCAGCAGGTAGCCGGGCCGTTCGCCGGTCGGTGCTGGACTCATGACAGGAACCTTACGCCGCCTGGTGGTCCGGTTTGGATAACCTCGCGACGTGACGGGGGAACTTGAGCGCGCCCGCGTGGGCGTCTCCGTCGTGTTCGCGGTGTGCGGCGCGGCGTTCGCGACGTGGCTGGCCCGCGTGCCGGCGGTGCAGGAGCAGCTGGGGCTGACCACCGGGCAGCTGGCGACCGGCCTGTTCGGCCTCGCCTTCGGGTCGGTGGCCGCGCTGCTGGGCGCGGGTGCGCTGCTCACCCGGATCGGCAGCCGCGCGGCGGTCGTGCTCGGCGCGGTCGTGCTGTGCGGCGGGCTGCCGCTGGTCGCGTTCGCGTGGTCGGCGCCGGTGTTCGTCGTCGCGCTCGTCGTCCTCGGCGTGGGCAACAGCCTGCTCGACGTCGCGATGAACGCGCACGCGGCCCGCGTCGAGGAGGGCTACGGGCGGCCGATCTTCGCCGGGTTCCACGCCTTCTGGAACATCGGCGGCCTCGCCGGCTCCGGAGCCGACGCGCTGATGGAGGCCGCGCACGTCCCGGTCGCGGTGCACTTCCCCGTCGCGGGCGCGGTGCTGCTGGCGTTCGCGCTCTGGGGCCGGGCGCTGTTCCTGACCGGAGCCGACCGCGGCCAGGGCGAGACGGCGTTCGCGTGGCCGAGCCGGGCCCTGGTGCCGCTGGGCGTGATCGCGTTCTGCGGGTTCGTCGCCGAGGGCGCGGTCAACAGCTGGAGCGCGGTGTACCTCGCCGGCGTCACCGGTGCGGCACCCGCGCTCGCCTCGCTGGGCTACTTCGCGTTCTCCGGGACGATGATCGCGGTCCGGCTGGTCGCCGACCGGATCGTGGCGCGCACGGGCGCGGTGCGGTTCGTCCGCGTGGCGGCCGCGGTCGCCGTCGTGGGGTTCGCCGTCGTGCTGGCCGCGCCGTGGCCGGCCGCCGCAGTGGCCGGCTTCGCGGTCGTCGGGCTCGGCGTGGCCGGGATCGTGCCGGTCGCGTGGAGCGTGGCGAGCCGGAAGCAGGCGGACGCGCCGGGCCGGGCGGTCGCCGCCGTCGCCGCGTGCGGCTACCTGGGTTTCCTGGTGGAGCCGGCGCTGGTCGGGGCACTGGCCACCCGGATCGGCCTGCACTGGGCGCTGTCTTCGGCCGTCGTGGTGACCTTCGCGATCTGCTTCCTGGCGCCGTCGCTGCGGGTGCGGGAGGGTGCGCTCACGCGCTGAGCGTCTCGCGCAGCAGCCGTCGCACGGCTTTCCGGTCGCCTTCGATCCGCATCCGGCCGTCGGCGATCGCCGCGTCCAGGTCGGACGGCACTTCGAGCAGCGCGTTCAACGTGGGCGGATCGGTCCGGATCGTGGCGTCCGGCGCGGCGGGCTCGCCGGGTTCGACGGTCAGCCGTCCCGGCTCGGCGCGGACCGTCCACACGCGACTGTCGAGTTCGACGTGGAAGCAGGCGGCCGAGCGCGGTCGGGCGAAGCCGCGGAGGAACAGCAGCGTGGACGTCGTGCCGAGGTGCGCCGACGGCGGCAGGGACAGCCGGGAGCCCCACGCGCCCAGCGCCAGGACGACGGGTTCCAGCTCGCGGCCCCACTCCGTCAGTTCGTAGACCGTCGACGCCGCGGGAGGCGGCAGCTTCCGCCGCGTCACGACGCCGTGGCCGGTCAGCTCGCGGAGCCGGTCGGTGACCAGGTTGGAGCTGGCGCCCGGCAGCGCGCGGCGGACGTCGGAGAACCGCTGTGGTCCCAGCAGCAGCTCGCGCACGACGAGCAGTGCCCAGCGTTCCCCGACCACGTCCAGCGCGCGGGCGATGGTGCAGGCGTCCCCGTAGCTGCGGCTCGTCGGCATAGTATGAACTTACAACTTCGAGGTTGTTTTTAACAACTATCGCGGCGTACGGTGGCCGCGTCGCCGAAGGAAGGAACGTCATGGGACACCCGGTCGTGCACTTCGAGATCATCGGGACCGACCCGGCGCGGCTGCGCGGCTACTACGGCGAGCTGTTCGGCTGGGAGTTCGACACGTCGGGCCCGGTGTCGGACTGCGTCTCGGAAGCGGGCAGCTACGGCTTCGTGCGGCCGGACGGCATTCCGGGCGGTGTCGGCGGCGGCGCGGGATACGAGCGTCACGTGGTGTTCTACGTGGGTGTCCCGGACGTCGGGGCCGCGCTGGCGGCGGCCGAACGGCTCGGCGGCACGCGCCGGATGGGGCCGGACCGGGCGCCGGGACGCGACCTGGTGGTCGCCCACTTCACCGACCCCGAGGGCAACCTGATCGGGCTCGCCGGCCCGGCCTGAGGCGTCAGTCCGCCGCGGCCGCGTTGGCCCGGTCGATCGCGGCCATGTGCTCCTCGGCCCAGTTCCGCAGCGCGGCCAGCGGAACTTCCAGGGACCGGCCCAGATCCGTGAGCCGGTAATGCACCTTCGGCGGCACGGTCGGCTCGACGCGGCGGGCGACCAGGCCGTCGCGGGTCAGCGAGCGCAGCGTCACCGACAGCATCTTCTGCGAGACACCCGGCATCCGCCGCAGCAGCTCGGCGAACCGCACCTCCCGCGGGTCCGCTTCGGCCAGCACCTTGACCACCATCGACGTCCACTTGGTGCCGATCCGGTCGAGCAGCCGGCGCGTCGGGCACGCCGGGTCGAACAGGTCGCCGCGCGCGGAGGGGGTCACCTGGAGCTCACCACCTGTCGGGAAAGTGCCGTCTTGGCCGGCGCTGTCGAGTTACCTACGGTTTGCAGGTAACCAATGGTAACCGAAAGGAGCGTCATGCTGCGGGTCAACGGCATCGAGGTCGGCGTGACGGTCACCGGGGACGGGCCCGCCGTCCTGCTGCTGCACGGCTTTCCGCACACCCGGCGGCTCTGGGCCGAAGTCGTCCCGCACCTGGCGACGCGCTACCGGGTCATCACGCCGGACCTCCGCGGGCTCGGCGCGTCGGCCCGCCCGGACGGCGGCTACGACGCCGGCACCCTGGCGGCCGACGCCGAGGCACTGCTGGACGCGCTGGGCGAACCGGCGGCGGCCGTGGTGGGCATCGACGCGGGTACGCCGCCCGCCTTCCTGCTGGCCATGCGCCGCCCGGAGCGCGTGCGGCGGCTCGTCCTCATGGAGTCGCTGCTGGGCCGCCTGCCCGGCGCCGAAGACTTCCTGGCCGGCGGGCCGCCGTGGTGGTTCGGGTTCCACGCCGTCCCCGGGCTCGCCGAGACCGTCCTGGCCGGGCACGAAGCCGAATACGTCGACTGGTTCCTCCAAGCGGGCACGCAGGGACGCGGCGTGCCGCGCGAGATCCGTGACGACTTCGTCGCCGCGTACACCGGGCAAGACGCGTTGCGCGGCGCGTTCGCGCACTACCGCGCGATGCCGGTGAGCGCGGGACAGATCGCGGACGCGGTCGCAGCGGGACGGCTGGCAGTGCCGACGATGGCGATCGGCGCCCACCCGGTGGGGGACGCGCTCGCGCACCAGCTGGCGCCCGTCGCCGACGACCTGGTGACCCACCTGGTGGCGGACTGCGGCCACATCATCCCGCTGGACCGGCCCGACGTCCTGGTGCCGCTGCTGCGGTCGTTTTTCGACCTCGACCGGGCGGGCGCCGGACCGAGGTCCGTCACTGGTGCGCGTTGAGCCGGGCGGCCTGGCGGGTGAGGTGCTCGCGCTCGGCGAGGTTGAGGGCTTTCTGCGCGGCTTCGGCGTAGAGACGGGCCGCCGTCACCAGATCGCCGTCGCGCTCGTGGAGGTACGCGGCCACGGCGGTGTAGCGGGGGAGCGACTCGTCCAGCTCGGCGAGGGCCGCCAGCCCGGCGCGCGGCCCGTCGGCCTCGCCGACCGCCACCGCCCGGTTCAGCCGGACGACCGGGCTGCCGGTCAGCCGCGCGAGCTCGTCGTACCACTCGACGATCTGCACCCAGTCGGTCTCCGCGGCGCTGGGTGCGTCGGCGTGCAGCGCGGCGATGGCGGCCTGGGCCTGGAACTCGCCCAGCCGGTCACGCGCCAGCGCGGCCTGCAGGATCCCGACGCCTTCGGCGATCGCCGCGGTGTCCCATCGGCCGCGGTCCTGCTCGGCGAGCGGCACCAGGCTGCCGTCGGGTGCGATGCGGCTCGGCCGCCGGGCGTGGTGCAGCAGCATCAGCGCGAGCAGTCCCGCGACCTCGGGGTGGTCGATCGCGGCCGCGAGCTGCCGGGTGAGCCGGATCGCCTCGGCGGCGAGGTCGACGTCCCCGGAATACCCCTCGTTGAACACCAGGTAGAGCACGCGCAGCACGGTCGCGACGTCGCCGGGCTGGTCGAACCGCACCCGCGAGACCGTGTGCTTGGCCCGGCTGATGCGCTGCGCCATGGTCGCTTCCGGGACGAGGTAGGCCTGGGCGATCTGGCGGGTGGTCAGCCCGCCGACGGCCCGCAGCGTGAGCGCGACCGCCGACGACGGCGTCAGCGACGGGTGCGCGCACAGGAAATACAGCTGGAGCGTGTCGTCCACAGTGGACGCAGGCCCGGGCGGCGGCTCGACGTCGACGAGGTCCTCACGCCGGCGGCGAGCCGTCTCCGCCCGGGTCGCGTCGAGGAACTTCCGCCAGGCGACCGTGATCAGCCACCCTTTCGGGTCACGCGGCGGATCGGCGGGCCAGACGCGCAGCGCCTCGACGAGCGCGTCCTGCACGGCGTCCTCGGCCGGCGCGAAGCCGGCCCCGCGCCGCACGAGAACGCCGAGCACCTCCGGCGTGAGGGCCCGCAGCAGTGCCTCGTCCACGCTCACCCGACCCGTTCCGCCAGCTCGACGATGATGCCTTCGGGGCCGCGGACGTAGCAGAGCCGGAAGCTGTCTTCGTACTGGACGAGCTCGCCGACGAGCTCGGCGCCGTGCGGCCGCAGGCGGTGCAGGACGTCTTCGATGTCCTGCACTTCGAACAGGATGTGCCGGATGCCGGGTGTGTTCGCCGGCGCGCCCGGGTCGCCGTCCGGGCCCGCCGGGGCCAGGTACCGGATCAGCTCGAGTGCCCCGTGCCCGTCCGGGGTCCGCAGCATCGCCACCTCCGACCGGCCCCCGGCGACCCCGGTGATCCGGTCCACCGCCGGGCCCTCGATGGTCATTTCGCCTTCCACTTCGAGCCCGAGTTCGGCGAAGAACGCTTTGGCCGCGGCCAAGTCGCCGACGACGATGCCGACGTGTTCCAGACGCGGAAACGCCATGACGGTCTCCTCCCGGTCATTCGGTGATGGTGGGCGCCGTGCCGTAGATCGGCCGCAGCTCGAGCCACTCCTGGACCGGCTTCCCGCCCGCGCCGGGCGCGGCCGACAGCTCGCCGGCCAGCTCGAGCGCGCGCTCGTAGCTGTCGACGTCGATCACCACCCAGCCGGCGATGAGGTCCTTGGTCTCGGCGAACGGCCCGTCGGTGACCGGCGGGCGCCCCTCGCCGTCGTTGCGGACGAACACGCCGTCCGGGGCGAGCGCCTGGGTGTCGACGAACTCGCCGGTCTCCTCCAGCCGGGCGGCGAAGTCCTGCATGTACTGCACGTGGGCCGAGATCTCCTCCGGCGTCCACCGGTCCATGGGCACGTCGTTGACCGAAGCCGGGGCCCCGCGGTAGTGCTTCAGCAGCAGGTACTTGGCCATCGTGGTTCTCCTCGGTGTCGGGTGCGGCCCATCTTGGCCGTGTCCGCCCCGGGGACGCAGCCGGTCACGCGTTTTCGACATCGCCCGGCGAACCGGTTTCCGCGGAGCCCGTCCGCCGGTCGTAGACCTGCCGGCACTCCTGGATCTCGGCGGCGTGGGCGACCGTCCAGTCGTACAGCCTGCCGAACGGCTCCCGCAGGGATTCGCCGAGCGGGGTGAGGGAGTACTCGACCCCGACCGGCGACGTCGGCAGCACCCGCCGCTCGATCATCCCGTTGCGTTCCAGACGGCGCAGGGTCTGGGTCAGGACCCGCTGCGTCACGCCTTCGAGGCGGCGCCGGATGTCGTTGAACCGCCGGGGCCGTTCGAGGACGGCCATCGCCATCATCGACCACTTGTCCGCGATCTGGTCGAGGATCGGGCGGCTGGGACAGTCGGCCCGGTACACCGGACCGGTATCCTCCGCGATCCTTGGGCTGCCGGAAGTGCCTTCTTGACGCTCGTCGATCTTCGCCACAGCCTAGGTATACGGCAGATACCTGCATGCCTGCCAGATACGGATCGGAGATCGGTATGTCCCACGACGCCTACGCGACCCTGCGGCTGAGTCGCGAGCCCGGCATCGTCCGCGTCACGCTCGACAATCCACCCGTCAACGTCCTGGACGTCGCGCTCATGACCGATCTCCGGCGGCTGCTGACCAGCCTGCGCGCCGACGAGTCGGTCCGCGTGATCGTGTTCGACAGCGCCGACCCCGACTTCTTCATCGCCCACGTCGACATGTCCCTCGTCGACACGCCGGACGCCTTCGCCGAACTGGCGGCGGAAGCACCCCCGGGCGTCAACGTCTTCCAAGCGCTCGGGGAACTGCTGCGGCACCAGCCCCAGGTCACGATCGTCAAGCTCGCCGGCCTGGCCCGCGGCGGCGGGGCGGAGTTCGTCGCCGCCGCGGACATGGCGTTCGCCGCGATCGGCCGCGCCGGGATCGGCCAGATCGAAGCCCTGATGGGCATCGTTCCCGGCGGCGGAGGCACCCAGTACCTCGCCGGGCGGATCGGCCGCCACCGCGCTTTGGAGGCGGTGCTCGGCGCGGACCTGTACGACGCGCAGACGGCCGAGCGCTACGGCTGGGTCAACCGCGCGGTCCCGGCGGGCGAGCTCGACGACGTCGTCGACCGCCTGGCCCGCAACATCGCCGCGCTACCCGAAGGTGTGGTCGCCGCGGCCAAACACGCCCTCGTCCCCGAAGAGCTGGCCGAGGGGTACCGGCGGGAGCACGACGCCTGGGCGGGCCAGTTCGTCCGGCCCGCGGCCGAACGGCTGATCCGCGACGGGCTGGCCCACGGCGCCCAGACCCGCGACGGCGAACGCGACCTCGAGGGCCTGCTCCGCAAGCTGGCGAGCTGATCCGCGGGGTCAGGCCGTCGGACGGCCGGCGCCGGCGTAGTCGTCGCCGTCCTTGCGGTACGGGTGGACCTGCACGGCCTGGCCGGTCTGCGGTGCGTCGATCATCTGCTGGTTGCCGATGTAGAGGCCGACGTGGTGGATCTTCGTCGACGGCTCGCCGTAGAAGATCAGGTCGCCCAGCTGCGGATCGGTCACGTGCGGGACGCTGCGGAACTGCGTGTCGGCGGTGCGCATCAGCTTGATCCCGGCGCTCGCGTACGCCGCCGTGGTCAGGCCGGAGCAGTCGAAGCCCGGGTCGTTGCCGCCGGTGCCGTTGCCGCCCCAGATGTACGGGAGGCCGATCTTGTCGATGGCGAAGTTCACCGCGCTCAGGACCGCGGGGTTCGGCGCCGCCGAGCCCTGGCCGACCGTGCCGTAGACGTTGACCGTGGCCAGCGTCCGGTGCAGCAGCAGCGGCGCCGGCTCCAGCGTGCTCACGGCGTCCCACCACGGCTGGCCCTGCGACAGATCACGGCCGCCGTCGCACAGCGCGCGGCCGGTCGTCAGTGCGGCGTCGTCGATGTTCTGGACATCGGGCTTCCCGCCGGCGTAGCTGGCCTGGAACTTCGCCCAGATCGACGGCGACAGCTGCATCGGCCCGGCGGCGTTCGCCGTCGAGACGACCTTGTCGTAGAAGTCGCGCACCTCGACCGTGCCGAGCGGCTTGTCCAGCACGCCGGTGGGGCCGAACTGGCCGCCTTTCGCCCGGCCGTGGTCCGTGGTCACTTTTCCGACCGCGGCCAGCGTCACCCAGGACAGGTGGCAGCCGGGGACGTCCTTGCTCAGCTTCGTCGTCGCCTTCGCGTAGCCGACCATCGCGCGCAGCGGGATGTCGAGCCACTGGCTGGTCTTGGACGCCCAGGCGTCGAACTCGCCGGCCTGCGGCACGTTCGGCTGGGTGGGCGGCGTGGTCGTTTTCCGGGCAACGGTCGGCGGCGCCGTGACCGTCGCGGCCGCGTTGGTCGTCGTCTCCTGCTTCGGCGCGAACTGCACGCCGGCCACCAGCGCGGCGACGACCACGACCACCGCGGCGACCACGACGGCGGCCTTGCGACGGCGCGGCTGGGGGGTCTCGTCCGGCACGGCCGCGGGCTCCTCGCTCACCGCGCGGCCCCGGTCAGCCGGTCGAGGACGAAGCCGCGCAGGCCGTCGAGGTCGGTGTCCATGGCGACCTCGATCGGCCGGCCGGGCGTGAACTGCGGATCGTCCTCGCCGAGCCGTCGCCGGTCGACGAGGGTCTGCCCGCGTGCCGGGCCCAGCCCGCAGTCGACGTCGACGCGGTAGGTCTCGGTGCGCAGGATCCCCGGCGAGATCGCCTCCGCGACCGCGACGGCGTCGTGCATGACCATCCGGTCTTCGCCGAACACGCGCGTGTAGTGCTGCCGGTAGGTGGCGGTGAGGCCTTCGAGGGTGGCGCCGACCGGCCCCGACGCAGCGAGCTTCGCCAGCCACTCGCCGTCGACGGCGCAGCGGTGCGTGAGGTCCAGCGGCACGAGCACGACCGGCACGTCCTCCTCGACCAGCACCCGGCGCGCCGCTTCGGGGTCGCTCCAGATGTTGAACTCGGCGGCGGTGGTGCTGTTGCCGAACGTCACCCCGCCGCCCATGATCACCAGCCGCGCGATCTTCGCCGCCGCGCCCGGGTGCGCGGCCAGCAGCGCGGCGATGTTGGTCAGCGGCCCGATCGGGGCGATGGTCACCGGCTCGTCGGACGCCTCCAGCAGGTCGAGCATCAGCCGGACGGCGTCACGTTCGTCGAGGGGCCGGCTCGCCTCCGGCAGCGTGTAGGAGTGGCCCGACAGGCCGTCGCCGCCGTGGACCGCCTTGGCGTCACGTGGCTTCGAGTACACCAGCGGCCGCGCCGCCCCGGCGGCCACGGGCACGTCGGCGCGGCCGAACAGCTCCAGCAGCCGCCGCGCGTTCGACGTGGTGCGGTCCAGGGGCACGTTGCCGAACACCGACGTCACGCCCAGGAGCTCGACGTCCGGGGACAGCGCCGCCAGCGCGATCGCCAGCGCGTCGTCGACGCCCGGGTCGGTGTCGATGATCAGCTTCGTGCCCATCCAGCTCCCCTTGCCTGTGAACCCGTCCCGCACACAGGTTACGGTCACGGGCATGACGTCGATGTGGGGTGCGCCCGCGCTGTCGCGGGTGCGGGCCTGGCGCCGCGCCCGGCGCGACCCGCGGCAGGCGAAGTTCCTGACCGCCGACTCGCTGCGCTGGGTGCTGCGCAACCGCGCGTACACGCCCTGGTACCTGGTCCGCTACTACCGGCTGCTCAAGTTCCGGCTCGCCAACCCGCACATCATCCTGCGCGGCATGCTGTTCCTCGGCAAGGATGTCGAGATCCACTGCCGTCCCGGCTACGGGCGGCTGGAGATCGGCCGCTGGGTCCACATCGGCGACGGCAACGCGATCCGCTGCCACGAGGGTTCGCTGCGGATCGGCGACAAGTCCGTGTTCGGCCGCCAGAACGTCATCAACTGCTACCTGGACATCGAGCTCGGCGCGGCGACGCTGGTCGCCGACTGGGTCTACATCTGTGACTTCGATCACGTCATTTCGGACATCCACGTGCCGATCAAAGACCAGGGCATCGTCAAGTCACCGGTCCGGATCGGCCCGGACACGTGGCTGGGCACGAAGGTCAGCGTCCTGAAGGGCACCCGCGTGGGCCGCGGCTGCGTCCTCGGCGCGCACGCGGTGGTCCGCGGCGACATCCCGGACTACTCGATCGCGGTCGGCGCACCGGCGCGCGTGGTCCGTAACCGCGAGGACGACTACGCCGCCGACGCCGCGCGCCGCGAGGCCGTGGCCGACATGGCGCGGAAGGCGAACAAGGCGCTGCAGAAGACGCTCGGCGAGGCGTAGAAGTACTCAGGCTTTCGCTCGGCCGGCCGGGCATGCTGGTCCGGTGGGGGAATTCCGGACCGGCTGGTCCTCGCTCGTGCTGGCGCTGTGTGCCGGGGGCCTGCTGCTCGTCGTCCCGTTCCTGGTGCTGCTGGGTTTCCTGGCGAGCATTCCGGTGTTCGGCGAGGTCGGCGACCACGCGGGCGGCTACCTGACCTGGGCGGCGGTGCTCGGCGCGGGCCTCCCGGCCGCCGGCGTGGTCGTTTCCGCGACAACGCGACGCCGCGGCTGGACGTGGTTCTTCGGCAGCTGCCTGGCGCTGGCGGCCGCGGTCGCGGCCTTGAGCCTGGCCGACGACCTCCGGCACGCCCCGCCACCGCCGCCGGGCCCGCGCCACTGCGTCGAGCACAGCGGCGGCGGCAACGAGTGCCCGGGCGGCTGACTACTCCTCGAAGGTCATTTCCGGTGGCGGCCGCCGGAAGCCACGGGTGATGGCCGCCAGCACGACGACGCCGATCGCCAGCCAGACCAGGCCGAACACCAGCGCGATGCCGTCGAGGTTGACCAGTAGCCACACATCGACCACGGCCCCGACCAGCGGAAACACCACCCAGGTCAGCACCCGTTTCCCGGCCCGGTCGCGCAGCCACGTGGCCAGCACGCTGACGTTGACGAACGTGAACGCGGTGAATGCGCCGAAGTTGATGAACGACGTCGACGTGCTGACGTCCAGCGCCAGCGCGACCAGCCCGACGAGCCCGGTCAGGACGATCCCGAACACGGGGGTCGCGAACCGCGGCTGCAGCTTGCCGAAGATCCGCGGCAGCACGCCGTCGCGGCCCATGGCGTACATCAGCCGCGACGCGCTCGCCTGCGCGGCGATCCCGGACGCGAACTGGGCCACGACCAGGCCGGCGAGGAAGAAGGAAGCGAAGAGGTTGCCCCCGATCGTCGTCGCGATTTCGAACGCGGCGGACGACTCGTCGCCGAACGCGCTGCCCGGGTGCGCGAGCTGGGTGAAGTAGGCGAGCACGACGAAGATGCCGCCGCCGATCAGCGCGGTGAGCAGGATGGCCCGCGGGATCGTCCGGCGCGGCTCGGTCGTCTCCTCGGTCAACGTCGTCACGGCGTCGAAGCCGAGGAAGGAGTAGGTCGCGAGCGCGGCGCCACCGGAGATCGTGCCCAGCGTGCTGCCGGCGTGGAAGAACGGCTGGGTGCTCGCCAGCGAGCCGCCGACGTGCAGCACCTGCTTGATCGAAAGGACGACGAAGAAGCCGATCACCAGCAGCTGGAACGCCATGAGGATGAAGTTGGCCTTCTCGGCGATCTTGATGCCCAGCACGTTGAGGATGGTCGTCAGCGCGATGAAAGTGATCAACCAGATCCATTTGGGGACCGCGGGGAACTCGGCCGAGAGGTACGCGCCGCCGATCAGCCAGATGACCATCGGCAGGAAGAAGTAGTCGAGCAGCACGGCCCACCCGACGAGGAACCCGGCGCGGGCGTCGACCGATTTCCGGACATAGGTGTAGGCCGACCCGGCGACCGGGTGGGTGGCGGCCATCTTACCGTAGCTGGCGGCGGTGAACAGCATCGCGACCAGGGCCAGCAGGTAGGCGGAGGGCACGATGCCCCCGGTCGTCGTCGCGACGATGCCGAAGGTGCCGAGCACGATCAGCGGCGCCATGTAGGCGAGCCCGAACAGGACGACGCCGGGCAGGCCGAGCCGGCGCTGCAGGGCGGGGGCCGCGGCCGTGGTGGTCATCGGTCGTCTCCTTCTCGTGGACGCCAGCGGTCCGGGTTGATCCGGCCCTGGTAGAGCGGCAGGTCCAGGGGTGCGTCGGCAGGCGTGAACTGCGCCCAGACGCGGTTGGTGCCGGCGGTGCCGTCGCGGCGGACGCGGGCCACCTCGTCGAGGTCGATGGTGTGGGCGAGGACGCCGTGGTCGTTTCCCGGCAACGCGGCCAGGACGTCACCTTCGGGGCCGACGAGCAGGCTGTCGCCCATGCCGAACGGGCCTGCCGTGTTCACGCTGGCGACGAAGACCTGGTTGACGATGGCGTTCGCCCGCGCGAGGACGAGCTCCTGCGCGCGGTCGGGGGTCGTGGTCTGGACGGGGTTGAGCACGAGCTCGGCGCCCATCCACGCGAGGTGCCGGGTCACTTCGGGGAACCAGGCGTCGTAGCAGATGGAGAACCCGACGCGGCCGGCGTCGGCCAGATCGGCGACGACGAACCGGTCACCGGGGTCGTAGGGCTCGTGCGGCCGCCACGGGAAGACCTTCCGGTACCAGCCGGCGAGCTGCCCTCGCGGGGAAAAGACGAGGGCGGTGTTGAACAGCTCGCCGTGGTCGCCTGCTTCGCAAACGGTCCCCGGCGCGAGCCAGATCCCGAGGTCACCGGCCAGCTCGGCGAGGGCCCTGGTCCGTTTTCCGGCCAACGGCTCCGCGGCGGCCCGCAGTTGTCCGGTGCGTTCGTCGCCTTCGCCGTCGACGCCGCAGAGGTGCAGCTCGGGGAAGGCGGCCAGGCGCGTGTCCGGAAAACGGCGAAGGACCGCCTCGACCTCGTCGGCGAACCCGGCGTCCCCGACGGGCCTGGGTGGCGCTTGCACCAGGGCGATCGGCAGTGGTCGCGGCATGGACGAAAAATAGTCCATCTTGAACACTTAAACAAGAGTGCTCAAGATGAGCAGTTTGTGCGGTACGGTCGGTTCATGGCGACGGCAGACCTGAGCGCCCCCGCGCTGACCGGCATCCGGCGGTTGTCCGCGCTGGACACGGTCCGCGCCCGCATCGCGCTCGCGGTGGAGCTGGGCCTGCTGAAGCCGGGGGAGCGCCTGCCGTCGAACGCCGAGATCGCCCGCGCGCTCGGCGTCGCGGAGATCACGGTCCGGCGGGCCCTGGAGTCCCTGGTCGGCGACGGCCTGATCGAACGCCGCCGCGGCCGTGGCGGCGGAACGCACGTGGCCGCGAACCCGCCGTCGGAGCGAGTCGGCGAGGTCGGCGCGTACCGCGAGTCGGCGGCCGAGGTCCGCGAGCTGATCGACCACCGCCTGGTCCTGGAGTCGGGCTTGGTCCAGTTGGTGGCGAAACGGTCCCCTGACCTCCCGCGCCTGCGGACGTTGGTCGCCCGGATGGACACGGCGACGGGCTGGGCGGAGTTCCACGAACTGGACGCGGAGTTCCACCGGGCGGTGGCGGCCCCGGGCCCACCGGCGGCGGTCGCGCAGTACGAGATGGTGCTGGCGGAGCTGTACCGGTTCTACCTGCCGTACCCGATGCCGAAGCTGCGAGAGTCGAACCGCGACCACGGGAAGCTGGTGAAGGCGCTGGCAGCGGGCGACCCGGACGCGGCAGCCCGGGTGACCAGAAAGCACGTGCGCGGCCTGCACCAGACGATGTTCGTCGGCCTGGAGTGAGCGCGACGGCCGTGGTCGCGAATCGACCACGGCCCGGCGCCGTGACCGCTCAGAGGCGAGCCCGCAGCTGGTCGCGGACCTCCATCAGCGCGAAACCGAGCAGATTCAGCCCGCGCCAGTAGTCCGGCTTGGTCGCGTTCTTCTCTTCACGGGCGAGGCCGCTGCCCCAGACGAGGTCCTTCTTGGACGCCTCGACGAGCACCGCGTCGCCGGTGCCGAGCAGGAAGCGGCGCAGGTCGCGGTGGGCGCGGAACTTGGCCAGGTTGGCGTCGACGGCGATGTCGAACCGGTGCCGCTCCCAGGTGTCCGTGTCGAACCCCGCGACCTCGCGGCCGAGCACCTTCGCCGTCTTCGGGTCCGGTGCCGCGCGGATCAGCGACGCCTTCTCGTGGTCGCCGAACAGCTCCGCCTTGCCCGCCATCACGTAGTGCTCGGCGGTCGGGTACACGACGCCGTCGGCCTCGAACGGGTCCAGCCACCACTGGCTCAGGCAGCTCGCCGTCACCCGCCCGGACTTCGACGGGGTGTGGCCGTAGAAGAGCAGGTACTCGGGCTCCGCACCCTCGTGGACTTTTTCGCGCAACGCCTCGACACTGCGGACACCTTCGATCATCCGCCCAGTGGACCACGTCTCAGAGCAGGAAGTGGAACAGGGGGCTGCCCGGCTCGATCCGCTCGACCTGCAGCGGGCTCGCCGCCATCCGCGCCAGCAGCCCCGGCAGGTCGGCCGGGCGGGCGATTTCCACGCCGACCAGCGCCGGGCCGGTTTCGCGGTTGTTGCGCTTGACGTACTCGAAGCGCGTGATGTCGTCCTCCGGTCCGAGCACCTGCTCGACGAACAACCGCAGCGCGCCCGGCTCCTGCGGGAAGCTCACCAGGAAGTAGTGCTTCAGCCCTTCGTGCATCAGCGAACGTTCGAGGATCTCGCTGTAGCGGCTGACGTCGTTGTTGCCGCCGGAGACCAGCACGACGACCGTCTGTCCCGGCTCCACCTGGACGACCGACCCGAGCGCGGCGGCCGCGAGCGCGCCCGCGGGCTCGGCGATGATGCCGTCGGACTGGTACATCGCCAGCATCTCGGTGCACACCGCGCCCTCGGCGACCGCGGTCAGCTCGGCGCCGCTCTCGCGGATCAGCGGGTAGGTGACCGCGCCGGCCTCGCGCACGGCGGCGCCGTCGACGAACGAGTCGAGCTCCGGCAGCCGCACCGGCCGCCCGGCCGCGAGCGCCGCCGCCATGCACGCCGCGCCCGCGGGCTCGACGCCGACAATTCGCACTTCCGGGTGACGTTCGCGCAGCCAGCTGCCGACGCCGGCGAGCAGCCCGCCCCCGCCGACCGGCACGACCACGACGTCCGGGACGAAGCCGAGCTGCTCGACGACCTCCAGCGCGACCGTCCCCTGGCCGGCCACGGTCCGGACGTCGTCGAAGGCCGGCACCAGCGTCGCGCCCGTGCGCTGGGCGTCCTCGTTGGCCGCGGCGAAGGCGTCTTCGTACGTCTCGCCGACGACGATGACCTCGATGTGCGCGCCGCCGAGCGTCGCGATGCGTTCCCGCTTCTGCCGTGGCGTGGTGCCCGGGACGTACACGCGGCCGTTCGCGCCGAGCCGCCGGCACGCGTACGCGACGCCCTGGGCGTGGTTGCCCGCGCTGGCGCAGACGACGCCGTTCGCGCGGACGTCTTCGCCGAGCTGGACGATGAAGTTGTAGGCGCCGCGGATCTTGTACGACCGGACGGTCTGCAGGTCCTCGCGCTTCACCCAGACCTGGGCGTCGACCCGGGACGACAGCCGCGCGCTCGGCTCCAGCGGCGTGCGGGTCACCACCCCGGCCAGCCGCTCGGCGGCCTTCTCGATGGTCGCCGCGGTCACCGTGTCGATGTCGTGCACCCCGATGAATCTACGACTCGCGCGCCCCGGGCAACCTCCCGGGCCTCCGGCCGCATCAAAGAGGTGCCGAACGAAATGGGGGACGCCGATGGACGCCGGTTTCACCGAGTACGCGACCGCGCGCACCGCTTGGCTGCGCAAGGTCGCGTACTTGCTCTGCGGCGACTGGCACCGGGCCGACGTCCTGGTCCAGTCGGCGATCACCCGGCTGTACACGAACTGGCCGCGGGCCTCCCGCGCCGGCAACGTCGACGGGTACGCCCGCCGCACGCTGGTCAACACGTTCCTGGCCGAACAGCGGACGTCGTGGTGGCGGCGGGTCGACCTGCGCGGCGCCGGCGACAGCCCCGCGCCGGGGGCGGACGTCGAATTGGCGCTGGACCTGCGGGCGCCGTTGGAGCGGCTCCCGGCGCGCCAGCGCGCGACCGTCGTCCTGCGCTACTTCTGCGACCTGCCGGTCGCGGAAACCGCCCGGGCGCTGGGCTGCTCCGAAGGCACCGTCAAGAGCCAGACCGCGAAAGCCGTGGACGCGCTTCGCGAGTTGCTGCGCGAACCGATCCGGGAGGGACGAGCATGACCGACCACGAGCTGGCCACCAAGCTGAAGGAACTGGCCGAGGCGCCCGCCCCGCCACCCCGGATCGACCTCGGCCGCGCCCGCCGGATCGGGGGACGCCGTCGTCGCGTGCGGACCACCGCGCTGGTCCTGGGCTGCGCCGCGGTCGTGACGGCCGGCGCGGTGACGGCGGTTTCGCTGTTCCGGCCGGTCCCGCCGGCGACCGCGCCGGTGGCCACGGCCCCCGGGGTCACGCCCGTCACGCCGGTGCCGGCGGACAATCCCATGGAGACGAAGGCGAGCTTCGGCTGGTTGCCCGGGCAGATCGAGGGCGTCGAGTACGCCGTGGGCGCGCACGGCGACGCCGCGCTGGCCGTCGGCCGCGGCGAGCTGCCGCCGATGATCTGGTTGTCGGTGCACGACCAGGAGCCGCCGATCCCGGGTGGCCTGGGCGGGTCGCCGTCCCGGATCCCGGCCCGGGTCGGCGACCGTGACGGCTACTGGCTCACGACCGAGGCGAACGACCCGCTGAACCACGGCGACACCTACCTGAGCTGGCGGGCCCGGGACGGCCGGTGGGCCCAGCTGCACGCGTACTACCTCGCGGGCCCGGACTTGCAGCAGGTGCTGACGCGGGTGGCGGCCGACGTGCGGTTCGGGAACCGGCCGGTTCCGCTGCCGCTGCACATCACCAGCCTGCCGCGCACGTTCTCCCTCAGTGACGGTTACCTGAGGCGTCGTGCCGGCCAGGACGGCGTCCCGTGGCGGCTGGTGCTGCAGTACACCGCGGACGGCGGGCTGGCGACGATCAACGTCTCGCCCCCCGGCGGCCCCACGGACGGCCTCGGCGAGCCGGAGTGCGTGACGAAGAACGGCCTGAAGGCGTGCGTCTCGTTCAACCAGCCGAAGATCGGAGGCGTCACCGCCGAGGAACTCCTGAGCCGGATCACGGTGCTCGGCCCGGACGAGACGAAGTGGACCACGCACGTGATCGGGTGATCAGCTCTTCGGCACCGCCGGGTACGGAACGAACGTGCTGGTGTTCTCGTCCACGGTGAGCTGCTTCCCGATCGTCGGGAACGCGCGCTGCGAGCAGGCAGGCCGTTCGCAGACTTTGCAGCCCATCCCGATCGGCGTCGCCGCGGCCGGCTCGTCCAGGTCGAGGCCGGTCGAGTAGATGAGCCGGCCGGCGTGGCGCAGCTCGCAGCCCAGGCCGACCGTGAACGTCTTGCCCGGGCTGCCGTACCCGCCGATGTTGCGGGACACCGTGCGCGCGATCCAGAAGTAGCTCTTGCCGTCCGGCAGCGTCGCGATCTGCGTCAGGATCTTCCCCGGTTGGGTGAACGCCTCGTAGATGTTCCACAGCGGACACGCGCCGCCGACCCGGGAGAAGTGGAAGCCTGCCGCCGACTGGCGCTTCGACATGTTCCCGGCCCGGTCCACGCGCACGAACGAGAACGGCACGCCGCGCTGCTTCGGGCGCTGCAAAGTGGACAGCCGGTGGCACACGGTCTCGAAGCCGACGCCGTAGTGGTCGCACAGCCGCTCGATGTCGTAGCGGAACCGCTCGGCCGAGGCCAGGAACGGTCCGTACGGCAGGATCAGCGCCCCGGCGAAGTAGTTCGCCAGGCCGACGCGGGCCAGCGAGCGGGCCGCCGGCCCGGAGAACGCCCACGAGTCGGCCAGCTCGGTGATCAGGTCGTCGTACTCGATCAGGGCGATCTGCGAAGCCATCCGGAACGCCTGCTGGCCGACGCGCAGGCTCGGGGCCAGGCGCAGCACGCGCGTCGCGGGCTCGTAGCGGTGCTGCTGACCGGACGCCTCGTCGATGCCTTCGCTGGTGACCTCGACGCCGTAGCGCTGGGAGAGCCGTTCCTTCAGCGCGCTCAGCACCTGGCCACGCTGCAGCGGAATCTCCGCGGCCATCTTCTCGGCGCGCTCGTCCAGTTCGGCGACGTAGTTCTCGCGCTCGTAGAAGAAGTCCCTGACCTCCTCGTGCGGCAGCGGCGCGGCGGCGCTGCCGTGCAGGCCGAGGCCGTTTTCCGTGGTCAGCGCGGCGGTGCTCTCGACGGCGTTGCGGTAGCTGCGGTGCAGCTTGACCAGCGCCTGCGCGATCGCCGGCAGGTTCGTCGCCAGCTCGTTGAGCTCGCTGGTCGTGACTTCGATGCCGAGCACCTCGTCGAGCAGGGCTTCCTTGACGTCGGCGACCAGGCGGGAGGTGTCGTTGTTGGCGAAGAACTCGGTGTCCACGCCGAACGCCTGCGTGATCCGCAGCAGCACCGGGACGGTCAGCGGACGCGAGTTGTGCTCGATCTGGTTGAGGTAGCTGGGTGAGATCTCCAGCACACGGGCGAGGTCGGCCTGGCTCATCGCCCGGCTTTCGCGGAGATGGCGCAACCTCGCTCCGGCGAAAGTCTTCTCCATTCGTGCCTGCCTCTCCGGAAGGTTTCCGGTCCTGAACGGTTACGTGAACGGTCAAGAACGCGGATTTTCGGCCAGCTTGCGAACCAGCGATTCGCAAGCTTTGCAAAGAGCGTACGTACTCTTCGCACAAATTGGCAAATTGGACGACTGGACCGGGTTTTCCCTGGCGTGCAATGGTCAGAGCAGGCAAGGCGAGCAATCGCAAACTTCGCAACACCGGGAGATCCGATGACGGAACAGGCCAAGCAGGCGGCCGCGGAGCTGGAAGCGCAGTGGGCGAACGACCCCCGCTGGGCGGGCGTGCAGCGCTCCTACTCGGCCGAAGACGTGATCAAGCTGCGCGGCAGCGTCGTCGAGGAGCACACCCTGGCCCGCCGCGGCGCGGAGAAGCTTTGGGACCTGCTGCACACCGAGGACTACGTGCACGCGCTGGGCGCGCTGACCGGTAACCAGGCCGTCCAGCAGGTGCGGGCCGGCCTCAAGGCGATCTACCTGTCCGGCTGGCAGGTCGCGGCCGACGCCAACCTGGCCGGCCAGACCTACCCGGACCAGAGCCTCTACCCGGCCAACTCGGTCCCGGCCGTCGTCCGCCGCATTAACAACGCGCTGGGCCGCGCCGACCAGATCAACTGGGCCGAGGGCAACACCGACATCGACTGGTACGCCCCGATCGTCGCCGACGCCGAGGCGGGCTTCGGTGGCCCGCTCAACGCGTTCGAGCTGATGAAGGGCATGATCGCCGCCGGTGCCGCGGGTGTGCACTGGGAGGACCAGCTCGCGTCGGAGAAGAAGTGCGGCCACCTCGGCGGCAAGGTCCTCATCCCGACCAAGCAGCACGAGCGCACGCTCAACGCCGCCCGCCTCGCCGCGGACGTGCTGAACGTGCCGACGCTGGTCGTCGCCCGCACCGACGCGCAGGCCGCGACGCTGCTGACCAGCGACGTCGACGAGCGTGACCGCAAGTACCTGACCGGCGGCCGCACCGCCGAGGGCTTCTACGAGGTCAGCAACGGCATCGAGCCGTGCATCGACCGCGGCCTGGCCTACGCGAAGTACGCCGACCTGCTGTGGATGGAGACCTCCACGCCGGACCTGGAGATCGCGCGCAAGTACGCCGAGGCGATCAAGGCCGAGTACCCGGACCAGATGCTGGCCTACAACTGCTCGCCGTCGTTCAACTGGAAGAAGCACCTGGACGACGACACGATCGCGCGGTTCCAGCGCGAGCTGGGCGCGATGGGCTACAAGTTCCAGTTCATCACGCTGGCCGGCTTCCACGCCCTGAACTACTCGATGTTCGACCTGGCGCACGGCTACGCCCGCGAGGGCATGACCGCCTACGTCGACCTGCAGGAGCGCGAGTTCGCTTCGGAGGAGCGCGGCTACACCGCGACCAAGCACCAGCGCGAGGTCGGCACCGGCTTCTTCGACCTCGTGTCGACGGCGCTGAACCCGGAGAGCTCGACCACCGCGCTCAAGGGCTCCACCGAGGAAGCCCAGTTCCACTGATCCCGGCCGCGGCCCGGCGGCGACACCCCCTCAGCCGCCGGGCCGCGTCCCTCCTTTTCCTTCCCCTGCCCACAGCTCGCGGAGGCATCCCATGGTTGATCGGCTGAACTACCGCATCGAGGTCACCGGAGGAGTCGAGGGCCGGTTCGCCGAGATCCTCACCCCGGCGGCGCTCGACTTCCTGGCCAAGCTGGACAACACGTTCGCCGGACGCCGGCGCGAGCTGCTCGACGCCCGCCGCGTGCGGCGCGAGGACCTGCAGTCCGGTGAGAAGCCGCTCGGCTTCCTGCCGGAGACCCGCCGGATCCGCGAAGACGAGTCGTGGCACGTCGCCCCGGCCGCGCCGGGCCTGGAGGACCGCCGCGTCGAGATCACCGGCCCGACCGACCGGAAGATGACGGTCAACGCCCTGAACTCCGGCGCCAAGGTGTGGCTGGCGGACTTCGAGGACGCGACGTCGCCGACCTGGCACAACGTCATCGACGGCCAGATCAACCTCTACGACGCGATCCGCCGCAACATCGACTTCACCACCGAGGCCGGCAAGCGCTACACGATCGGCGACGACCCCGCGACGATCGTCGCGCGCCCGCGCGGCTGGCACCTGGTGGAGAAGCACATCCGCATCGACGGCCGTCCGGTGTCGGCGAGCCTGGTCGACTTCGGCCTGTACTTCTTCCACAACGCGCGCCAGCTGATCGCCCGCGGCGCCGGCCCGTACTTCTACCTGCCGAAGCTGGAGAACCACCTCGAAGCGCGGCTGTGGAACGACGTCTTCCTGATGGCGCAGCGCGAGCTGGGCATCCCGCGCGGCACGATCCGCGCCACCGTGCTGATCGAGACGATCACCGCGGCGTTCGAGATGGACGAGATCCTCTACGAGCTGCGCGAGCACGCCGCGGGGTTGAACGCCGGCCGCTGGGACTACATCTTCAGCCTGATCAAGAACTTCGCCGCGCACGGCGCCGACTTCGTGCTGCCGGACCGCGCGCAGGTCACCATGACCGTGCCGTTCATGCGCGCCTACACCGAGCTGCTCGTGCGCACCTGCCACAAGCGCGGCGCGCACGCCATCGGCGGCATGGCCGCGTTCATCCCGAGCAAGGACCCCGAGGTCAACGCGACCGCGATCGAGAAGGTCCGTGCCGACAAGGAACGCGAGGCCGGCGACGGCTTCGACGGTTCCTGGGTCGCGCACCCCGGCCTGGTCCCGGTCTGCCGCGAGGTGTTCGACCGCGTGCTCGGCGGCTGGCCGAACCAGCTCGGCAAGCTCCGCGAAGACGTCCACGTCACCGCGGAGGACCTCCTGGACGTGGCGAGCGCCGGCGGCGAGGTCACCGAAGCGGGCGTGCGCGCGAACATCAACGTCGCGCTGCGCTACGTCGACGCGTGGCTGCGCGGCACCGGCGCCGCGGCGATCCACAACCTGATGGAGGACGTGGCGACCGCGGAGATCGCGCGTTGCCAGGTGTGGCAGTGGATCCGCAACGGCACGAAGCTCGAGGACGGCACCGCGCTGACCCGCGAGCTGGCGGTCGAGTTCCTCCAGGAGGAGCTGGCCAAGGTCCGCGCTGACCTCGGCGAGGCCAACCGCCTCGACGACGCCCGCGAGATCTTCACCGAAACCGCGCTGGGCGAGAAGCTGCCGAGCTTCCTCACCACGGGTGCCTACGCGCGGTACCTCACGGACGCCCGGTAGCAGGGGCCCCGGCCTCCCCTACCTGACGAGGGGAGGCCGGATTCCACACTGTTGGGATGGTGTGGGTCCGGACCGGTCCGGTGACGGCGGCTCCCCGTCACCGGACCGGTTCATTTCCGTTCAGCCGACCCCGTAGGCCCGGATCACGGTCTGCCGCACGGTGTTCCCGCTCTCGTCCGCGGCGCTCGCCCGCAGCGAGACGTAGCCACTGGCCGGGTTCCGCACCACGACCGTCCAGTGGTCACCGAGGCGGATGACCGGCGCGGGCTGCCAGGTCCGTCCGTCGTCCGTGGACGTTTCGACGGCCAAGGAGCTTCCCGCTCCGCCGCCTTGCCGCTCCACGTACGCCGGGAACGTGACGACCCGCCCGGCCGGCGCGGTGTTCCGCAGGTCGGTGGCGGGATCGAAGCGGGCCGTCAGCAGCGGCAACGCCTTGCCCTCCGCGGCGGCCGACGAGCGGAACGCCCACTCCGCCGAGACGTCCGTCCACAGTGGCCACCAGGCGGTGTGCCGGTGGACCTCGGCGGTGAGCCGGTACGCGCCGTCGGCGTCCGGCACGGGGATAGTGGCCAGCGTCGGTTCGCCGGTCGGCTCGACCGGGATCGCGACGCCGTCCCGGGCCAGGCTCACCGAGCCCGTGTCGCCGGCGGCCGAGTCCGGCTTGCGCGGCCGGCCCGCGGCGTCGCCGAACATCGGCAGCCACAGGTCGAAGACGCCGTTCTTGCGCCACGCCCACGGCCGCGGCGGCTCCCCGGAGTACGTCACGATCAGCCCGCGCAGCGACGGTCCCGCGACGGCCTTGTTCCACGCGAGCCGGTACTTCCGGCCGGCGGTCACGTCGAGGTGTTCGGTCAGCTCGCCGCGGAAACCGGCCGTCCACACCGTCTCCCACTTGCCGGGGGAGAAGTACTCGACGCGTTCCTGCTGCGCCGCGACGGGTTCGGTGTAGCCGTAGCCGACCATCCGGCCGAAGAACTCGTGCGCGGCGACGTACCGGACCTCGCCCGGGGCGTTGTCGTGGTACGCCGTGCGCACTTCGGCGAGGTCGCGGGTCTTGGGCCGCTGCTCCCGGGGCGCCGTCACCCGCTGCTGGGCGCCGTCCGCCAGCTCGTAGCGGAAGTCCGGCGACGGACGGCTGACGACCGTCGCCGAGGCGTGCCCGGTCTTCGCCAGCTCGGTGAACCGCTGCGCGGTCACGCTCTGCCCGCTCCAGATCGCCGGCAGGGTCAGGTCCGGGCCGCCGCCGAGGACCGTGGGACCGGCCGTACCGCCGGACAGGCCGACCAGGCCGAGTTTCGCCCCGGCCCGCTGGACGTTGGAAAGCCGTTGGTACGCCTCGCCCACCGATGTGCCCAGCGGCAGCTCGACGACCACGAGCTTGCCGTGCGCGTCGATCTTCGCCAGGTCTTCGGGGGTGCCGGTGCCGCCGAAAACCACCGGAAGTGTGGTCTTTCCGGCCGGCGCGGCCGCTCCGAGCCAGCTCCCGCGGACGGCGAACGGTGTCCCGTCGTCGGCGGTGAGTTCCAGGTCGGGCTCGGTGGCGCGGCGTTCCTGGCTGAACGCGAAGGTCGGCGACGCCGTCCCCGGCACCGTCGCGGCGAACGCCGGCTGGAACCGCGGATCGAGATCCATCCGGGCGGCGAAGACGCACGCGCACGCCGCGACCCGGCTGAGCCGCTCGACCGTGTGCGGGCCGCCGCGCGCGGCCGGGTTGTCCGGCTCGAGCGACACCGGGTGGCCGTCGCGCGCATCCAGGGTCTGCGTCACGGCGTGGTCGAGGACCAGCTCCGGGTGGGTGATGAAGCTGTACGACGGTTCCTGACCCGGCCGCGGCGTCTCGATGACGCTGTTCACGACGTACCGGCCGCGCGGCAGCCGGTAGGTACCCGGCTCGCCGTTGGTGACCGCGCCGGTGTCGAGGTCGAAGATCGTCACCGGTGGGTAGCCGGTCGTCGTCCACGGCTTGCCCTCGCGGTTCACCAGGCCGATGGTCAGGTCGTACATCTCGCCTTCCTGCCGCATCGACAGCGCCGTGCGGGTGCTGACGCCGTCGCCGCGGGCGGTGAGGACACCGGTGAAGGTGCCCGGGTGGCCGTCGCGCGCGGTGAAGGTCAGCTCGACCGGGGTGCTGCCGCCCGCCGGCACGGTCACGGCCGGCGGAAACGCGACACTTTCGAGGGAAGACGCGAGCGTCAGCGTGACCGGTGTGGCGCCGGAGTTGTACCAGGTGACGGTGGCCTTCTTGGCCGTTCCGCGGTTCGGCCACGGCAGGTACGCCGACGCGCTGCCGGTCGCGGTGACCGTCGTGGTCGTCGCGCGGGCGACGTCGACGCGGCCGGTGCCGACCGCCGCCGGGCCGGCGTCGACGGGAACGGCGGTGCTGGTCAGGGCCGCCTTGAGCCGGTCGGCGGTCCAGCCGGGGTGCTGCTGGGCGAGGATCGCCGCCGACCCCGCGACGTGCGGTGTCGCCATCGACGTGCCGCTCAGCGTCTGGTAGCCGTCGCCGACGGGGTCACCCGCGGGCGGGACACCGGCGGGCCGCGCCGCGGTGATGGACTCGCCGGGCGCGGCGACGTCCGGCTTGGCCGCGCCGTCGCCGAGGCGGGGCCCGCGACTGGAGAACCCGCTCAGGACGTCCTTTTTGGACACACTGGCCACGGCGAGCGCCGCGTCGGCCGCCGCCGGGGTCGCGACGGATTCGTCCTGGCCGAGGTTGCCCGCGGCGATGACGAAGAGCGTGCCGTACTGGCGGGTGAGGGTGTTCACGGCTTCCGACACGGGATCGGTCCCGTCGGACGGCCCGCCGCCGAGGCTCATGTTCACGACGCGGGCGTGCGCTTCGGTCACCGCCCACTGCATGCCGGCCAGGACCTCGTCGAACGTGCCGTCGCCGGAGTCGTTGAGGACCTTGCCGACGGCCAGCGTCGCGTCGGGCGCCACGCCCTTGTACTTGCCGCCGGAGGCCGCGCCGGAGCCGGCGATCGTCGAGGCGACGTGCGTGCCGTGGCCGGCGCCGTCCTCGACGCTGCCCTTGCCGGTGAAGTCCTTGCTCAGCGTCACGCGCCCGGCCAGGTCGGGGTGCCCGGTCGCGACGCCGCTGTCGAGCACCGCGACCTGGATCCCGCGGCCGGTGAGACCCGCCTGCCACGCCGCGGGCGCCCCGATCTGGGGCACGCTCTGGTCGAGGCTGGCGTGCACCTTCGCGTTCAACCACACTTTCGAGTTGTCCTGCGCGAGCGTCGCCGGTGCGGTGGTGAGCCGGTTCCAGAAGGCGGCGGCGCCGGGCTTCGGCTCGTCGAGCGCGGTGTAGCCGAGCCCGGACGGCCGGGCTGCCACGCCGGTCCGCGCGGCGACCGCCGGCCCCGCCTGGCGGACCAGCAGCGGCACGTGCGGCGTGCGGGCGTCGTCGTAGCCCTGGCGCAGCAGGCCGGTGACGTTGAACAGCTGCTCGTCGAGCCGCCCGGCCTTCACCAGCATGGCGGCGTCGCCGGGCACGACGTACTCGTCGCCACGCCGCGTGTACTGCTGGAACGGCACCGGGCGGTCCCGGCGCGCGGGCAGCACGCGGACGTCCCGGCCGCTGACCAGCACCTGATCGCCGGTGATCAGCGTGATGCGGTCCGGCGCGGCGACGGGCGATTCGGCCGCCGCGGCCTCGGGGGCGCCGAGCACACCCGCGGCCAGTGCCGCCGCGATGATCGCGGCGATCGGTCGTTTCATGGGATGTTTCCTCACTGTCGGGATCCCTCGGCCCGTGAAACGGACTCCGCGCGCCCGCGGGTTGCCCGGTTTTCGAGCTACGAGCAACCTCGGCGGCCGCGCACCCCGTTCAACACGGTGTGGGGGCGACGAGGAGGACTACGTGAAACGGCCGGAAGAGGCGGGGTACCGCGACTACGTCATGGCCCGCATGGACGTCATGCGCCGCACGGCCTTCCTGCTGTGCCGGGACTGGCACCTCGCCGACGACCTCGTGTCGATCACCATCGGCAAGCTGTACCGGCACTGGCCGCGGGCCCGGCGGATGGCGCACCTCGACGCCTACGTGCGCCGGATCCTCGTCCGGACGTGGCTGGACGAGAAGGGCCGAGCCTGGCGGCGGGAGGAGCCGGCCGAGACGCTGCCGGAGCCGGCGGTGCTTCCGGGTGACGACGTCGTCGAGCGGATCGGCCTGCTCGAACTGCTCGACGCGCTGCCACCGCGGCGCCGGGCCGCGGTGGTGCTGCGCTACTACTGCGACCTTTCCGTCGAGGAGACCGCCGAGATCCTCGAGTGTTCGCCGGGAACCGTGAAGAGCCAGACCGCGCGCGGGCTCGACTCGCTGCGCGCGCTCGTCGCCGCGAGCCAGAGCTGAAGGAGGGACCGTGAGCAAGGAACAGTTCGACGCGGTGATGGGCGCCGTGCCACCGTCCACAGTGGACGTCGATGCGGTGGTGGACCGGGAACGCCGCCGCGCGCGGGTGCGCCGGGTGGTGAACCCGTGGACCGCCGCGGGCGCGGGCGTGGCGGCGGTGGTCGTCGGCGCGGCGCTGGTGTTCGCGCCCGCCGATCCGGGCCGGGCGGTGATGCCGGGCAGCGCGCCGCCGTCGCCCTCGGCCGATCCGTGCGCCGTCAACCCCTTCCCGCCGCAGACCGGAGCGCCGATCCCCGAGCGCCCGGACGTCGCCGCGCACCGGCTGACCGGCGTGCTGACCGCCGCCGTCCAGCAGCGCGTCACGCCCGGCACGCGGCTGCAGCCGCACGCCCAGGGCGAGTACCCGAAGGGCGAGCAGCACGGGCCGCTGACCTTCTACCACGTGTTTTCCGCGCGGGTCCGGCACGAGCGCACGTGCAGCGGGGGCGAGGACTACTTCATGGCCGCGGCGACGACGGCCGACGGGCCGCGCAAGGGCAACGTCTGGGCGATCGTCACACGCCTCGGCGGGAACGCGACGCCCGCCACCGAATGCGGCCCGCCGCCCGAAGGCGCGCAGGGATCGTGTGACCGGACGAGCGGGCCGCACGGGGAGACGATCGTCGCGCAGACGTTCACGTCGCCCGGAGAGGCGACGGTCAACCAGGTCGACGTCGCCAAGCCCGACGGGACGGGCGTGATCGTCGAGGCGGAGAACGTCGCCGACAGCGCGAAGAAGCGGATCCCGCCGGACATGCCGTCGCCCCCGCTGAGCCTGGCCCAGCTGACCGAGGTCGCGCTCGATCCCGCGCTGACGCTTTACCCCTGAGCGGTCAGTATGGCCTTCGCGGCTTCGCGGGCCGTGTTCGCTTCGCGTGGGTTGCCGGTGATCGCGGCGAGCACGGTCGCGCCTTCGACCAGCGAAAACAGCTGGTCAGCGGTGGCGTGGTCGCGAACGAGGCCGCGCAGGTAGGCCCGGACGTGCTCCTTGTGCTCGCGGATCGCGGCCGCGACGCCGGGGGCGGGTTCGCCGAACTCGCCGAAGGAGTTGATGAACGCGCAGCCGCGGAAGCCCGGCTCGGCGAACCAGTTCCGCAGCCAGTCGAACACCGCCAGGGGATCGTCGCCGCGGGCGTGGACGTAATCGCGCAGCGACGCCCGCCACCGCTCGTCGCGGCGCCGGAGGTAGGCCTCGACCAGGTCGTTCTTCGCCGGGAACGTCTGGTAGAGCCGCTTGAGCGAGACGCCGGAGCGCGCGCGGACGGCGTCCATTCCGACCGCCTGGACTCCGTGGGCGTAGAAGAGTTCCTCGGCGGCTTCCAGGAGCCGGCCGGTCGCCTCCGTGGGAGTCATGTCACCTGCCTCTGGTGGGGAGAATGAGCGTTCTCTAGTCTAGCGGCAGGTGTGGAGAACGCACGTTCTCCGCTTGTGGAAGGAGCCGTCATGACCCCGCGTCCGCCGTTCCCGCCGTTCGACGAGGACACCGCCCGCCAGAAGGTCCAGGCCGCCGAGGACGCGTGGAACACGCGCGACCCGGAACGCGTCTCGCTCGCGTACACCGAGGACTCGGTGTGGCGGAACCGCGACGAGCACGTCGTCGGCCGCGCGGCCATCGTGAGGTTCCTGACGGCGAAGTGGGAGCGGGAGCTGGACTACGCGTTGCGCAAGGAGCTGTGGGGCTTCCGCGGCAACCGCATCGGCGTCCGCTTCCAGTACGAATCCCGCAACGCCGAGGGGCAGTGGTTCCGCAGCTACGGCAACGAGCTGTGGGAGTTCAGCGACGAAGGTCTGATGCGCCGCCGCGAGGCCAGCATCAACGACGTCCCGATCGCGGAGGCGGACCGGCGGATCTTCGGCCCGCGTCCGGAGTCCGAGCACGGCGTCCTGCTGCCGATCTTCTGAGTCCGCTTCGAGCGGAACCGTCCCCGGCGGAGTCCGGCCGTGGGCATTCTCGGGCCATGACGGCACCCGGGTTCGGCGGCGAAGTGAGCGAGTACTACCAGCGGTTCCGCCGCGGCTACGCCCCGGCGGTGGCGGACGCGCTGGTCACGGCGTTCGCGTTGACGCGCGACGACGTCGTGCTCGACCTCGGCTGCGGCACCGGCCAGCTCACCCGGGGCCTGGCGCCCCGGGTGGGCGCGGTGCTCGGCATGGACCCGGAACCGGCGATGCTCGACCAGGGCCGCCGCGCGACGCCGGCGCCGAACGTGACCTGGCTGCTGGGTGCGGACTCGGACATCGGCGCGCTGGCACCGGTCGTCGGTGCGGGCCGGCTGGCCGCGGTGACGGTGGCCCAGGCGTTGCACTGGATGGATCACGAGCGGTTGTTCGCGGCGGCACGGCCGTTGCTGCGCCCGGGCGGCGGCATCGCGGTCGTGACCAACGGCGAACCCCTCTGGCTGCAGGACACGGCGTGGTCGGCCGCCGTGCGCGAGGTGGTGTCGTCGTATTTGGGGACACCCGTGCACCGGACGTGCGGCACCGACGCGGCGAGCCAGGCCCGCTACGCGGACGCGCTGTCGGCCGCCGGGTACGCGGTCGACTCGCAGGTCATCTCGTATGTCGCGCCGCTGAGCGCCGAGGAAATCGTCGGTGGCGTTTTTTCGGCGATGAACCCGGAGCAGCTCCCGGCGGCCGCGGACCGGCCGGCGTTCACCGAGCGCGTCCGGGCCGCCGTTGCCCCGCACGGACCGCTGCGCGAGCAGGTCCGGGTGCGTGTCCTGACCGGAACCCGCTGATTCAGCCGAACCGGTCACGGAAGGCGAATACGTACTGGTCCGTACTGTTTTCCTGATTGTTTCGCCGGGACGCGGCGCGGATGCTCGCACCGAGGCGCCCTTCGCGCCGATCTTCCCGAGGAGTCCCCATGACCAGCAGGTTGAGAGCTGCCGTCGCCGCTGCCTTCGTCGTGTTGTCGTTTTCGTTCGGCGCCGTCGTGACCACGGCCGCGCCCACCGCGGCGCAGCCGGACTGCGTCCGGCCCTGCCACTTCTGAGCGGGCCGCTACCTACAGTTCCGGCACCCCGGCCGCGACTGGCTCGAACGCGTTGCCGGTGGCGATCTTCGGCCGCGGCAGTTCGACCGGCTCACCCGGCTTGGCCCGCTTGTAGACGGCGACGGTCGCCTCGGCGATCCGTCCCCAGTCGAAGTCGGCGGCCAACCGCGACTTCGCCGCCTTCGCACGCTTCGCCGCGGCGTCCGCGTCGCTGAGCACGGCCGTCACCGCGTTGGCCAATTCCGCGACATCGCCCGGGCTGAAGGCCAGCCCGGTCTCGCCGTGGACGACGACCTCGCCGAGCCCACCGGCGGTCGACGCCACCAGCGGCGCGTTCGCGGCCGCGGCCTCCAGCGCGACGATCCCGAAGGGCTCGTACCGGCTGGGCAGCACGACGGCGTCGGCCGCGGCGAGCGCGGCACGCAAGTCACGGTCGGAAAGGTGCCCGACGAAGTCGACCGCGCGCCGCACCCGCAGCTTCCGCGCCTGCTCGACCAGCTCGTCGAAGTGTCGTCCTTTTCCGGCAACGACCACTCGCGTGCCGGGATGACGCCGCCGGATCCGGGGAAGCGCGGCGAGCAGGTCCTGCACGCCCTTCTCCCACTCGAGCCGTCCGAAATAGAGCAACAGCGGCGCCCCGGCCGGGCTGTAGACCTCGCGCGCGCGGGCGATCTCGGCCGCCGGCACCTGCCAGCCGCGTTCCTCGATGCCGTTGTGGATGACCGTGACGTCGTCGGCCTCGACCTCGAAAAGGTGCGCGACCTCGCGGCGCATCGCCTGCGAGCAGGTGATCAACGCGTCGGCGCGGTTGGCGAGCCACCACTCGACGGAGTGAACCTGCTGGTTCAGCGGATGCGACAGCCAGCCGGAGTGCCGCCCGGCCTCGGTCGCGTGGATCGTGCCGACCAGCGGCACCCGCGCGACCTCGGCGATGGCGATGGCCGGATGCGCGACGAGCCAGTCATGAGCGTGGACGACGTCGGGCTGCCATCCGCGCAGCAGGTCGTTCGCGGCGCGGACCATGGCGTGCCCCATGGCCAGCGTCCAGGCGACGAGATCGCGTTCGAACGTCACGTGCATCGGGTCCTCGGCGACCCGGATGATCCGCACGCCCTCGACGACGCGGTCGGTGCGCGGGTGCGTCCCGGCGTCGGTGCCCGCCGCGTGCCGGCAGAGGACCACGACGTCGTGACCCTGCCGGGCCAGGTTGGTGGCGAGCGCGTGCACGTGCCGGGCCAGGCCACCGATGGCCACCGGCGGGTACTCCCAGGACAGCATCAGCACACGCATGGGCAGAGGTTACTCGCGAGTCGGAAGGGTTCGGCGGCCCCCGTGCCAGCCGACCGGCCAGCCGCCGGCCGATCTGTGGCCGGGATCACTGGCGCCCGGGGCGATCTCTGCCACCATCGGCGGGGATGACTGTTCCGGAGAACACCGGCTGGCGCCGGCTCGACCCGCCGCTGTCGACGCCGTGGACCAGCGACGTCGGCCCCGGCAACGCGCTACCCGAGTATCCGCGGCCCCAGCTGACGCGGCCGCGCTGGCTGAACCTCAACGGCGTCTGGGAGTACGCGGGCTGGCCGTCGTCGCCGGACGAACCACGGCCGTCCGGCTACGCCGAGCGGATCTTGGTGCCGTTCCCGCCGGAGTCGGCGTTGTCCGGAATCGGACGACGCGACGAGGTCCTCTGGTACCGGCGGCTGTTCGAAGTCCCCGTCGACTGGCGCGGCTCACGGATCCTGCTGCACTTCGGCGCGGTCGACCAGACGGCGAAGGTGTGGGTCAACAACCAGCTCGTCGCGACGCACGAAGGCGGCTACACGGCGTTCAGCGCGGACATCTCCGACGTCCTGCGGCAGCCGGGGCCGCAGGAGCTGACCGTCCGGGCCGAGGACCGCACCGACATCGAGACGTTCCCGGTGGGCAAGCAGCGCAACGCGCCCGGCGGGATCTGCTACACGGCGTCGTCCGGGATCTGGCAAACGGTGTGGCTCGAGCCGGTGCCCAAGGTCCGCGTCGAACGGCTCGACCTGACCCCGGACCTCACCGGCGTGACGGTGTTCCCGCAGGTCACCGGCGGTTCGGAGATCGTTGTCGTCATTTCGACCACGGACGGCGAAGTCGCCCGCGGCTCGGGGAAGGCGGGGACAGCGGTGCGCGTGGACGTTCCCGAACCGCGCCTCTGGACGCCAGAAGATCCGCATCTCTACACGCTGCGCGTCCAGCTCCTCGACGGGCACGGCGCGGTGCTGGACGAGGTCGGCAGCTACACCGGTCTCCGGACGATCGGCCTGCTCCCGGACGGTCAAGGCCGCCCGCGGATCGCGCTCAACGGCCGGATCACCTTCCTGCACGGTCCGCTCGACCAGGGCTACTGGCCCGACGGCGTCTCGACCGCGCCCACCGACGAAGCCCTGCGCTTCGACCTCGAGAAGACAAAGGAGCTGGGCTTCAACTTCGTCCGCAAGCACGTCAAGGTGGAGCCGGCTCGGTGGTACTTCTGGGCCGACACGCTGGGTTTGGTCGTCTGGCAGGACATGCCGTCGCTGACCGTGTCGTTCGACGGGCCGCCCGGGATCGCCCCGGACCCGGTCCCGCGGGCGAAGGAGCGGTTCGAAGCTGAACTGATCAAAATGATCAACCAGCTGCGAGCGGCCCCGTCGATCGTGGGCTGGGTGCCGTTCAACGAGGGCTGGGGCGAGTTCGACACGGCCCGTGTCGCGGAATTGGTCAAAACCCTCGACCCGGCCCGGCTGATGATCGCGAACAGCGGCGTGAACTGCTGTTTCTCCCGCCCGGACACGGGCGCGGGCGACGTCTACGACGACCACACGTACGTCGGCCCGGGCACACCGGTGATCTCGGACGGCCGAGCGATCGTCGACGGCGAGTACGGCGGCCTCGGCCTGGTCCTGGACGACCACCGCTGGCCCGGGCCGCCGAACGCCTACGAAATGACGCCGACGCGCGAGCGGCTCACCGAGCGCTACGCGGAGGTGAGCACCGCTCTGGAGCGAGTGGTGACCGAGCGGGGGCTGTCGGGCGCGGTCTACACGCAGACGACCGATGTCGAAAACGAGGTCAACGGGCTGCTGACGTATGACCGCCGCGTGGTCAAGGTCGATCCGGAGGTGGTGGCGAAGTGCGCCCGCTCGGTGATCGACGCGGGTTCCGCCTGAGCCGCTGTCGCCGATTTCCGACCACTACCCAGCCGCCAGCCGTGGTCGTCTTGGCCGATGCTCCGGCCAGCCTGTCGCCCCTGTGGTCGATTTTCGGCGACGGCCTCTGACGAGGCCGTCGCGTCCGTGGTCAAAGGCCGACAACAGCGCCCCGCGCAGGGCCGCCGAGTCCGTCACCGCGGCCGCCTCCACCCGGACCGGTCCCGGCGCCGCCGCGTGGACCGTTCGCCGGATTTCGGCCATCAGCGCCGGCCGGCTCCCCGCCGGAACCGCTCAACAGCACCAGGTCCGTGCCGCGCCGGACGCTCATCCGGCGCGGCACCAGCGTCTCACGCCGGAAGCGCGGCCTCGATCGCCTTGACGACCTTCTCGTCCTCGGGCTCGGTGCGCGGCCGGAACCGCGCCAGGACCTCGCCGTCGGCGCTGATCAGGAACTTCTCGAAGTTCCACTGGACGTCGCCTGCTTCGCCGTCCGCGTCGGCCGTCTTGGTCAGCTCCGCATACAGCGGGTGCCGGCCTTCGCCGTTGACCTCGATCTTCTCGAACAGCGGGAACGTGACGCCGTAGGTCGTCGAGCAGAACGTCTGGATCTCCTCCGCGCTGCCCGGCTCCTGACCGGCGAACTGGTTGCACGGAAACCCGACGACGGAAAACCCCTGGTCGCCGAAGCGTTCCTGCAGCCGCTCCAGGCCCGAGTACTGCGGGGTCAGGCCGCATTTCGACGCCACGTTGACCACGAGCAACGCCTTGCCGGTCAGCGAGCCGAGCGAGCTGTCCTGCCCGTCGAGGGTCTTGACCGGAATTTCGTGGATCCCCATCCGAAGAACCTTTCAGTCGTGCTTCAGCGCCCGGGCGTCGAGGTGCCCGAACGGTCCGTCGTCGGCGCGGTAGGCGGCGGCGAGCTCCTCGGCCCTGGCGCGGTCGCCGCGGCGTAGCAAATCGGCCAAAGCGTCGAAGCGCTCGGTGTGGACCGCCGCGCGACGACGCGCGTAGTCCGCGGCCGAATCCTTCGTCACCATGAACGCCCAGTCGCTCTCCAGCGCCAGCATCGCCTCCGCGACGGCCTGGTCGGCGACGGTGTCGCGGGCCGTGGTCGCCAAACCGGCAACGAGGTCGAGGAGCCGTTCCTGCAGCGCCGCGTTGGCGGCGACCATGTCCTTGACCTGCTCGCCGTCCCACACGCGCCAGTCCTTGCCCGACCCCCACGACGACGCGGGCAGGTCGATCGGCTCGCCGATGTGCCCCGCTTCGAGGGCGCCCTTCAGCGTCGTCACGCGGACGCCGGCCTCAGGCAAAGCGCGCAACACGCCCTCCAGCCACGCCGGCCCTTCGTGCCACCAGTGCCCGAAGAGCTCTGTGTCGTACGCGGCGACAACGAGCGCTTCGCGGCCGTGTTGCGCCTTCAGCGAACGCAGCCGCGTCACGACGGTGTCCACGAAGTCCTTGACGTGCAGTCCGAGGGTGTCCGCGGCCAGCGACGGGTCGTACGGCGCCTTGTCCGGCGGTTCGACCGTCTTGCCGGTGACTCGCGACGCCTTGAGCCCGACCTCGTGCGCCCAGGTGTGGAAGTCGCGGTAGGCGGCGTGGCCCGGGTAGCCGGCCTTCGGCGACCAGACCCGGTAGGTCACTTCGAGGTCGCGCCCGAACGCGACCACGTCGCTGTCGCCGACCGGCCGCGCGGCCCAGGTCCGGCCCCGCAACGACGGCCCGTCGACCATGAACCGCCGCACGCCGGCGGCCGCGTAGTCGTTTTCCATACCAGGCGCGTAGCCGCACTCCGGCGCCCAGATTCCCTCGGGCCGCGACCCGAGGCGCAACGCGGTGTCGGCCAGGCCGGCGTTGAGCGCGAACTCGCGCACCCGCGGGTCCAGCAGCGGCTGGAACGGGTGGGCCAGGGGGCCGCCGAGCAGCTCGATCGTCGAATTGTCGACCAGCGAACGAAGGACCGGGGAGAAGCCGTGGCGCCAGCGCGTCCCCAGCTCCTCGGCCGCGCGGACCGCGGTCCGGTGCTCGGCCGCCGCCAGCTCGCGCAGGACCGGGTCGCCGCGCCACAGCGTCGACGCGTGCTGCGCGCGCAGCTGCCAGTGGCCGAGCCAGTCGTGGAACGCGCGGATGCTGTACGGGTCGTCGAGCTGCGCGGCGAGCACCGGCGTGACACCCAGCGTCAGCACGTCCCGGCGGCCTTCGGCGGCGAATCGCTCCAGCAGCTCGACCATCGGCAGGTACGAATGCGCCCACGCCTGGTACAGCCATTCCTCGCCGACCGGCCAGCTCCCGTGGTGCGGCAGCCACGGCAGATGACTGTGCAGGACCAGGCAGAACGTGCCTTCGCTCATCGGCGCACCGCCACGGCGACCAGGTCGAGGCTGGCGTCGAGGTCGTCGCCGTGGATGGCGAAGCCCGTGGCCTCGATCGCGGCGACGTCGGCGAGCAGCGCCTCCGGCCAGACCGCCTGACCGGGCAGCGAGCCCATGACCACGTCGAGCTGGGCGTCGATGATCGAACCGCCGTACCGCTCGTCGAGCGCGCGCACGGCCTCGCCGTGGTGCAGGCCGTGCAGCGTCTCGATGTCGAACCCCGCGTCGGTGAGCAGCCCGGCCAGCTCGTCCGGCGCCAGCTCGCGGGTGTGGAACGGGTTCAGCGGCGTGTCGCTGTCCGGGGTGAAAGTCAGCCGGTTCGGGGTCGTGACCAGCAGTTTGCCGTTTCGCGGCAACACGCGCCGGCACTCGGCGAGGAACCCCGCCTGATCCCACAGGTGCTCGATGACCTGGAAATTGGCCACGACGTCGACCACACCGTCGCGCACCGGCAGCGCCGCCAGGTTCGCCCGCGCGACGCCGACTTCCGGGTAGCGGCGGGCGACGTGCTCGGTCGTCGGCACGTCGTAGTCCAGCGCGAGCACCCGGCGGGCCGTCGTCGCGAGGAGGCTCGCGCCGTAGCCTTCGCCACAGCCGGCTTCGAGCACCGTCGCGTCCGCGCAGTGGGGGAGCAGGGCGAGGTAGGCGGCCTCGTGACGGCGGAACCAGTAGTTCTCCTCGGGGATGCCGGGGACGGTTCGTTCGCCGGTCAGGTGCAGCGCCTCGGCCCGGGTGGCTGGGGTGGTCACCTCCGCGACCCTAGCGGGTGTCACGCCGGGCCCGGCCGTCTCGTTCCGTGGTCATGCAACGGACCATCACCCGCGTTCTGCTCGTGTTCTCCGGCCTGGTCGAGGCCGTGGTCGGAATTTGGCCACTGGTCTCGCCCACCGGCTTCTACCAGGACTTTCCCGGCTTCCGCACGGGATGGGTGGCCGGACGGCGCCTTCGACGAGCACCTCCTGCGCGACTTCGGCGGCCTCAACCTGGCGCTCGCGGCCCTGCTGCTCGGGGCCGCCGTGATGGGCACCACAAGTGTGGCGCGGCTCGCGGCCGTCTCGGCGCTGCTGTTCGGCCTGCCGCACTTCGGGTACCACCTCGGGCACGTCGCGCACTTCGCCCGGATCGACCAGGTGCTGATCGTCGCGACGACCGGGCTCGGCGTGGTCGTGCCGCTCGTCCTGCTGGCCGTCCCCGGCCGGCGGGTCAACCCACCGGGGACACCGTGATGCCGAGCGCGCCGGGGCCGAGGTGCGCGCCGATGACCGTGCTCGCCTCGACCACCAGGCTCTCGGCCATCGCCGGCACACGCCGTTCGATCTGCCTGCCGATCTCCAGCTCGTGGTCACTGGCGCCGAACCGGGTCACGGCGATGTCGGCCCGGAAGCCGCCGGACTTCTTCACCGCGAGGTCGACCATCTTGGCCAGCGCGCGCCGCGTGCCGGGGACGCGGGCCAGCGGCGCGACCTCGCCGTTCTTCACCGTGAGCAGCGGCTTGATCGAGAACGCGGTGCCGAGCATGGCCTGCGCCGCGCCGATCCGGCCGCCGCGGCGCAGGTACTCCAGCGTGTCGACGTAGATGAACTCGGTGCTGCTCGCGCAGCGGCGTTCGGCGGCTTCGATGACACGGTCGGCGTCGCCGCCCGCCGCGGCGGTCCGGGCCGCGGCCACCGCCGCGAAGCCGAGGCTCATGCCGGTGGTCCGGCTGTCGAGGACGTGCACCGGGATGCGGACCTGCTGCGCGGCCTCGCGAGCGGCGCGGACGGTGTCGGACATGCGGCCGGAGATGTGGATGCTGACGATGGCGGTCGCCCCGGAGGCCGCCGCCTCCTGGTAGGTCCAGAAGAACGCCCCCGGATCCGGGGGCGCGGTGGTGATCGTCCGGCCTGCTCTCATCGCGTCGATGACGTCGCCGCGGTCGAAGCGGTTTTCGTCGTCGAACTGACCATCCAGGTTCAGCTGGATCTGGACGACGCCGATGGCCCAGCGGGAAGCGACGATGTCGGGCAGGCAGGAGCTCGAGTCGGTGATGACGGCGATGCGCGCGGGCATGGTGCCGGAGGTTAACCCGTGACACCCACTGCGAGTAGGCCGTGGTTGGTCCGATCGGACGAACGGCCGATCGGGTGGGGTAACCGGTCGACTACCGGGACGATCGTCCCACTAAATTGCGCATCCAGGTGAATGGCGTCACCTCGACGGGTCCTGCGCCCCGAATGGCCCTAATCTACCGGCCAGTAGAGCACTGACCCGTGGTCGTCCGCGGGGCACAACCGGGAGGTCGAAGCAGACCCATGACGAACATCGTTGTCCTGGTCAAGCAGGTACCGGACACCTACTCGGAGCGGAAGCTCAACGGGACCGACCACACCCTTGACCGCGAATCCGCCGACGCCGTGCTCGACGAGATCAACGAGAAGGCCGTCGAAGAGGCGCTGAAGATCAAGGAAGCCGGCGAGGGCGAGGTCACCGTGATCTCCGTGGGCCCCGACCGCGCGACCGACGCCATCCGCAAGGCGCTGTCCATGGGCGCCGACAAGGCCATCCACGTCTCCGACGAGGCGCTGCACGGCTCCGACGCGATCGCGACCGCCAAGGTGCTCGCCGCCGCGATCGGCAAGGTCGAGGGCTTCGACCTGGTCATCGCCGGCAACGAGTCGTCCGACGGCCGCGGCGGCGCCGTCCCGGCGATCCTCGCCGAGCTGCTCGGCCTGCCGCAGGTCACCTACGTGCGTGAGCTGACCGTCGACGGTTCGACGATCAAGGCCACCCGCGAGACCGAGGACGGCCTCACCCACCTCGAGGCGAGCCTGCCCGCGATCGTGAGCGTCGGCGAGAAGATCAACGAGCCGCGCTACCCGTCCTTCAAGGGCATCATGGCCGCGAAGAAGAAGCCGGTCGAGACGTTCACCATCGCCGACCTGGGCATCGACGCGGGCGAGGTCGGCCTCGCCAACGCGTGGTCGACCGTGACCGAATCCGCGCCCAAGCCGCCGCGCACCGCCGGCGAGAAGGTCGAGGACGAGGGCGACGGCGGCACCAAGGTCGCCGAGTACCTGGTCGCGCAGAAGCTCATCTGACAACGGTCCTTCGAGGAGGAAGTAGAACCATGGCTGAAGTACTCGTCCTCGTCGACCACGTCGACGGTGAGGTCAAGAAGGTCACGCTCGAGCTGCTGACCGCCGCCCGCGCGCTCGGCGAGCCGTCGGCCGTCGTCGTCGGCCCGGCCGGCACCGCGGGCAAGGCGAAGGAGGCGCTGGCTTCGCACGGTGCCGCCAAGGTCTATGTCGCCGAAGGCGACGACGCCGCGAACTACCTGGTCACGCCCAAGGTGGACGTGCTCGCCGCGCTCGCGCAGCGGGTGTCCCCGGCCGCCGTCCTGGTCACCGCCAGCGGTGAGGGCAAGGAGGTCGCCGCCCGCCTGGCCGTGCGCCTGGGCTCCGGCCTGATCTACGACGCCGTGGGCGTCAACGGCGACGGCGTCATCGACCAGTCGATCTTCGGCGGCGCGTTCTCGGTCAAGTCCAAGTCCGCCAAGGGCGCGCCGGTCGTCTCCATCCGCCCGGGCGCGGTCGAGGCCGAGCCCGCCGAGGGCGCGGCGGCCGAAGAAACCGTCGAGCTGCCGGCGGTCGACGCGGCGAAGGCCACTCGCATCACCGGTGTCGAGCCGGTGACCGGCGGTGACCGTCCGGAGCTGACCGAGGCCTCGATCGTGGTCTCCGGTGGCCGCGGCGTCGGCTCGGCGGAGAAGTTCGACGTCGTCGAGAAGCTGGCCGACTCGCTCGGCGCGGCGGTCGGCGCGTCGCGTGCGGCTGTCGACTCCGGTTACTACCCGGCGCAGTTCCAGGTGGGTCAGACCGGCAAGACCGTGTCGCCGCAGCTGTACATCGCGCTCGGCATCTCCGGCGCGATCCAGCACCGCGCCGGCATGCAGACGTCGAAGACGATCATCGCCGTCAACAAGGACCCGGAGGCGCCGATCTTCGAGATCGCCGACTTCGGCATCGTCGGCGACCTGTTCAACGTGGCGCCGCAGCTGACCGAAGCGGTCGAGAAGCGCAAGGGCTGACAGCTCTTTCCGAAGGGCCTTCCGGGACACCCCGGAAGGCCCTTCGTGCGTTTTCGGGACAGAGAACCCGCCATTAACTGAACGTGCATTTACCGGTCATCGGATGACACTCTCCGCGGCTTCCTCCGCGCAGGTACACCTTGACCATGACGACGTCACAGCTCCTCGTCAGCACTGATCAGGCGGGTGCCGACCTCCCCGCGGACGCTCCCCGGTACTCGCTTCTCGTCGCCCACGCGAACGAAGAAGTCGTCGCCGCGCAGAAACTGCGTCACCGGGTTTTCGCCGAGGAGATGGGCGCGCGGCTGCACTCGCCGACGCCCGGTCTCGACGTCGACGAGTTCGACGAGTTCTGCGACCACCTCGTCGTCCGCGACGACAACACGGGCGAGATCGTCGGCTGCTACCGGATGCTGCCGCCCGAGCGCGCCGCCCAGGCCGGGAAGCTGTACGCCGACAGCGAATTCGACCTCAGCGCGATCGACGGCCTGCGCCCGCACCTCGTCGAGACCGGCCGGTCGTGCGTGCACCCGGACCACCGCAGCGGCGCCGTCGTCAGCCTGGTCTGGGCCGGGATCGCCCGGTACATGCTGCTTTCGGGCCACCGCTACCTCGCCGGCTGCGCGTCCGTCCCGCTGGTCGACGGCGGTGCCTTCGCCGCCGGCGTCTGGGACGTCCTGCGCACTAAGCACTACTCGGCCGAGGACACGCGCGTGTCGCCGCTGATCCCGTGGGACGCCTCGGGGATCGAACGGCCGGACCGCTCGATCCTGCCGCCGCTGATCAAGGGCTACATCCGCCTCGGCGCCAAGGCCTACGGGCCGCCCGCACTCGACGCCGACTTCGGCGTCGCGGACTTCTTCGTCGTCCTCGACCTGCACCACGTCGACGAGCGGTACCTCAAGTTCTTCCTCGGGGTCCAGGCATGAGCCACGCGTGGATGCCGACGTCCCCGTGTGGCGACGGTTGCCTGACCGGCAGCGAGCCGGTCGTCGCGTTCCCGCGGCGGGTGCTGCGGTTCACCGCGGCGATCCTGGTCGTCGTCGCAGCGCTGGCGTCGGCGCCGCTGCTGCTCGTGTCGTGGGGCCGCGAGCGCCGGATCCGGCTGATCTTCCGCGGCGTGCTGCGCGCGTTCGGCGTCCGGCTGGACATCCGGGGCGGCGCCGACTTCCTCACCGCGCCCGCCGGCCGTGGCGCGCTGGTGGTCAACAACCACATCTCGTGGCTGGACATCGTCGCGATCAACGCGTTGCGGCCGATGCGCGCGCTGGCCAAGAAGGAGATCGCGGGCTGGCCCGTGCTGGGCGGCCTGGTCCGCCGCGGCGGCAGCATCTTCCTGGACCGCGAACGGCTGACGGCGCTGCCCGCGACCATGGCGGCCCTGGCCGACGCCCTCCGGACGGGGTCACTGGTCAGCGTCACCCCGGAAGGCACGACGTGGTGCGGCCTGGCTTCGGGCCGCTTCACGACGGCGACGTTCCAGGCGGCCATCGACGGCGGCGTCCCGGTTCGCCCGATCGCATTGCGATACCGCCTCGCCGACGGCCGCGAGACGAGCCGCCCGGCGTTCATCGGCCCGGAGTCGCTGATCGCGTCGCTGCGCCGGGTCGCGGCCCTGCGCGGGCTCGTGCTCGAGATCCACATCTGCCCGGAGATCGCGCCGGGCCGCGCGGAAAACCGTCGTGAGCTGGCCGCCCTCGCCGAGGCGGCGGTGCACTCCGCGCTGGGCACGGTGAAGATCCCGGCCCAGCGGAAGCGCCGCGTCACGGACCGCCGTCCCGCACCGCTGGCTTCGCCTCCCGCGAAGTGATCCGGGCCCTGTCGCCGCGATCCGGCGACAGGCCCGGGTTGTTCCTGGACGGCTTCAGCCGATCGTGAGGGTGAGCTTCCCGCCGGGGTGCCCGCCCTCGCTTTCGATCTGCGCGTCGGCCGCCTTGTCGAGCGGGTAGCTGTTGCCCTGCGCGATCCGGACCCCGCGGTCGGTCACCCAGCCGGCGATCTCGGTCAGGACCTCACGCGACTGCGTGCCGCCACTCGAGAACGGGATGCCCAGCTCGAACGCGGCACCGTCGGCGATGGTGACGATCCGGTCCTTCGTGCCCCGCAGCTCGATCGCGGCGGGCAGCACGCCGTGGCCGACGGCGTCGAACACGGCGTCCACCGGCCCAGGCGCGGCCTCGCGGACTCGCTCCACCCAGCCGTCGCCGTACGGCACCGGCACGACGCCCAGCGACTTCAGATCGTTGAAGTTCCGGCTGCCGGCGGTGCCGATGACGGTCGCGCCCCGCGCCACAGCGACCTGCGCGCCGAACCGCCCGACCGTGCTGCTGGCGCCGTTGACCAGCAGCGTTTCGCCTTCACGGACGTCGAGCAGCCCGAGGACGCGCAGCGCCGTCTCCCCGGCGACCGGCAGGGCCGCCGCGTCCGCCCACGAGATGCTCGCGGGCTTCGGCGCGACCGTCTTCGCCAGCGCGTACTCCGCGTAGGCGCCGGTCTCGGACCAGCCGAACACCTCGTCACCGACGGCGAAGTCCGCGCCCTCGCCGACGGCGTCGACGACACCGGCCACCTCGAGGCCGGGGACGTGCGGGAAGCTGACCTGGAAGTTCGGCATGGCGCCGCTGCGGATCTTCCAGTCGATCGGGTTGATCCCGGCGGCGCGGACGGCCAGCCGCACCTGCCCCGGGCCGGGCTCGGGCACCGGCACCTCGGACAGCTGCAGGACCTCGGGCCCGCCGTAGGTGGAGAAGGTGATCGCTCGCATGGTGGTCTCTGTGCTCCTCGGGTCGTGGATTCGCATGTCCTCTGCACGGAGTCAACTCGTCCGGCGGGCTCACCGAACCACTCGGACGAGCAGTGTTCACTAGCCGGCCGAGCAGGCCGTCGTAGTGCGCTCGCGCCTACCTTGGACGCATGGACGCTTCCTGGTCGAATCCGCGTCACGTACTGGCCGTCGTCGAGCGGCTGCTGTCGGCCCCGCGGCCGCACCTGCTCCAGCGGTTCTCCGAGGAGCTGGAGAAGCTGATCCCGCATCGCGCGGCGGCCATGCAGACCGGGGACTGTCCCCGCAGCCCGCTCAAAGTGGTCGGCGACGAGGCGATCGCCCGGGCCGTGACGAGCGCCGAGCTGCGACGGCTGGCCGACCGCAGCGAACCGGGCAAGCCGCTGGTGGTCGACGGCGTGCTGGGCGGCCTCGAACGCCGTCTGGTCCTGTTTTCGTCGATGCCGGCGGTCGGCAAGGGCGCCGTGCTGGTCGTCGTCCCGCAAGACGTCGAGCTGCCGGCCGCCGAGCTGGAGCTGGGCTCCCAGCTGTGGAACGTCCTCAGCACGGACGCGGGTCAGCGCGCGGCCGACCCCGGCCCCGACGTCCTGGCGAGCAACCTGGCGGCGGCCACAGCGCGGGCCAAGGCGATCACGGACCTCGGCCAGACCCACGCCGCGACGCTGACCACGCTCCTGGCGGTGCTGCGGTCCGGACGCCTCGCCGACGCCGAAGCCCGCCGCACCGCGACCGACCTCGCCGCCGACGCGCTGCTCGACCTCAAAAGTGTCGTCGATCGGGACCAGGCGCTGTCCGAAGAGCGGGCGAGCGTGGCTTTCGCGGCGTTGCGGGCCCAGCTGGCCGACCTGGTGCGCCACACGGAGGTCGACGTGGACCTCGTCGACCCGGTCGGCGACGCGTCGCTCCCGCAGGACATCGCCCACACGGCGCTGACGCTGACCCGTGGCCTGGTGCTCGCCGCGTTGGACCGTCCGGCGACCACGCGGCTGCGGGCGTCGTGGCGCCTGGAGGGCCCGCTGCTGCGGATCACGGTCCGCGACGACTGCCCCGAAGCCGCGGGCGCCGTCCCGGCCCGCGGCCTGACCGAACGGCTCACGACCCTCGGCGGCCACTGGGAGGTCGACGCGGTGCCCGGCTGGGGCACGACGGTCACCGCGGTCCTCCCGCTCGGCGTCGCCGAACCGCCGGAGCTGCGCCCGCTCGACCGGCTCAACCCGCGCGAAGTCGAAGTCCTGACCGGGATCTCGCAGGGCCTGCGCAACCGGCAGATCGCCGAACAGCTGCAGCTCAGCGAGCACACGGTGAAGTTCCACGTCCGCAACATCCTCGGCAAGCTGGACGTGACGTCCCGCGGCGAGGCCGCGGCCCTGGCCCGCGACCTGCGTCTGGAGCCGGTGGCGCACCGCTCGGCGTGAAATCGGCTTGACCTCCAGGGGGCTGGAGGTTGCACGCTGACGATCATGGCTTCGACGCTCGACTCCACACCTCGCCGCCGCGGTGTGCTCTGGACCGCGGAACACCGGCTGACCACGATCGCGCTGCTCCTGGTGGTCACGTTGGTGGCGTTCGAGAGCATGGGCGTCGCGACGGCGATGCCGACGCTGGTCGCCGACCTCGGCGGAATGTCGCTGTACTCGTGGCCGTTCACGACGTTCCTGATCTCGAGCGTGGTGGCGACGGTGCTGTCCGGCCGGATCGGCGACCGCCGCGGCCCGGCGCCGGCACTGCTGGCGGGCCCGGCGCTGTTCGCGGCGGGCTTGGTGGTCGCGGGGACGGCGAGCGGCATGCCGGCGTTCCTCCTCGGCCGCGCACTGCAGGGGTTCGGCGCGGGCCTGCTGCTGGTCTCGGTCTCGCTCCTGATCGCCTTGACGTTCACCGACGAGGAACGCCCGGTGATCTACGCGGCCAACGCGGCCGCCTGGGTCCTGCCGGCGGTGATCGGCCCGTTCCTGGCGGGAGTGGTGACGGTCAGCGTCGGCTGGCGCTGGATCTTCCTCGGCTTGGTCCCGCTGGTAGCCGTCGGAGTGGCGATGCTGCTGGTGGTCGTCCGCCGCCTTCCCGCGCACACGCCCGCCGCGGGAGCCCGCCGCGCTGGTGTGGTCCAGGCGGTGATCGCCGCCCTTGGCGTCGCGGCGTTGACGTGGGCGGCCCAGCACCAGTCGCTTCCGGCCCTCGCCTACGGCACGGCCGGGCTGGTGGCCTTGGGTTACGCGCTCCGGACGCTGCTCCCGGCCGGAACGCTGTCGTCCCGCCCGGGCCTGCCAACGGTCGTCGCCTCCCGCGCCTTGATCGCCGGCGCCTACGCCGGGATGGAGGCGTATCTGCCCTTGACGATGAGTGCGGTCCACGGCTACAGCCCGGCCCTCGCCGGCCTGCCGCTGACGATCACGGCGTTGGGCTGGTCGGCGGCGTCTGCGGCGCAAGGCCGGTTCCTCAACTGGTCGAGAGAGGCATCACTGCGTACGGGCTTCTGGCTGGTCGCGGCCGGGCTGGTCTGCTTCGGCCTGGTATCCCAGCCCTGGTTCCCGGGCTGGCCGGCGTTCGTCGCGTGCGCGGTCGGCGGCGCCGGTATGGGGATCGCGATGCCGGCGATCTCGGTCCTCCTCCTGCGCTACTCGCCCGAGGGCGAGCGCGGATTCAACACTTCGGCGATGCAACTGGCCGACTGGGTGGGCTCGGCCCTTCTCATCGGCCTGGGCGGAGTCCTGCTCAGCGTGATCGGCTCAGTCACCGCGCCGTCGTCGGCGATGGCCCTGCTCACCGTGGCCTTGGTGGCCCTCGCGCTGCTGGGCGTCCGGCTGACGGGACGCTGGCCGTCGAAGGTGTGACAGCCCACTTCCAGGCCGAGGGTGGGCTTCGTCACGCGGTGAAGCGGACTACCCTGATGGGGCGATGACCTATCTCGACCACGCGGCAACCACTCCGATGTTGCCCGAAGCCGTAGCGGCGATGACCGAGGCGCTGTCCAACGTGGGCAACGCCTCCGCGCTGCACTCTTCGGGCCGCCGCGCCCGCCGGATGGTCGAGGAAGCACGCGAGACCATCGCCGAGGCCCTGGGCGCCCGTCCCTCCGAGGTCATCTTCACCGGCGGCGGCACCGAGAGCGACAATCTCGCGCTCAAGGGCATCTACTGGGCCCGCCACGACGAGCACGAGCAGCGCCGCCGCGTTCTGTGCGGTGCTGCGGAGCACCACGCCGTGCTAGACACCGTCGAGTGGCTCGAATCTCACTGCGGCGCCGAGATCACCCTGCTCGACGTCGACAGCCAGGGCCGCGTCTCACCCGACGTCCTGCGTGCCGCCATCGCCACGGATCCCGACTCCGTAGCGCTGGCGACGATCATGTGGGCCAACAACGAGGTCGGCACGATCAACCCGATCGCCGAGCTGGCTGCGGTCTGCGCGGAGTTCGACATCCCGTTCCACACCGACGCCGTTCAGGCCGTCGGCGCCGTTCCGGTCGACTTCGCGGCCAGTGGCGCCGCCGCGCTGACCTTGACCGGGCACAAGCTCGGTGGTCCGTTCGGCGTTGGAGCGCTGCTGCTCGGCCGCGACGTGACCTGCGTGCCCCTGCTACACGGCGGAGGCCAGGAGCGCAGCGTCCGATCCGGCACCCTGGACGTGCCCGCGATCGTCGGATTCGCGACTGCCGTCAGGGCCAGCGTCGCGACCCGCGCCGAATACGCCAAGCGCGTCGAGGAGCTCCGAGACGGCCTGATCGAGGCGGTTCACCGCGAGGTCCCTGATGCCATCCTGAACGGTGGAGACGGCGAGCGGCTGCCAGGTCACGCCCATTTCACGTTCCCAGGTTGCGCCGGCGACAGCCTTCTGATGCTGCTAGATGCCAAAGGCATCGAATGCTCGACGGGCTCCGCGTGCACCGCAGGCGTCGCACAGCCCAGCCACGTTCTGCTCGCCATGGGAGCCGACCCCGCGGCGGCCCGGGGCTCCCTCCGCTTTTCCCTCGGCCACACGTCCACTGCCGCCGATGTCGAGGCTGTGGCCGCTGAGATCGGCGGAGTCGTCACGCGCGCCCGGCAGGCCGGACTGGCCGGAATGCGCAAGCAGACCCAGAAGCAAGAGGTGTAAGGCAATGCGGGTTTTGGCCGCGATGAGCGGAGGAGTCGACTCGGCAGTCGCCGCGGCGCGTGCGGTTGACGCCGGGCACGACGTCGTCGGCGTGCACCTGGCCCTATCCGCCAAACCCGGCACTTTGCGGACCGGATCGCGCGGATGCTGCACGATCGAAGACTCGCACGACGCCCGGCGGGCGGCCGACATCCTCGGGATCCCGTTCTACATCTGGGACTTCGCGGAGCGCTTCACCGAAGAGGTCGTCGAGACCTTCGTCGGTGAATATGCTGCCGGCCGTACGCCGAACCCGTGTGTCACCTGCAACGAGAAGATCAAGTTCGAAGCTCTCCTCGAAAAGGCGATGGCGCTCGGCTTCGACGCGGTCGCGACGGGCCACTACGCACGCCTCTCCGTGGTGGACGGCGTGCCCGAGTTGCGTCGTAGCGCGGACAGCGGCAAGGACCAGTCCTACGTGCTGGCCTCCCTTACCGCCGAGCAGCTCAGCCATGCCATGTTCCCGCTGGGTGACTCGTGGAAGACCGACGTTCGCGCCGAAGCTGAGCGCCGGGGTCTGTCCGTCGCCAACAAGCCGGACAGCCACGACATCTGTTTCATCCCGGACGGTGACACGAAGAAGTTCCTGGAGAACCGGCTGGGGCAGCGTCCTGGCGAGCTCGTCGACGCCGAAACCGGCGCGGTGCTCGGCCGGCACACCGGGGTTCACGGTTTCACCGTCGGGCAGCGCAAGGGCCTGGGGATCGACGCTCCTGCGCCCGATGGCCGCCCTCGGTACGTCCTGTCGCTCGAACCGGTCTCCGGCTCCGTCAAGGTCGGCTCCGCAGCCGGGCTCGGCGTCAAGGTGATCGAGGCTGACCGTGCGATCTGGCCGAGTGGCAAGCCGCTGACCGAGCCGACGGAGTGCGTGGTCCAGGTCCGGGCCCACGGAGGCATCGTCGACGCAGTCGCGGACGTCGACTCCGACACCATGACCGTGCACCTGCGCGAACCGCTGCGTGGAGTCGCTCCCGGGCAGGTCGTCGTGCTCTACCGGCCTGATGCCGAGGGCGGGGACATCGTCCTCGGCAGCGCGAAGATCTCGGGCACGCGCTGACCGTCGGTCACTTCCGGGACTTCTTCCGGTTTCGGTTCGTCCTCGCTCGGCCCCCGTCCAACGACGGTGGCGTCGTCGAGTGCACCCGGCCGGTCGGAGTGGCGACGTTCACGATGCCATCCGGCGTGACTTCGTAGTCCCATCCGGCTTCGTTCTTCAACCGTCGGTGCCGCGAGCAGTACGTGACGGGCTGGTCAGCGGCCTCCTTGGCCTCGCCGCGCGCCCGAGTTGCTTCGACCTCGCAATTCTGCGCAGGGCGCGTGCAACCGGGTTGACGGCACTCGCGATCCCGGACGCGGATGAACTCCTCGTGCGCCGGGTCCAGCGGGTAGCGGGTCGGCGACAGTTCGAGCGCCTGGCCGGAACGCGGATCAGTGAGGACTCGCCGCAGCGTCGTGTCGGAGCCGCTGATGATGCGGCGGGCCACCGACGCCGCGACGGGGCCGCGGCCGGCCAGAGCCGCCGGGAAGTCGTTCAGCCCAAGGTACGTACCCAGGTCGATGTGCAGGAACACCTCGCTGCGCTCGCGCGGGCCGCCCGTTCCGCTCAGCAACAGGTCCATGGCCACGTCCGCGCGGAGCTGATCCAGCGTTCGCGGCTCGTCGGGAGTCTTCAGGGCTCGAGCGGCCCGGTCGATACGCGCGTAGGCGGCGGTCGCCTTCTCGGTGGGCGTGTTGTTGACCGAAAGACTGGTCACTCCCGTGTCCTGGTGGTGCAAGGTCAGCCGGCGCTCGACGAGGCTTCGTTCCGTCCGTTGCGCGGCGCCTTCGGGATCCACTTTCGCGGCCGCGTACGCCGCCGCGCGGCGGACCTGGGTGGCGTTGCGTCCCGGAACACGGTCCTCGAGCATCGCGTCGACGACGCGTGCGTGTTCTTCTGACAGCCACGCTGTCGCATCCGTGATCTTCATGGCGCGGTAGAGGTCGAGCCTGCCGTCGTCCATGAGGTTGAGCATGCGGGGCAGCCGGCCGATCAGCGCGTTGGCCGCCGACACTATGGTGCCGGCCCGATTTTCCGTAATGGACAAGGCCAACGCCACTTCCGAGGCCGCGCTGGGTGCCCGTCTCCGGCGCACGCTCAGGTTCGAGATCGCCCGTAGCTGAAGAGCCTGCAGCTTGGCGATCTCGGCGTCGGCATCGCGGATGAGGTCGATGACTTGGTCGTCTTTCAAGCGCTGCAACGTATCCGGGGCGGCGCGGACCGTCCTCAACATGAACGGCAGCTTGTCGTAGGTGTTCCGGGGCTGCGCCGGAGGCGTGAGCTTGCGGAGTGGTTGTGCAGATGTCATGAGAGCGACGGTACGGGCGCTCGCGCGAAAAGTCCTAAAGGTTCGCAAAATCGGGTGGTAAAAGGGAGCGAACGGTCCATTCGCGCCCTTCGCGGCTTGACTTGGCCGATTGATTTGGGGATCGTCGTTCGTGTCGACGCGGACGCGTGCGGCTGAATGAAGAGATGCTGGATCAAATATGTCCTTTGTGGACGGACAGGAATCGCTTGAATGCCAAGGTATTCCGTTGTCAGAGCTTGAGCTTGAACCCGGTGTGGCTCGGCACGAAGCCGAGGCGCTCGTAGAACCGGTGCGCGGCCACCCTCGACACGTCCGAGGTGAGCTGGACGAGTGCGCATCCGCGTCGTCGCGACTCATCGATCGCCCCGCGCACGAGGTCGGCACCGAGTCCGGAGCCCCGGTGATCGGCGCGGATCCGGACGGCCTCGATCTGGCCGCGAAGCGCGCCGCGGCGGGCGAGGCCGGGAATGATCGTCAGCTGCAGTGTTCCGACCGCTTCGTCGCGGAAGACCACGACCACCAGAGCCTGGTTCGGGTCCGCGTCGATGTCTTCGAACGCCCTGAGATAGGGCCGGAGGTCGTCGGGGTCGTCGCGGGCCGCGCCGAGCTGGTCGTCCGCCAGCATGCGGACGATCGCGCCGACGTCCTCGCGTCGTGCCCTGCGGATGGTGTAGCCGGTCACTGCGCCAGTATCACAGGACGCGAGTGAACCCTTGGTAGCTGTGCTCGAACCCGAAGCGTGCGTAGAACTCTCGCAGGTCGGAGCGACCGAGGCCGGAGTCGAGATGGAGGCGGGAGCAACCTCGTCGCCGCGCTTCGTCGACGCCCCAGGTCAGAAGTGCGCTCGTCACTCCGCGACGAGCGGCGCGGATGCCTTCGAGCAGGCCGCGGGTCGCGCCTTCCCACGCGAGCCCGCGCAACACTGTCAGTTGGGCGGTGCCGGCGACGCCGTTGTCATCCTCGGCGACGACGAGCGTGACGTGCGGTGTGGCCATGAGCTCTCGGAGCGCGGCTGCCAGCGGCTCGCCCGGTGCGCCGAACAAGCGCACGAGCGCCTCGATGTCCGTTGCCCTGGCACGTCTGATGACATCCATTGCACCCAGTATGCAGGAAGCCTGTCGAAGGTCCCACCTGCTACGACGTCACTACTCGCCGTGCTGGACGCGGCATTCTTCAGGTAGTCGTGTAGTGCCGGACGCCGTCGACGAGCTGTGCTTTCAGTTTGTCTTGCGACACCAGCAGGTCGAGGTGCGCGGCCGTCTCCAGGACCGCGAGCATCTGGTTGAACGAGTCCATTTCGGACAGTTTGCGGTTGCGGCGAGTCCAGCCGATGCGGTGTGCGGCCTCGAAGGCCGTGCTCGCTCCGGCTGCGATCTGCGCGCCGATCGTCTCGAGTCGTTGCCTGTGATGGTCCAGCAGCTCGTCGACCCGCGTGTGCACGCTTTCGGACACGGGACCGTGCGCGGGAAGCATGCGGCGGTCCGGCATCGCGCGTACCAGACGCAGCGAGCCGATGAAATCGTTGAGCGGCAGTTCCGCCGGCACGGGCTGGAAGCCGATCGAAGGCGTGATGTGCGGCAGGACGTGGTCGCCGGAGAACAACAGGCCCGCGGTGTCGTCGACGAAGACGACATGGCCGGCCGTGTGCCCCGGAGTGGCGACGACGTCGAACTCGCGGCCGGGCAGGATGGCGCGTGGTCCCGGCGTCAGCCACTCGTCGGGTGCTTCCCAGAGGTCGGCTTCCGTGTGCCGCCGGTCCGTGCCGAAGTCCCGGGCCAGTGCTTCGACGACTTCGCCGGCTCCCGCCTGGAACAACAGGTCGACCTGGGCCTCCATCGGCAGGCTGTCAGGGTTGTTCGACGCCTTCAGCGACGGTTCCTCGTCCTGGCCGAGGGCGATCTTCGAGCCGAACTCGCGGCGAAGGACGACAGCCTGCGAATAGTGGTCGCGATGCACGTGCGTGACGAGGAACTCGCTGACGTCGGCGAGTTCGGCGCCGATCCCGCCGAGCGCGCTCGCGAGCTGTTGCCGTGCCACCGTCAGCGCCCAGCCCGAGTCGACCAGGAGCAGCTTCTCGCCGTCGGTGACCGCGTAGACGTTCACCGCGCGCAGACCGTCGTTGGGCAGGGGCAACGGGATCCGGTAGACGCCGGCCGAGACCTCGTAGATTCCGGGCTCGGTCCAGTTCCTGTCGCTGCTTTCCGGCAACGGTTCCACGGTGACCTCCGTCCCGGCGAGACTGCGGTGTCCCGGCCTTTCTTCACCCTGAGCTGTACCGCGCCCGCTGTCCACCTGGAGAAGCTGAGACGCCGGTCACTCGATCAGTCGGTGTCCTGCTTCAGGGCGGTGTCGATCGTGAGGGCCGCGGCGACGACCATGCTGGCGAGCGGATCCGGAAGAGGGTGGGGAATCTCGACGACGTAGTTGTCCGCGGTGGTGAAGGCGGCTTTGAGGAACCCGCCCCACGTCTTGGTCACCCGCGCGACCTCGGTGCCGTTGTGGTCCCGGATCGAGAAGTTCCAGGCGCGCCAGTTCTCGGCGAAGATCCCACCGACCGGGCGGCCGTCGACGACGAAACCGAAGCGGATCTTGCCGAAGACGTTCTCCTGGACGATCTCGCCGATCGGCGTCTCGTCGGCCCGCGTGACGAGGAACCGCGACTTGAAGACCTTGGCGGGCCGGGTCACCTTCAGCACGGTGCTGTGGTTGGCGTCGCGGACCTCGAACTTGTGGGTCAGGAACTGGTCGTAGTTGGTCAGCAGCCGGATCGCCTTCTTCAGCGCGCTCTGGCCGACCTGCACGACTCCGCCGATCCGGTTGCCGTGCTGGTCGAAGACGCCGAACTCGTTCGCCATTTCGATCAGCTTGGCGCGCTGGTTGACGACGAGGACCGGCTCGGTGAACAGCGTCCCGCCACCGCTGCGGGCGGCGCCCCGGCCGCGGGTCGCGCGGTTGACCTGGTCCTGGATCCGGGCCGGGTCATGGGCGCGCTCGATGTCCAGCTCGATCGGCTCGGAGTCGCTCGGCGGCGGTGCCTGGTAGGCCGGCCGCGTGTTGGCGGTCCAGGTCTGGCCGTCCCACCAGCGGTGCAGACGGGGATCCCGCGCGTCGGGATACCAGCCCGGTTGCGGTGGCGAACTCGTCATGGCGGGTGAGCCTATCCGCGCTTGTCCGGCCATGGTGGCGATCAAGGCAATTGCGGCGAATGTCCGTCCGCCGGTGGTGCGGGTGCGGCAGCCCGGTGGGCGTGGCCGGTGGGTGGTCGACCAGAATCAGGGGTCGTGACTGAGCGAGTGTGGGCCAGCGGTGCCGCGACGGCGATCGGCTCGATGCCGGGTACGGATCCCGCGGAAGCGGCGGCGATCGTCTTCGGTGAGCTGCCGGACTTTCCGCACCTGCCGGAGCTGCCGGCCCGCGGCGTCGGCGCGGACATGCTCGGCCGGACGGCCGCGCTGCTGGTGGACCTGGCCGTCGACGTCGTGCCGAGCGGCTACCGCGTGGCCGCACGGCCTGGTCACGAGCACCGCCGGGCTGTCGACCTGCTGCGTTGGGATCTCGACGCCGTGCAGGAGGCGCGGGAGAAAGCCGGCGCCGCCCCGCCGGTGTTCAAAGTCCAGCTGGCCGGGCCTTGGACGTTGGGCGCCGGGATCGAGCTGCCCCGGGGACACCGGGTGCTCACCGACCGCGGTGCGCTGCGGGACTTCGCGTCGTCCCTGCTGGACGGCCTCGCCGAGCACGTCGCCGAGGTCCAGGCGCGGACCGGGGCGCCGGTGGTCGTCCAGTTCGACGAACCGTCGCTGCCCGCGGTGCTGGCCGGCGACCTGTCGACGCCGTCCGGCTACGGGAGGGTTCCCGCGGTGCCGGAGCCCGAGGCCCGCGAGCTGCTCACGACGATGATCGACGGGGCGAAGACGATCACCGGCCGGCCGGTGATCGTGCACTGCTGTGCCGGGAAGCCCCCGCTGGGCCTGCTGCGCCAAGCCGGTGCAGACGCTCTGGCCTTCGACATCGCCGCGCTCGACGGCGCCTCCGCCGCGTTCCTCGACGAGATCGGCGAAGTTTGGGACGGCGGCGCGACGCTGTTCCTGGGCGCAGTCCCGCCGACGGCGCCCGCGTCCCCGCCGACCCTGAAAGACGTCGGCGAACCGGTGTTCCGGCTGGCCGACCGGCTCGGCTTCAACCGGAGCGTCCTCGCCGAACGGGCGGTGCCGACTCCCGCGTGCGGCCTCGCCGGCGCCACGCCGGAGTGGATGCGCCGGGCCCTGTCGCTGACGCGTGACCTCGGCAAGGCCTTCGTCGAGCCGCCGGAAGACTGGTGACCGAATCCGGCAACTCGCCGACGTGGGCGTCGCCCGGCAAGTAGCGTGTCGGGGTAGCCGACCGAACGAGGACCACCCGTAACCATGCGCCTGTTCCGCCGCAAGACCACCGCCGCCGATCCGCCTGATCCGCGCACGCCATGGCCTGAGCAGCATGTGCCGGCGGACCCGGAGGCCGCCGCGGAGGCGTTTTGGCAGGGGTGGTTCGACCTGCTTCCGATGATCAGCGCGGCCCTCGGCGAGGGCGAGCCGCACCGCGTGGAGTACGAGCTCTGCCAGCTGGTCGAGGCGCTGCACCCGCGGCTGCACTTCTCGCTCGAACGTGGTCGCCAGGCGATCTACGCCCTGGTCGTGACCGGTCAGGAGGACCCGGAGCTGCGGCCGTTCACCGACGCGTGGCGTGCTGCCGCGCCGCCGGACGACGCGATCTGGGAGTACCACGACTCGGTGCCGCCGGTGCCCGATCCGACCGAGGTCACCGTGAACCTCGGCGAACACCGGATCGCGCTGGCCGACGTCCGCGTCGTCGCGCAGGTCGACGACCAGGAGCAGGTCGTCGACGTCGCGGTCTTCCACCCTCGGTTCGGCGACCTCGACGACGGTGCGCGGCAGACCATGACGTTCCTGCCGCTCGACGCGACATTGGGTGAACGGCTCGCCGCCGAACGGTTACGGCGCGTCGAGACCGCGGCGACCGAGCCGGCCGGCGCGATCACCCTTCTGGAGTTCCGTGAACTGGTCCGCGGGCTGGGCGGCGACCACGCCGAAAATGTCGGTGCCGCCGACTAGGGTTACCACCCGTGAGCAGCACCGAACTTCCCCAGGACCAGGTCGCGGCGGTCGACGCCCCGGTGGCCGCGGAGGACGTCACCGACGTCCCGGCCGACGTCCGCGAGCGGCACAAGGCCCTCGCCGAGGAAGTGCGTGACCACCAGTACCGCTACTACGTCCTCGACTCGCCGATCATCTCCGACGGGCAGTTCGACGAGCTGCTGGGCGAGCTGCAGCGGCTGGAGGACGCGCACCCGGCGCTGGTCACGCCCGAGTCGCCGACCCAGCGGGTCGGCGGCACGTTCTCGACCGAGTTCACCCCGTACGACCACCTCGAGCGCATGCTCAGCCTGGACAACGTGTTCGACCAGGAGTCGTTCCTGGCCTGGCTCGAACGCGTCGAGAAGGAAGTCGGGCGCACCGAGTTCCTCGCCGAGCTGAAGATCGACGGCCTGGCGATCAACCTCCTGTACGAAAACGGCCACTTGACCCGCGGGCTCACACGGGGCGACGGCCGGACCGGTGACGACGTCACGCTCAACGTCCGCACACTCGACCAGGTCCCCGAGACGCTGACCGGCACCGACCGGTTCCCGGTGCCCGCACTGGTCGAGGTGCGCGGCGAGGTCTTCTTCCGTGTCGAGGACTTCCTCGAGCTCAACGCGAAGATGGTCGAAGCCGGCAAGGAGCCGTACGCGAACCCGCGCAACACCGCGGCCGGCTCGTTGCGGCAGAAGGACCCCAAGATCACACGGGAGCGCAGGCTCCGGCTGATCTGTCACGGGTTGGGCAAGCGTGAAGGCTTCGAGCCGCAGCGGCAGTCCGAGGCGTACGAGGCGCTGGCCGCGTGGGGTCTCCCGGTCTCGCCGTACAGCAAGGTCCTGAGGACCGCCGAGGAACTCACCGACCACATCGCCTACTGGGGCGAGCACCGGCACGACGCCGAGCACGAGATCGACGGCGTCGTCATCAAGGTCGACGAGGTGGCGTTGCAGCGACGGCTCGGCACGACGTCGCGCGCCCCGCGGTGGGCGATTGCCTACAAGTACCCGCCGGAAGAGGCGATCACCACGCTGCTGGACATCCAGGTCGGCGTCGGGCGGACCGGACGGGTGACGCCGTTCGCGGTCACCGAGCCGGTCAAGGTCGCCGGGTCGACCGTCGCGCGGGCCACCCTCCACAACCAGGAGGAGGTCAAGCGCAAGGGCGTGCTGATCGGCGATCGGATCGTCATCCGCAAGGCCGGCGACGTCATCCCCGAAGTCCTCGGGCCGGTGGTCGACGCGCGCACGGGCAACGAGCGCGAGTTCGTCATGCCCACCCATTGCCCGGAATGCGGCACCGAGCTCGCCTACCAGAAAGAGGGCGACAAGGACATCCGCTGCCCGAACACGCGGTTCTGCCCCGCACAGCTGCGGGAACGGCTGTTCCACCTGGCCGGGCGCGGCGCCTTCGACATCGAGGTCCTCGGGTACGAGGCGGCGGTCGCCCTGCTCGACGCACGCGTGGTCGCCGACGAGGGCGACGTCTTCGACCTGAACGAAGACAGCCTCGCCGAGGTCGAGCTGTTCCGGACCAAGGCCGGCGAGTTGTCGGCAAACGCGCGAAAGCTGCTCGCCAACCTCGACGTGGCGAAGGACCGGCCGTTGTGGAAAGTGCTGGTCGCTCTGTCGATCCGGCACGTCGGGCCGACCGCCGCGCAGGCACTGGCTCGCGAGTTCGGCTCCATCGAACGCATCGAGCAGGCCACCGAAGAGGAGCTGGCGAACGTCGACGGTGTCGGGCCGACCATCGCGCGGGCGACACGGGAGTGGTTCGAGGTCGGCTGGCACCGGGAAATCGTCGAAAAATGGCGACGCGCCGGTGTGCGGATGGAGGAGGAGCGGGACGAGTCGATCCCGCGCAACCTCGAAGGCCTGTCGATCGTGGTGACGGGGTCGCTCGACGGCTTCTCCCGCGACGAGGCCAAGGAGGTCATCATGGCCCGCGGCGGGAAGGCCGCCGGGTCGGTGTCGAAGAAGACGGCCTTCGTCGTCGTCGGGGACTCCCCTGGTTCGAAATACGACAAGGCCGTTCAGCTCAAGGTGCCGGTGCTCGACGAAGCCGGCTTCCGCGTCCTGCTGGAGCAGGGGCCCGAGGCGGCGCGGGAGGTGGCGCTGCCGGCCGGTGACGAAACCGGCGAAGACGAGACTGGGGGAACGGATGAGTGACGTCGAGATCCGGCCACCGCGGCCGGAGGACTACGCCGCGGCGGGCGAGGTCACGGTGCAGGCCTACGAGGTCGACGGTCACCTGGCCGACGACGTCGGGTACGACGCGGAGCTGCGCGAAGTCGCGCGGCGCGTCGAACTCGCCGAGGTGCTGGTCGCCGTCGATGAGGCGGGCGACGTGCTCGGCACGGTGACCGTCGTGCAGCCCGGGTCGCCGTACGCCGAGATTTCGCGTCCGGGCGAACTGGAGTTCCGGATGCTCGCGGTGGCGCCGTCGGCGCGGGGACGCGGCATCGGCGAGGCGTTGACCAGAGCCGTGCTCGACCGTGCACGGGCGCTCGGCGTCCGCAAAGTCGTCCTGAGCAGCCTCGCGGGGATGCGCAGCGCGCACCGGCTGTACGAGCGTCTAGGGTTCGCGCGGCTGCCCGAGCGGGACTGGCGGCCGTACCCGCACATCAGCCTGATCGCCTACCAGATCGACGTCTGAAGCCGCGCTGACCTGCGCGTTGTCGAAAATCGACCACTTCTCGACAACGGTCGCGGCAGCGTCAGCCGTCGAGGACGACCGCGACGATCCCCGCCAAGTGGGCGAGGCGGGCGACCTCGGCGGCGCGGAAGGCGGGCCCGCCCGGGCGGGCGACCAGCAGCGCCTTGCCCGGCTTGCCGAGCGGCGTCGCCGCCAGCTCGGTGCCGAGCTCCTTCCACGTCTCCGGGATCCAGGCTTCTTCGCCGTCGAGGACGGTCGCGCGCTCGAGCGGTAGCCACGGCAGGTCCGTGATCGGCGTCTCAGGGGCGGCGCTCGACGACGCGAGCCGGAGCGCGCCGGTCTCGGAGTGTTCGACGATCATCGCCCAGCCGGCGCGCACGATGCGCGGCACGCCCTCGGCGAGGACGTCGAGGCCGGACTTCGGCTGCGCGGCGATCTCCTCGACCAGCTCCAGCTCGCGGTGCGTGTCGAGTACGCCCGCGTACGGGCGGACCGCGTCCACTTCGACGCCTTCGACGCTCTCCGCCGCCGTGATCAGCGCGTCGGGCAGGCGGCCGGACGGCAGCTCGACGACCAGGTCGTCCACCGCCACTCCGGTGCCGCGCTCGACGACGTCCACGCTGAGGATGTCGGCGCCTACCGTGCCGAGCGCCGTGGCGACCGCGCCGAGGGTCCCCGGGCTGTCCGGAAGGAGGACCCGGATCAGGAACGACACCACGCGCCCCTCTCGCCTCTGGCGTCCCAGCCTTGCCGTGGGACGCTCGATGCCGGTCGCCGATTGTGACAGACCCACCCGGCCCGCGGGACCCGCTGTCCGCCGGGCGGGATGCGAGCGTCGCCGGACGGCACCCGGCCTGCGCCGGGCGTAACCCAGTCGAGTCCGCCCGCGCCGTCACCATAGACTTGCAGCTTCCGAGACAACCCGCACAGCACAACCCGGGAGTCACCCGCGTGCCCAACATTTCCCGAGACGAGGTCGCGCACCTCGCGAAGCTGGCCAGGCTGGCCGTGACCGACGACGAGCTCGACGTCTTCGCCGGCCAGCTCGACCAGATCCTGGACTCGGTGGCCAAGGTGAGCGAGGTCGCCGCCGACGACGTGCCGCCCACGTCGCACGCCGTGCCGCTGACGAACGTCTTCCGACAGGACGTCGTCGTCCCCGGGCTCACGCAGCAGCAGGCGCTGGCCGGTGCGCCGGCCGCCGAAGACGGGCGTTTCCGGGTGCCGCGGATCTTGGGGGAAGAGCAGTGACCGAGCTCATCAAGCTGACCGCCGCCGAGCTGGCGGAGAAGATCCACGCGCGCGAGGTGTCCGCGGTCGAGGTGACCCAGGCCCACCTGGACCGGATCGCCGAGGTCGACGACCACATCCACGCGTTCCTGCACGTCGACACCGAGGGCGCGCTGGCCGCGGCCAAGGCCGTCGACGAGGGCATCGCCGCCGGTCGGGCGCCCGCGTCGCCGCTGGCCGGCGTGCCGCTCGCGCTGAAGGACGTCCTCACCACCGAGGGCATCCCGACGACCTGTGGTTCGAAAACGCTCGAAGGCTGGATCCCGCCGTACGACGCGACCGTGACGCGCAAGCTGCGCGAGGCCGGTGTCGTCATCCTCGGCAAGACGAACATGGACGAGTTCGCCATGGGGTCGTCGACCGAGAACTCGGCGTACGGGCCGACGCACAACCCGTGGGATCACGCCCGTATCCCGGGTGGTTCGGGCGGTGGCTCGTCGGCGTCGATCGCGGCGTTCGAGGCGGCCATCGCGATCGGCACGGACACCGGTGGGTCGATCCGGCAGCCGGGCGCCGTCACCGGGACCGTCGGGGTGAAGCCGACCTACGGTGGCGTGTCGCGGTACGGCCTCGTCGCTTTTTCGTCGTCGCTCGACCAGGCCGGTCCCTGTGCCCGGACGGTGCTCGACGCCGCCCTGCTGCACGAGGTCATCGCCGGGCACGACCCGCGGGACGCGACTTCCATCGACGCGCCGGTGCCGCCGGTGGTCGCCGCGGCCCGGCAGGGCATGACCGGTGACCTGAAGGGCGTCAAGGTCGGCGTCGTGAAGGAGTTCGGTGGCGAGGGCTACCAGCCGGGTGTGGAACGGTCGTTCCAGGCCGCCGTCGAGCAGCTGCGGGCGCTGGGCGCCGAGGTCGTCGAGGTCTCTTGTCCGCATTTCGGCTACGCGCTGCCCGCGTACTACCTGATCGCGCCGAGCGAGTGCTCGTCGAACCTCGCGCGGTTCGACGCCATGCGCTACGGCCTGCGCGTCGCCGACGACGGTACGCACAGCGCCGAAGAGGTCATGTCGCTGACCCGCGAGAAGGGCTTCGGCGCCGAGGTCAAGCGGCGGATCATGCTGGGCACGTACGCGTTGTCGTCCGGCTACTACGACGCCTACTACGGCTCGGCGCAGAAGGTGCGCACGCTGATCACGCGTGACTTCGACGCCGCGTTCGAGAAGGTCGATGTCCTCGTTTCGCCCACGACGCCGACCACGGCGTTCAAGATCGGCGAGCGCGTCGACGACCCGATGGCGATGTACCTCGCCGACCTGTGCACGATCCCGTCGAACCTGGCCGGCAACGCCGCGATGAGCGTGCCGAGCGGGCTGTCCGACGAGGACGGGCTGCCGGTCGGGCTGCAGATCATGGCCCCGGCGCTCGCCGACGACCGGCTCTACCGGGTCGGCGCCGCTTATGAGGCCGCCCGTGACGCCGCCGCCGGTGGGGCGCTCATCCACAAGGTCCCGGAGCTGGGAGGAACGAAGTGACTGCCGTGGCCGAGTTGATGGACTACGCCGACGTCGTCGAGCGGTTCGACCCGGTGCTCGGGCTCGAGGTGCACGTCGAGCTGAACACGAACACGAAGATGTTCTGCGGCTGCCCGAACGAGTTCGGCGGCGAGCCGAACACGAAGGTCTGCCCGACGTGCCTCGGCCTGCCCGGGGCCCTGCCGGTCGTCAACGGCAAGGCCGTCGAGGGCGCCATCCGGATCGGCCTGGCGCTCAACTGCGAGATCGCCGAGTGGTGCCGCTTCGCGCGGAAGAACTACTTCTACCCGGACATGCCGAAGAACTTCCAGACGTCGCAGTACGACGAGCCGATCGCGTTCAACGGCTACCTCGACGTCACGCTGGACGACGGCGAGGTCGTGCGCGTCGAGATCGAGCGCGCGCACATGGAGGAGGACACCGGCAAGTCGCTGCACGTCGGTGGCGCGACCGGCCGGATCCACGGCGCCGAGCACTCGCTGCTCGACTACAACCGGGCCGGCGTGCCGTTGATCGAAATCGTGACAAAGCCGATCACCGGCACCGGCTCGCGCGCGCCCGAGGTCGCCCGGGCCTACGTCACGGCGCTGCGTGACCTGCTTCGCGCGCTCGACGTGTCGGACGTCCGGATGGACCAGGGCTCGCTGCGCTGCGACGCGAACGTTTCGCTGATGGCGAAGGACGCGACCGAGTTCGGGACGCGCACCGAGACGAAGAACGTCAACTCGCTGCGCAGTGTCGAGCGCGCTGTCCGCTACGAGATGACGCGGCAGGCGGCGATCCTCGCCGAGGGCGGCACGATCAAGCAGGAGACGCGGCACTTCCAGGAGGCCGACGGCACCACGTCGCCGGGCCGGACCAAGGAGACCGCCGAGGACTACCGGTACTTCCCGGAGCCGGACCTGGTTCCGATCGCGCCGTCGCGCGAGTGGGTCGAGCAGCTGCGCGGGACGCTGCCGGAGATGCCGTCCGAGCGGCGGAAGCGGATCCAGAAGGAATGGTCACTTTCCGACGAAGCCCTGCGTGACCTGCTGAACGTCGGCGCCGTCGACCTCGTCGCGGCGACCGTCGAGGCGGGCGCGTCGCCGGACGAGGCGCGCGGCTGGTGGGTCAACACGCTGGCCCAGGAGGCGAACGCCCGCGAGGTCGAGCTGGCCGACCTGCCGATCACGCCGAAGCAGGTGGCCGAGGTCATCGGGCTGGTGTCGTCCGGTGAGCTGACGAACAAGCTCGCCAAGGAGGTCGTCCAGGGCGTGCTCGCCGGCGAGGGCGAGCCGCGCGAGGTCGTCGAGAAGCGCGGGCTGAAGGTCGTCTCGGACGACTCGGCCCTGCTCGCGGCGATCGACGAGGCGTTGGCGGCGCAGCCGGACGTCGCCGACAAGATCCGCGGCGGCAAGGTGGCCGCGGCGGGCGCGATCGTCGGCGCGGTCATGAAAGCGACCAAGGGTCAGGCCGACGCCAAGCGGGTCCGCGAGCTGATCATCGAACGCGTCGGTTCTTGACCGTTTTCATGACACAGCCGTTTTCGGTCAAGAGCGTCACCTGGCGCGAGTGGCTCGGCCTGGCGGCCGGGCTGCTCGCGCTGGGGTCGACGTTCCTCCCGTGGACCACGCTCAGCACCAACAAGCCGGACATCGAGGTCGTCCTGGCGCAGTTGCCGCACAGTGACGTCGTCCGCGACGCGTGGCACTCGAGCTTCTTCGCGTGGTGCCCGCCGCTGCCGTTGCTGCTGGCCGGGCTGATCGTGGTCGTTTTCGGGCGAATCCGGAAAGTGCGGGTCAGCGGCCTGCCGCACCTGTGGCTGGTGGTCGCCGCCGCGTCGCTGCTGCTGATGGTGCTCGGCTGGTTCACCATCGACTGGGAGTTCGACGCCGACCAGCGCGGCATCTTCGACGCTGCCGGCATCGCCATCGGGCCCGGCTTCGGCCGGTTTCTCGGGCTGCTCGCCGCGCTCCTCTCGGGTGTGGTCGCTTTCTTGGACATCCGGGCGGTGCGGGCCGAAAGCCGGCAGCCGCGGAAACGTCAGCCTCGCAGCAAGAGCCGCTGACCCGTGGGTGGCGGTCGCCTGGTCCTCGGCGAAGGGAGCCTGTCGACTGCGGGCTTTACCGCGAAGCGTGAGGCGATCTGTGGTCCGTTCGGTTGACGCTGGCGTTGACAACGTTGGCATCCGAGGCGGCCGTTGCGTGAGAAAGCGCTTTCTGAGACGTTTGTGGCGTCGGTGACCCGAGAACGTCCACCCACATCGGTGAAGTTCGTCGCGCCGGCTCGGTAGGGCGCGGAGGGAGGTCCGAGGTTGGCTCAGCGAAAGCGCTTACGGGTCGCCGTAGTCGGGGCAGGGGCGATCGCCGAGCGGCATCGGGCTGCCTATCGAGCCCTCCGGGATGATGTCGAACTCGTCGCCGCCGCGGACGTCGATGAAGCGCGAGCCGTGGCCTTCTGCGCCGCGACCGAGCATGCCAAGCCGTACCGCGACCTCGAGACCCTGCTCGCCGAGCAGGAACCCGACCTTGTCTCCGTCTGTACGCCGCCAGGGCTGCACGTCGAGCAGACCAAGATGGCGCTCGAGCGTGGCGCCTGGGTTTGGTGCGAGAAGCCGCCGTGTCGTTCGCTCGCCGAGTACGACGAGGTGGTCGCCGCCGAGCGGGACGGGGGGCCGTATGTCTCCTTCGTCTACCAGCAACGGTCCGGGGCCGCCGCTGCTCACTTCCGGAATCTGCTCGCCATGGGGAAGCTGGGCCGCCCGCTTGTCGCGCATTGTCAGACCACCTGGTATCGCGATGCCGGCTACTACGCGGTTCCGTGGCGGGGACGGTGGGCGACCGAAGGTGGCGGGCCGGCCATGGGGCACGGCATCCACCAGATGGATCTGCTGCTCCACCTGCTCGCCGGTGATGGTAAGCAGGCCGGCGAGTGGGCCGAGGTCCAGGCGATGTCCGCGCGGCTTGTGCACGACGTCGAGACCGAGGACGTCTCCACCGCGCTCGTCCGGTTCGAATCGGGGGCGCTCGCGACCGTCGTCAACAGTGTCCTCTCGCCCGACGAAGTGAGCCGGATTCGGATCGACTGTGAACTCGCCACCGTCGAGCTCACGCACCTCTACGGGTACGTTGCCGAAAATTGGCGATACACCCTCGCGCCGCACAATGCCCAGGTCGAGACGGCCCCGGTGCGAGACTTCGGCAGCTCGCACACCGCTGCGTTGAAGCCCGTGCTCGACGCCTACCGTGCCCGGCGGCGGCCGCCGTGTGGTGGGGCTGATGGGCGGCGGGTGCTGGAATTCGTCGCCGCTCTGTACAAGGCCGCCTTCACCGGGCAGCGCGTTCGTCGCGGTGAGATCCGGCCCGGGGACGCCTTCTACCGCTCGATGGCCGGGGTTGATGCCGCGTGAGCGGGCCGATCACCGTCACGCACCGGCACGGCGATCGCGTGACCGTCGAGGCTGACGGGATCGCACTGATGTCCTACGTGTACAAGCCGGACCCCGTCGCCTACGAGTCGCGCAAGCCCTACACCCACCCGCTGCGCACGTTGCGCGGCCGGCGCGTCAGCGGGTACCGGCCGGCCGACCACCGGTGGCACAAGGGCCTGCAGATGACCGCGAGCCACCTGTCCGGCCAGAACTTCTGGGGTGGCCACACCTACGTTCCCGGCCACTGGTACCAGGACCTGCCCGACCGCATCGGCTCCATGCGGCACGACGGGTTCGCCGCCTTCGCCGTCGAGGCGGACCGGCTGGCCCTCACCGAACGGCTCACCTGGGTCGCCAACCGCGGTGACGAGTGGGCGCGCGAGCGGCGGGACATCGTCGTTCACGCCGTCGAGCCGGACGAGGGCGCTTGGGCTATCGACTGGGGTATCGAGCTGACCAACATCCGCGGCACCCCGCTCGTGTTCGGCAGCCCGACCACCGCCGGCCGCGCGCAGGCCGGGTACACCGGGCTGCACTGGCGGGGTCCGCGCGACTTCAGCGGCGGCCGCGTCTTCGGGCCCGGTGACCTCGGCGGCGACACGATGATGGGGGCGCAGGCGCCGTGGCTGGCCTTCGTCGGCGAACACGACGACGTCGACGCGCATTCGACGCTCGTCTTCGTCCACGCGCCGGAGAACGACCACGCCATCCACGAATCGCATTGGTTCGTCCGCTCCCGGGAGACGCCGATGGTGGCCTTCTCGTGGGCGTTTTTCGACGAATTCGTCCTGCCGCCGGGGGAGAGCTTCACCTACCGCTACCGGATCGTCGTCGCCGATGGGGCGTGGGACCGCGAACAGGTGACCCGATACCTCGGCAGGCACGGATGGTCATGAACGAATTCCCGCTACCGGGCGGCATCGGCGTCTCGCACCTGCGGGCCTACGATTGGGAGGCCGAGGACGGCGTCTGCGGCGGCAGTCCGCACCTGCACCTCGCCTGCACCGAGGCCTACGTCGTGACGGCCGGGCGGGGCGCCGTCCAGACGTTGAGCACCGGCGGGTATGCGGAGACGCCGCTCGAAGCCGGCGTGATCGCGTGGTTCGCGCCGGGCACCGTGCACCGGATGGTGCAGGGCGGCGGCCTGCGCGTCACCGTCCTCATGCAGAACGGCGGGCTGCCCGAGGCGGGCGATGCCGTCTTCACGTTCCCGCCCGACGTGCTCGCCGATCCCGCCGCTTACGCCGCAGCGGCCGCGTTGCCGAAAACCGACCACGCCGCGCGGCAACGCCGTGACCTGGCCATTCGCGGCTACCTGCCGCTGCGGGAGGCGCTCCTGGACGGCGATCCGGAGCCGCTGCGCAGGTTCCACCGGGCGGCCGTCGCGCTGGTTTCGCCGAAAATCGGAGACTGGGTGCCGCGCTGGCGGGCCGGCGCCCTGAAGGCCGCGGAACTGACCGGCGTGCATCTCAAGGCCCTCGCCGACGGCGACGGGAGCCACCTCGGACAGTCGGGTGTCCGCGTCGCGACGCCGTCCGAACCGGACGGCTACGGCATGTGCGGACGCCGCGCCGGATACGACATCGACCAGGAGGGCCGTCAGCGATGAACCAGACGAGCGTCGGAGTGCTGCTCAACGGCGTCACCGGCCGGATGGGCTACCGGCAGCACCTGCTCCGGTCGGTGCTGGCCATCCGCGAGCAAGGCGGCGTCGAACTGCCCGACGGCTCCCGCGTGCAACTCGAACCGATCCTTGCCGGCCGCAACGCGGCGAAGCTGAAAGAACTCGCCGATCGGCACGGCTTGACCGCGTGGACGACAGACGTCGCCTCGGCGCTGGACGACGCGCTGATCTACTTCGACGCGCAGCTGACGTCGGCGCGCGAGCCGTCGGTGCGGGCGGCGATCGCCGCGGGCAAGCACGTCTACGCCGAGAAGCCGCTGGCCGAGACGCTGCCGTCGGCGCTGGAACTGGCCGGGCTCGCGCGTGACGCGGGGATTTGTCACGGCGTCGTCCACGACAAGCTGTTCCTGCCCGGCCTGCGGAAGCTGCGGCGGCTGGTCGACGGCGGGTTCTTCGGACGGATCCTGTCGGTGCGCGGCGAGTTCGGCTACTGGGTCTTCGAGGGCGACTGGCAGGAGGCGCAGCGGCCGAGCTGGAACTACCGCGCCGAGGACGGCGGCGGGATCGTGCTCGACATGTTCTGCCACTGGAACTACGTGCTCGAGAACCTCTTCGGCCGTGTTGCCGCCGTGACGGCGAAGGCGGTCACGCACATTCCGCGCCGTTGGGACGAAAAAGGCGAGCCGTACCCGGCGACGGCCGACGACGCCGCGTACGGCATCTTCGAGCTCGAGTCCGGGGTGATCGCGCAGATCAACTCGTCGTGGTCCACGCGGGTCTTCCGCGACGAGCTGGTCGAGTTCCAGGTCGACGGCACCGAGGGCAGCGCGGTGGCCGGCCTGCGGCGCTGCCGCGTCCAGCACCGCTCGGCGACGCCGAAGCCGGTCTGGAACCCGGACCTGCCGGCGACCGAGCGCTTCCGCGACCAGTGGCAGGAGGTGCCGGACAACGCCGAGTTCGACAACGGCTTCAAGGCGCAGTGGGAGGAGTTCGTCCGGGACGTCGTCGCCGGGCGGCAGCACCAGTACGACTTCTTCTCGGCCGCGCGCGGGTTGCAGCTGGCGGAGGCCGGGTTGACGTCGTCGGCCGAGGGGCGGCGGGTGGAGCTGAAGCCGTTGGCCTAGCGTGGAACGGATTCGGTCAGGCCTTCGGGAACCGGGGTGCTTCCAGCACGCGGTAGTGGTACGTCTGGCGTTCTTCGTGGTCGATGAGCGTCCGGAAACCCGCCGCCCGCACTACTTCCAGCAGCGACCGGACGATCAGTTCGTTGGCCGTGATCACGTAGCCGACCAGCGGGTCCTCGGGATCCTGGCGGCGGGCGTGCTCGCGGTAAGAATCCGTTTCCTGCAACGGGGCGTGCCAGTCCAGCGTGACGCCGAACGGCTGGATGTCGTTGACGTGGATCCGCGCGCCGGTCGGCCACGGGGCCGGGCTGAACCGGTCGAGGACCGTGGCCGGGAAGCCCATCCTGGCCAGTTCCGCGCGCACCGCTTCGGCCAGTTCCCGCCACGCGGACACCGCCTCGGCCGGGGCGCGGAACATCGGGTCGTCGGCGACGAGCGCGGCCTTCTCGTAACGGAACGGGTCGGTCACTTTGGCACCTTAACACCGGGCCGGTGGTGGCCGGCGCCGTAGCGCGCGGCCGCCACCGGCGATCTCACCGTCAGCGATATCCCCGGGCGCGCTCGGCGATCAGCGCTTCCAGGGATTCGATTTCCATTTTGCTTTCCTTCAGGTAGTAGACCGCGAAGTCCACCGTGGTTCCGTTCGCCAGCGCCTCACCGAGCAGCGGCGCGCAGGTGTCCTGGCACGGGCTGCGCTCGGTGAACAGGCGCTCGATCGCCTTCGTGTCGAACCCCTTCTGCCGCAGCGTGTCGATGATGCGTTCCTCGGCGTGCTTGCCGCTGCCGCTGATCGCGCCGACGTAACCCTCGCCGAGAACCGGATCCGTGTAACCGGGGATCTTCGCCACCGCGACGTTGATTTCCGGCTTCCCGAGCAGACCCATCGTCCGGCGCAGTTCGTACGCCTTGTCGGCCAGCTCGCTGCCCCAGCGCTCGTACTGGATCGGGTTGAGGCAGTAACCCCCGGCCGCCGCGGCGCTGTGGGCCGCCGCGAAGCCGGGTACGCACGCCCCGCCGATCTTGCTGATGATCGTGCGGGCGAGGTCGCCGAGCGTGTTCCGGACGGCGATGCCGGAAAGGAACTCCTCCGAACTCAGCGCGCTCAACCGCGACGCGAGGAACGAGTCGCTGGCGATTCCGGTGACGAACTCGGCTCCGATCGTCAGCTCGATGCCCGCGCCCGCCGCTTCGGCGAGGAAGCCCGCTTCGGCTCCGGCCAGCGCGCCCACCAGCGGGGCCGTGCAGACCTCCGCGCAGAAGATGCCCGCGCCGACGACCACCGCGCCCGCGACGATCGTGCCCGCGATCGACCACCAGCGTTCCGAGTCGGCCTCGTCCTCGGCCTTCTGCTTGGCGTCGGCGATGGCCTTGTTGATGACGTAGGTCAGCGCCGGGTTGTACGCTCCCTTGAGGCAGTCGTTGAACGTCTGCTCGCTGTACTGCTTGAGCTGGTTGCAGACCGCGACGTTGCGCTCGGACTCGCCCTTGGGGTCGTTGATCATCCGCGTCGCGCGGGCGACGCAGTCGTCGTGCTCCGGCCCGGCCGGCACGGCGTTGCAGGCCCCGTTGACGTCGTCGGCGAACTTCTTCTTCGCCGCGTCGATCTCGGCGTTGGCCTTGGCGATCGCCTTGTCACGGGCGTCGTTCGCGGCCGCGACGGCGGCGTCGGCGTCCTTGCCGGCGTCGATCGCGTCCTGGTACGCCTGGTGCGCCGCCTGGATGGCGCTCTGCGCGTACTGGTTCGCCAGGTTGGCCGAGTGCCGCGCCGAGACCGCCGACTGCGTCGCCCGGACCGCCGCCTGGGAGGCCCGCGCCGCGGCCTGCTGCGCGGTGTCGGCCGACTGCGCGGCCTGGATCGCCGAATCCCGCGCGTCCTGTGCCGACTTCGCTGCGTCCTTCGCCGAATTGATGGCGTTGGCGGCGAACGCGTCGGCCTGCTTGGCGTACTCCAGCGCCTGCTCGGCGGCGTGACGGGCGTTCGCGGCGACGGACTGGGCCAGCGCGGCGTTCTGCGACGCCGTCGCCGCGACCGACGTGGCTTCGGCGACCAGGCCGGCGACGACCGCGTTGTGCGCTGCGGATTCCCGGTCGTGGCGAGCCGCGACGTACTGGCCGTTGAGCCGGTACATCCGGACCATGTCGGGCGGGCCGGCCAGCGCCGCTTGCGCCAGCATCCGGGTTTCGGGCCCGGTCGCCGAGTCGGCGATCAGCTGGTTGAGCGCGATCCGCTCGTCTTTCTCGCGGGCGAGGTTCTGCCCGGTGTCCAGGAACTGCCGGTACGCCGCCACCGTCCCGGCGTCCAGCGCCTTCTGCGCCTCGGAGACGACGACGGCGTTGCTTTCGGCGCGCGCGGTCGCCTGGACCTGGTTGACCTGCAGCCGCAGGTCGGTGCCCTCGGTCGGATAGCCGGGGTCGGCGAGGAACCGCTTGACGTCGGCGTCGCTGCCCGCCAGTGCCTGCTGTGCCGCCGCCTTCTTGGCCGGGTTCGCGTCGTCGGCGATCTCCTGCAGGGTCTCGCGGTCGTCCAGCGCCGCCGCCCGGGCGAGTCCGGTGTGGACGAACTCCTGGACTTCGCGGTCGGCGCCGGAAAGCGCGCCTTCGGCGGCCGACTTCGTCCACGGGCCGCCGGTGGTCAGCAGCCGCAGGGCGACCTTGCGGCCGTCGAGGGTGACCAGTGCCGGGTCGGTGCCGGGAGCGTTCGCCTCCGCCAGCAGCCGGTTGGTTTCCGCGTCGCGCTGGGCTTCCTGTGCCGCGTTCCAGTTGCGGGTCAGGCCCAGCTGGTCGTGGACGCCGAGCGCCTGCTGCGCGGCTTCGGTCGCCTGGTCGGCCTGCAGGGCGATCCGGTCCGTGTCGGCCTTGCGGGCCGCGTCGTAGATCCGCTGGGCCTGCTTGGCGGAGTCGACCGCGATCTGCGCGGCCGTGCTCGCCGCGTTCGCGTGTTCGGTAGCGAGCTGGGCCGCCTGGTCGGCGTTGACGGCGTGGTCCGCCGCGTCCTTCGCCGCCGCGGCGGCGACAGCGGCATCCGCGGCCGCACGTGCGGCCAGCTCGCGTGCCTGGGCGGCCGCGTCCGCCGCTTCGTCCGCGTACGCGCGTGCCGAGGCCGCCGCCCGGTTGGCCCGGTCGGCCTGCCGCTGTGCGGTCGCCGCAGCCTCTTCGGCCTGCCGCGCGTCCGCGCCCGCCGCCTTCGCCCACTTGACGGCTTCGCGTGCCGCCGCCGCCGAATTCGAGGCGTTGGTGCCGGCCGAGTTGGCCGCGTCGATGGCTTCCTTCGCGTGCCCCAGCGCGACCTTCGCCTGGTCGATCGCGTCGACCGCCTGCTGCGCGCTGGTCGACGCCGCGGCCGCGTCGAGGGCCGCCTTGGACGCGTCCCCGGCCTTGCCCCGGTCGACGCGGGCGGCCGCGGCGGCGTTCCACGCGGCGGTCGACGCCTGTCCGGCCTTCGACGCGGCCGTGGCGGCCCGCGTGGCCGCATTGGCGGCGACCCTGGCCGCGGACGTCGCCGCGTTCGCCGCGCCGATCGCGGTGACCGCCGCGCTCGCCGCCCGGTCCGCCGCGGTGGCGGCCCGGCCTGCCGCTTCGGCCGCGCCCGCCGCGTTGTCCTTGGCCGCCTCCGCCGCCTGGGCGGCCAGCTCGCTCGCCTGCCGGGCGAGGTCGGCTTCCTTCACCGCGCGATCGGCGGCGTCCTTCGCTTCCTGGGTCTCCTGCGCGGCCTGGGCGCCGGCGATCTTCGCCGCGTCCACCAGCTGCTGGATGCTCGCGGTCTCCTGATCGCGGGCGGCGGCGACCTCCCATTCGCGGTCGATGAACAACCGCAGCCGGTTCGGCGTCCCGTCGTCGAGCGCGTCCTGCGCGGCGGCCTTCGCTTCCGGGCCGCTGATCGCGAGGATCTGGTTGACCCGCAGCCGGAGGTCGGTCGCCTCGGCGCTCGCCGCGGTCTTGTCGAGGAACTCGTGGAGCGCGTCGTAGCTTCCGTTGTCGAGGGCGGCCTGCGCGGCCTTTTTGACCTGGGAACCACCCGCGGCCATGATCTGGTTGACCCGCACGCGCAGGTCGGTGACCGACGCGGTCACCCACGTTTCGTTGATGAAGGTGCGCAGCGCGGCCGGGTCGCTGTCCGCGGCGTCGAGGGCCTGCTGCGCCGCGGTTTTCACAGCCGGGCCGCCGGCGTTGAGGATCTGGTTGACCGACAGCCGGTCGTCGAGTGCGGCGAGGCGGCCCAGCTTGTCGTTCAGGAACGCCGTGACGTCGGCGTCGGAACCGATCAGCGCCTTTTCGGCTTCGGCCTTGACCTGGGAGCCGGCGCTGCGCCAGATCGTGAGGACCTTGGCGCGCGGGGTCAGCTCGGTGGTGGTGGCCGCGGCGGCTCTGGGTGCCGCCGCGGGTGCCGCCGTGGCTTGCTGAACGGTCTGGGTGGTCAGTGCGGCGACGAGCGCGACGACCAGGCCGCCGCGCCGGAGCCGCCGAAGTCTTTTCACCGGTCTCATGGCTCTCTTTCCGTGGACGCGCACCGGCGCCACACCGTCCGGTGCTCGGGCGTGGGAAAAGACCGGAAAGGCGTCAGCCGGCCGACGGCGAAACGCGCGTCGTCGTCCGGGCAGCACGAAAAGACGTGAACATCCGGAAATCCCCCTCGGCGGACCACGGTGAGGATCCGCCCGGACGTGACCTTAACAGGGCGAAGATCACCGGATCGTGAGCCAGAAGGGGCGGATCAATGTCACGTTCGGTGAGAAATAGACGGGCCTGCTACTCCGGCCGGGTCAGTCCTTGCCGTTTCCGCCGCCGGATGTGGCCGGGGTGATCAGCACGACGCGGTCGTCGCTCGAGACCGGCGTGCCGCCGTCCTTGTTGACCGTGCCCGCCACCGCCAGCTGCGGGTTGATCATGCTCATCCCGGCGAGGCGGCCGAACGTCTCCGGCGGCTTGCCCGTCTTGCCGTCGAGGCTCACCGTCGGCTTCCCGCTGACGGCGCCTTCCGCCGTCACCGGCAGGTTCTGCAGGTTCCCGGCCAGCGACGTGCCGACCAAGACCGAGCCGTTCGCTTCGACGAAGTCCGCGCAGCCCGCGACACCCGGCTTGTCCGGCCACGTCCACGCCGGCGTCGTCAGCGGCTGGCCGGCCTGCACGCGGTAGAGGGCGTCCTTGTCCGGCAGCCGGTCGGTGACCCAGACGCGGCCGCCGTCGGCCGACGCGCACAGGCCGCCGGGTGCGTGCAGGCCCGCCGCCACCACCAGCGAGCCGTTCGGGTTGCCCGCCGCGGCCTTGCCGGACGTGTCGATCCGCAGCACCTTGCCGGCCAGGGAACCCGGGTCGGTGGCGGCGTTCGGGTTGCCGCCGTCGCCGGTCGCGACGAGCAGCGCGCCGCGGTTGTCCGCGCTGATCGTGCCGCGGTTGCCCGTCGCGCCCTTCGGGATGCCGGTCAGCACCGGCTTCGCGGGCTGGCCCTTCGCGAACCGCACCACGCGGTTGTCCGTCGCCGTCGTGACGTAGGCGAACACCAGCTGGTCCTCGACGTACGACGGCGAGAGCGCGAGCCCGGTCAGCCCGCCGTCGCCGGCCGCCTGGACGTCGAGTTTCGCGAAGTCGGTGGCGTCCTTGCCCGCCGTCGCGAGCAGGACCCGGCCGCTCTTGCGCTCGCCGGCCAGCGCGCTCGGCGTGGCGCCGTCACCCGGCAGGCCGGCGACGGCGGCGACGGTGTCCAGGCAGGTCCCGATGACCGCCGGGTTGAAGTCCTTGCAGCCCTGCGGCGGCGGCACCGGCGTGGCCTGTCCGGGCTGCACCTGGTGGTCGCCGCCGCCGGAGTCCGCGCCGGGGCCCTGGACCTCGGGCGGCGACTCGGGGCTGGGCACGGGCGCGGGGCTGAACGTCTGGCCCGCCGCGGTGTCGTCGAACCGCGCGCAGCCGGCCGGCAGCAGGACGCCGCAGGCCAGGATGGCCAGCAGGGCCGACCGGTACCGAGTGCGCATGATCCCCCAGCCTAGGGGCCGGTGCGTGAACCATGGGTGAGTACTCCTCGATTACGTTGGGGATCATGACGCTGACCGTGCTGGTGCCCGACGACGAGGGCATGACCGTGCTCGCCGAGGTGCCACGGGTCCTGCCCGTGCGCTACCAGTGGGGCGAGCCGGTGCCGCCCGAGGCCGCGAAGGCCGAGGTGCTGATCCCGGGGAAGCACCCGCCGGGTGAGCAGCTGTGGCGCACGCTGCCCAACCTGAAGCTGATCCAGCTGCTGTCCGCCGGCGCCGAGGACTGGGTCGGCAAGGTGCCCGACGGCGTCCTGCTGTCCACCTGCCGCGGCGCGCACGGCGGCAGCACCGCCGAGTGGGTCGTCGCCGTGCTGCTGTCGATGTACCGCAAGCTGGACGTCTTCGCCGCGGCCCAGCGGGAAGGGCGGTGGGAGCGGCAGAGCGCCGACACGCTGCAGGGCAAGCGCGTGCTGATCATCGGCGCCGGCGACCTGGGCCGGCACCTGCGGCGCCGGCTCGAGCCGTTCGACGCGCGATGCACCATGGTCGCGATGACCGCGCGGGAGGGCGTGCACGGCGTCCGCGAGCTGCCTTCGCTGCTCGGGCTGCACGACGTCGTCGTGCTCATGGTGCCGCTGACCTCGCGCACGCGCGGGATGGTCGACGCGGCGTTCCTGGCCGAGATGCGGGACGGCGCGGTGCTGGTCAACGTCGCGCGCGGCGCCGTCGTGGACACCGGCGCCCTGGTCGCCGAGCTGGCCACGGGACGGCTGCGAGCGGCCCTCGACGTCACCGACCCCGAACCGCCGCCGCCCGGGCACCCGCTGTGGACGGCGCCGGGCCTGGTGCTGACCCCGCACGTCGGCGGGGCCGTGCGCGGGGTGCGAGGGCGGTCGTACGCCGTCGCCGCGGCCGAGATCGCGCGGTACGCGGGCGGCGAGTTGCCGGACAACCTCGTCCACGGCGAGTACTGAGCCCGCCGCGCCCGCTACTCTTCGCGCGTGAGCAGTGGAGACGACTTTTCGCAGCAGCCCACCAGCCTTCTCTCGGGTGTCGAGGACGACGGGGCGGACGACACCCCGCGGCAGGGCGGGCTCGGCTTCGGGCTGCTGATCCTGCGGCTGGTGCTCGGTGTCACCATGGGCGCGCACGGCCTGCAGCACCTGTTCGGCCTGTTCGGCGGGCCGGGCATCGGCGGGTTCGCGCGGGTGCTGGAGACGTTCGGCTACCACAAGCAGACGACGCTGCTGTCGTGGCTCACCGGCATCACCGAAGTGGGTGGCGGACTGCTGGTGATCGTCGGGCTGTTCACGCCGCTGGCCGCGGCGGGCCTGCTCGGTGTCGCGGCGAACGCCGTGTACGCGAAGTTCCACGGCGGCTTCTTCGAAGGCCAGGGCCAGGGCTTCGAGTTCGAGCTGCTGCTGGCGGCTTCGGCGTTGAGCCTGGTCTTCACCGGCGCCGGGCCGGTTTCGCTGGAGCGGAACACGCCGTGGCGGAAGCGGCCGTTGCCGCTGGGGCTCGTGTCGCTGCTGCTGGCCGCCGCGGCCGCCGTGGTGGTCATCGTCTTGACGCGGTGACGACGATGGCCGCCCGCGAAAGGGCGGCCATCGCCAGGGGGCTTACTTGGTGACGTCGCGGACCGCGCCCGTGTCCGCCGACGTAGCCATGCGGGCGTACGCGCGCAGGGCCGCTGTCACCGGGCGCTGGCGGTCCTTCGGCTGCCACGGCCGCTCGGACGCCTCCATCTTCGCGCGGCGCTCCGCCAGCACCGACTCGTCCACCAGCAGCTCCAGGCGCCGCTCGTGGACGTCCAGCAGAATGCGGTCGCCGTTCTCCACCAGGCCGATCAGGCCGCCCGCGGCCGCCTCCGGCGAGATGTGGCCGACGGAGATTCCCGACGAGCCGCCCGAGAAGCGGCCGTCGGTGATCAGGGCGCACTTCTTGCCGAGGCCGGATCCCTTCAGGAACGCCGTCGGGTGCAGCATCTCCTGCATGCCGGGGCCGCCCGCCGGGCCCTCGTAGCGGATCACCAGCACCTCGCCCGGCTGGATCTCCTTCTTCAGGATCGCCGAAACGGCTTCCTCCTGGCTCTCCAGCACCCGCGCCGGGCCTTCGAAGTGCCACAGGTCCTCGTCGATCCCCGCCGCCTTGATCACCGCGCCGTTCTCGGCGAGGTTGCCGCGCAGGATCGCCAGGCCGCCGTCCTTCGTGTACGCGTGCTCGACGTCGCGGATGCAGCCGTTCGCCGCGTCCGTGTCCAGCGACGACCAGCGGTTCGACGTCGAGAACGCCTCGGTCGTGCGGACCCCGCCCGGCGCCGCGTGGAACAGCTCGACCGCGGCGGGGGAGGGCGACTCGGCCCGGATGTCCCACTCGGCCAGCCACGACTCGAGGTCGGGGGAGTGCACCGACCACACGTCGGTGTTCAGCAGCCCGCCGCGGTACAGCTCGCCGAGGATCGCCGGGATGCCGCCGGCGCGGTGGACGTCCTCCATGTGGTAGTCGGAGTTCGGCGCCACCTTCGACAGGCACGGCACACGCCTGCCGATCGCGTCGATGTCGGCGATCGTGAAGTCGACCTCGCCCTCCTGCGCGGCGGCGAGGATGTGCAGCACGGTGTTCGTCGAGCCGCCCATCGCCATGTCGAGCGCCATCGCGTTCTCGAACGCCGCCTTCGACGCGATCGAGCGCGGCAGGACCGACTCGTCGTCCTGCTCGTACCAGCGGCGGCACAGCTCGACGACCGTGCGCCCGGCCTCCTCGAACAGCGCCCGGCGCGCGGCGTGCGTCGCCAGCGTGGAGCCGTTGCCCGGCAGGGAAAGGCCCAGTGCTTCGGTCAGGCAGTTCATCGAGTTCGCGGTGAACATGCCGGAGCAGGAACCGCAGGTCGGGCAGGCGGATCGCTCGATGGCCGCGAGGCCGTCCTCGTCCACCGCCGCGTTCGCCGACGCCGCGATCGTGGTGATCAGGTCCGACGACGGGTGCGCGACGCCGTCGAGGACGACCGCCTTGCCCGCCTCCATCGGCCCGCCGGAGACGAACACCACCGGGATGTTCAGCCGCATCGCCGCGTTGAGCATGCCCGGGGTGATCTTGTCGCAGTTGGAGATGCACACCAGCGCGTCGGCCTGGTGCGCGTTGACCATGTACTCGACCGAGTCGGCGATGATCTCGCGCGAAGGCAGCGAGTAGAGCATGCCGGAGTGGCCCATGGCGATACCGTCGTCGACGGCGATGGTGTGGAACTCGCGCGCGACGCCGCCGGCTTCCTTGACCGCGCCGGCGACGATCTCGCCGAGGTCCTTGAGGTGCACGTGCCCGGGCACGAACTGCGTGTAGGAGTTGGCGATCGCCACGATCGGCTTGCCGAAGTCGCTGTCGGTCATGCCGGTGGCGCGCCAGAGCGAGCGCGCGCCCGCGGCGTTGCGGCCGTGGGTGGTGGTCCGGGAACGGAGAGGCGGCACGGGAACTCCCAGGTCAAAGGGTGGCCGGCGAAACTGGTAGGACCAATTTACGCTGCCGGGCGAAACCCGTCCGCCGAGGGTGGGGGCGGGCGGGGACCGGGTTACTCCGCGGTGGCCGGACCCGGTGTCCCGGGCTTGATGTCCTCTTGCTTCAGCTGCCCGCTCGGATCCGCGACGAGACCCTCGCTCACCAGCGACAGCACCGGCAGGTGCCGGGTCCGCACGGTCGGCAGCGGCACCTTCGTGTCGTCCTTGAGCACCGCCTGGACGCGCGCCTTCTTCGTGATCGCGAGGCCCTTCAACGCCGACCACGGCACGTCGCGGTGGCCGAACACCGTGCGGACCGCCAGACCTTCGCGCGTCGCGACGGTGCGCGTCCGGATCACGAACACCGTCAGCGCGATGGGGAAGACGTAGAGCCACTGCAGGTACGGGATGTCCCCGAGCGCCACCGGCGTCACGCAGACCGTCAGGAGGGCGATCGCCATGAACGACGTGCGGGGGATGCGGAAGACGGCCTTCCGGCCTTCGTCCTGCTCTTTTTCGGCCACCCGGAAATGGTGCACCGCGCCGCTCACCGGCCCGGACCCGGGTGGCGCGGATGTGACCCGCGTCCACGATGCGGACGGATCGTCCCGCAGAGTTGACACCCGCGCGGCGTTCGGGCTAGCGTCATCGCCGTGACACCGCTGACCGGCCTCGTACTTCCCAAGCGCGTCGACGCTTAGGGAAGACTTTCCGCTGCGTCGACGCGCGAACCCTCGTGCGACCTTACGGTCGGCGAGGGTTTTTTGTTGCCCAAGGGAAGCGATTCCCGGCCCTACCGCACAAAACCGACCCGAACGAGTGACACCGAGACCCACGAGGCAGAACCGATGACCAGTGCCACGTCGCGCAGCGACGCGAAACCCGGGCCGACGCCCGGAACGCCCGGAGCACGTCCGAAGCCGGCGCCACCGGCGGGAACCCCGGTGCGCGTCACCGGCGCCCAGTCGCTCGTGCGCTCGCTCGAGGCGGTCGGCGCCGAGGTGGTCTTCGGCATTCCCGGCGGCACCATCCTGCCCGCCTACGACCCGCTGCTGGACTCGACGAAGGTCCGCCACGTCCTGGTCCGCCACGAGCAGGGCGCGGGCCACGCCGCCACCGGCTACGCGCAGGCCACCGGCAAGGTCGGCGTCTGCATGGCCACCTCCGGCCCCGGCGCGACCAACCTGGTCACCCCGCTGGCCGACGCGAACATGGACTCCGTCCCGGTCGTCGCCATCACCGGGCAGCAGTCCCGGTCGCTGATCGGCACCGACGCGTTCCAGGAAGCCGACATCTGCGGCATCACCATGCCGATCACCAAGCACAACTTCCTCGTCACGGACCCGGCGGAGATCCCGCGGACCATCGCCGAGGCGTTCCACCTGGCGGCGACCGGCAGGCCCGGGCCCGTCCTGGTGGACATCCCGAAGGACGTGCTGCAGGAGATGACCTCGTTCTCCTGGCCGACCGAGCTGCGGCTGCCGGGCTACCGCCCCACGCTGCGCCCGCACGGCAAGCAGGTCCGCGAAGCGGCGAAGCTGATCGCGAAGTCGCGCCGGCCGGTGCTGTACGTCGGCGGCGGCGTCATCAAGGCGGAGGCGCACGAACAGCTGAAGCAGCTCGCCGAGCTGACCGGCATCCCGGTCGTCACGACGCTGATGGCGCGCGGCGCGTTCCCCGACTCGCACCCGCAGCACCTCGGCATGCCGGGCATGCACGGCTCGGTCGCCGCGGTCGCGTCGATGCAGCGGGCCGACCTGCTCGTCGCGCTCGGCGCGCGGTTCGACGACCGGGTCACCGGCCAGCTGTCGTCGTTCGCGCCGGACGCCGCGGTCGTGCACGCCGACATCGACCCGGCCGAGATCTCCAAGAACCGCAAGGCCGACGTCCCGATCGTGGGCGACTGCAAGGAGATCATCGGCGAGCTGATCACCGCGGTGAAGACGGAGTTCGAGCACGGCGGCAAGCCGGAGCTGACCGACTGGTGGACCCAGCTCGACGACTGGCGCAAGACCTACCCGGCGGGCTACGAGTGGCCCGACGACGGTTCGCTGTCGCCGCAGTACGTCATCGAGCGCATCGGCGAAATCGTCGGGCCCGACGCGGTGTACGCCGCGGGTGTCGGCCAGCACCAGATGTGGGCCGCGCAGTTCGTCAAGTACGAGAACCCGCGCACCTGGATCAACTCCGGCGGCCTCGGCACCATGGGCTACGCCGTGCCCGCCGCGATGGGCGCGCAGTTCGGCGTCCCGGACAAGCAGGTGTGGGCGATCGACGGCGACGGCTGCTTCCAGATGACCAACCAGGAGCTGGCCACCTGCGCCATCGAAGGCGCGCCGATCAAGGTCGCCGTGATCAACAACGGCAACCTCGGCATGGTCCGCCAGTGGCAGAACCTGTTCTACTCGGAGCGGTACTCCAACACCGACCTCGGCACGCACAAGCACCGCATCCCGGACTTCGTGCTGCTGGCCGAGGCGCTCGGCTGCGCCGGCCTGCGGTGCGAGACGAAGGAAGACGTCGACGCCACCATCCGCCGCGCGATGGAGATCAACGACCGTCCCGTCGTGATCGACTTCGTCGTGGGGAAGGATGCCCAGGTGTGGCCGATGGTCGCGGCGGGCACCGGCAACGACGAGATCATGGCGGTCCGGGGCATCCGGCCGCTGTTCGACGACGACGAGGTTTCGGTCGAGCAGGCCGAAGCCTTGGACTCCACTGCGGAAGGTGAGCGCTGACGATGAGCGTCCACACGCTGAGTGTCCTGGTCGAGAACAAGCCGGGTGTGCTCGCGCGCGTGTCCGGCCTGTTCTCCCGCCGCGGGTTCAACATCGAGTCCCTCGCCGTCGGGCCCACGGAGAACCCCGAGGTGTCCCGCATGACGATCGTGGTCGCCGTCGAAGAGCTACCGCTCGAGCAGGTGACCAAGCAGCTCAACAAGCTGGTCAACGTGATCAAGATCGTCGAGCTGGAGCAGTCGACCGCCGTGCAGCGCGAACTGCTGCTGGTCAAGGTCCGCGCCGACAACACCGTGCGCAGCCAGGTCCTCGAAACCGTCCAGCTCTTCCGTGCGAAGGTGGTGGACGTGTCCCCGGAGGCGCTCACCGTCGAAGCCACCGGGACGTCGGACAAGATCGGCGCGCTGCTGCGGATGCTGGAGCCGTATGGCATCCGCGAGCTGGTGCAGTCCGGCATGGTCGCGGTGGGCCGCGGCGCCCGCTCGATCACCGCTACTTCACCGCGTTAAAGACGTAAGTCAGGAAAGGAAGCAGTAACCCCCATGGCAGTGGAAATCTTCTACGACGACGACGCCGACCTCTCGATCATCCAGGGGCGCAAGGTCGCTGTCATCGGCTACGGCAGCCAGGGCCACGCCCACTCGCTGAGCCTGCGCGACTCCGGCGTCGACGTCCGCATCGGCCTGCCCGAGGGGTCCAAGTCGCGGGCGAAGGCCGAAGAGCAGGGCCTGCGTGTGCTCACCCCGGCCGAGGCGTCGGCCGAGGCCGACCTGATCATGATCCTGGCGCCGGACACCAAGCAGCGCTTCATCTACGAGCAGGACATCGCGCCGAACCTCAAGGACGGCGACGCGCTGTTCTTCGGGCACGGCTTCAACATCCGCTACGACCTGATCAAGCCGCCGTCGAACGTCGACGTCGCCATGGTCGCCCCGAAGGGCCCGGGCCACCTGGTCCGCCGCCAGTTCGTCGACGGCAAGGGCGTCCCGGCGCTCATCGCCGTGGAGCAGGACGCCTCCGGCAACGCCCAGGCGCTCGCCCTCTCCTACGCCGCCGCCATCGGTGGCGCCCGCGCCGGCGTCATCAAGACGACGTTCAAGGAAGAGACCGAGACCGACCTCTTCGGCGAGCAGGCCGTGCTCTGCGGTGGCGCGTCCGCGCTGGTGCAGACCGGGTTCGAGGTGCTCACCGAGGCCGGCTACGCCCCGGAGATCGCCTACTTCGAGGTGCTGCACGAGCTGAAGCTGATCGTCGACCTCATGTACGAGGGCGGCATCGCGCGCCAGCGCTACTCGATCTCCGACACCGCCGAGTACGGCGACCTGACCCGCGGCCCGCGCGTCATCTCGCCGGCGGTCAAGGAGGAGATGAAGAAGATCCTCGGCGAGATCCAGGACGGCACGTTCGCCCGCGAATGGGTCGCCGAGGACGAGGCCGGCCGGCCGAACTTCACCAAGCTCGAGGAGCAGGGCAACCAGCACCCGATCGAGGAGACCGGCAAGAAGCTGCGCTCGCTCATGTCGTGGGTGGACCGGCCGATCACCGAGACCGCCTGAGTTCTGCCGCGTGAAGGGGACGCCCGCCGGCCGGGCGTCCCCTTCCTGCTGGTTACGCTGGCCGCATGACCGATGACAAGGCGCACATCCGCCACGAACTCGACCTCTCCGGGGCCGAGTGGATCCGCGCCGAGCCCGAGGGCGAGACCCTCGAAGAGTGCGTCGAGTACGCGTTCGTCCCGCACACCGACGGCGTCACCTACACCGCGATGCGGAAGTCGACGGACGCCGACGGCGTCGTCCTGGTCTTTACCCCGTCGGAGTGGGACGCGTTCGTCAAAGGCGTCCGCGACGGCGAATTCGACCTGCCCGGAGACTAGAGCTTCGCCGCCAGCTCGTGGATCTGGCCGAGGTCGCCCGCGATGCCCAGGTGGTCGCCGTAGTCGCGGGATTCGACGATCAGGCCGTCGCGCACGCGCATGGCGAAGATGTTCGCGACCCGGACCGGGCGGCCGCCGTACTCGCCCTGGTAGGCGAATTCCCCGATCAGCACCTCCGGATCTGTGCCCTGGTAGGTGACGAGGTCGGCGACGGTGAAGCGCGGGTTGAGCGCCTTCCCCGCCGCGAAGTGCTCGCGTAGTTCTTCGCGCGTCCGCAGCACCGGCGCCCCCGGCAGGAACGGGTGCGTGACGTGTGTCATCGTCGCGTACAACTCCGGCAGCTCGTCCCAGCGGCCGCCCGCGACGCCGTGCACGAGCCGTTCGAACACTGTGTCCGCGCTCTCCGGCGTGACCGGGGACAGTTCTCGCGGCGGCGCCTGCTCGTAGGCCTTCACCAGCTGGTCGACGCCGCCGCGGATGACAGCCAGCCGCAAGTAGTCGTGGTAGTCGCGGGAATGGACGATCAGGCCGTCGCGGACCCGCAGCACCTGGATGTTCGCCGTCGTCGTGGTGCGGCCGGTCTCCACCGACTCGGCGTCGTAGCCGTATTCGGCGACGATCACCTCGGGATCGGTGGTCTCGTGGACGACGACGTTCTTGCGCTCGAGCCGCAGGCTGGTCGCCAACGCCTGGATGAACCGCTCGTGGATCGCCGCGCGGCCGTGGATGCGCGTCGGTCGCGGGACGGCTTGCGGGTGCTCGACGACGCTGTCTTCGGCGTAGAGCGCGGACAGGTCGTCGAAGCGTCCCTCGCTGATTCCGTCGGACAGCGCGGTGAAGACGTCGCGGGGTGTGGTCATGGGTCCTCCCAGCGGGCAAAACGGAGTCTGTAGTCCGGCTCCGAAGATACGGACTGCAGACTCCGGTTGTCTACCGGGTTCGCAGCCGGTCCCGGGTCGCCTGCTGCCCGCCCACCTCCGCCCACGTCTCCGGGGTGCTGTCCCAGATCGCGTCGCGGGCACCGAGGTCCGCGCCGTTCTCGAGGAGCACGTCGATCACGGCGAGGTGCCCGGACTGCGCGGCCAGGTGCAGGGCGGTGACGCCGTCGCCGTGGGTGGGCCCGCCGAAGGTGCCGCGACGGTCGACATCGGCGCCGAGGTCGAGCAGCGTCCGGACGGCTTCGACCCTGCCCTGCGCCGCGGCCCAGGCGAGCGCGGTGCCGCGGTAGACGTCGGCGTTCACGTCGGCGCCGCGCGCGACGAGCGTGCGCAACGCGTCGGTCCGGTCGTTGCGGGCCGCCCACGCCAGGGCTTCGTCGCGGACCTCGGCCGGGTCGTCCGCCGGGGTCCAGGCCGGGAAACCGCTGTGCGGCCGGTAAAAGCCGCGGTGCGCGCCGGCGGCCGGGTGGCCCGGCGCCAGGAGCTCGTCGAGCAGGTCCGCGTCGCCGAGCCCGGCCGCGACGCGGAGGTTGCCCGGTGCCCGGCTGTGCTCCGCCAACGTCTCCGCGGCTTCGCGGTGGCCCCAGAACAACGCGACGACCAGGGGAGTGCCGCCGTCACCGCGCGCGGAGACCTCGACCGGGGCGCCGTGCCGCAGCAGCAGGTCGAGCAGGTGCGGCTGGTTGCTGTACGCGGCTTGGTGCAGCGGCGTCCAGCCGTGGACGTTGCCGCGGGCGGGGTCGGCGCCGTGGGCGAGCAGGACGCGGCTGAGCCGCTCGTCGCCGGTCGCGCCGGCCATGCCGAGCAGGTCGTTGCCGTTGGTGCCGCGCGCGGTGACCAGGCCGGGGAACTCGCCGAGGAGGGCTTCCAGCCGCTCCGGATCCCGCGCCTCGACCGCCCGGTACGCGCGCGCGAACGGCTCCCCGCTGTCCACAAGCGACAGAACGTGCGCACGGAGTGCCTTCCAGGACCCGAAACCGTGCTCCCTGGCGACGACCGTCCGGGCGCCGTCGCGGGTGAGCGGCCGGCCCCAGCGGTCGAACGGCTCACGCGCGCCGGGCGTGCCGTCCTCGGCGGAGGCGAGCAGGCCGAGCGCCCGCCCGGCGTAGTACTCGACGTCCTGGTGGTACGCGTGCTGCAGCGTTTCGCCGTGCTCGGTGACGCGCCGGGCGTACGCCCGCAGCTTCGGCCAGCTCGGGAACCCGTGGTCCCGCGCGATCCGGAACTGCGCTTCGGCGAGCTTGACGCCTTCGGCGCGCGCGAGGTCCTTCGCGCGCTTGCGCAGCTGTTCCAGGTTGAGTTTGCCCGGCACCGTCGTGCCTCCTTCCCGCGTCGCCGGTGGTCCGCCGGCACCGGGCAGGAAGAAGGTGCGCAGGCTGGTGGTGCGGTGCTGCCGGGGTGAGCTCGGCCCTTTCCGTCGCAACCGGGTAGGGGGCCGGGACGCGGCCCCCGCCGCGCCCCGCCACCCTACCCCGGTCGCGGTGGAACAGCCGTCACGGCACGAGGTCCGCCAGGCGGCGGTAGGAGTCCTTCGTGCGGGCCAGGACCTGGACGCAGACGTGGTCCGCGCCCGCGTCGAGGTGGGCGCGGATGCGGTCCGCCGCGTCCTGCTCGCCGGTGGCGACCAGGGCGTCGACCAGGCGGTCGCTGCCGCCGCCGGCCAGATCCGCGTCGGTGAAGCCGAGGCGGCGCAGGTTCGCCTGGTGGTGCGGGGCCTGCCGGACGTAGAGGCCGACGTGCTTGCGCGCGGCGTCCGGGCGGGCGTCCAGGACGACCGCCTGCTCGACCGCCAGGTACTTGCCCGGCCCGAGCCGCTCCCGCGCCAGCGCCGTGTGTTCCGGCGGGACGAGATACGGGTGCGCGCCGTCGGCCCGTTCGGCCGCCAGATCCAGCGCGCGCGGCCCGAGTGCGGCGATCAGCCGGCGGGGCCGCGGCGCCGGCACCGGCAGCCCGGGCAGCTCGGCGTCGTCCATCCCGGCGAGGTATTCCCGCATCGCCGCGATCGGCCGCGCGCCGGGGAAGTGCCCGCCGAACCCGGCGGCGAACCGGCCCGGGTACGCCTCGCCGAGCGCCCGGGTCGCCGCCTCCGCCGTGATCGGGGCGCGGCGGTCGAAGCGCGCGATCCCGGTCGCCACGGTGAGCCGGGAGGTCGCCGCGAGCAGCAGCGCCGCCTGGGTGAAGGCGTCCCGGCCGGCGTACTCGCCGAACCAGATCGCGGCGAAGCCCAGTTCTTCCACCTCGGCGGCCGTCTCGCGCATGGCGGTGACCGGGTCGCCGTCGAAGAACCGCCAGATCCCGACGCTCATCGGAGCACCGCCGGGGCCAGCTCGACCAGGACGTCCACGGTGGACTCGAACGTGGACGCGGACGGCGTCAGCAGCACGTGGTCCGCGCCCGCGTCGAGGACCTCGCCGAGGCGCTTCGCGATGGTCGCCGCGTCGCCCCAGAGCACGAGGTCGTCGACGAACCGGTCGCTCGGGCCGTCGATGTCGGAACCGGTGTAGCCGAGCCGTTTCCAGCCCGCGAGGTACGCCTCGACCCGGTGCTCCCGCGACTGCGCGACCCGGCGCCGCACGCTCGCGCGAGCGTCCTCCCGGCTGCCGAGCAGCACGGTCTGCTGGGGGATCAGCAGCTTGCCCGGCCCGAGGATCCCGCGGGCGTACGGCGTGTGCGAAACGGGCTGGGCGAACGGGTGCGCGCCGTCGGCGTGGTCGCGCGCCAGCTCCAGCATCCGCGGCCCGACGGCGGCCAGCACACGCGGAAACGGGACCGGAGACGGAGTTTCGGCCGCCGAAGTGTCCATTTCGGACAGGTAGGCTCGCATCCGGTCGATCGGCCGGTAGTCCTCGCCGAGCTTGGCCGCCTGGAACGCGTGCCCGGCGCCGATGCCGAGCACGAACCGGCCGGGGTGGGCGTGCGCGAGCGTGGCCCCGCCCTTGTGTGCGGTCGTCCCGCGCCGGGCCCACAGGTTCGCGATGCCGGCGCCGAGCACGACGTCCGGCACCGAGGCGAGCAGAGCACCGAAATGCGCGAACAGTTCGCGTGAGCCGGGTCCTTCGCCGCTCCAGACCGACCGGTAGCCGGCTTCGGCGAGCCGTCGCGTCGCCGCGCGCTCGACGTCCGGCGGTGGAGCCATGGGCGCGCTCGGCAGCCAGGCGCCGAACGCGCCGAGCCGGGCCCGCGTGTCTTCGACCAGGGTCATTCTCGAGATCCCTCCAGTAAGATGAGGCTGCCTCCGGTTAATATACGGAGGTAGCCTCCGATTGGCTACCCGGTAAAGTCGGGAGGGCGATGACCGAAGTCAAGCCGATGCGCGCGGACGCCCGCCGCAACTACGAGCGCCTCCTCCAAGAGGCGCAACGCGCCTTCGCCGAACACGGCGTCGAGGCGTCGCTGGAGGACATCGCGCGCCGCGCGGGCGTCGGCATCGGCACGCTCTACCGGCACTTCCCGACGCGCGACGCGCTGCTCGAGTCGCTCCTGCGCGCCCGCTTCGACGCCCAGGCCGAGCGGGCGCGCGAACTGCTCACCCATCCGGAGCCGCTGAACGCGCTGCAGACGTGGCTGGCCGGGCTCGGCGACACCACCGGCACCTTCCGCGGCCTGGTCGAGCTGACCGCCGGCGCGCTCAGCGACGAATCGTCCCGGTTGTACGCCTCGTGCCACGCGATGCGCGATGCCGGTTCCCATCTAGTGGAACGCGCGAAGCGCGAGGGTGAACTGCGCGAGGACGTCACCACGCACGAGCTGCTTCTGTTGCTGCACGCGGCATCCTGGGCGGGTGGGCACCTGCCCGGCCCGGGGGGCATGCAGCGCCTGCTGGCTCTTGTTTTCGAGGGATTACGGGTGAGTTAACACCGCGGGAAGCCAGGGGGCCGTCCTGCGGGTTAAACTCCGCCTCGACCGGGGCACAACGGCGTGCTGAGATCCGTCTGTCGACACAGAGCGTCCTGGAAATGACCAGATAGTGGGAGCCGCATCGTGAGCAAGCCCAGCAAGCCCGTCGTCCTCATCGCGGAGAAGCTCGCCCCCTCCGTGCTGAGCGTCTTCGGTGACGAGGTGGAGGTCCGGCACGTCGACGGCACGGACCGGTCCGCGCTGCTCGAGGCGGTGAAGAGCGCCGACGCGCTCCTGGTCCGCTCCGCCACCCAGGTCGACGCCGAGGTCCTCGGCGCCACCAGCCGGCTCAAGGTCGTCGCCCGCGCCGGTGTCGGCCTCGACAACGTCGAGGTGCCCGCCGCGACCGAGCGCGGTGTCCTGGTCGTCAACGCGCCGACGTCGAACATCGTCTCCGCCGCCGAGCACGCCGTCGCCCTCCTGCTGGCGGTCGCGCGCCGGGTGCCGGCCGCCGACCAGAGCCTGCGCGGCGGCGAGTGGAAGCGCAGCTCGTTCTCCGGCGTCGAGCTGCAGGGCAAGACCATCGGCGTGGTCGGGCTCGGCAAGATCGGCCAGCTGTTCGCCCAGCGCCTCGCCGCGTTCGACACCAAGATCATCGCCTACGACCCCTACGTCTCGGCCGCGCGCGCCGGCCAGCTCGGCATCGAGCTCGTCACCCTCGACGAGCTGCTTTCCCGCGCCGACGCCATCTCCATCCACCTGCCGAAGACGCCGGAGACCAAGGGCCTCATCGACGCCGAGGCGCTGAAGAAGACCAAGCCGGGCGTCATCATCGTCAACGCCGCCCGCGGCGGGCTGATCGTCGAGGAGGACCTGGCCGACGCGCTGCGCTCGGGTCACGTCGGCGGCGCCGGCATCGACGTCTTCGCGACCGAGCCGACCACGTCCAGCCCGCTGTTCGAGCTGGAGAACGTCGTCGTGACGCCGCACCTGGGCGCCTCGACGGCCGAGGCGCAGGACCGCGCGGGCACCGACGTCGCGAAGTCGGTGCTGCTGGCCCTGCGCGGCGACTTCGTGCCGGACGCGGTGAACGTCTCCGGCGGCGGCGCGGTGGGCGAGCACGTCCGCCCGTACCTGTCGCTGACCCAGAAGCTCGGGACCCTGCTCACCGCCCTGAACCCGAAGGCGCCGACGTCGGTGACCGTGCAGGTGAAGGGCGAGCTGACCAGCGAGGACACCGGCGTGCTGCAGCTGGCCGCGCTGCGCGGGGTGTTCACCGGCGTGGTCGAGGACCAGGTCACGTTCGTCAACGCACCGCAGCTGGCCGAGAAGCTCGGCGTGCAGGTCGAGCTGGAGACCGAGTCGGAGAGCCCGAAGTTCCGCAGCCTGGTCACCGTCCGCGCGGTGCACGCCGACGGCGCGGTGCTGACCGTGTCCGGTTCGGTCACCGGCAAGGACGAGGTCGAGAAGCTCGTCGAGGTCAACGGCCGCGGGTTCGACCTGCGCGCCGAGGGCACGGTGCTGCTCGTCGAGTACCCGGACCGGCCGGGCGTGATGGGCCGGGTCGGGACGCTGCTCGGCGAGGCCGGTATCAACATCGAGGCCGCGCAGATCAGCCAGACCACCGACGGCTCGGACGCGGTGATGCTGCTGCGCGTCGACCGCCACATCGACGCGCACCTGCTGGAGCCGATCGGCGCTTCCGTCGGGGCGCACACGATCCGTGCGGTCGACTTCAACTGACGTAACGCTTTCGAGGGCCCCTCACCACCCGGTGGGGGGCCCTCGTGGGCAATCACATTCACGTAACGGAGTCCTTTGCCTACGTAAGTAGGTGTTTTGGGGCATTAAGTTCTCCCCGCGAGGTTGAACCACGCGCCGTCGAGGGCACGGCGCTGGCCGCGCTTCACCGTCGGGGGTGCCAGGAGCGGCAGGCAGGTTCGGGTCCAGACCTCGAGTAAGGGGCCGACTCATGAGCAGATCCCGCTTACCCGCGCGCGCCACGACGGCGGCCTTCGCCGTCGTGCTGGCGGCCGCGCTGGGGGCGCCCGCCGCGAGCGCGCAGGACGCTCCGCTCGCGGACGGGGTGGCGCCCGCGAAGGTCGACGCCACGGAGCTGCCGGGCAAGGTTTCGCCGCGGCTGGGCGCCGCGCAGGGACGGGTCACCGCGTTCGTCGAGCTGGCCAAGCAGCCCGCCGTCGACGCGTTCGCCGCCGCGCAGCCGCAGGGCAAGGACCAGGCCAAGCGGGCCGCCAAGGCCGCCAAGGCCGACACCGCCGCCGCGGTCGAGTCCGTCGTCGGCCAGCTGCGCTCGGCCGACGCCAAGCCGCAGGTCGTCACCCAGACCGCCAACGCCGTGCCCGGCGTGGTCGTCACCGCGGACGCCGCGAAGCTGCGTGAAGTCGCGAAGCGCGCGGACGTCGTTTCGGTGCGCACGGTCGTGCCGAAGACGCGCACCAACGCCAGCGCCGAGCAGCTGACCAACACGCTCGCCGCGTGGCAGCAGACCGGCCGGTTCGGCGACAACGTCCGCATCGGCGTCATCGACGACGGCATCGACTACACCCACGCCGACTTCGGCGGCCCCGGCACGCAGGCCGCCTACAAGAGCGTCGACAGCACCAAGCCCACGCCGCTGTTCCCGAGCGCCAAGGTAGTCGGCGGCACCGACCTCGTCGGCGACGACTACGACGCCGCGACGCCGGCCAAGGCCACCCCCAAGCCGGACCCGAACCCGCTGGCCTGCGGGGAACACGGCACGCACGTGGCCGGCACCATCGGCGGCTTCGGCGTGACCGCCGACGGCAAGACCTTCACCGGCGACTACCGCAAGCTCACGCCCAAGAAGGTCGACGAGATGCTGATCGGCCCGGGGACCGCGCCGAAGTCGCTGCTCTACGCGATCAAGGTGTTCGGCTGCGCGGGCTCGACGAACGTCACCTCGCAGGCGCTGGACTGGGCCCTCGACCCGGACGGCGACGGCGACTTCACCGACCACCTCGACATCGTCAACCTGTCGCTGGGCTCCGACTTCGGCGCGCCGGACGACCCGGACTCGCTGTTCGTGCGCAAGCTCGCCGCGAACAACGTGCTGCCGGTGATCTCCGCGGGCAACGGCGGCGACATCAACGACATCGCGGGCTCGCCGGGCAACACGCCCGAGGCGCTCACCGTCGCCAGCACCCGCGACGCGGGCGTCCTGCGCGACGCCGCCGACGTCAAGGCGCCCGCGGGCGCCGCGGGGCCCAAGACCGGGCAGTACAGCCAGAACTACGCCGGCTACGACACCCTGGATCTGACGGCGCCGGTCGTCACGCTCTCGGCGTCGAACGCGGCGGGCTGCGCGCCGTACTCCGCCGAGGACAAGGCGAAGGCGGCGGGCAAGTTCGTCTGGCTGGAATGGGACGACAACGACTCGACCCGTGCCTGCGGTTCGGCCGCCCGCGCCGGCAACGCGCAGGCCGCCGGGGCGACCGGCGCCCTGCTTTCGTCCACTTTGGAGCACTTCAGCGCGGGTATCGCGGGCAACGCGGCGATCCCGATGTTCCAGTTCACCGGCTCGGCGACCAAGACGCTGCGCGCCGCGCTGACCGCGGGCACGCTGCAGGTCCGGCTCTACGGCGCCGGCCGGGCGTCGATCCAGACCTACGACAAGACGATCGTCGACACCCCGAGCTCGTTCACCTCGCGCGGCACCCGCGGGCCGGCCGTCAAGCCGGACGTCGCCGCGCCCGGTGACACGATCACCTCGGCCTTCCGCGGCAGCGGCAACGGCCGGACCGTGCTCTCCGGCACGTCGATGGCCGCCCCGCACACCACGGGCATCACCGCGCTCGTCCGCCAGGCCCACCCGGACTGGTCGGTCGAGGAGGTCAAGGCGTCGGTGATCGACACCGCCGGCCACGACGTCACCGACGGCGCCGGCCACACCTACGCGCCGCAGCGCGTCGGCAGCGGCCGGATCGACGCGAAAGCCGCGCTGGACAACCAGGTCCTCGCCTACGTCCAGGACGACCCGGGCACGGTCAGCGTCAGCTTCGGGACCGTCGAGGCGTCCGGCCCGGTCACGGTGGCGAAGACGATCAAGCTGGTGAACAAGGGCGTCACGCCGGCCGAGTACACCGTGGCCTACCAGGCGGTCAACGCGCTGCCCGGTGTCGAGTACACAGTGGACAAGCAGTCGGTGAAGCTGTCCCCGCGTGGCACCGCGAAGGTGCGCGTCACGCTGCGGATCGCCGACCCGAAGGCGCTGCGCAAGGTCATGGACCCGACCATGCAGGCCACCCAGGCCGGCCTGGCGCGGCAGTTCGTGGCCGACGCCTCCGGCCGCGTCGCGTTCACCCCGGTCGGCGGGGCGAGCGTGCCGCTGCGGGTCTCGGTCTACGCCGCGCCCAAGCCGGTTTCGACGATTTCGACGCCGCCGTCGGTGAAGTTCGCCCCGGACGCCACCCAGGCCGTGCTGAACCTCGGCGGCAAGGGCGTCGACCAGGGCACCGGCGCGCAGCGGTACCGCTCGCTGATCAGCGTGCTCGAGCTGCAGGCGGAGTCGCCGCAGCTGCCCGAGTGCGACGCGGACGTGGTCACCGACTGCACGGTGAACAAGACCGCGAAGGGCGGCGACCTCCGCTACATCGGCGCGGCGTCCACCGCGCCGCTGGCGAAGGCGCAGGGCGAGCCGGAGAACGCGATCCTCGCGTTCGGCCTGTCCACCTGGGGCGACTGGGCGAACATCGGCAGCAACACCTCGCCGTTCGTGGACATCGACACGAACGGCGACGGCACGCCGGACTTCGAGACCTACGTGACCAAGGCGACGTCCACGGACGTGCTGCTGGCCGTCACGGTCGCGCTGAAGACCGGCTTCCCGCAGGTCGACGTCCAGGCCGTCAACGGGCAGCTCGGCGACGTGGACACCAACGTGTTCGACACGAACGTGATCACGCTGCCGGTTTCGGTGGCCGCGCTGGGCATCGACCCGGACGCCGGCAGCCACCGGATCTCCTACACGGTCGGCGTGAGCGGTTTCTACGTCGCGCCGGGCACGACGAACGGGCTGATCGACTACGTCGGCACGCCGCTTTCGTTCGACGCGCTCGCGCCGGGCTACTCGGTGCAGGGCGGTGGCGACGCCGCGCTGGGCTACGTCGCGAAGCCGGGCACGGCTCTGGTCGTGACGCGCAACGCGGCGTCGGCCGAGGCCGACAAGGCACTCGGGCTGCTCGCCATCGAGCACCACAACGCCGCGGGCAACCGGGCGAACGTGGTCAAGGTGGACGCCCGGCCGGGGAACGACCGTCAGCCGATCGGGGCAGGTCAGCGCTAGTCCCGGTCAAGATCGATCAGTGCAGGGTCAGGGGCGTCTTCGGTGGGTATCCACCGGGGGCGCCCCGATCCGTATTCACCCGATTGGGTGTCTCACCCCGTGGGAGGATGCGGCATAAGGGTGGTGCGGCTACGGCCGTTTGTCTACGGCCGGTAACCTTCCGGCTGCTGGCGTTTTGTTGCGGTGGGCCATCGGTGCGGCCGGTGGTCCGGTCGACGGAGGTGTGTGGATGCGGCTCGCGGTGATCCCAGGAGACGGGATCGGGCCCGAGGTGGTCTCCGAGGCGCTGAAGGTGCTCGGCGAGGTAGTACCGACGGCGGAGATCACGAACTACGACCTCGGCGCCGCGCGGTGGCACGCGACCGGTGAGCTGCTCCCGGAGTCGGTGCTCGGCGAACTGCGTCAGCATGACGCGATCCTGCTGGGCGCGGTCGGCGACCCGACGGTGCCGAGCGGCATCCTGGAGCGCGGCCTGCTGCTGCGGCTGCGGTTCGAAATGGACCACCACGTGAACCTGCGCCCGGCGCGGCTGTACCCGGGGGTCCGCGGCCCGCTGGCCGACGCCGGCGACGTCGACATGGTCGTGGTGCGCGAAGGGACCGAAGGCCCGTACGCGGGCACCGGTGGCTTGCTGCGCAAGGACACCGAGCACGAGATCGCGACGGAGGTCAGCGTCAACACGGCGTTCGGCATCCGCCGCGTGGTCGCGGACGCGTTCAACCGCGCCGAGGCCCGCCCGCGCAAGCACCTGACGCTGGTGCACAAGACGAACGTGCTCGAGTACGCGGGCTCGCTGTGGTCGCGGATCGTCGAGGAGGTGTCGCTGGAGCACCCGGAGGTGACGGTCGCGTATTCCCACGTGGACGCGGCGACGATCCACCTGGTGACGGACCCGTCCCGGTTCGACGTGATCGTGACGGACAACTTGTTCGGCGACATCATCACGGACCTGGCGGCGGCGGTGACGGGCGGAATCGGGCTCGCGGCGAGCGGCAACCTGGACATCACGCGACGCAACCCGAGCATGTTCGAGCCGGTCCACGGGTCGGCGCCGGACATCGCCGGGCAGGGGCTGGCCGACCCGACGGCTGCGGTGCTGTCGGTGGCGTTGCTGCTCGACCACCTGGGCCAGAAGGAGGCCGCGCGGCGGATCGAGGCTTCGGTCGCGTTCGACCTGGCTACGCGGGACCAGTCTTCGCCGGGCGCCACGCAGGCGATCGGTGACCGGCTGGCGGCGTTGGTTTCGTCCAACGTTCGGACGGCTGGTTGAGGTTTCGGGGAAGCCCCGCACTGTGGTGCGGGGCTTTTTCGTGCCCGCTGCCGGGTGGGTGCTTTTGCCCGTGCGGTAGGGGTCGTGCGCCCATGACACCGATGGTCGGCTCGCGAAGCCCGGCGCGGTGCCGACGGCCGTGCACACTCGTACACGTTGGCCCGGTGCCCGCGGATCGTTCGTGCTGTGGGCGTGGCAACTCACGCTGTCCACTTCCCGCGATTCAGAGTGCGATTGGACCCTTCGCCTGGAGGTGTGCCGGGTTGCGGCCGTGGAGGGTGTGTTGCGCTTTGGTCGGGCGCGAACGGTCCGCCCTGCTGGCGGCGCACGAGGATCGGAGGGTGCGGTGAAGTTGTGGCCGGAGCCGTGGCGGGTGCGTTTGGCTGCGGGCGGCGCTACCTGGGCGGCTGCAGCCATAAGGGGTCGCGGAGGGCGCGGTGGAGTTGTGGCCGGAGCCGTGCGGGGCGCGAGCGGTTCACTCCCGCTCCGCAAGAGGTCCCGCTGGGCGCGTTGGAGTTGCGGCCGGAGCCGTGGACGGTGCGTCGGGCTGCGGTCGGGCGCTACTGGGCGGCTGCCGCCACGAGGGGTGCGGAGGCTGCGCTGAGCCGCGGCTGGCGCCGTGGAGGGCGTAAGGGGCGGCGGCCGAGCGGTTCACTCCCGCCGCCGCAAGAGGTCCCGCTGGGCGCGTCGGAGTTTGCGCCTACCCGGGCCGTAACGGGTTCGTCGGGCTGCCGCCCGTACCGTGGAGGCCCGCTGAGCCGCGGCCGGAGCCGTAGACCACCATCCGTGTCAGCGTCCGCGAACGCCGACTATCGCGGCGTTGTCCACAGCTGCACCGAGATGTGGATATCTCGGCCGCCGGATGGCTTCTCAGCCGGTTTTGTCGGCAGGCGCCGATAGACTGGACCGGGGTCAGCCCCCAGGGAGCGGCGGGGTCTGGTCTGTGGGGGCGGCGGGGTCTGGTCTGTGGGGGCGGCGCTGCGAAACGCGATGATCGCGGGCGCGCCACGCCGCCAATGCGACCGGACGCCGAGGCGTGTTCCCGGATCGTGGGAGCTTGACCCAGCTTGTGGACTTCCGTCGGCTCCCTGTGGCATGATGCGACCATGACCAGCTTCGCGATCATTATCGACGAGCGCGCCGGACGCTAGCTCCACAAGAGCCCCCGGCGCGCAACCTCTCGCACCCTGCGGGAGGTTTTTTTGTTGCCCCGAAACGCTAGGAGACGCCCGTGACCCGCCAGGAGCCCGCCGATACTCCGCTCGGCGATGCCTTCCACCTCTACGACACCACCCTGCGCGACGGTGCGCAGCGGGAGGGCATCTCCTACTCCGTCCAGGACAAGCTCGCCGTCGCGCGGCTGCTGGACGAGCTCGGCGTCGGGTTCATCGAAGGCGGCTGGCCCGGGGCTCTTCCCAAGGACACCGAGTTCTTCGCCCGCGCCGCGAAGGGCGAGCTGCAGCTGAAGCACGCCGCGCTCGTCGCCTTCGGGGCCACCCGCAAGGCCGGCACCACCGCCGAGGCCGATCCGCAGGTGCAGGCCCTGCTCGACAGCGAAGCTCCCGTTGTCACCCTCGTCGCGAAATCCGACCTGCGGCACATCGAACGCGCCCTCCGCGTCGACGTCGACGAAGCCTGCGCGATGGTCAAGGACACCGTCGAATTCCTGACCAAGGAAGGCCGTCGCGTCTTCCTCGACGCCGAGCACTTCTTCGACGGCTACGCGTATTCGCCCGAGACCTCCCTGAGGATCCTCGACGCCGCCGCGCACGCGGGTGCCGACGTCCTCGTGCTCTGCGACACCAACGGTGGCCAGCTTCCGCTCGGCCTCGCCGAAACCGTCCGCACCATCAAGGAAAAGACCGGGTTCCGGCTCGGAATCCACTGTCAGGACGACACTTCCTGCGCCGTGGCGAACTCCGTCGCCGCGGTGCAGGCCGGCGTGACGCACGTCCAGTGCACCGCCAACGGTTACGGGGAACGGGCCGGCAACGCCGACCTGTTCGCCGTGACCGGGAACCTCGTGACCAAGCTCGGCCTCGACGTCCTCCCGACCGGAGGCGCCGCCGAGCTCACCCGGGTCTCCCATGCCCTTGCCGAAATCGCGAACATCGCCCCCTACACCCACCAGGCCTACGTAGGGGCGTCGGCCTTCGCCCACAAGGCGGGACTGCACGCGAGCGCGATCAAGGTGGATCCGTTGCTGTACAACCACATCGATCCGTCTTCCGTCGGCAACGACATGCGGGTACTGGTCACCGAGATGGCCGGCAGGGCCAGCCTCGAGCTCAAGGGACGTGAGCTCGGGGTCGACCTTGCCGGCCGGCCCGAAGCCCTCACCAGCGCCATCACCAAGGTCAAGCGCCTCGAATCCGAAGGCTGGTCCTTCGAGGCCGCCGACGCCTCCCTCGAGCTGCTGCTGCGCCAGGAAGCCGACGTGCCGGCCGAGGCGCCGTTCGAGCTCGAGTCCTACCGCGTGGTCCTCGACCACCGCGCCGACGCCGAGGTCGTCGCCGAGGCGACGGTCAAGGTGCACGTCGGCGGCCAGCGGGTCATCGCCACCGCCGAGGGCATCGGCCCGGTGCACGCCCTCGACGCCGCCCTGCGGAAGGCGCTCTCGCCGCACCTGTCCTGGTTGGACAGTGTGGAGCTCGCCGACTACAAGGTGCGCATCCTCCAGGGCCACCCGGGCACCGACGCGGTGACGCGCGTGCTGGTCCAGAGCACCGACGGCGAACGCGAGTGGACCACCGTCGGCGTGCACGGGAACATCGTCGAGGCCAGCTGGCTGGCGCTGTGCGATGCGCTCGTCCACAAGAGCACCACCGTGGCGCCGGGCCTCCGGTCCGGACCGGGGGCCCCGCCACCCGGAACCCCCGGCAGCCCAGCGGCGGACGTAGACTGATCCGCGTGCGCCTAGCCCGTATTGCTCATCCCGGTGGTGTCGCGTTCGCCTCGATCGAAGGCGACGGTGCCGACGCCCAGGTCCTCGAAATCGCCGAGCACCCCTTCGGCCAGCCGAACTTCACCGGCAAGCGGTGGCCACTGGCCGACGTGCGGCTGCTCGCGCCCATCCTGCCGTCCAAGGTGATCGCCGTCGGCCGCAACTACGCCAAGCACGCGGCCGAGTTCGGCCACGACGTGCCCGGCGCGCCGATGCTGTTCGTCAAGCCGTCCACGACGGTCATCGGCCCGAACGCGCCGATCCGCCGCCCGTCGGACGTCGGGCGCGTCGACTTCGAGGGCGAGCTGGCCGTCGTCATCGGGCAGCCGGTGAAGAACGTGCCCGCGTCGCGTGCCGCGAGCGTCATCCTCGGCTACACGATCGCCAACGACGTCAGCGCCCGCGACCTGCAGAAGTCCGACGGCCAGTGGGGCCGCGCGAAGGGCTTCGACACGTTCTGCCCGCTCGGCCCGTGGATCGAGACCGCGGTCGACCCGTCCGACCTGTCGCTGAAGGCCGAGGTCGACGGCGAGCTCAAGCAGGACGCCCGCACCTCGGATCTGGTCCACAAGATCCCCGAGCTGGTCGAGTTCGTCTCGCGCGTGATGACGCTGCTGCCCGGCGACGTCATCCTCACCGGCACCCCGGAAGGCGTCGGCCCGATCGAGGGCGGCCAGAGCGTCTCGATCACCGTCGAAGGCATCGGCACCCTGACCAACCCCGTCGAGGACGTCTAACCGCGGCCGAACAGCGCCCGGGCCGCGGCGACGACGGCGTCCGGGCGCTGCTCCGGGATCAGGTGCCCGCAGTCCTCCAGCACCCGCACCGGCAGGACGCCGCCCAGCAGCGCCGGCGGCACGAGCACGTCCCGGCCACCGGCCAGGATCTCGGTCGGCATCCCGGGCCGGTCCGCGCCCGGACGGCGCAGCTTGGGCAGGTCGTGCACCACGAACTGCCAGTTCAGCTGCTGCCCGGCCCGGGCCAGCGTCGGACGGCGGGCGCGCTCCGCGTACTCCGTGGCCGCGCCGCGGTCCGCGCCCCACCGGCGGAGCAAGAACCGCGTCAGCCCCGGCCAGTGCCGCAGGACGGCGGGCCCGAGCAGCGGAAGTTCCCACAGCGCCGTGTGCCAGAAGCGCCACGCGGCGCGGCGCAGCGCCCGCCGCGCCGGCCAAGGATGGGTCATGTTGAGCGCGAGATGCGCGCGGACGCGCCCGGGCGCACGCAGGCACAGCGCGAACGCCGTCCACGCGCCCCAGCCGTGCGAAACGAGCGAAACCTCGGCCAAGCCGAGCGCGTCGAGCAGGGCGAGCAGGTCGTCCGCGCGGGTGGCGGTGTCGTAGCCGTCCGGTGGCGCCGCCGACCAGCCGGCCCCGCGGAAGTCCGGGCAGAGCACGCGGTACCCGGCGGCGAGACCGGGGATCACCCGGCGCCAGGCGTACCAGTGCTGGGGAAAGCTGTGCAGCAGCAGCACGGGTGGACCGGACCCGGCCTCGGCGACGTGCAGCCGGACGGCGCCGGCCTGCACGTACCGGTGGGTCACGCCGCCGACGGCGGGAAAGGGATCGTCTCTCGGGTTCACGCCGGGGAGAGGAGCCGCGGGGCGCCCGGGGTTCCCGCGGAAAAGGTGACGAAGTTCCCGGGAACCTTTCCGCCGGCGCCGGCCTCTACCCGGGCGGAGGACGAGGAGGCGCATGGACCGGACGGAGCTCGTGCGCGCCGCCCAGCGCGGCGACGCGCTCGCGATGCAGGAGCTGCTCGGGCTGCTCACGCCGTACATCGGCAGGCTGTGCGGCCCGATCGCGCTCGACGACGGTGCCGACGCCACCCAGGAGGCTCTGATCGCGATCTTCCGCAACCTGGGCGCGCTGACCGAGCCGGCCGCGGTGTTCGGCTGGGCACGGGCGATCGCGGTCCGCGAGGCGGTGCGCGTCGCCCGGCGGGCGCGGCGGGCGGTGCCGGCCGAAGCGGCCGACGTCCCGGCCGCCGTCGACGTCGAGCTGGGCGTCGACATCCGCGACGTGCTCGACCGGCTGGCCCCGGAACACCGGGCGATCCTCGTCCTGCGCGACGTCGAAGGCCTGGACGAGCAGGCCGTGGCCGAGCTGCTCGCGGTGCCGGCGGGCACCGTGAAGTCGCGCCTGTTCCGGGCGCGGCGGAGTTTCCGGAAGGAGTGGGCCCGATGAGCTGGCCGGTCGCCGAGCTGGACGACGTCCGCCGCCTGGCGGTGCTGGCGGCGGCGCTGCCGGGCGCGTTCTTCGCCGAGACGGTGGTGGACGCGCCGTTCGACGACGTCTGGGCGGTGGCCGCGGACCTGGAGGGGGAGTGGCCGCGGCTGCTGCGGAACGTGCGGTCGGTGCGGGTCTCCCGGCGCGCGGGGGAGCACGTCGTCGCCGACCTCACGGGCCGCTTCGGGCTGCGGGACACCTTCGACGTCGTGCTGCGCCCTGGCTGGTGCGTCATGCAGGGCAGCAGGGTGACCGGCGGGATGGCGGCGGTTCCCGGCGGCGGCGGGACGCGGTTCGCGTTCCTCGGCGCGCTGCGCGGGCCGGGCACCCGGACGGCCGCCCCGGTGCTGCGTCGCGTGGGGCGGCCGTTGGGTCGGGGACTGCTGGAGCGCTTGCGCGAGCGGGTCGAGTCCCGGTGACGGCGGCTAGCGCCCGGCCGGCTCCATCGGCCGCCGGGCGAACGCCGGGGCGTGCTCCGGCCGCAGCCCGAGGCCGAGCAGCCGGGCGGGGACGGCCGATAGCCGCGGGAAGCGCGCGAACAGCTTGATCATCGGCGCCGGCGGGCCGTTGCGCCTGCCCGCCATGACCGCGCGGACGACACCGCGGTGCAGCAGCCGCTGCAGGCCCTGCACCAGCAGCGTCGCCGCCAGCCGCCGTGCCCGGACCTTCGCCAGTGCGGCCGCCGGCGGACGGCCGCGCCGCAGCGGCTCGGCCAGCAGCGTCGCCGCCGCGACCGCGTCCTGCACCGCGAGGTTGATGCCGACACCCCCGATCGGGGACATCGCGTGCGCCGCGTCGCCGACGCACAGCAGCCCGTCGACGTGCCATTTGCGCAGCAGGTTGAGCCGCACGTCGAGGAACTTCACGTCGTCCATCGACCGCAGCTCGCCGACGCGGTCCCGGAACTCCGGGCAGATCTGCGCGACGTTCTCCCGGAACGCCTCGATGCCCTCGCGGCGCAGATCGGCGCCTTTCGGCGCGAGGTAGGCGATCTGGTAGTAGCCCGGCCGGGGCAGCGGGACAGCGAAGCGGCGGTCCCGCATCTTCGGCAGCAGCATGCCGCCTTCCTCGTCCTCGCGGCGCGAGAGCCGGAACCACCAGACGTCGAACGGGCAGTCGTACTCCCGCGGCACCAGGCCGGCCTCGCGGCGGGCCTGCGACCACCGGCCGTCGGCGGCGATCACCAGGTCGGCGCGCAGTTCGCCGGTTTCGCCGCCGGCCGTGCGGTAGGTGACGCCGTCGACCCGGCCGTGCTCGCGGACCAGCCCGGTCACCTCCGTCTCCATCCGCAGCACGAACGTCGGCTCCTTGCGGGCGCTCTCGGCGAGCAGGTCGAGGAAGTCCCACTGCGGCACCATCGCGATGTAGGGGTGCGGCACCTTCAGCCACGAGAAGTCGGCCAGCTTCATCATCTCGCCGTCCTCGGTCGGGAACCCCGCCGAGCGCAGCTCGCTGTGCGGCAGCGCGTGGAACTTCTCGCCGAGGCCCAGCTCGTCGAGCAGTGTGAGCGTCGACGGGTGCACGGTGTCGCCGCGGAAGTCGCGCAGGAAGTCGGCGTGCTTCTCCAGCACCGTCACCTCGACGCCGGCCCGGGCCAGCAGGAGCCCCGCGACCATGCCGGCCGGCCCGCCACCGATGACGACGCAGCCCGTGCGCTCGGTCATCTCGACCATCTCCCCACCTATTCATCGCTTGTTGAATAAAGTGAGAATGCACCCGGCCGGTCCGTGACGTCAAGCGATGTGGCGGCGGATACGCTGATCGGGCTATGAGTGAGACATCGGTGGTTCGCGCGCGCTTCTGTCCTTCGCCGACCGGCACCCCGCACGTCGGGCTGATCCGCACGGCGCTGTTCAACTGGGCCTTCGCCCGGCACAACCAGGGGCAGCTGGTCTTCCGGATCGAAGACACCGACGCCGCCCGCGACTCGCAGGAGTCCTACGAGCAGCTGCTCGACGGCCTGCGCTGGCTGGGCATCGACTGGGACGAGGGCCCCGAGGTCGGCGGCCCGTACGGGCCGTACCGGCAGAGCGAGCGGCGCGAGATCTACGCCGACGTCGCCGCGAAGCTGCTCGAGGCGGGCGAGCTGTACGAGGCGTACTCGACCAACGAGGAGGTCGAGGCGCGGCGCAAGGCGGCCGGCCTGGACCCGAAGCTCGGCTACGACAACTTCGACCGCGACCTCACCGACGCCCAGCGCGCCGCCTACCGGGCGGAAGGCCGCGCGCCGGTGCTGCGGCTGCGCATGCCCGACACCGACCTCGGCTGGACCGACCTGGTGCGCGGCGACATCAGCTTCCCGGCGGGCACGATCCCGGACCCGGTGCTGGTGCGGGCCAACGGCGAACCGCTGTACACGCTGACCAACCCGGTCGACGACGCGTTGATGAAGATCACGCACGTCCTGCGCGGCGAGGACCTGCTGCCGTCGACGCCCCGCCAGCTCGCGCTCTACGCCGCGCTGGAGCGGATCGGCGTGGCGGAGTCCACCCCGCGCTTCGGCCACCTGCCGTACGTGATGGGCGAGGGCAACAAGAAACTGTCCAAACGCGACCCTTCGTCGAACCTGTTCAACTACCGCGACCGCGGCTTCATCCGTGAGGGCCTGCTGAACTACCTCGCGCTGCTCGGCTGGGGGATCGCCGACGACCGCGACGTGTTCAGCGTCGAGGAGATGGTCGCCGCCTTCGACGTCACCAAGGTCAGCGCCAACCCGGCGCGCTTCGACCTCAAGAAGGCGGAAGCGATCAACGGCACCCACGTGCGGGCGTTGCCGGCGGCGGAGTTCGTGAAACGCGTCACGCCGTACCTCGTCACGGCGGGTGTCCTTCCGGAATCACCGAGCGAGGAGCAGCTGGCGCGGCTGAGCGCGATCGCGCCGCTGGTGCAGGAGCGCGTCACGGTGCTTTCGGACGCGGCCCCGATGGTGCGTTTCCTGTTCACCGACGAGGACGCTTTCGCGCCGGAAGAGGACGCCGCGGCCAAGAACCTCGGCGAGGCGGCGCAGCCGGTGCTCACCGCGGCGGTCGAGGCGCTCGAAAAGCTGCCGTCCTGGGAGACCGCGGCCATCGAGCAGGCGCTCAAAGACGCCCTTGTGGACGGTCTGGGTCTCAAGCCCCGCAAGGCTTTCGCGCCGGTTCGCGTCGCCGTCACCGGCCGGACCGTGTCGCCGCCGCTGTACGAGTCGATGGAACTGCTCGGCCGCGATGTCTCGTTGGGACGGCTGCGCCGCGCACTGGCCGGGTAACCGGGAGAAGACGGTCCGCCAACTGGGAGTAGAACCGGTGCGCCGGAACAGGGCAGCGGCAATCACCTCTTTGGCAGCGTCGCGAACGCGGCGGTTGCCCTAGCCTCACTGGGTGGATTTCGCCCTGGCACCCCGGACCCCGTCGCGAACCGCCTCGCCCGCAACGGCGGCGTCCGAGCCCTGGGCGCCGCCCGAGCTCCGGCTGGTGTGCCTGGACATCGACGACACGCTGATCGACTGCACCGCCGCCATCCGCCGCAGCCTCCACATCCTCACCGGCCGGGGCGACCTGTGGCCGCTGTGGGACCTGATCACCGAAGAGCACGTCGCGCTCGTCGTCGCCGGCGAGCTGGACTACGCGACGATGCACCAGCGGCGCACGGGCTGTTTCCTCGCCGAGATCGGCATCCTGGCCGACGCCGAGCAGGTGAGCTCGTTCGAGCGTCGCCGAAGAGAGCTGCTCGACCACTCCTGGCAACTGTTCGACGACGTCCTGGACTGCCTGGAATGGCTGCGCGCCGCCGGCCTGATGCTGGCGGCCGTGACGAACGCCTCGGGCGCCCACCAGCGGAAGAAGATCGCCGACCTCGGGCTGGCGCCGTTCTTCGACCACGTCGCCATCGCGGGCGAGCTGGGCGTGGCGAAACCCGATCCGGTGATGTTCCACACGGTCTGCCTGGGCCTGGGCTGCGCCCCGGCCCAGGCCGTCCACGTCGGGGACAAACTGGACACCGACGCGATCGGCGCCCGCGACGCGGGCCTGGGCGCGGTCTGGCTGGACCGCGACGGCATCGGCGAGCGCACGCCGGACGGCGTGCACCGGGTGGCCGGCCTGACGGAGCTGCCTGAGCTGCTGGTTTCGGAGTACGCGACGATCGGCGTCCCGGCCCAGCGCGCAAGGGAGACCCCCGCGTTCAGCGTCCGGAACGGCGTGCTCTAGTATTTCTCCTCGTGCGGTGCTGAACCGGCCGGACCTGGTCAGGTCGGTGCGTACCTCACTGGGGTATGGTGTAATTGGCAGCACGACTGGTTCTGGTCCAGTTAGTCTAGGTTCGAGTCCTGGTACCCCAGCTGCGGAGAGTGACCCCCCTGCGGAGCGAGAAATCGCCTCTGGTAAGTTCTCTCCAGCAAGAAAAACAGAAAAGCCCCTGGGAGACCAGGGAAAGATCCTAAGCCCCCGTCGTCTAGCGGCCTAGGACGCCGGCCTCTCACGCCGGTAGCGTGGGTTCGAATCCCATCGGGGGTACAGCAGGTACCATCCAAGCTCGGCTGACCCAGGTCAGCCGGGCTTTTTTGGTTGGGGAGCGGTGCCTTCGCGCCGCTCCGCAGGGGAGCGCTCCGGGCCGGTCGAGGGCGGCCGACGAGGTACCCCTCGCGACCGCTTGAGGGTCCTCTGGCGGCGCACCGGGTCGTCCGGTACTCCTTCGCGGGCATGGAGCCCGCTGACGCTTCGACTGGGCGCCGGGCCCCCTTCGACTGGGTGCCGCCGCCGGAGGCGGCCGAGCGTGCACGCGGTCGGGGAAGGGCGTGCCGTGGCCTTCGGTGAGGTAGCTTGCCTCTCGGGGCACGTTCGCGAGCCGTTGTGGTGCCGCTTCGAGGCGGCACCGCGCGCTTCCCCTCTGCCGGTCTTGCCGCGAGGCGCACCGTCTGAGCGCACGACGGGCCGCCCGCAATCGGCTCCTTGCCTCTTCCGGAACTTTCCGGCAACACCTTTTGACGATTCCGCGGGTTCCTTTTGTTCAAAAGCGGGCCTTTGCGTTGTCGTGTGCTTTCTGACTCAAGCGCCCACGATGACCCGTCAGCGGCTTTGACGGGCGCGTTCGATGTCGTTGATGTGGGCTTCCACCCACTCCCGCAAAGCCGCGATCGGGCTCCGCAGGCTGTGGCCGAGCGGGGTGAGCGTGTACTCCACCTGCGGTGGCACCGTCGGATAGGCGGTGCGGGTGACGAACCCGTCCGCTTCCAGCTGCCGCAGCGTCTGCGTCAGCATCTTCTGCGAAATGCCTTCTATCCGGCGCCGCAGTTCCGTGTAGCGGAGCGTCCGCTCGGCCAGCGCGTCGACGATCAGCACCGTCCACTTGCCCGCGATGTGGTCCAGGACCTCGCGGGTCGGGCACTTGGCCGAGTAGACGTCCGCGGGCAGGCCGCTCGACTCGACGTAATGGGTCACGCTGGGAGTGTAGCGCACCAAAAAGTGCCTACTTCCCGTTCGAGCGTCACTCTCCGATAGTGAGATCCATGAGTTCACAACGTCTTTCGGTGCCCGACGCGATTCGTGCCCGGCGCACGGTCCGCCACTACCGTCCGGATCCCGTGCCGGCGGCGCTGCTGGAGGAGCTGCTCGAGCTGGCCGTCGAGGCGCCGAGTGCCTGGAACATGCAGGATCGCTCGATCGTCGTCGTCACCGGCGAAACGGGCCGGGAGGGCCTGTCGTGGGCGGCCGGTGGCCAGCCGCAGCCGGCGGAGGCTCCGGTGTGCCTGGTCTTCGTCGCCGAGCCCGAAGCGTGGCGGGAGGACCACGCCGACGTCGCGGAGCGGGCGGCGGACGCCGGTGCCTGGAACGCGGAGTTCGCGGCGATGTTCGATTCCCGGGCCGAGTTCCACGATCTGGCCGAGCGGGGCCTGCTGCGGGAGAACGCGGTCAAGAACGCGATGATCTCGGCCACGTACGTCATGCTCGCCGCGGCGAGCATGGGCCTGGCGAGCGCGCCGATGAACGGCTGGGACCCGGCCAAGGTCAAGAAGGTGATCGGCCTCGGCGACCGCGACGACCTGGCGATCGCGGTGCTGGTGACGATCGGCTACCCGGCCGGCCCGGTCCCGCACCCCGGCCGCCGTCCCGTGGCGCGCAACGTCTTCTTCGAGCAGTACCCGAGCAGGGAGGAAGCCGCATGACCGAGGTGCTCGTGGCCGCGATGAAGATCCGGCCCGGATCACGCGCCGACTTCGAGCAGGCCGTCCGCCGGCTGAGGGCCGCCGCGGTGGCGGAGCCGGGTGTGGTCGGCTATTCCGTCGGCCAGTCGCTCGGCGAGCCGGAGGTGTACGTGTTCACCGAACGCTATCGCGACGCCGAAGCCCGGCAGGCGCACATGGGCGCACCGGAGACGAAGGAGTTTCTGGCCGGGCTGCCGGGATGGCTCGCCGAGCCGGTCCGGGTCTACGTTCACCACGCCGGTGAGCCGGACGAACTGACGATCGAGCCCGCCGCTTGACGGAGCTTCCGGGCGCAAGCCCAGCAGGCCAAGCGAAGCAAGGAAATCCTGCCGGTCGGCGCGATACGCCGGCCGGCGGGTTCCCGCCGGCCGAGCGGCCGGCGGCTGGTCCTTGAACTCTTCGAGCGTGCTGGCCGCCCGCCGGGCGACGTCCACAGAGCCGTCCGGACCGCGCCGGGCGAGATCGTGTTCACCCGCAGGCCGCGGCCGCCGGCTGCGCTGATCACAGCGGGACGGTCGACAGGGAGGTCACGGTGGACATGTGCTGCCACGTCGTCGCCCAGCCGGATCGACAGCGGGACGAAGAAGACCGTCTGAGGCCCTCGGGCTCGCACACCCGTTGCGCCTGCCCGGTTTCCGGCGCCGCGCGATCGAACAACTGATCGACATCGGTGTGTCCTAACTGGCCCAGAGCCGACTTCCTTGGCGACACAACAGAGTTCAGGTCACTCCGGTTTGGATCTCGGGCCCGTCTGGTAATACTCTGTGCGACGTTGGCCGAGATGGGCCAGACTATGGAGGACTGGAATGACGAACAAGGCCCAGCTGATCGAGGCGCTGTCGGAGCGTCTGGGCGACAAGAAGGTGGCTTCGCAGGCCGTTGACGGTCTGGTGGACATCATCATCCGGACGGTCAACAAGGGCGAGAAGGTCAACATCACCGGGTTCGGGGTGTTCGAGAAGCGTGCCCGTGCCGCGCGCACCGCGCGGAACCCGCGTACCGGTGAGGCCGTGAAGGTCAAGAAGACCAACGTGCCCGCGTTCCGGGCCGGCACCACGTTCAAGGACGTCATCTCCGGGACCAAGAAGCTGCCCAAGGCCACGCCGGTCAAGCGGGCCAGCGCCGCCACCAGCACCCGCGCCACCGCCACCAAGACCACCGCCGCGTCGGCCCCGGCCAAGACCACCACGTCGCGGGCGAGCACCACGCGGGCGGCGGCGGCCAAGCCGGCCACCACGCGCTCGACCACCACCCGCACCCGCACCGCGGCGGCGAAGCCGGCGGCCAAGGCCACCACCACCAAGGCCACCACCACCAAGGCGGCCCCGAAGACCACCACGGCCAAGACCACCACGGCCAAGGCCACCACCACCCGGGCGAAGACCACCGCCAAGCCGGCCGCCACCAAGACCGCCGCGGCGAAGAAGACCACCGCCGCCAAAACCCCGGCCAAGCGCACCTCCGCCGCCAAGAAGAAGTAACACCCCGCACAAACTCACCCCCGGAAGGGCCCCGCACCACCACGGTGCGGGGCCCTTCGGCGTCACGCACGAGTCAGGCCGGCCGACACCTCCCAACGGCGCTGTGCGGTGGCCGTGCTTCCGCGCCGGGACGAAGTTCCGCCGCGGTCCGGTCGCGGCCGATGCCGCACAGACGTCGATCGGCCTCCTCGTCGCCGCGCTCAGTCGCTGAAATCGCCGTCGAGGGACTGGGTCGACGCACCGTCGCCGCTGCCGCGGCTCTGGCCCCAGGGCTGCCCGTCCACCGTCGCCGTCGCCGTCACCTCGCCGCCGGTGGATCGCATCACGACGTCGTAGACGTGCTTGCCCGTGTGGGGCGCGAAGGTGAAGGTGTGGCTCCACGGCAGCTTGACGTCCTTGTCCTCCGTCGCCTTCCCGTCGATGGTGTAGGTCAGCGAGGTGAGCACGGCCGTACCGTCGATCTTGATTTCGAGCCGGTGCGGCTCGGCCCGGGGCGCGCTCGGCTGCGGAGGAGTGGCTGTCGCCGGAGCCGGTGACGGTGTGCCGCTGGTGCCTGCCGAGCAGCCGGCGAGCAGGACCGCGGCGACGAGCGCGGGAAAATGCCTCATACTTCCCGAGGTTAGCGGGAACGGACGGCGGTGAACCGCGGGTCAGTCCCGTCTTTCCGGCGGGAAGCCGAATGTCTCGACCAGCGCGGGATCGTGGAACTCGACCACCCGGGCGACACCCGTGGCCGTCGGGGTCAGCACGACGATGCCGTGAGCGCCGAACACGCCCGTGGTGTCACGGTGGTACACCGCCGCGGCGGATTGGCCGTTCGCGGTCGTGGGGATCATGCGCCAGTCTCCCCGCTTGCCCAGCACGGAGTTCTCCAGCAGGCGGATGCACTTCTCGCGCCCTGCGTACCAGTCGCGGAACGGCGTCGCCTCCAGCGTGGCGTCCTTGCGCAGCACCTGTTCGAGCAGGCGGGCGTCGGCGCGTTCGAACGCCGCCATGTAGTCCTCCAGCAGGGCGCGCGCCCGCGGGTCGGACGGTTCCAGCGGGCGCTCGGGCTCCGGTCCCAGCTCTTCGAGACGGGCGCGGGCGCGCTGCAGGCCGCTCTTCACCGCCGTCGTCGTCGTGTCCAGGATCCGCGCGGTTTCGGGCGCCGTGAACGCCAGCACGTCGCGCAGGATGAGGATCGCGCGCTGGCGTGGCGGCAGGTGCTGCAGGCTGACGACGAGCGCGAGCCTCAGCGACTCGCGCGCGACCACCGCGGCGGCCGGGTCGTCGTCGGCGATCCACCGGTCCGGCAGCGGTTCGAGCCACGACACCTCGCCCGGTCCGGCCTGGCTCGGCGGGCGGCCGGGCCCGTCGTACGGCTCCCGCAAGCCCGACGGCAGCACCCGCGTCCGGCGTGACGCCAGCGCCGTCAGGCAGACGTTCGTGGCGATCGCGTAGAGCCAGGACCGGACCGACGCGCGGCCTTCGAAGCCCGCGTAGGAACGCCACGCGCGGAGATAGGTTTCCTGTACCAGGTCCTCGGCCTCGTGCGCCGATCCGGCCATGCGGTAGCAGTGCGCCAGCAGCTCGCGCCGGAACCGCTCGGTTTCGGCGGCGAACTCGTCCTTCGCGGTGCGCGGCGTGGGCTCCTGCATGCGTTGCTCCTTCGGCGTCAGGGCCGCAGCGCCAGCTTGCCGACGGTCGTCCTGGCCGCCAGCTCCGCGAGGGCTTTCGGGCCGTCGGCCAAGTCGTAGGTGGTGGGGCGGGCGGGAGCGAGGACGCCGGCCGCGACGAGCGCCGAAACCTCGGCCGTGACCTCCCCGAAGACATGCGGTGCGGCCTGGGCCAGCACGCCGATGTTGAGACCGGCGACGTGGACCTGGTACCGGTACACCAGCTCCCAGTTGGTCAGCGACGCTTCGCCGCCCGCCAAGCCGTAGACGACGACCCGGCCGGTGACCGGTTTGGCCGCGGCCAGGCTCGCGGCGAACGAGGCACCACCCGCCGACTCCAGTACCAAGTCGGCGCCGCCGGTCAGCGCCCGTACCGCGGCGGCGACGTCTTCGCCGTGCGGATCCAGGACGTGGTCGGCGCCCAGCGCCAGCACGGTTTCGTGCTTGCCAGGCGACGCGACACCGATGACCGTCGCGCCGTAGTGCTTGGCGATGCGGACCGCGGCCTGCCCGGTCGCGCCCGCCGCGGCGTGGATCAGCACGGTTTCCCCGGCCGCCAGGCGGCCCAGCGGCTTGAGCGCGGCGAAGGCGGTGGGCCAGTTCACGGCGAGGCCCAGCGCCTGCTCGGCGCTCCAGCCGGCCGGGACCGGCATCGCCGTCGCGGCCGGCAGCACCGTGTATTCGGCGAAAGCCCCGTATCCGACGCCGACGACGCGAGCGCCCGGCTGTGGTGTGGCCGCCGGGTCGCCCGTCGCCACGACCTCGCCGGCGGCCTCGAAACCGGCCACGTACGGCGGCCGCGGGCCGTCCCGGAACGTGCCGTAGGACTGGGAGATGTCGGCGAAGTTGACCCCGGCGGCGTCGACCCGGACCAGCACTTCGCCCGGGCCTGGGCTCGGGACAGGGACGTCGGTGCGCAGGCGCAGGTCTTCCGGCCCGTTCAGCGACGTTTGCTGCAGGGCGCGCATGGTGGCGGTCATCGGCTCTCCCGGGCTCGGCCTCGGCGCGGCCGGCCGTTCCGGCGGACCGCGTGGTCGGCTATGGAGACCTCGCCCGGCGCCGAAAGGAATCGGCCGGCGCCCGGTCGTGAGAAAGTCACGCGGCCGCGAGACGATCCGCGGCCGGAGTGCGGCGGAGTCGTCACGCCGCGGTGCCCGTGCCCGCTCGTGCGGGCTGGACCCGCCGGCGGCGAGGACGTCCCTGCCGCCGGCGGGTCTTTGCTCTCTCCCCCCGTGTTCCGGTCGCCACCGGCGTCACTTCTTCGCGGCGGCGACCTTCTTGCGCGGCGACCGCTTGCGCGGCGCGGCGGCCGGGGCTTCCGGCTCCGCCACCTGGGCCTGCTCGTACGCCGCGATGACCTCGGAGGAAAGGCGGCCGCGCTCGGAGACCTCGTAGCCGTTCGCGTTCGCCCAGGCGCGGATCTGCTGGTTGCGCTCGCGGTCGGTGGTGCTGGTGGTGGTCGACTGGCCCGTCGCGACGCGGACCTTGCGGCCGCCGATGCGCCGCCCGGCCGCGATGTAGCGGGCGAGCTCGTCGCGCAGCGCGGTGGCGTTCTCCTCCGAAAGGTCGATTTCGTAGGTGACGCCGTCGAGGCCGAACTGAACGGTCTGGGCAGCGGTGCTGCCGTCGATGTCGTCCAGGATCTCGACGAGGACTTTCTGGGCCACGGGAATGCTCCTCAAGCTGGATGTGCGTCAGGGGGAACGTGACGTGTGACAAGTTGCACAATGACCGACGTTCTTGGGTGGAGTGTATCCACCCGGGGATCGGTACGGCAATTTCCCGTGGCTTCCCCGCGGTCCGCGAGTCCGGAAAGGACGCTCCGGGCTTTCCGGAGCGCCCCGGAAGCTACGTCCCGGACGGCGTCGTGCCCTGTTCGCCGTGGTGGTAGGGCGGGTCGGTCGCCAGCGCCTGGTCGGCGTCGCCTTCGGCGGGGTCGGCGAGATCCGCCTCGGCGGCGGCTTCCTTCGCTTCCTTGATGTGCTGCCGGGACCGGGCGAGCTCCGCGTCGGGGTCGTCGGGCTTGTCGTTCGCGGTCATCACCACTCCTTGCCGAGGGTCGTCGGGTCGAAGTTCGGATACCCGCCCGGGCGCGAGCGCAACCGTCGGCGGGATTGACGGAAAGGCGCCGAATGGTATTTCACGGGTTGCCGTTAACGGCCGGGGAAAAAATGGCGGCCCCGCCAGACGGCGGCGGGTGGGCACTCGATGAGGTGAGCCGGTGTGGGTTTCTGCCGGGTTTGCGGGAGAAGGCCCGCTGGGTGCCCGTGAGACGGCCTGGGCGGTGTTTGGGGGCTTGCGTGTCGTTCCAGTGGTTCTCCGGCGGTCTGGGTGGCCAGGCGGTGGCACTGAGGGCTCTCTCCGGCGCGTGGGCCGGGCGGATGGCATCAAGCGGCGCCCGGGCGCCACTCCGTGGCCGGGCGCAGGCACCGACGCCACTCCATGGCCCGGCGCCATGGCACCGAACGCCACTCCTGGCCCGGCGCAGGCACCGAACGGCGCTCGGGTGCCACTCCGCGGCCGGGCGCGCGTACCAAGCGCCGCTCGGCACCACTCCACGCCCGGGTGCCCGGGACCGGTTCCGGCCCCGGGGACGCCGAAGGGCCCCGCACCGTGGTGGTGCGGGGCCCTTCCGGGGGTGAGTTTGTGCGGGGTGTTACTTCTTCTTGGCGGCGGAGGTGCGCTTGGCCGGGGTTTTGGCGGCGGTGGTCTTCTTCGCCGCGGCGGTCTTGGTGGCGGCCGGCTTGGCGGTGGTCTTCGCCCGGGTGGTGGTGGCCTTGGCCGTGGTGGTCTTGGCCGTGGTGGTCTTCGGGGCCGCCTTGGTGGTGGTGGCCTTGGTGGTGGTGGCCTTGGCCGCCGGCTTCGCCGCCGCGGTGCGGGTGCGGGTGGTGGTCGAGCGCGTGGTGGCCGGCTTGGCCGCCGCCGCCCGCGTGGTGCTCGCCCGCGACGTGGTGGTCTTGGCCGGGGCCGACGCGGCGGTGGTCTTGGTGGCGGTGGCGCGGGTGCTGGTGGCGGCGCTGGCCCGCTTGACCGGCGTGGCCTTGGGCAGCTTCTTGGTCCCGGAGATGACGTCCTTGAACGTGGTGCCGGCCCGGAACGCGGGCACGTTGGTCTTCTTGACCTTCACGGCCTCACCGGTACGCGGGTTCCGCGCGGTGCGCGCGGCACGGGCACGCTTCTCGAACACCCCGAACCCGGTGATGTTGACCTTCTCGCCCTTGTTGACCGTCCGGATGATGATGTCCACCAGACCGTCAACGGCCTGCGAAGCCACCTTCTTGTCGCCCAGACGCTCCGACAGCGCCTCGATCAGCTGGGCCTTGTTCGTCATTCCAGTCCTCCATAGTGGAACTACTAGTCACGGCCCATCTCGGCCGACACTGCACACGGTATTACCAATACCGCACAAAATCCAACCGGGGGTCGAAATATTTCCTTGCGAGGCCGCTGGTTCCGCCTCCCGAGGGACCTCCGCCGGACGCGGCCCGCAACCGGACCCGAACCTCGATCATGGCCCTGAGCAGGCCAAACCCGGTACCCGAGCCGTCCACAGTGGTCGTCCATATAGGACCCGGGCCCTCCGGGGGACTTTTTCGCGCGACACGCCGGTGGCGGCCCCCGCGGGCGTGTGGCCGGAGCCACGCGGGCCCGATCCCGCGCGGCGGCGGGGGATCGCGGGCCCGCCGGCGGCCCCCGGGTGAGGGTCCCGGGACGCCCGCCGGGCGGAGATCGCCGTGGGGCCAAGGCAGTAACGCCGCGCCCGCCCGGGGCGACCCTCTCCGGGGCGCGGCGACGTCGTTGCGGCGCAACCGGTGGCGCCGTCCACCGGGCCGGAATGATCTTCCCCGTAGGGTGAACTCACTCGTTCGGCGCAGCGGTGGCCTGCCGTGACGCTTCCGGTACGCAGGGCCCGCAAGGCCGTGTTGGGCGCGGGACTGTCGTACCGGCGAGCTAGTCTGCCGCGGGAGGAAGACCCGGGCGGACAGGGAGAACCGTGGACCAGGAGACGCTCACCACCGTGGTCGGCCGGGTGGCCGGGACCGAAGACTCGACGCCGCTGCAGTTCCACGTGGCCATCGACGCGCAAGCCTATCTGCAGCTCGACGACGTCGTCGTGACCCGGCGGGAACTGCCCGGCCTCGGCGAAGTCACCTCCTACGGCGTGGTCACGCAGGTGAGCGCGCGGCACGAGGGCGCCAGCTTCGGCAGCGACGTCTTCCTGATCTCCGACGGCGTGCTGCCCGCGCAGGTGCAGGAGATCGCCGAGATCGCCACCACGCGCGTCGAGCCCGAGTGCTACGTGCCGCCCAAGCCGGGGTCGGTCGTCGAGCGTGCCGTGGGGGAGGACCGCGCGCAGGCGCTGTACTTCGACAACATGACCCGCCAGGTGGCGGTCGGGCTGGGCCGGGACGGCGAACCCGTCTACCTCAACATGGACTTCCTCGACGGCACCCGCGGCGCGCACGTCAGCATCAGCGGCGTCTCCGGCGTGGCCACCAAGACGTCGTTCGCGTTGTTCCTGCTGCACTCGATCTTCCGCGGTGGCGCCCTGCCCAACGCCCACAACGCCAAGGCCCTCGTCTTCTCGGTCAAGGGCGAGGACCTGCTGTTCCTCGACACGCCCAACGTCCACCTCGACGAAAACCTCAAAGCCGAGTACGCCAAGCTGGGCCTGCCCGCGGAGCCCTTCGCGTCCGTCGGCTTCTACGCGCCGCCGACGCCGTCGGACACCACGGGGAAGCCTTACGTCACCGGCCGGACCTCGGGCGTCGGCGCGTTCTGGTGGACCATCGCGGAGTTCTGCGCGAACGACCTGCTGCCGTACGTCTTCGCCGACGCCGAGGACGAGCGCAACCAGTACACGATGGTCATCCACCAGGTCGCGAACCGGTTGCGGCTGGACAGCACCCCGGCGGGCAAGGACGGCGCCGCGAACGTCGACGGCGTCCTCTGCCGCACCTACGCCGAGCTGATCGACGTCATCTGCGACCGCGTCACCGACGAGGAAACCCGCGCGAGCTGGGCGGGCGCGGTCACCGGCGCGGGCACGGTCAACGCCTTCATCCGCCGCCTGCGGTCCAGCCAGCGCGCCCTGTCCGGGCTCATCCGCGGCGACCTCGCCGACCACCCGGCGCGCAAGCTGTCGACGGAGAACCAGCAGGTGACCGTCGTGGACATCCACAACCTCGTCGAGCGCGCGCAGCGGTTCGTCGTCGGCGTCACGCTCGCCGCGGAGACCGCGCGCAAGGAAGCGGCCGGTCCCGGTGGGCTGCTGTTCACCATGCTGGACGAGCTGAACAAGTACGCGCCGCGCGAAGGCAGCAGCCCCATCAAGGAGGTGCTGCTCGACATCGCCGAGCGCGGGCGCTCGCTCGGCGTCATCCTCATCGGCGCGCAGCAGACCGCGAGCGAGGTCGAACGCCGGATCGTCAGCAACAGCTCGGTCCGGATCGTCGGCCGCCTGGACGCCGCGGAGGCCTCGCGTCCCGAATACGGCTTCCTCCCGGCCAGCCAGCGGGTCCGCGCGACGCTCGCCACGCCGGGCACGATGTTCGTCAGCCAGCCGGAGATCCCGGTGCCGATCGCCGTCGGCTTCCCGTTCCCCGCCTGGGCCACGCGGCTTTCCGAGGCCGGGCAGGTCCCGACGACCACGGCGGCGGCGAAGAAGGCCGATCCCTTCGCGGGCCTGCCGACGCGCGGCGGTGACCCGTTCGGCGACGACCCGCCGCCGTTCTGAGCCCGCCGCCCGCCACCCGAACGGAAGGACGAAGTGTGAAGTTCCTGCACACCTCCGACTGGCACGTCGGCAAGACGCTCAAGGGCCGCAACCGCCTGGACGAGCAGCGCGCCGTGCTCGGCGAGATCGTCCGGATCGCGCGCGAAGAGGCGTTCGACGCGATCCTCGTCGCGGGCGACCTCTACGAGACGTCGGCGCCGTCGGCCGCCGCGCAGCAGCTCGTGGTGCGGGCGCTGATGGCGCTGCGCGAAACCGGTGCCGAGGTCGTCGCCATCGCCGGGAACCACGACCACGCCGCGACGTTCGAGGCGTACCGGCCGCTGCTGAAGGCCGCGGGCATCCAGCTGGCCGGCGACCCGCGCCCGGTCCACGACGGCGGGGTGTACTCGTTCGACGCCCGGTCGACCGGCGAACGCGTCAACGTCGCGGTGCTGCCGTTCCTTTCCCAGCGCTACGCCGTGCGCGCGGCCGAGCTGCTCACCGGGACGCCGTCGGACAACGTCGGCCAGTACGACCAGCGCGTGCGCGACATCCTGGACCACCTCAAGTCCGGGTTCACCGACGGCGCGGTCAATCTCGTCATGGCGCACCTGACGGTGACCGGCGGGACGATGGGCGGCGGCGAGCGCGCGGCGCAGTCCATCTTCGAGTACCACGTGCCCGCCACGGCGTTCGGCGCCGAACCGCACTACGTGGCCCTCGGCCACCTGCACCGCCGCCAGTCGCTGCCCGCCGCGTGCCCGGTGCACTACAGCGGTTCGCCGCTGGCCGTCGACTTCGGCGAGCAGGACAACAAGAGCGTCGTGCTGTCGGTGGAGGTGACGCCGTCGACGCCGGCGAAGGTCACCGACGTCCCCGTCACGGCGGGACGGCGGCTGCGGACCGTCCACGGCACGGTGGCGGAGCTGACCGGCCGCGCGGAGGAGTTCGGCGAGGACTACCTCCGCGTCTACGTCCGCGAAGCGACCAGGGCCGGGCTGCGCGAGGAGATCCAGGAAGCCCTGCCCAACGCGCTGGAAATCCGCATCGACCCGGAGTTCGCGGCCCCGGTGACGACGTCGGGCGGCGAGCGGGCGGTCGCCGACCGGTCGCCGGGCGAGCTGTTCGCGGCCTACTGCGCGGAACGCACGGTCGAGGACAAGCGCGTGCAAACGCTCTTCGCGCGGCTGCACGACGAAGAGACGAGCGGGGTGTGACATGCGGCCTGTGCTGCTGGAGATGACCGGCTTCGCGTCGTTCCGCGACAAGACCGAGATCAGCTTCGAGGACACGGACTACTTCGCGCTCGTCGGGCCGACCGGGGCCGGCAAGAGCACGGTGATCGACGCGCTGACCTTCGCCCTCTACGGTTCCGTCGCCCGCTGGGACCACGAAGGGCTCGTCGCGCCCGCGCTGGCCCCGACGGCGAACCGCGCCACCGTGCGGCTGGTCTTCGACGCCGGCGGCGCCCGCTACCACGTCGTGCGGGAAGTCCGGCGCAGCGGTGGGAAGAAACCCACGGTCAGCGTGAAGAACGTGCGCCTGGAACGGCTCGTCGACCCCACCGCGCTCGGCGGTCCGGCGGACGACGCCGACCCGGTCGCCGCCGACTCCGAGGTCACCCCGGCCGTCGAGCGGCTGCTCGGGTTGACGTTCAAGCACTTCTGCACCTGCGTGGCGCTGCCGCAAGGCGACTTCGCGGAGTTCCTGCACGCCAAGGCCGCCGACCGGCAGAAGATCCTCATCAAGCTGCTGGGCCTGGAGGTCTACGAGCGCATCGGCCGCCGCGCCGGCGTGACCGCGGAGCAGCAGAAGCAGCGCGCCGCCGTGCTCACCGAGCAGCTCGGCAGCTACGCCGACGCCACCGGGGAAGCCGTCGAAGCGCTGGCCGCGCGCATGACCGCGCTGGAAGAACTGGCCGCGCGGGTCACCGCGGCGCTGCCCGGGCTGTCCGACGCCACCCGGGCGCACGAAGACGCCCGGCAGCTCGTCGCCACGCTGACGCGCGAACTGACCGTCCTCGAGGCGCTGGAGCGCCCGGACGGCGTCGAAGACCTCGAAACCCGGCGCCGGGCGGCGGCGGACGCGGCCACGACGGCCCGCGCCGGGCTGGAGCAGGCGGAAACGGCGGACGAGGCGGCCCGTGCCGCGCTCGCCGCCGCGCCCGACCGGGCGCACCTGGAACGGATCCGCACCGCCCGAACGGAACTCGCCGAGACCGAGCAGGCCCTTCCTCGCCTGGAAGAAGCGGTGAAGACGGCTTCGCAAGCCAGCGCGGCCGCCGCGCAGGCGGTGACCGAAGCGGTGTCGCTCGTCGAAGCGGCCCGGCAGAACCGGGACACCACGGCGCGCGCGGCCGAGGACGCCGCCGCCGAAGCCGCGCGAGCCCGTCAAGACCGTGACCGGCTGGCCGGGCTGCGGCCGCCGGCGGATCTCGGGGACCTGTCGGCGGAGTCGGCGCGGGCGGCGAAGCGGACGGCGGACGCCGACGCACGCCTGCGTGCCGCCGAGGCCGCGGACGCCGAAGCGCGCAAGGCGCTGGCCGAGCAGCCCGACGTCGCCCCGCTGGCCGCGGCCCGCTCCGACGCCCGCACGCTCTACACGGTCTGCGACGCGCAACGGAAGGCCGCGCCCGAACAGGCCGCCCGGCGTGCGGAACTCGAAACCGCGCGAACCGCCTTCGCGAGCGCCGACGCCGAACTGAGCGCGGCGAAGGCCGCGCTGGCCGACGCCGAGCGGGCCGGGCAGGCCCTGGTGCTGCGGGCCGGGCTCGCGGTCGGGCACCCCTGCCCGGTGTGCGAGCAGGAAGTCTCCGCGCTGCCGGACGCCGGCGGGCACGCCCACCTCGCCGAGGCCCGCGAACGCGCCGAGCGGGCCGAACGCGAGCGCGCGGCGGCGGAAGCGGCCGTGCGCAAGCTGGAGCGGGCCGTCGACCGCGACGCCGACACGGCGGCGTCCGCGGCCGCGCAGGCGGAAGAACTGCGGGCGGTGCTCGCCGCGGTCGACGGACCACCGGAGTCGGCGGTGCTGTGCCGTCCGGTCACGGCGTCCTTTTCCGAGCGGGACTACGCGGATCTCGTCGCGGCCGTGCGGGAACGCGGGGAATGGCTGTCGGCGGCCATCGACGGCCGCGCGCGCGTCGCCGAAGCCGCGCGCGCCGCGGACGCGGAACTGGCCGCGGCCCGCGCCGAACGCGCCGCGGCGCAGGAAGACGCCGACGTCGTCGGAAAGTCCGTCGCGGCGGCGCGGGAGGCGTTGCGGGCGGCGCGTGATCCGCTGGTGGAGCTGGGCGCGCCGGCGATCGACGCCGACGACGTCCCGGCGGGCTGGCAGCGGCTGACCGCCTGGGCGGCGGCCGGCCTCGAAGACCGGCGCACGGCGCTGGCCGCGCTCGAAGCGGCCGCCGAAGCCGCGGGCAAGGAAGCCGTCGTCGCGGCGGACGACCTCGCCTCCGCCGAGCGGACCGCGGAACAGCGGCGGAACCGCGCGCAGGAGGCGGCGCTGGCGGAGCAGTCGGCGAGCGCGGACCTGGCGGCCGCCCGGCGCCGGCAAGGCGAACTGGCCGGGATCCTGGACGGCGCGCCTTCAGCCGAGGTCGTGACCGGGCAGCTGGCGAAGGTCGCCGAACTCGAGAAGGCCGCCACAGCGGCCGACGCGGACCTGCGGACCGCCCGCGCGGCCGCGAAACAGGCCGCGGAAGCCCAGGCGCGGATCGCCGACCAGGTCGACGCCGAACGGCAACGGCTGTCCCGCGCCCGCGATCCGCTGGTCGGCCTCGGCGCACCACCGATCGACGGAGAAAGCCTCCTGGACGCCTGGGCCGCGCTGACGGACTGGGCGGCCGGAGCGGCGAAGGAGCGCCGGGATCGGCTCGCCGCCGCGTCGGCCGCCGAAGGTGAAGCGGCCGAAGCGTTGCAGGCGGCCGAGCGCGCCGTTTCCGACGACGTCACGGCCTTCGGGATCGAACTGCCGGACGGGCCGGTGCGTGACCGCGTGCCGGTCGCGCTGGCGACCGCCCGGGCCCGCGCCGAAGCCGACCACACGGAGATGGAGCGGCGCGTCGCGCGGGTGGCGGGCCTGCGCGCCGACATCGCGGCCGCCGAGTCCGAAGCGCAGGTCGCGCGGCTGCTCGCCGATCTCCTGCGCTCCGACAAGTTCCCGCGCTGGCTCATCGCCGGAGCGCTCGACACGCTCGTCGCGGAGGCGTCCGCGTCGCTGCTGGAGCTGTCCGGCGGGCAGTTCGAGCTGACCCACGACAAGGGCGACTTCCTCGTGGTCGACCACAACGAGGCCGACGCCCGCCGTCCGGTGAAGACGCTCTCCGGCGGCGAGACGTTCCAGGCGTCGCTGTCGCTGGCCTTGGCGTTGTCCTCGCAGCTCGGCGCGATGGCCGCCGAGGGCGCGACCAAGCTCGAGTCGATCTTCCTCGACGAGGGCTTCGGCACGCTGGACGAGGCCACCCTCGACGTCGTGGCGTCCACTTTGGAGAACCTCGCGGCCTCCGGGTCCCGCATGGTCGGGGTGATCACGCACGTGCCGGCGCTGGCCGAGCGCGTGCCGGTGCGCTTCCACGTCACCCGCGACGGCACCGGGTCGCACATCAGCCGGGAGGGCGCATGACCGCGGTGGCCGGGATGCAGTTCACCGTCGACGCGTGGGACCCGGGCTACGGCAGCTCGATGGAGGCCGAGGAGCTCGGCCGCTCGGGTGCCGAAGTCGAGCTGGACATCGAGGTCCCGGCGGCGGAATGGGCGCCGGTCGACCCTTCGCCGGTGACCCCGCCCGAGGCCGTGCTGTTCGTCGACGGCGTCCGCCGGATCGACGCCCGCGTCTGGATCGACGACCCGGGCAGCACGAACTCCGCGTCCATCGGGCTCTGCGCGTCCTACGCGGCCGGCGTGGTGTGTTGCTGCGACGGGCGCGCGCACGTCGTCGGCACCGACGTCCGGCGCGGGCTGTTCACCGTTTCGCCGGAAGCGGGCGACATCGCGACCCCGGCCGGGACCTACCGGGCGTTCCGGGCGGCGGCGAAGGAGGACAAGCCGCTGCCGGTCGTCCTCTCGACCGCGCTGCAGGACCAGCTCGCCGAAACCGAGCTGGACGCGGCGATCGCCGCGCGGTCGGCGGTCTCCGGGCACGTCGGCCGCGACCTGCTCGTGGTCGACGGCCCCCTGCGCGGCCGGGCGCACCTGGACCGGGCGGTCGGGTTCATCAAGAGCCACCAGATCACGTACCTGCCCGGTGAGCTGAACGCGATGGTGGGCGCGCTCGGCCCGCACCAGCGCACGCCGGTGTTCCTGATGGGCACGACCTGGGTCCGGCACTCGTGGTACCTGCGCCTGCCGTCGGCGGGTGGGCCGCCGTGGTCGGGCGTGGTGCGCGTCGAGGCGGCTTCGCACCTCGGCCGCGACGAGGTGGCCGGGCTGGCGAACCTGACGCAGTCGGTGCTCGGGCGGTTCGCGTCGGTCCCGTACAAGGACTCGCGCGCGCCGCAGAACCTGTACCCGATCGCCGGGCTCGAGCGCGACCTGCGGCACCGGCTGGGCGATCAGCAGTTCGTCTACCGGGCGCTGCGGCTGGCCGCGGCCCGCTGACCGGGGGCTGCGGGACGCTGTCGCGGGCGCCCCGCAGCCGGTGCCCCGGGACGGCGGCCTGGGGGTACCGCCCGCCCCGGGTGTCCTTTGTGGAGGGTCGGGACCCGAGGTGACCTGCCGCCGTTAGGCCGATCAGGTTCTTTCGGGCCGCGTCCGGCTCCGGTCGCCGGTGCTGCCTCCACGCGTGAGCCCGGGAAACGGTTTAGTCGCGTCGCATATTCATATACGTGAACAATTTCGAGTCTATGTTTTCTCGTCACGTATGCGTTAGCTTGTGCGCCGTTGATCCCGTTCAAGGGCGAGGGAGACTGCGATGCGCACCGGCCCGCTGGTTCTTGCCGTGGTTCTCGGGGTTTCACTGGCCGCGCCGGCGGTCGCGGAGGCGCAGCCCTGGCGGGACGCCCGCCGGCCGCCGGAGCGCCGGGCGGCCGAGCTGGTCGCCGCGATGACCCTCGACGAGAAGATCTCGCAGCTGCACCTGCAACCCGACGCCCAGCACCAGCGGTTCGTGCCGCCCATCCCGCGGCTGGGCGTGCCCGGGTTCCGGATCGCCAACGGCCCGGCCGGCATGGGCCCGGCCGACGACAAGCCGCAGAAGCCGGCCACCGCGTTGCCCGCCACGATGGCGCTGGCGTCGACGTTCGACACCGTCCTCGCGCGCCGCTACGGCCGCCTGATCGGCGACGAGACGCGCGCGCTCGCGCACAACGTGTCGGAAGGGCCCGACATCAACATGGCCCGCGTCCCGCGCAACGGCCGGACGTTCGAGGGAATGGGGGAGGACCCGGTGCTCGCCGGGGCCATCGGCGCCGCCGACATCCGCGGCATCCAGGAGAACGGCACGATCGCCGAGGTCAAGCACTTCGCGGCGAACAACCAGGAGACCCGGCGCCAGAGCATCGACGAGCACATCGACGAGCGCACGCTCAACGAGATATACCTGCCGCACTTCGAGCAGGCGGTGACCGAGGGGCACGCGGGTTCGGTGATGTGCGCCTACCCGAAGATCAACGGCGTCTTCACGTGCGAGAACCCGGCGTTGCTGCAGGGCAAGCTGCGTGACGACTGGGGGTTCGAGGGGTTCGTCCAGTCCGACTGGGGTGCCGCGCACAGCACCGTCGGGTCGGCGAACGCGGGCATGAACCTCGAAATGATCGACGGCACCTGGTACGGCGACCGGCTGAAGCAGGCGGTGCTGGCCGGCCAGGTGAGCGAGCAGCGCGTCGACGAGCTGCTGCTGCCGCGGTTCCGGACGATGTTCGCCTTCGGGCAGTTCGACCACCCGCCGGTGCTCACGCCGCTGCCCACCGCGCAGCACGACGCCGCGGCGAAGGAGTTCGCCGAGCGCGGCATGGTGCTGCTGCGCAACGAGCACGCCCAGCTGCCGCTCGACCCGGCGGTCCGGTCGATCGCCCTGATCGGCCCGTTCGCCACGAAGGCGAAGACCGGCGGCGGGGGCAGCTCGGCCGTCATCCCGACGTCCACAGTGGACCCGCTGCCGGGGCTGCGGGCGCGGGTCCCGGGCGCGGTGGTGACCCTCGACGACGGCAGCGACCCGGCACGGGCGGCCGCGCTGGCCCGCACGGCGCAGGTCAGCGTCGTGATGGTCGGCGACAACGAGACCGAGGGCAAGGACCGGCCGAGCCTGGCCCTGGACGGGAACCAGGACGCGCTGGTGGCGGCGGTCGCCGCGGCGAACCCGCACACGGTGGTCGTGGTGAAGAGCGGCGGCCCGGTGCTGATGCCGTGGGCGTCGAGCGTGCCGGCGATCCTGCAGGGCGTGGTACCCGGGCCAGCAGGACGGCGCGGCGGTGGCGGGCGTGCTGTTCGGCGACGTCGACCCGTCGGCGAAGCTGCCGATCACGTTCCCGGCGGCGGACGCGGACACCCCGGCGAACACGCCGGCCCAGTTCCCGGGCACCGGCGGCGTGGCGACGTACTCGGAGGGCCTGCAGATCGGCTACCGCTGGTTCGACGCGCAGGGCCGGGCGCCGCTGTTCCCGTTCGGCTACGGCCTGTCGTACACGACGTTCGCGTTCTCGGACCTGTCGGTGCGCAGCACGGGCGACGGCGCGACGGCGTCGTTCACGGTCCGGAACACGGGCCACCGCGCGGGCGCGGAGGTGGCCCAGCTGTACCTGGGCTTCCCGGCGGGCGCGGGCGAGCCGCCACGGCAGCTGAAGGGGTTCTCGCGGGTGTCACTGGGCCCGGGCGAGTCCCGCCGGGTGACGATCCGCCTGGACGAGCGCGACTTCTCCGTGTGGGACACGACGAGCCACGCCTGGCGTCCGGTGCCGGGCGGGTTCACGGTCCAGGTCGGGGATTCGTCGCGGTCGCTGCCGCTGCAGGCGCCGCTCGAGCGATGATGGCCGGGTGACGTTCTTCGACATCGAGGGGTACGAACCGCGGTGGCTCACGGGCCGCCAGGCGATCGTGTCGGCCCACGGCGCGCGCCTCGCCGCGCTCGCGGGCCGCCGGCTGACGGGCGCGTGGCTGGCGTGGGACCTCGACGACGGCACATGGTTCGCGGACGCCCCGGTGCTGCTCGGCTTCGAAGGCGAGCAGGTGGAGCTGTGCCACCACAAGTTCGATGAACTCTCCATCACTTGGAGAACGGCGGATCCGCTCCGGCGGGCTCGATGGACTTTCGGCGACGACCCCGCGATTCGCCTGGCGTGGCGCACCGGCGCGCGTGCCGAACTGGCCGAGCTGCAGGGCCGGCGGTTGCGCTCGGTGGAGCTTCTCGAGTGGGCGGGCGACGACCTGGCGCGCGGAATGGTCGCGCCGCGGTTCGCCTTCGCGGACGGCGGCGCGGTCACGGTCCACAACGCCCTGGACGAGAACGGACTCGAGTTCGGCGAGCCGGACCCGGCCTACCGCCGTTACCGGCTCTAGGCCCTGCAGCCGGGAGCGGCGGCCGCGGCGGCGACCAGTTCGGGTGCATCCGCCAGCGGCGCCACCGGGTCATACGTCCCGTCGACGTCCTGCTGGGCCCGCTCCAGCGCCTGAGCCGCCGGTTCCTGGGACGCCGCGTCGTCCGGCTTCGCGCCGTCCAAAGCCGCTTTCGCGGTGCGCGCCCGGTCGCGGGCCGTCGTGTACTTCGTGACGAACGCCTTGCGGACCGTCTCCGCCAGCGGTACCGGGGCCTGCGGCAGCGCCGTCAGCCGGTCGACCACCTCGCCCGTGCGGGCCGCGATCCCGCCCAGCTCCTCGCTGAGCGCCTTCTGCGCCTCGGCCACCGAGCCCGGCTCCGACGGGTTCGGGACGGCTTCGGCGTTGGTGCGTTTCCGGTAGCCGTGGATCGCGGCGCAGAAACCGTCCACCCAGGCCAGCGTCGCCGGGTCGGCGGACGGCCGCGTGGCCGGCGCCGTCACCGTCACGGTCGGCGCGGCCGGTGCCGGTCCCGAGCACGCGGCCGCCAGCAGGCAGGCGCCCAGCAGTCCGGCGGCGATCTTCATCGGTCCCCTTACCGTGATCCTCGGCGCGCGAGGCGGCCCGGTGGTGGCGTCACGCCGCGGCGAGCGTCTGGCCCAACGCGAGCCGTCCGTCTTCGGTCAGCTCCGCGCGCGTCCACTGCCCGACGGCCACGGCACGCGCGGCCCGGATCAGGCCCGCCCTGGCCAGCTCGTGCGCCGTCGCCTGGTCGCAGCACGGCAGCCCGTCGACCCGCAGGTCCGGTTCGCAGCTGCAGGTCAGCTCGGCACGCCCCGCGCCGACGGCCCGCAGCATCGCCAGCGCCCGTCTGTTCAACATGTGTCTCCCCCTCCGTGGTGCTGTCCTCAAGGAGACGTGACCGCCGTCACCGAATACGCGGTTTTCGCGAGGATCCCCCGAACGGACGCCGCCGGCAGGTCACAGCCGTTCCTGCAGGGCGTCGGCCGCCGCGAGGAGGTCGGCCGCCCAGCGGGCGCCCGGCTTGCGGCCGATCCGCTCGATCGGACCGGACACCGAAACCGCCGCCACGACCGTGCCCGCGGAGTCGCGCACCGGCGCCGAAATGCTCGCCACGCCCGGCTCGCGCTCGGCCACGCTCTGGGCCCAGCCGCGGCGCCGCACCTCCAGCAGCGTCCGCTCGCCGAAGACCGCGTCCGCCAGGATCGTGCGCTGCGTGTGCGGATCCGCCCACGCCGCCAGGACCTTCGCGCCCGAGCCCGCCGTCATCGGCAGCCGCGAACCGACCGGGACGGTGTCGCGCAGCCCGCTCGGCGGCTCCGCCGTCGCCACGCACACGCGCTGCACGCCGTCGCGGCGGTAGAGCTGCACGCTTTCCCCCGTGACGTCCCGCAGCTTCGGCAGCACCACGCCCGCGGCGTCGAGCAGCGGATCCGTCGAGCCGCCGGCCAGTTCGGCCAGCGCGGTACCGGGACGCCAGCGCCCGTCCGGACCGCGGCGCAGCAGCCGGTGCACCTCGAGACCCACCGCGAGCCGGTGCGCGGTGGCGCGGGGCAGGCCCGTCCGCGTGCACAGTTCCGCGAGGCCGCACGGGTCGTCCGCGACCGCCTGGAGGACGGCCACTGCTTTGTCCAGTACTCCGATACCGCTATGCTGTCCCACGACCCGATACTAGCGTCCCGCAGTTTGGGAAGTCCAGCATCTGGGAAAACCCTGAACTCGAGCTGCGCCCCTCCTTCGCGGCTCGCACCCCGGTACCGCAGGTGCGCGCCCGAGTTCCGATGACGAACCGTGGAAGGAGCCGGAGATGACCAGCCCGACCGGCAAGGCCCGCACGCTGGCGGAGAAGGTGTGGGAAAGCCACCTCGTGCGCCGAGGCGAAGGCGCCGAACCGGACCTGCTCTACATCGACCTCCACCTGCTGCACGAAGTGACCAGCCCGCAGGCCTTCGACGGCCTCCGCCTGGCCGGGCGGCCGGTGCGCCGCCCCGACCTCACCATCGCGACCGAGGACCACAACGTCCCGACCGTCGACATCGAGCTCCCCATCGCCGATCCGGTCTCGCGCACCCAGGTCGACACGCTTCGCCGCAACTGCAAGGAGTTCGGGATCCGGCTGCACCCGATGGGTGACGCCGAACAGGGCATCGTGCACGTCATCGGCCCGCAGCTCGGCCTGACCCAGCCGGGGATGACCGTGGTGTGCGGCGACAGCCACACTTCCACGCACGGCGCGTTCGGCGCGATCGCCTTCGGCATCGGCACGTCCGAGGTCGAGCACGTGCTCGCGACGCAGACGTTGCCGCTTCGCCCGTTCAAGACGATGGCGATCACCGTCGACGGCGAGCTGCGCCCCGGCGTCACGGCGAAGGACGTCATCCTCGCGGTCATCGCGAAGATCGGCACCGGTGGCGGCCAGGGCTACGTCCTGGAGTACCGCGGCAAGGCCATCGAGGCCCTCTCGATGGAGGCCAGGATGACCATCTGCAACATGTCGATCGAGGCCGGCGCCCGCGCCGGGATGATCGCGCCGGACGAGACGACGTTCGAGTACCTGAAGGGCCGCCCGCACGCCCCGAAGGGCGCCGACTGGGACGCCGCCGTCGCCGCGTGGCGGGAACTGCGCACCGACGAAGGCGCCGAGTTCGACGCGGAGGTGCACCTGGACGCGAGCGAGCTGACCCCGTTCGTGACCTGGGGCACCAACCCCGGCCAGGGCCTCCCGCTGAGCGCCGAGGTGCCCGACCCGGAGCGGATCCCGGACGAGAACGACCGCATCGCCGCCGAAAAGGCCCTGTCCTACATGGATCTGAAGCCGGGCACGCCGCTGCGGGAGATCGCGGTGGACACCGTCTTCCTCGGCTCCTGCACCAACGGCCGGATCGAGGACCTGCGGGCGGCCGCCGAGGTGCTGCGCGGGCGGAAAGTGGCGGACTCGGTCCGGATGCTGGTGGTTCCCGGCTCGATGCGCGTCCGCAAGGCGGCCGAGGCCGAGGGGCTCGACCGGATCTTCACCGAGGCCGGCGCCGAGTGGCGCCAGGCGGGCTGCTCGATGTGCCTCGGGATGAACCCGGACCAGCTGAAACCGGGCGAGCGCAGCGCGTCGACGTCGAACCGCAACTTCGAGGGCAGGCAGGGCAAGGGCGGCCGGACGCACCTGGTCTCGCCGCTCGTGGCCGCGGCCACGGCCGTGCGGGGCACGCTGTCGTCGCCGGAAGACCTGCTGACCGCCGCCCGCTGACCCACCCCGAGGAGCTTCCCCATGGAACCGTTCACCCAGCACACCGGCATCGGCGTCCCGCTGCGCCGGTCCAACGTGGACACCGACCAGATCATCCCGGCGGTCTACCTCAAGCGGGTGACCCGGACCGGGTTCGAGGACGGCCTGTTCGCCGCCTGGCGCGGCGACGAGGACTTCATCCTCAACCAGGAGCCGTTCAAGCGCGGCAGCGTGCTGGTCGCGGGCCCGGACTTCGGCACGGGGTCCTCCCGCGAGCACGCCGTCTGGGCGTTGATGGACTACGGCTTCCGGGTCGTCATCTCCGCTCGGTTCGCCGACATCTTCCGCGGCAACTCCGGCAAGGGCGGCCTGGTGGCGGCGCAGTGCGAGCAGCACGACGTCGAGCTGCTGTGGAAGCTGCTGGAGAACGAGCCCGGCACCGAGGTCACGGTGGACCTGGAGACCAAGACCGTGCGGGCCAAGGACTTCACCGCGCCGTTCCAGATCGACGACTACGTCCGCTGGCGGCTGCTGGAAGGCCTCGACGACATCGCGCTCACGTTGCGCCATGCCGGTGAGATCGACAGCTTCGAGGCGGCCCGCCCGTCCTGGAAGCCGACGACCACGCCGGTCGCTGCCGGATAACTCCGTCGCGGGGCGGGATCTCTTGGGTGCCAAGGGATCCCGCCCGTTTCGGTGGTCGCGCTGACCGGCTCTCGCGAGGCGTCCCCCGCGAGGCGGAACCTGTCCCCGGACAAGGGAAAGTTCCGCGTGCCGGTTGGAATTTGTGCTGCCTTGGTAATACCGTGTCGCTAGTCGGCCCGACGCGGCCGTGCAGAGTACTTCCTTCTTGGAGGACTGGAATGGCCAACAAGGCCCAGCTGATCGAGGCGCTGACGGAGCGCCTGGGCGACAAGAAGGCCGCTTCCGAGGCGGTCGACGGTCTGGTCGACATCATCATCCGGACGGTCAACAAGGGCGAGAAGGTCAACATCACCGGGTTCGGGGTGTTCGAGAAGCGCACCCGCGCCGCTCGCACCGCCCGCAACCCGCGCACGGGCGAGACGGTGCGCGTGAAGAAGACCAACGTCCCCGCCTTCCGGGCCGGCACCACCTTCAAGGACGTCGTCTCGGGCGCGAAGAAGCTGCCGAAGGCCACGCCGGCCAGGCGGACGGCCACGGCCACGACTTCCCGGACGGCTGCGTCCCGGACGGCCGCGGCGAAGCCGGCGACGACGACGCGCACCCGCGCGACGGCGGCCAAGCCGGCCACGACAACCCGGGCAGCAGCGGCGAAGACGACGACGTCCCGCGCGAAGGCGGCCCCGAAGACGACGGCGGCGAAGTCCACCACAGCGGCGAAGAGCACGACGGCGGCGAAGAGCACGACGACCCGCAAGACGACCGCGGCGAAGGCCCCGGCCCGCCGCACCACGGCGGCGAAGAAGAGCTGAGCGCCAAAAACTGTCGGACCCCTGCGGTAACGTGAAATCGGGGGTCCCCCAGGGGGTGACCCCCGCTGGGCGTACACCCTTTCCGGCTGGGCCCCGCGTGACCTGCGCGGGGCCCAGCCGCGTTCCAGGCCAAGCCGGCTCTTCAGGCGCGCGAACCGGGGCACGCGCGCCAACTCCCCGTGTAGGCAACGAAGCCACCCGGTAAGCGAACCGTTCCTCCCCGTACGCAATCCAAGCCGGCGAGCCGAATCCCGGCCCGCGCGAACCGGCGATCAGCGAACCGCGTAACCCGCTGGCGCGATCGGCCGTCCGAACGGGACTTCCGTACCACCCGCTCGGCCCAGCCCGCGTCCCGGGACCGGTTCCGCCCAATTTCGCAAAGTTGCTTGAGCGCCCGGCCGAGTGATGCCACGCTGCCCCTCGGGGGCCGCGTCCGGCGGCGTCCGGCCGTGGGCGAGGCGAACCTGGGGGCGACCACCATCGACATCCGGCTGCTCGGCCCGTTCCAGGTGCTCGTCGGCGATTCGCCGGTCGTGCTGACCAGTTCCCGGCAGCGCGCGCTGCTCGCGACACTGGCCCTGTCCGCCGGCCGCCTGGTGTCGATCGACGCGCTCGCCCGCGGCGTCTGGGGCGAAGCGCCGCCCGCGCACATCCGCGGCAGCCTCCAGACCTACGTCATGCGGCTGCGGCGGCTGTGCGGCGAAGAAACCGTCGTCACCGAACCCGACGGGTACCGGCTCGTCGTCGACCCCGCCCGCGTCGACGCCCTCCGCTTCCTCCGCACCCTCGACCAGGCCGCCGCCGCGACCGAACCCGCTCGACGCCGCGAACTGCTCACCGCCGCGCTCGCCGTCTGGGGTGGCGTGCCGCTCGAAGGCGTCGGCTCGCCCGCACTGACCGCCGAATGGGGCCCGCTGCTGACCGAGCGCTACCTCTTCGCCGTCGAGCAGCGCATCGACCTCGACGCCGGGCACGTCCCCGACGCCCGGCTCGTCGCCGAACTCACCGATCTCGTCGCCCAGCACCCGCTGCGGGAATCGTTGTGGGAACGGCTGGTGCGCGTCCTGGCCCGCTCCGGCCGCCGCGCCGAAGCGCTGGCCCGCTACGCCGGGCTGCGCGCGCTGCTCGCCGATGAGCTCGGCGTCGAACCGGGGGAGGACCTGCGCCGCCTGCACGCCGAACTCCTCGCCGCCGACAGCGGGCCTGCTGTGCACACTGTGCCGCGCCAGCTGCCCTTCGACGTCGCCGGGTTCACCGGACGCGGCCCCGAGCTGGCCGAACTCGACAGCCTGCCGCCCGGTGACGCCTCCGGCATCGTCGTCATCGAAGGCACGGCCGGCGTCGGGAAGACGTCGCTGGCCGTGCACTGGTCGCACCGCGTCCGCGACCGCTTCCCCGGCGGCCAGCTGTTCCTCGACCTGCGCGGCCACTCCGCGGTCACCCCGGTCACCCCCGGCGCCGCGCTCGCCGGGTTCCTCCGCGCCCTCGGCGTCCCGCCCGAAACCCTGCCTTCCACAGTGGAGGAACGCTCCGCGCTGCTGCGCAGCCGGCTGGCCGGCAGCCGGACGCTCATGCTGCTCGACAACGCCCGCGACGCCGACCAGGTCCGCCCGCTGCTGCCCGGCCCCGGCAATCTCGTCGTCGTGACCAGCCGCAATCAGCTGCGTGGCCTCGTCGCACGGGACGGCGCGCGCCGCATCGCCCTGCGTTCCTTCGACGACCGGGACGCCACCGCGCTGCTCGCCGGCAGCGTCGGGCCGCAGCGTCTCGCCGCCGAACCCGCGGCCGTCGCCGAACTCGTCCGGCTCTGCGGCCGGCTTCCGCTGGCGCTGGCGCTCGCCGGCGAACGCGCGTCGCGGTTTTCCGGCGTCTCGCTCGCGGGAATCGTCGAAGAACTCCGTGACCAGCGGCTGCGGCTCGACGCGCTGCGGGACCCGCAGGACGCCGGCACCGACCTGCGGGCCGCGTTCTCCTGGTCGTACAAGGCGTTGCGCCCGGCCGCCGCGCGGTTCTTCCGGCTGCTCGGGCTGCACCCCGGGCACGGGTTCAGCCTGTCTTCGGCGGCCGCGCTCGCCGGTGCCTCCCTGCGTGAAGCCCGTGAGCTGGCCGACCAGCTCGCCGCCGCGCACCTGCTCAACCAGCCCGGCACCGACCGGTACCAGTTCCACGACCTCCTGCGCGTCTACGCCGCCGAGCTCGTCGAATCGGAGTCGGCGCCGGCCGAGCGCGCGGCCGCGCTGCGACGGCTCCTCGACTGGTACCTGGCGACCGTCGCCGAAGCGACCAAGCTCGTCCGCCCCGACCTGCTCACCGACGACATCACGCTCGGCACCCCGCCGGTGCCGGCCGTCCACTTCACCCAGCACGAGCAGGCGATCGCCTGGTACACGACCGAACGCGCGGCGCTCACCGCGCTGGTCGGGATCGCCGCGGACAACGGCTGGACCGGGCACGCGTGGAAGCTCGCCTGGCTGCTGCGCGGCTTCTTCGCCGAGCGCCACGACCGGGACGACTGGATCACGACCGCCCGCACCGCCGTCACGGCCACCCGCGACGCGGGCGACAACACCGGCCTCCGGTACAGCGCGAACAACCTCGGCTCGGCCTACCTGCGCACCCTCCAGCCGGACAAGGCGCTGGAAGCACTGGAGGAAGCCCGGGCCGCGTCCGAGACCGGCGGCGGAACCGCGCTGGCCGTGGCGATCCTGTCGAACCTTTCGGGCGCGTACTACGTCCGGGCCGAGTACGCCGAAGCCGAGCGTCACGCGCTCCAGGCCGTCCGGCTCGCGCGCGACCACGGGCAGCGCACGTTCGTCCCGCACGCGCTGCTCAACGTCAGCGCGAGCCGCATCGGGCTGCGTAATTACGACAACGCCGCCGAAGCGGCCCAGGCAGCGCACGAAGCCTTCGCCGAGCTCGGTGATCGTTACCATGCGGCGCTGGCGCTGGGGAACGTCGCCGAAGCGCTCGAAGGGGCCGGACGGCACGGCGAGGCGGAGAAGGCGGGTCTGCAAGCGCTCGCCGAGCTGAAGGAGCTGAACGCGGAGTACGGCACGATCGACGTCCGGATCACGCTCGGCCGCCTCAAGCTCCGCACGGGCCGCGCGGCGGAGGCGCGCAGGCACTGGGCCGAGGCGCTGACCGTCTGCCGGCGCCTCGGCGATCCCCGCGGCGCGGAGATCCAGGCCCTGCTGGCAACGGTGCCGGCGGAGAAGCCCCCGGCCCGGGATGCGCCGTACCCCTAGCCCGGCGCAGCCCAGCGGGGCCCCGGAGCAAGTACACCAAGATCGACTGTCACACCGCTGTCGCGCCCGAGCCGGGCAGCAACCCGCTCAGGAGCGGCTCGGCGACGGCGTCGGCAACGCGCTCGCGTGGTAGTCCGCCGCCAGCAGGACCGGGCCCGCCTCCGGCGTCGGCGCGCGGAACGACAAAACCCAGAACGAGCCCTTCTTGCTCGGCACCACTCCGCCGCGGGCGGAGGGCAGCTCCACGCCGTCGCGGTCGGCCAGTGCGCTGACCAGGTCCGGGATCACTCCGCCCTGGCTGCAGACCACCGGTGTCCCGCCGTCGCTCGCGATGGCCAGCAGCCGCGCCACGCCCAGCACCGGGTCCGGCCAGTAGCCCTCCTCCGACAGCAGCGGCTCGTGCCGTACCTCGGTGCCCAGGTCCTCCGCGATGCCGTGCACCGTCTGCACGCACCGCAGCCGCGGCGCCGACAGCACCCGGTCCGGTCCGAACAACGCCAGCACCCGCCGCAACGCCGACGCCTGCCGCTGTCCCGCTTCGGACAGCGGCCGCAGGTCGTCGTCACCGTTCCAGTCGTCCCGTTTGCCCGCTTTCGCGTGGCGTACCAGCAACACCGTCGTCACCGACGGGGGCAGTTCGCAGAAAGCGCGCAGCACCCGCACGTCCTCCGGGCGGGTCAGCAGCTTCTCCGCGGCCGTCGGGGGCAGCCAGCGCAGCTCGTCGACCTCGTCGTTCGCGGCGAACTCGCCGGAGACGGCTTCGGCGCTGAAGTAGTCGACGGTCTTCGGCACCGTCCCGGACCCGTTCCGCGCCTGCACCGGGTACGCCGTCCGGGCCAGGTAACGGCCCAGGACCGCGTCGAACCCCGTCTCTTCCCGGACTTCCCGCACCGCCGCCTCGGCGCTCGTCTCGCCGGCGTCGAGCTTTCCCTTCGGCAACGACCAGTCGTCGTACCGCGGGCGGTGCACCAGGGCGACTTCCGTCTCCCCGCCGTCGCCGCGCCACAGCACCGCGCCGGCCGCCCGTACCTCCTGGGTCATCCGGCGGCCCCGTGCAGCTTCGCCAGCTCCAGCTGGTGGTCGCGCACCCGCGAGCCGTCCGCCGGGAACGGCGACCACTCGCCGCTGGCGGTCAGCACCCAGCAGCGCGTCGCCGGGTCCAGCGCCGAGTCGAAGATGTCGTCGAGCTGCGCGGTCAGCTTCGGGTCCTTGACGCGCACCAGCGCCTCGATCCGCCGGTCGAGGTTGCGGTGCATCATGTCCGCGCTGCCGATCCAGTGCGTGCCGCCGGCGCGGAAGTGGAAGATCCGCGAGTGCTCCAGGAACCGGCCGAGGATCGACCGGACGTGGATGTTCTCCGACAGGCCCTCGACGCCCGGCTTCAGCGCGCAGATCCCGCGCACGACGATCTCGACCGGCACCCCGGCCTGCGACGCGTGGTACAGCGCGTCGATCACCTGCTCGTCGACCAGCGAGTTGCACTTGATCCGGATCCCGGCGCGCTGCCCGGCCCGCGCCAGCTCGATCTCCTCGCCGATCGCCCGCACGATGCCGCGGCGGATGCCGTGCGGCGACGTCAGGATCGTCCGGTAGGTGTCCTGCCGCGAATAGCCGGTCAGCACGTTGAACAGGTCGGTGATGTCCGCGCCGATGCTCGGGTCGGCCGTCAGCAGCCCGAGGTCCTCGTAGAGCCGCGCTGTCTTCGGGTTGTAGTTGCCGGTGCCGATGTGGCAGTAGCGCCGGATCGTCGAGCCCTCCTGGCGCACCACCATCGACACCTTGCAGTGCGTCTTCAGCCCGACCAGGCCGTAGACGACGTGCACGCCCGCGCGCTCCAGCGTCCGCGCCCAGGTGATGTTCGCCTGCTCGTCGAACCGCGCCTTGATCTCGACCAGCGCGACGACCTGCTTGCCCGCCTCGGCGGCGTCGATCAGCGCGTCGACGATCGGGGAGTCGCCCGACGTCCGGTACAGCGTCTGCTTGATCGCGAGGACCTTCGAGTCGGCGGCCGCCTGCTCGATGAACCGCTGCACGCTCGTGGAGAACGAGTCGTACGGGTGATGCACCAGCACGTCACCCTCGCGCAGCGTCGCGAAGACGCTCTTCGGCGTCTCGCGCTCGCCGAACGCCGGGTGCGTCGCCGGCACGAACGGCCGGTCCTTCAGCTCCTTGCGGTCCACAGCGGACAGCTGGTGCAGGCAGGTCAGGTCGAGCAGCCCGGGCACCTCGACGACGTCGGCCGGGTCGACGTCCAGCTCGCGCAGCAGCAGCTCGAGCATGTGCTCGCTCATGTCCTGCGCGACCTCGAGCCGCACCGGCGGGCCGAACCGGCGCTGCGCCAGCTCGCGCTCGAGCGCCTGCAGGAGGTCTTCGTCCCGGTCTTCGTCGACCTCGAAGTCGGCGTTGCGGGTGACGCGGAAGACGTGGTGCTCGGTGACGTCCATGCCGGTGAACAGCTCGCCAAGGTGCGCGGCGATCAGCTCTTCGAGGGGCAGGAACGTCGCCGTGCGGCTGGTGCGCTCGGTCTCGACGCGCATCAGGCGCGGCACGTTGCTCGGCACCTTGACCCGGGCGAAGCGCTCGGTGCCGCCTTCGGGGTCGCGGACCGTCACCGCGAGATTGAGCGACAGGCCCGAGATGTAGGGGAACGGGTGCGCCGGGTCGACCGCCAGCGGCGTCAGCACCGGGAAGATCTGCTCGGAGAAGTAGCTGGAGAGCCGCAGCTGGTCGGCACCGGCGAGGTCGGACCAGCCGACGATCCGGATGTCGTGCTCGGCCAGCTGCGGGCGCAGGTTCTTTTCGAACGCGCCGGTCTGCCGCTCGACCAGGTCCTGGTTGCGCTTGGAGATGTAGTCGAGCTGCTCGCGCGGGGTGAGCCCGTCGGCGCTGCGCACCAGCAGGCCCGTCTCGTCGCGGCGCTTCAGGCCGGCGACGCGGACCATGTAGAACTCGTCCAGATTGGACGCGAAGATGGCGAGGAACTTGGCGCGTTCCAGCAGCGGCTGCGACTCGTCCTCGGCCAGCGCGAGCACGCGGGCGTTGAAGTCCTGCCACGAGAGTTCGCGGTTGAAGTAGCGGTCGTCCGGCAGCGTCTCGACGGCGGTGGGCGCGGCGGTGACGGCGGGCGGCGCCGACGGGACCGCGCGGAACTCCTCGGCGCCGCGCGGGTTGCCGTGCGCGGAGCTGCGGCGGCGGGTCGTCGCCGGCGTCGCCGCGGCGGAGGTGGTCTTTCTCGCCTTGCCGGCGGTGGCACGGGCGGCAGTGTCGCGCGCGGTGGACTTCGACGGGACCTTCTTGGCCGTGGTCTTCTTCGCCGTCTCCGGAGATCCGTTCGCCGGGTTCCGTCGCCTCCGCGGTGCGGGCGTGCCGCCGTCTGCTGTGCTCACGGCCCCCATTCTTCACTAAGCCACGGTGATTTGCGCAGGCCGCGGTGAAGGTCAGGTGAACAGCTCGGCGCGGGGTCCACCGAGTTCGGCGGCGGTGTGTTTTCCGACACCCAGCGCGCGGACGTGGGCGAGATCGGCCGGGGTGTCGACGTCGCTGCGCAGGGTCGGGAAGGCGCCCCGGAGCGGCGTCGCGCCGGAGGTTTCGTGCTCGCGCGCCGAGCCGGGCCCGAAGCGCGGGTCGAGGGGCCGGCCGGGCGCGGACAGCAGGAGGGTGGTGCCGGTGCCCTGCCGATCGGCGACGAAGGCCCGGCGCCCGTCCGCCTCGGCCAGCGCGCCGGCCAGGTCGACGGCGCGCAGCGCGGGAAGATCGGCCTGCAGCGCGCCGACGACCGCGCCGGGATCATCGGCGCGGAGGAGGGCTTCGCCGTGGCGGAAGGCGGCGTTGAGCGTTTTCTCGGGTGGCTCGGCGACCACCTCGACCCCGAGGTCCCGGAGCTCGGCGACGGCGGCCGGCGCGGCGGCGACGAGCACGACGCGCCTGACGTGCGCACTCGCGGTGACGGCGGCGAGGGTGTCGGCGGCGAGGGCGAGGACGAGCCCGGGATGCGCTTCGGGTTCGACGGCACCACGCAGCCGCGACTTGCCGTCGCGGGGGTGTTTCATCGGCACGACCAGGTCCACGTCCACCCGTCCATCTTTACCGCAAACGGCGGCGGGGTGTCGGCCCGGTCGGGGAGGTTGTCCACAGGTGACGGGGGTTGTGGACAAGTGGTGCCTGCGGGGCCCGAGCTGCGGGAGCGGGTTGCCGGGCTGAGGCGTCGGCCGGAGCTGCGGGAGCGGGATTGCCCGGGCCGGGGAGTGGCGACCGGAGCTGCGGGAGCGGGTCTCGGGGTCTGGGGTGTCGGCCAGGGCCTGGGGCTGCCAGGTCGCGGTGCCGGCCGGAGCTGCGGAACGCCGATTGACCCCCAGCGGCCGCCAGGGGAAGCCGACCGCGAAAGGGCATCGCCAGCAGGGAGGCGCCCCGAAGCCGGGAATGTCCGTCCGAGCTGCCAGAGCCCAGGGAACGCAGGCCACCCTCCACCGGGCGTGAGCACCGGCCCGGCGGGGCTGAAGGCACCCTCCCTGGACTGGGCCGAACCCCGCGCGGCAGGATCTGGGGGACCTGAACCGTGGAGGAGGAGATCGTGGCCCGGCGTGAGAAGGGCGGCTTCTGGGTGGGGTTGGCCGCCGCCGTGTTCTATCCGCTCACCGGTATTGCGCGGCGCGTCTACGTCGGGGACGAAAAGATTCCGCGGGAGGGGCCCGCCCTCCTCGTGCTCAACCACATTTCGCACCTCGACCCCGTCGTCGACGCCGTCTTCGTGCACCGGCAGAAGCGGGTTCCGCGGTTTCTCGGCAAGGAGAGCCTCACCCGCACGCCGATCTTCGGGAAGGTCTTCGTCGGGTCCGGGCAGATCCCCGTCTCCCGCGGCTCCGCCGCCGCCGGGGACAGCCTCAAGGCCGCGCACCAGGCCCTCCAGGAAGGCAAAGTCGTCGTCATCTACCCCGAGGGCACCATCACGAAGGACCCCGCCGGCTGGCCGAAGGAGTCCTACACCGGCGCCGCCCGGCTCGCCATCCAGAACGACGTCCCCGTGATCCCCATCGCCCGCTGGGGCACCAGCCAGCTCTTCAACGGCTACACCAAGAAATTCAAGCCGTTCCCGCGCAAGACCATCACCCACAACGTCGGCGACCCGCTCGACCTCTCGGCCTACCGCGGGGGCAGCGCCCGCAGCGCCGCCAAGCTGCGCGAAGTCACCCAGGTCATGATGGACGAGGTCACGCGGCTGCTCGCCGAGATCCGGCACGAAGAGCCGCCGGCGGCGAAGCCGGGGGAAACCGCCTGATGCGCGCCGACGTGCAGCGGGTCACCGTCCTCGGGGCCGGCTCGTGGGGCACCGCCTTCGCGAAGGTGCTCGGCGACGCCGGCCGCGACGTCACCATGTGGGCGCGCCGCGAGCAGGTCGCCGAAGACATCCGCGAACGGCACGTCAACAGCGCCTACCTGCCGGGCGTCGACCTGCCGCCGACCGTCACCGCGACCAGCGACCCCGCGAAGGCCCTGCACGGTGCCGAAGCCGTCGTCCTCGCCGTCCCCAGCCAGAGCCTGCGCGCCAACCTGACGTCCTGGCGCGATCTGCTGCCGCCCGGCGCCATCCTCGTCAGCCTCGCCAAGGGCGTCGAACTCGGCACGCTCAAGCGGATGAGCGAGGTGATCGCCGAGATCGTCGGGATCGACGCGGGCGAGGTCGTCGTCGTCACCGGGCCGAACCTGGCCAAGGAGATCGCCGCCGGGCAGCCGTCCGCGTCGGTGCTCGCCTGCGCCGACCACGAGCGCGCCGTCGCGATCCAGCGTGCCTGCGCCAACTCCTACTTCCGCCCGTACACGAACACCGACGTCGTCGGCTGCGAGCTGGGCGGGGCGTGCAAGAACGTCATCGCGCTCAGCTGCGGGATGGCCGCGGGCCTCGGCCTCGGCACCAACACGATGGCGACGCTCATCACCCGCGGCCTGGCCGAAATGGCCCGCCTCGGCGCCAAGCTGGGCGCCGACCCGCTGACGTTCGCCGGGCTCGCCGGCGTCGGCGACCTGGTCGCGACGTGCTCGTCGCCGCTTTCGCGCAACCGGACCTTCGGCGAGCGCCTCGGCCGCGGCGAGACCCTGGAACAGGCGCAGGCCGCGGCCGGCGGGCAGGTCGCCGAGGGTGTCATGTCGTGCTCGTCGATCCGGGCGCTGGCGCGCAGCGTCGGCGTCGACATGCCGATCACCGACGCGATGCACCGCGTCTGCCACGAAGGCGTCGACCCGCGGCAGGCGGGCGCCGAGCTGCTGGGACGGTCCCGGAAACACGAGTGGTCCTGACCTTCCCGCCGGCTGGGACGGCTTGACCGGGCCGGCGCCGGCTGGAAGCCTGGGCGCCATGTTCGCGTACGGCATGTTCGAGCTGCGGGGCCACCTGAGCCTCCGCGCCGTCGTGCGCGCGTGTCGCTGTTGTCGGTGAACCCAGCCCCGGCCCAGTTCGACACCCTTTTCTTCCCTGAGGACCCTCATGTTCGCCGTTCCGGACAACACCCTGCTGCGTCCCGAGAACCCCGCGCTGCGCCACCCGGTGCGCGTCGCGCTGGAGTTCGCCGCCGACCGCGACCGCTGGAAGCACCTGCTGCGCTACGACCCCGACGAGCGGTTCGCGACGCTGGTCGAGCAGGACGAGCGGCAGGAGGTGTGGCTGATGAGCTGGCTGCCCGGCCAGCACACCGACCTGCACGACCACGCGTTCGCCGCCGGCGCGTTCACGCTGGTCAGCGGCCGGTTGACGGAGGCGGTGGCCCGCCGCGCCCCGGACGGCCGCGCGATCACCGAGCTGCACGCGCTCTCCGCCGGCCAGTCCCGGGTGTTCGGCCCGGGGTACGTCCACGAGGTCCGCAACGACGGCCCGGACCCGGCGGTGTCGATCCACGTCTACCGCGACGCGGGCCGCGCGATGCGCCCCTACCACCTCGACCCGCTCGGCGGCCCGGTCCTCGGCTGACGCGACGGAGCCCGGCCGGGTCAGCCGAGGTCGCCGCGGGCCCGGAACTCGCGTTCGATCGCCGCCCGGTCCGCGCCGGACGCCAGCAGCGTGTGCAGCAGGATCCGGGCCTTCCGCACGTCCAGCCAGCCCGCCATCGTGACGCCCATCTCGATCAGGCTCGACTCCGAGCCGTGGAAGCCGTACGTCGAACGCAGCGTCGGCCCGGCGCCGGTCCGCGAAGCGACGACCACCGGCATCCGCGAAACGAGCCGCGAAATCTCGTCCGCCGTGCCGGACGAAACGTGTCCCACGCCGGTGGCGGCGACCACGACCCCGCGGACCTCCGGGTGCGAAGCCGCGTGCGCGAGCATCGCGCCCGAGTCGTCCAGGCCGGCTTCCACCACCGGGACGAGCCCGGTGAAGTCGGCACCGGCGAGGGCAGGCAGCCGCGGCGGCGACGGGTGGAACCAGTGCACCGCGTTCTCCACGACCATGCCGAGCGGCCCCGCCGGCGCCGACGAAAACGCTTCCAGATGGCTCGAATGCGCCTTCCGCACCCAGCGCGCCGCGTGGACGTCGTCGTTCAGCGTCACCAGCACGCCCCGGCCGCGGCTGCGCGGATCGGCCGCGACGGTCAGCGCGTTCCGCAGGTTGGCGGGCCCGTCCGGGCTGAGCAGGCCCGCGTTGCGCATCGCGCCGGTGACCACCACCGGCATCTCCGACGGCCAGACCAGCTCCAGGAAGTACGCCGTCTCCTCCAGCGTGTCCGTGCCCTGCACGACGACGAACCCGTCGGCGTCCTGCCGCAGCCCCCACGCGCGGCACCGCAGCAGCGTCGCGAAGTCCATCGACGCGCTGCCGATCCCGGCCAGGGTCTCCGCGAGGACGTCCATCGGCAGGTCGCCGAGGCCGCCGAGCAGGTCGGCCGCGCCCAGCCGGGGCACCGCCCCGCCGGAACCGGCGACCGGGGCCATCGAGATGGTTCCGCCGAGGGTGGCGACCGCGATCAAGGGCATGCGCCCACCCTATTCAGCCGCCCTTGACGGCCTGGAGCGTGTAGCTGGCCGCGAGCCGCTGCGGCGACTCCTTCAGCCGCCACTCTTCGCCGGCTTCGTCGGGCGCCATCTGGCCCGGCAGGGCGTTCCACGGGACGCTGTCGTGCTCGGTGAACCCGGTCAGCGTCAGGCCGTTGTCCAGCAGCGCGGTGATGATCTCGCCGAGCGAGTGCGCCCACTCGTGGGTCACGGTGTGGGTCAGCTCGCCGTCCACCTCGACGTAGCTGCCCGGCTCGTCGAACACCAGCGGCTCGGCGTGCTCGAAGTACGGGTACCGCGGCACCGCCGGGTCGGTGGTCTCGTCCAGCGTCCCGAGCATCGGGTGGCCTTCGCGGATGAACAGCCGCCCGCCCGGGCGCAGCAGGCCGGCCACCACCGACGCCCACCGCGCGGCCGACGGCAGCCAGCACAGCGCGCCGATCCCGGTGTAGACCAGGTCGAACCGCCCGGCACCGAGCACTTCGACGGCGTCGTGGACGTTCGCCTCGCGGAAGTCGATCTCGACACCCGCCACCGCGGCGAGCCGTCGCGCCTGCGCCAGGGCCGCGCCCGAGAAGTCCAGGCCGGTCACCGAAGCGCCCAGCCGGGCCAGCGAAACCGTGTCCGTGCCGATGTGGCACTGCAGGTGCACCGCGCGCAGCCCGGCGATGTCGCCCAGCCGCGGCCGGTCGAACCGCACCACCGCGCTCAGGTACGCCGGGTCCGCGGCGAAGTCCGGGAAGCCGTAGCCCGGCGACGCCGCGTGCAGGACCGCGCGTTCGTCCCAGTTGGCCTTGTTGACCTCGAACGAGTCCGTCACGACGTCGCCGCCCGCTCGGCCGCGCTGCGCAGCACGCAGAACTCGTTGCCCTCGGGGTCGGCGAGCACGGCCCAGCCGGTGCCGTCGGGCTTGCGGAGGTCGTCGACGAGCGTCGCACCCAGCTGCAGGATCCGCTCGACCTCCTCGTCGCGCGGGACGTCCGGCTGCAGGCAGACGTGCAGCCGGTTCTTGACCGTCTTCGGCTCGGGCACGCGCAGGAAGAGCATGTCGATCCCGCCTTCCAGCTCGATGCCGACCTCGTCGTCGCCGGGCCGGTCCTGCTCCGGGATCGGTTTCCCGGTGACCTGGCTCCAGAACTGGCACAGCGTGTACGGGTCGGCGCAGTCGACGGAGACGTGCAGGACGGCGGACGGCATGGCACTCCCTCGGAAGCGGACACGGCGGACGTCCCGAGTCTGGCCCAATGCCCGGGCGACGGCGACCGATTTCTAGGCGGCCAGCGCCAGCCCCGCCGTCCGGTGCACGCGCCTGCTGTCGTCGACGATGAGGATCTCGCAGTCCGGCCGGTCGGCCGCCCAGGCGATGCCCTCGGCGCCCATCGCGAACGCCGCGGTGGCCAGCGCGTCCGCCGTGACCAGGTCCCCGGCCACGACGGTGACGCTCATCAGCCCGGTCGCCGGCAGGCCGGAGCGGCCGTCGAGGATGTGGGAACCCCGCTCGTAGGCGGCCGACGTCGCGATCGCGCCGTCGCGCGACTCCAGCACCGCGCACACCGCCAGCGGCTGCTCGGGATGGCGGACGCCGACCCGCCACGGGCGGCCGGGCTCCGGCTCGCCCGCCGTGACGACGTCGCCGCCGGCGTTGAGGCAGAACGTCGTCGCGCCCTCGGCCTTGAGCATGTCGGCGGCGCGCTGGACGGCCCAGCCCTTCACCACCGCGCACGGGTCGAGGCCGCGGCCGGGCAGCCGCGCGCGGAACGCGCCGCCCGACAGCTGCTCGTAGTACGCGCACAGCTCCAGCACCTCGATGAGGTCGCCGCTCAGCTGCGCGGCCGTCAGCTCGCCACGGTCGTAGCGGCTGACCTCGCTGTCTTCGGAGAACGGGCTGAACTTCGCGTCGACGTCGCGGAACCAGGCGAAGACCTCGCCGACGATCCCGGCGAAGCCGGCCGGGCCGCTCTCGTCGCGCAGGTCGAGGGAGATCGGCAGGCCCATCACCTGCTCCACGCGGACGGTCATCGGCTGCCCCGCGCGTCGATCGCCGCCTGCAGCGACTTCTTGTAGGACTCGCTCGTCTCGGTCGCGCCGGTGACGGTGTCGATGTCGGCGCTCTGGGCCTTCATCGCCTCTTCCTGCAGGCGCGGCAACGCGGTGAGCGCGCGGCCGTCGTCGGGTGCCCGCAGCAGCGTGATCGCGGTCAGGCGCGAGCCGGTGAAGGTGACCTGGACCTGCACGGTCCCGTAGCTGCTCGACTCCGCGGAGCCCCGGGTCGTGACCGTCGCGTCCCGATTGTCCGAAGTGGACGGCGCTGGAGCGGCCGATGTGGACGGTGCCGTGGCGGTGGGCGGTGCCTGCGCGACGGCGGCGGTGTCGTGCACCGGTCCCGGCTCGAACCGCCAGACCGCGATGAACCCCGCGATCGAGAGCGCGACGACGAAGATGGTCTTCTTCACAGCGGATCCCCCTAGGCCGCGAGGCTGAAACGTTCGGCGTGGACCTGGCTCTTCGGCACCCGCAGCTCGCGCAGGCTGCGCAGCACCGCGGCGGTCATCCCCGGCGGGCCGCAGACGAACACGTCCCGCTCGTGCACGTCCGGCACCATCATGTGCAGGTTGGCCGGGCCGAGCATGGCGCCGCGCGGGCCGACCGCCTGGTCCGGTCCGGTGAGGACGCTGACGACCGCGCCGCGGGCCTTGGCCAGGCCGTTCAGCTCCGGCAGCAGCACCGCGTCGGCCTGCGTGCGCACCCGGTACAGCACGACGACATGACCGTCGATGTCCTCCAGCAGGGCGCGGATCGGCGTGATGCCCACCCCGCCCGCGACGAGCAGCGCGTTGGGCCGCTGCCGGTGGATCGTCGTGAAGGCGCCGTACGGGCCTTCGGCGAACACGCGCGTCCCGATCCGCAGATTCCGCAGCCCGGCGCTGGAATCACCCAGCGCCTTCGCGGTCAGCCGCAGCGTGCGGCCGTCCGGCGCGGCCGACAGGGAGAACGGGTTCGCCTGCCACCAGCGGTCCTTCGTGAGGAACCGCCACAGGAAGAACTGACCGGCCCGCACCGGCATCCGGTCCAGGTGCTTGCCGGTCATGTACACCGAAACCACGTCCGGGGACTCGGAAACCACCGCGGTGACGCGCAGCTGGTGGCGCACGTTCCACCACAGCGGCAGCACGACGCGCCCGGCGAGCACGGCCGCACCGGCACCGAGCCAGAGCGTCCACCAGTACGCCTTCGCCGCCTCCGACCCGGCGAACGACGTCCCGAGCGCGAGCTGGTGGGTGAACGCCAGCAGCACCGCCGCGTAGGTGTAGAGGTGGACGAAGTGCCACGTCTCGTAGGCGAGCCGCTTCCGGGCGAACTTCGCCGAAGCCGCGCCCACGACCAGGATCACGGCGAACGCGACCAGCGCCCGCAGGATCCCTTCGAGGGTGCTGGCCATTTCGACGACCTCGTCGACCACGTCCTTGTCCGACACCTCGGCGTAGCCGAACGCGATGAACACCAGGTGCCCCAGCAGGGTCCACAGGATCGTGAAGCCGGTCCAGCGGTGCCACGAAGTCAGCCGGTCCATCCCGATCCGCCGGTCGAGCCAGGGCAGCCGGGCCACGAGCACCAGCTGGAAGGCCATGGCCAGCGCGCCGTACAGCCCGGCGAGCCTGCCGATCGTGATCAGCACGTTCGGCGACAGCCCGGCTTCGGCGAACAGCACCGTGACCGCGGCCACGTTGGCGCCCAGGAAGGTGAAGAGGCCGGACTGCGCGGCGATCCGGGGGCGGATCGCCGGGCGCGCGGCCTCGGCGGTCTGCGTCATGGTGGTCACACGGATTCCCCTTCGGTTCGGTTCACGAAGACCAGCCTCGTCACGCGGCCTGTGGCGAGGCTGGGTGCCGGCTGTCGGCTTCCTGTCGGCCCCCGGCTCCGCTCGCCCGCCGCGCCCGGCCCGGGAGAAGATGGGGTGGTGCAGACCCCCGACCCCGTGCGCCTGCTCGTCGTCGACGACGAGCCGCACATCGCCGACCTCGTCGCCACCGTCGCCCGGTACGAGGGCTGGCAGGCGGTCACGGCCGGGTCCGGCGAGGCCGCGCTGAGCCGGGCCGCCGAGTTCGGGCCGGACATCGTCGTGCTCGACCTGATGCTGCCCGACCTCGACGGCTTCACCGTGCTCGACCGCCTGCGGGCGAACGGCGGCACGGTGCCCGTGGTGTTCCTCACGGCGAAGGACGCGACGTCGGACCGGATCGCCGGGCTCACCCGCGGGGGCGACGACTACCTCGTGAAACCGTTTTCGGTCGAGGAGCTGATGGCCCGGCTGCGCGCGGTGCTGCGGCGCAGCACCGGTTCGGCGCATCAGGCGGCGCGGGGCGCGGTGCTGCGCGTCGGGGACCTGACGCTGGACGAGGACACCCGCGAAGTCCGCCGCGGCGACCGGCCGGCCGAGCTGACGCCGACCGAGTACGAGCTGCTGCGCTACCTCATGCGCCGCTCGCCCGCGGTGCTGACCAAGGCGCAGATCCTCGACCACGTCTGGGAATACGACTTCGGCGGCCGGTCCAACGTGGTCGAGCTGGTGATCTCGCACCTGCGGCGCAAGGTCGACGCGGGCGGCGGCGAACCGCTGATCCACACCGTGCGCGGCGTCGGGTACGCCGTGCGTCAGGCCCACCGGTGAAGCGCTGGTACCGGGCCTGGCAGCGCACGCGGCTCGGCACGCGGATCACGCTCGGCCTCGGCGCGCTCGCGCTGGTCGTGTTCGCCGTCGTCGGCGCCACGATGACCGGGATCATGCACGGCTACCTCGACCGGCGCCTCGACGAGCAGCTGTCCAAGAGCCAGAACACCCAGCTGCCGCTGCTGCGCGAGACGCACGGCTCGCCGCAGTCGGTGTTCTCGTGGTATTCGGCGCTGTACCGGGTGCGCGACGGCGTCGCGACGCCCGAGCCGGGCGGGAAGCTGCCGGAGGACGCGAAACAGCTGGCCGACATCGCGGCCGAGGCGGTGAACGGCGACGTCACGCGCAACATCCGGCTCCGCGACGACGGCCCGTACCGGGTACGCGCCTGCCCGGTCGACAACGGCTCGGTGCTGCTGAGCGCGGCGCCGCAGAAGGACCTCGACGCCACGGTGCAGCAGCTGATCTGGGTCGAGGTGGGCGCGTTCGCCTTCGCGCTGGCCGTGCTGCTGGTTCTCGGGCGGCTGGTGCTGCGCCGCGGCCTGCGCCCGCTGGCCGACATGGCGGGCACCGCGCACGACATCGCGTCCCACGACCTCACCGCCGACCCGGACCTGCCGGTCCGCGCGGCGGGCACCGGTGGCGGCGCCGAGGTGGAGGAGCTGCGGACGGCGTTCAACGTGATGCTGGCCCACATCGACACGTCACTGGCCGCGAAGACCGAGGCGAACGAGCGGCTGCGGCGGTTCGTCGCGGACGCTTCCCACGAGCTGCGGACCCCGCTGACGTCGATCCGCGGCTACGCCGACCTCTTCCGCTACGCCGCGGCGAACGAGCCGGCCGAGCGCGAAGCGCACCTGGCGAAGATCCGCGAGGAGACCGCGCGGATGAGCGTCCTCGTCGACGACCTCCTGCTGCTGGCCCGGCTCGACGCGCGCGCGGCCGAGACGCCGTTGCGGCCCGAACGCGTCGACCTGGCGGAGCTGGCCCGCGCCGCCGCGGACGCCTTCGCCGCCGGGCGTCCCGGCCACCCGCTGACCACTTCGTCGAGCGCGGCGCCCGTGGACGCCGATCCGCTGCGGCTGCGGCAGGTGCTCGACAACCTGCTCACCAACGCGGCCGTGCACACCCCGCCGGGAACCGCGGTGCACGTCTCGGTGGCGGCCTCGGGCTCCGAAGCGGTCGTCCGGGTCACCGACGCGGGGCCGGGGATCGCGCCCGCCGACCAGGAGCGGATCTTCGACCGGTTCTTCCGCGTCGACGACTCCCGCACGCGCGGCAACGGCGGCACCGGGCTGGGCCTGTCGGTGGTCCAGTCGCTGGTGACGGCCCACGGCGGCACGGTCTCGGTGTCTTCTGAGCCGGGCCGCACGACCTTCACCGTCCGGCTGCCGCTCGCGCGGTGACGTGGGCCGGCACCGGCCGGCCGGGGGAGAGGTCGGCCGACGGCTCCGGCTCGCCGAAGACCGTCCGCACCGGCAGCACCCCGGCCCAGGCGGCGTCCGCCTCGACGTCCTCCGGCTCGTCGTCCGGGCCCTCGGCGCGCATCTTCACCGACGCCTCGGCGAGGTCGAGCGCGAGCACCGACACCGCGGCGAACTCCTTCGCGTTCACCCCGCGCGCGTGCGCCCACGAGCCCGGCGCGAGGTGCTCGGTGAGCACTTCGAGGCCGTGCATCTTGGGTTCGCGGTCGACGACCGGTGCGGCCTTCCCGAAGATCACCGCGCTGCGGTAGTTCATCGAGTGGTTGTTGACCGAGCGCGAGTAGACGATGCCGTCGAGGAGCGTCACGGTGACGCAGACGTCGAGGTCCCGCGCCGCTTCCCGGAGACTGGCCGCGCCGGTCGAGCCGTGCAGGTAGAGCGTGTCGCCGTCGCGGCCGTACCCGGTCGGCAGGACCACGGGGACGCCGTGGCGGACGATCCCGAGGTGGCAGATCAGACCCTCGTCGAGGACGTCGTAGAGCACGGAACGGTCGGTCACGGCCCGGTGCTTCTTGCGGCCGAGCGTGGTGCGGGGCGTGGTGGAGAGCATGCGACCAGCGTCTCGTGGCGCAGTGGCATCGGAAAACAGCCACTTCTCGTACACTTGGGAAGTCCACTCGAGGAGGTCCCGTGACCCACGCCGACACCGCGATCCCGGTCAGCCTCGACCGCTCGGCCGTGACGCCGCTGGCCGTCCAGCTGGCCGACGCGCTCCGCGAAGCCGCCGCGACCGGGCACCTGCGCGGCGGCGACCGGCTGCCGTCGACGCGGGCGCTGGCCGGGCGGCTCGGCGTCAGCCGCACGGTGACGTCGGCGGCGTACGAGCAGCTGCACGCCGAGGGCTGGATCGCCGGACGGCACGGCTCCGGCACGTACGTCACGACTCCCCCGAACGTGTCGTCGGCCGAGGTCCCCGCGCCGGACGCGGTACCGGCGGCCGAAGCCGACGCGCCGTCGCTGCTGGACCTGGGGCCGGGCACGCCGTGGGCCGCGGGACTCGACCGCGCGGCCTGGCGGCGCGCCTGGCGCGCGGCGGCCGACCCGGACCCGCTGGTCCGGGCCCACCGCGCGGGGCTGCCGGAGTACCGCGCGGCGGTGTCGGAACACCTGCTGCGGCACCGCGGGCTCGCGGCCGGATCGGTGCTGGCCACGGGCGGGACGACGGCGGCGGTGGTGGAGCTGGCCGCGGCGGTGCTGGAGCGCGGGGACGTCGTCGCCGTCGAAGAGCCCGGCTACCAGCGCGCGGTCCAGGCGTTCCGCCGCGCGGGAATGCGGGTCGCGGGCGTGCCGGTGGACGAGGAGGGCCTGCGCCCGGACGCGATCCCACCGGGCGCGCGGGCGGTGTACTGCTCGCCGGCGCACCAGTACCCGATGGGCAGCCGCCTGAGCGCGGCGCGGCGGGTGGAGCTGGTGGAGCGGGCGAGGGCGTCGGCGATGCTGGTCATCGAGGACGACTACGACGGCGAGCTGCGGTTCGACGTCGCCCCGCTGCCGATGCTGGCGGCACTGGCCCCGGACGTGGTGGCCCACCTGGGCACGACGTCGAAGATCCTCACGCCGACGCTGGGCGCGGGCTGGATGGTGGCGCCGGAGCCGATCACGTCGGCGGTGCTGGCGTACCGGGATTCGACGGGAACGCGCCCATCCCCGGCCGGCCAGCGGGTGCTGTACGAGTTCGCCCGCAACGGAGACCTGGGCCGCCACCTGCGCAAATTGCGCCGCGAGATGGCGGAGCGCCGGACGTTGCTGGCAGGAGCACTGGCGGCGGCGAACATCCCGGTCCGCGGCGACGACGCGGGCGCGCACCTGGTGGTGCCGTTCCCGTCGGCCACGGTGGAGGCCGAGGTGCTCGCGGCGGCGGAGCGACGGGGCATCCGGCTGGACGGGCTGGCACGCCACTTCGCGGGCGAGCCGACGGCGCACGGGGTGGCGATCGGGTACGCGGGTTGTTCGCGGGAGGCGTTGGTGGCCGCGTTGCCGACGTTGGTGTCGTTGCTGCGCTGATTGTCCACAGGCCGGTGGTGTTGTGGACAACGTTGGCCTGGTGGCGGGATTTCCGGGTCCGGTGTCGGTGGCCGTGGATACGCTCAGTGTGGCTGGTGGTTCCCCCTGGGAGGGCGGGCTGTGCTTGGGGGCTGTGCTTGGGGGCTGTGCTTGGGGGCTGTGCTTGGGGGCTGTGCTTGGGGGCTGTGCTTGGGGGCTGTGCTTGGGGGCTGTGCTTGGGGGCTGTGCTTGGGGGCTGTGCTTGGGGGCTGTGGGCGCGCGCCCTGCCCGGCGGTCTTCGCCCCGGTTGCACTTGGTGGTCTTCGCCCGGGTCGTGCCTGGTGGTCATCGCCCGGCCTTGCCCGGTGGCCCTGAACGGCCCTGCCTGGCAGCCTCGCCCGAGCCCCGAGCCCCGAGCCCCGAGCCCCGAGCCCCGAGCCCCGAGCCCCGAGCGCCGAGCGCCGAGCCCCGAGCCCCGAGCCCCGAGCGCCGAGCGCCGAGCGCCGAGCCCCGAGCCCCGAGCCCCGAGCCCCGAGCCCCGAGCCCCGAGCCCCGAGCGGTGGCGCATCGGTGCCGCAGAGCTACCCAACAACCGGCCCACCGCGCCCAGCGTGGCTTCCGCCTTCCAGGACTCGCGCCACGCCGCGCGGGCAGCCCGGCGCCGCGGATGCGCCGTCACCCGAGCACCCTCGAGAACCACCGGCCCACTGCCGCCTCGACACACCAGACGTGCCAAGTCCCATCCCGGTTGCGTTCGTCGCGAGGCGGGCGCCGCCCGTCGCACCGGGCTCGGCTGTTCGGCGAGGTCACCGGGTACGGTGGCTCACCATGAGCGAGAAGATCCGGGTGGCGGTCGTGTTCGGCGGGCGCAGCAGCGAGCACACCATCTCTTGCCTGTCCGCGGGCAGTGTCCTGGGGAACCTCGACCCCGAGCGCTTCGAAGCCGTGCCGGTGGGGATCACCCGGGAAGGCCGCTGGGTGCTCGGCACCGGGGACTCCGCCCAGCTCGCCATCCGCGGCCGCGAACTGCCCTCCGTCGAAGACGGCAAGGGGCTCGTCCTCGCCGGGGATCCCTCCAGCCGGGGGCTCGTCGCCGTCGAACCCGGGCGGGAAAGCGAACTCCTCTCCCAGGTGGACGTCGTCTTCCCGGTGCTGCACGGCGCCTTCGGCGAGGACGGCACCATCCAGGGCCTGCTCGAGCTGGCCGGCATCCCGTACGTCGGGCCCGGCGTCCTCGCCAGCGCCGCCGCGATGGACAAGGAGACCGCGAAGAAACTCCTTGCCGCCGAAGGACTTCCCGTCGGCACCTACCGCGCGCTCCGCCGTCACGAATCCACTTTGGACCAGACGGACCGTGAACGGCTCGGCCTGCCGGTGTTCGTCAAGCCGTCGCGCGCCGGCTCGTCGGTCGGGATCACGCGCGTGGCCGCCTGGGAAGACCTCGACGCCGCCATCGCCCTCGCGCGCCGGACCGACCCCAAGGTCCTCGTGGAGGCCGCCGTCACCGGGCGCGAGGTCGAGTGCGGGGTCCTCGAGTTCCCGGACGGCCGCGTCGAAGCGTCGCTGCCCGCCGAGATCCGCGTCCTGTCCGACGACGAGAACGCCTGGTACGACTTCGAAACCAAGTACCTCGGCGACGACGCCGAGCTGGACATCCCGGCCAAGCTCGACGACGCCCTCACCGACAAGCTCCGCGCGATGGCCGTCGAAGCCTTCCGGGCGCTGGACTGCCAGGGCCTGGCCCGCGTCGACTTCTTCGTCGGGGCGGACGGCGAGCTGACGATCAACGAGGTCAACACCATGCCCGGGTTCACGACGAAGTCGGCCTACCCGAAGATGTGGGAGGTCACCGGCGTCGACTACGCGACGCTGCTGACCACGCTGATCGAGACGGCGATCGCCCGCGGCACCGGCCTGCGCTAGGAAAAGCGCAGCGGCTTCGCCGGCAGCTTCGCGGCCACGGTGTCCGAGAGCTGCTGCAGCGGCCCGGTCCCGGCACTGTCCGGCACCGTCAAGGCCGCGTAGACCTCGCGGTCCACGACGTACCACGTCGACGCACCCTCACCCGAGACCTGCAGCCACTGCACGCCGTTCACCACCCGCAGCGGAGCCGTCTGCGTCAGCTCCGGCGGCCGGTTCAGCCCGCAGCGCAACACGACCGGGTCGTCCGTGCCCCACGCGACCGTCGCCGGCGGAGCCGGGTTCGCCAGCTCGCGCAGCTTCAGCGCAGACCCGTTCGACGTCAGCTCCGTCGGCACCGCGCCCAGCAGCGCGGTGCAGCCCGGCGAGCCCGCCTCGGGGGCCGGAACGGGAACGAGCGGCAGGGGACCGGCTTCCGGCCGGGCCCGGCCCTGGGTCAACGCGAACACGGCGACGGTGGCCGCGAGGGCCACGGCCAGCGTCGCCGCTATGACGAGAACCACTTTCGGCGGGGCACCGGTGTCGGAGTCAGGCACCCGACCACTACACCACTGCTCAGAGATGCACCACCGGGCAGGTCAGCGTCCGCGTGATGCCTTCCACGTTCTGCACCTTCGCGACCACGAGCTGGCCCAGCTGGTCGACGTTGTCGGCGGCCGCGCGGACGATGACGTCGTACGGTCCGGTGACATCCTCCGAGCTGGTGACACCCGGGATGCTGGAGATCTCGGCAGCCACCGCGGCCGCCTTGCCGACCTCGGTCTGGATGAGGATGTATGCGTGGACCACGGCGCGCCCTTTCGTCTGGACTGATCGGCTCAAGGTAGGAACGTCATCAGCAACGTATCGCCAGCTCACGGAAAAACATAGGGCATCCGACTATCGGTGATCGACCTTTGTCCCGATAGAGAAAGCAGAGGTGACCGGTGTCACCGAACGACGGAACGGTCGCCGGGACCGGCGAGTTCGCGCTCATCCGCGCCGTCACGGAAGGACGGCGCCAGCCCCCGGGCACGCTGCTCGGCCCGGGCGACGACGCGGCGGTCGTCGCCGCCCCGGACGGCCGGGTGGTCGCCAGCACCGACGTGCTCGTCCAGGGCGTCCACTTCCGGCTCGACTGGTCCTCGCCCGAGCACGTCGGGCGCAAGGCCGTCGCGGTCAACCTGGCCGACATCGCCGCCATGGGCGCCACGCCGACCACCGTCCTCGTCGGTCTGGCCTGCCCGTCCGACACGCCGCGCGACCTGGTCACCGGCCTCGCCGACGGCATGTGGGCCGAGGCCGAGCGCGCCGGGATCGGCGTCTCCGGCGGCGACATGGTCCGCGCCGACCAGCTCGTGATCAGCGTCACCGCGCTGGGTGACCTCGGCGACCGCGAGCCGGTGACGCGCGCGGGCGCCCGGCCCGGGGACGTCGTCGCCGTGACCGGGCGGCTCGGCTGGGCCGCCGCCGGCCTGGCCGTGCTCGGCCGCGGCTTCCGGTCGCCGGTCGGCGTCGTCAACGCGCAGCGCTGCCCGGAACCGCCGTACGAGGCCGGGCCGCGCGCGGCCCTGGCCGGGGCGACGGCGATGATCGACGTCTCCGACGGCCTGCTGGCCGACCTCGCCCACATCGGCGAGGCCTCCGGCGTCGGCATCGACGTCCGCACGGCCGACCTCGACGTCCCCGCCCGCCTCACCGAAGTCGGCGCCGCCCTCGGCGCGGACCCGCTCGACTGGGTCCTCACCGGCGGCGAAGACCACGCGCTGGTGGCCACGTTCCCGCCGTTCACCGAGCTGCCCGACGGCTGGCGCACGATCGGCGTCGTCACCATGGCCGACTCGGGGATCACCGTGGACGGCAAGCCGTTCACCCGAGAAGGCGGCTGGGCGCATTGGCGCTGATCTAGGGTCGAGGACGTGAGAATCGTTCCGGTCCCCTACGACCACCCCGACGCGGCCAAGCTCATGGCCGCGGTGCAGCAGGTCTACGTCGAGCGCTACGGCGACGAGGACGCCACCCCGATGAGCCCGGCGGACTTCGAGCCGCCGCGTGGCCTGTTCCTCGTCGGCTACCAGGGCGGCGAACCCGTCGCCTGCGGAGCGTGGCGCGCCCACGACGGGCCCGCGCCCGACTTCCAGGACGGCGACGCCGAGCTGAAGCGCATGTACGTCGCCGATTCCGCGCGCGGCCGGGGGTTCGCGCGGATGATCCTGTTCGAGCTGGAGCGGACGGCGGCGCTGTCCGGCCGCAAACGCGCGGTCCTGGAGACCGGGACCAAGCAGCCGGAAGCCATCGCGCTCTACACGTCGTCGGGGTACGTCGAGATCCCGAAGTTCGGCGTCTACAAGAACGAGCCGGAAAGCCTTTGCTACGGCAAGGACCTCACCTCGGCGTGAGCTTGAGCAGGGCCGCCGAGTGCGGCCGCAGGGTCGCCGAGACGCCGGTGCCGACGTCCCGGTGGGCCCACAGGTCCCGGACGGTCCACGACCCCGGGATCGCGGCGGAGACGGTCGCGGTGGTGCCGCCCGTGTTGAGCAGCACCACCGCGAACCCGCCGCCGGACAAGGGCTTGCCCCACACCTGGTAGCCGGGACCCGCGTCCAGCCGCCGTCCCTGGCCGCCCGCGAAGTCCTGATCGACGGCGATCGCCTCCGGGTTGCCCAGCGTCGCCAGGTCCTCCCCGCTCAGCTTCGCCGGGTCGGTGCCGGCGAACAGCGGCGCGTTCAGCACCGCCCAGACGCTGAAGTGCGCGCGGGCCTCGTCGGCGGTCAGCGTGCCGTTGCCGACCTGCAGCATGTCCGGGTCGTTCCAGCCGCCCGGGGCGCCACTGTGGACGGCGACGGTGGCCTGCCGGTCGATCGTCGCGAGCACCGAATCCCAGGTCGCGCCCAGGTCGTCGGTCGTGCGCCACAGGTTCGCCACCGGCCGCGCCCAGGTCCACGGGCTCGAAACGCCGTATTCGGAGATCGCGTACACGATCGGGCGGGGCAGCGCGGCCAGCTCGTCGCGCATCTTCTCGAACGCGGCCTTCCGGTCGAGGCCGTCGACGGTGTCGGCGTGGCACCAGTCGTACTTGAGGTAGTCGACGCCCCACCGGCCGAAGGTCTCGGCGTCCTGGCGTTCGTGGCCGAGCGAGCCGATGCCGGACGCGGCGTAGCCGTCGTTGGCCATCGCGCAGGTCCGGCTGCCGGGCACGGCGTAGATGCCGAACAGCAGGCCGCGCGAGTGGACGTAGTCGGCGAGGTCGGCGATGCCGTGCGGGAACCGCGCCGGGTCCGCCCGCAGTGAACCGTCGGCCGCGCGCGTCGGGGCCTGCCAGCAGTCGTCGACGACGACGTACCGGTAGCCCGCGTCACGCAGGCCGGTGTCGGCGAGCGCGTCGGCGGCGTGGCGGACGACGTCCTCGGTCAGGTCGTGGCAGCGGACCTGGTTCCAGCTGTTCCAGCCCATCGGCGGCGTCGCGGCCAGGCCGTTGGCGAGCGCGGGCGACACCGTCGGCAGGCTGAGCAGCCACGCGAGCACGACCAGCAGGAGCACGAGTCCCGTGCTCCCGGCACTGGTCTTCGACGAGGCGGCGATGGCGTGATCCAATCGCACGGGAAGTGAAACCGCAGTGCACCCGGAGGCGGCATGCCGATCTACGCCCTCGGCTCCCTGGAGCCGGCGATCCACCCCGACGCCTACGTCCACCCGGACGCGACCGTGATCGGCGACGTCCGGATCGGCGCGCACGCGTCGGTGTGGCCGCAGACGGTGCTGCGCGGCGACCACGGGTACATCGAGATCGGGGAGCGCTCGAACGTCCAGGACGGCTGTGTCGTGCACTGCACCGAGCGGCACCCGACGATCCTCGGGCCGTCGTCGGCGGTCGGCCACGCGGTGCACATCGAGGGCGCGACCATCGGCACCGGCTGCCTGATCGCGTCCGGCTCGGTGGTGCTGAACGGCTCGGTGATCGAGGACGGCGGCATGGTCGGCGCGGGCGCGGTGCTGTCGTACGGCTCCCACGTCAAGACCGGGGAGATCGCGCTGGGCGTGCCGGGGAAGACGCGGGAGAACAAGTCGTTCAGCGCGGAGAACATCGCGCTCGTCGTCGATTCGTACGTCCGGCGGGCGCGACGGTTCCGCGCCGAGCTGCGGCGGCTCGACCCGCTCGGGTGACGCCGGCCACGCCCGGTAAGCTCGCGGCCCGTGACCGCACGACCGCTGCACGAGATCGTCGAGGCAGGCTGGGCGAAGGCCCTCGAACCGGTGGCGCCGCAGGTCGCCGCGATGGGGGAGTTCCTCCGCGCGGAGATCGCCGCGGGCCGGCAGTACCTGCCGGCCGGGGAGCACGTGCTGCGCGCGTTCAAGCAGCCGTTCGACGACGTGCGGGTGCTCATCGTCGGGCAGGACCCGTACCCGACGCCGGGGCACGCGGTCGGGTTGAGCTTCTCCGTGGCGCCGGACGTCCGGCCGATCCCGAAGAGCCTGATCAACATCTACAAGGAGTACGTCGACGACCTCGGCCACCCGACGCCGTCGACGGGCGACCTCACGCCGTGGGCCGAGCAGGGCGTCCTGCTGCTCAACCGGGCGTTGACGGTGCAGCCGAACAAACCCAACTCGCACCAGGGCAAGGGCTGGGAAGAGGTCACCGAGCAGGCGATCAAGGCCCTCGCGGCGCGAGGAGGGCCGCTGGTGGCGATCCTGTGGGGCCGCAACGCCCGCAACCTGCGCCCGCTGCTCGGCGATGTCCCGTGCATCGAGTCGGCGCACCCGAGCCCGCTGTCGGCGCACAACGGCTTCTTCGGGTCCCGGCCGTTCAGCCGCGCCAACCAGCTGCTGGAGCAGCAGGGCGCGGCGCCGGTCGACTGGAAACTTCCCTAGGTCCGCGTGTCCGGATCGGCGTGACGGCTCCGACCAGGGGGAAACGACACCCTTTCCGGAGGAAACCATGAACGTCACGTCGGCCGACGGCACGACCATCTTCTTCGAGCGGCGCGGATCCGGTGCGCCGGTGATCCTGGTCGGCGGCGCGTTCAACGACCGCACGACGGTCGCCGGCCTGGCGGAGGTCCTGGCCGGCGACTTCACGACGATCACCTACGACCGGCGCGGCCGGGGCTCGAGCGGCGACGCGCCTTCGTACGCGATGGAGCGTGAGATCGAAGACCTCGCGGCGCTGATCTCCCACGCGGGCGGGACGGCGTCGGTGTTCGGGCACTCGTCGGGCGCGGTCCTGGCCCTGGAGGCGGCCGCGGCGGGCCTGCCGATCGATCGGGTGGTGGCGTACGAGCCGCCGTACGCGACCGACGAGCACCCGCGGGCCGACGTCCTGGACGAGGTCCGCGCGCAGCTCGCGGCGGGGGACCGCGACGGCGCGGTGGCGACGTTCCTGCGGGTCGCGGGCACCCCGGCGGAGACGGTCGACGGCATGAAGGCCGCCCCGGTGTGGGGCTGGTTCACGGCGCTGGCGCACACGCTGCCGTACGACCTGACGATCTGCGGCCCGGGCGCCCGCCCCCGTCTCGACCACCTGGCCCGCATCGCGGTGCCGGCCCTGGTGATCGGCGGCGGCGCCAGCGACGAAGCACTGCAGTCAGGAGCCCGCGCGGCGGCCGCGGCGATCCCGGGCGCCCGTCACGAAACCCTCGAAGGCCAGGACCACGGCGTCCTCCAGTACCCGGAGACGCTCAAGGACCTGCTGACCGGCTTCCTCAAGTGAGCGCCCCAAGGCGGCCTTGGGTGCGTGTGACGCACCGAAGGCCGCCTTGGGTGCGTGTGACGCACCGAAGGCCACATTGGGTGCGTGTGACGCACCGAAGGCCACATTGGGTGCTCCGCCCATGCCCCCACCGCCGCCCTCAGCGGAGGCGCTTCGCGCCGCAGTGCTGATCCAACGCACCGAAGGCCACATTGGGCGCTTCCGGCCGCGGACATGAAAATGGCGGGTGCTCTCGCGAGCACCCGCCACCCAAACTTCTCGCGTCAGCCGCGAACGACCTTGCCCGCCTTGATGCAGGACGTGCACACGTTCAGGCGCTTGCGCTGGGACACACCCACCTTGGCGTGGACGGTCTGGATGTTCGGGTTCCACCGGCGGTTGGTACGGCGGTGGGAGTGCGAGACCGACTTGCCGAAGCCGGGTCCCTTGCCACAGACGTCGCACACGGCAGCCACGTCGAACTCCTTTGGATCTGGGTCATAGAAATGAGCCCAGATGCACTGGGCAACTCGACCATAGTAACTACTGCGTTCGATGGCCTCCGCACCGGGTCGATACGCTGCCCGAGACCGGTCAGGAGGTTACGGGGTGCGGGTGCTGGACGCGGCGGCGGTGTCGGCCTGGGCTGCGGGTTGTGTGCGCAGCCTGGCGACCCTGCGGCCGGCCATCGACGAGATCAACGTCTATCCCGTCGCCGACTCCGACACCGGCTCCAACATGCTCTTCACGATGACCGGCGCCGCCGAAGAACTGGCGAAGGCGAACCCCGGGGACGCCGCCGAAGCGCTGAAGGTCCTCGCTCGGGGGGCCGTGGCCGCCGCCAAGGGCAACTCCGGCGTGATCCTCTCGCAGGTCGTGCGCGGGCTGGCGGACCGGGCCGGCGGCGAGCTGGACGGGCCGTGGCTGGCCCGGGCGCTGGGGCACGCCGACGAGGTCGCCACCGGCGCCGTCAGCCGCCCGGTCGCGGGGACGATCCTGACCGTCCTGCACGCCGTCGCCCTCGCCGTGCGCGGGGACACGGGCCCGCTCGGCGACGTCGCGGAGAAGGCCGCGAAGGCGGCCGCGCACGCCCTCGAGAAGACGCCGTTGCAGCTGCCCGCCCTGGCCAGGGCCGGGGTCGTCGACGCGGGCGCGCGCGGCCTGGTCGCCGTGCTCGACGCCCTGGTCGGCGTGGTCACCGGCACCGACCTCCCGCACGAGCACGCCCTCGAGGTCCACGCCGCCGGCCAGGCCGGCGCCTACGCCTGGGAGGTCATGTACCTGCTCGACGGCGTCGACGAGCAGAGCCTGCCGACCCTGCGCAAGGAGCTGAGCGGTCTCGGCGACAGCGTCACCGTGGCCGGCGACGGCTCGGGCAGCCACGCCGTGCACGTCCACTGCGCCGACATCGGCGCCGCCATCGAGGCCGGGCTCGCGCTGGGCCGCCCGCGCCGGATCCGCGTCGAACCGCTGCTCACGCCGACACCGATCGAGCCGGGCGGCGGCATCGACCGCACGGTGGTGGCCGTCGTCCACGGCGGCGCGCTCGCCGAGCTGCTGCGGGCCGAGAGCATTCCGGTGCTGGCCGTTCCCGAAGGCGAGACGCCGAGCGTCGAGGACATGATCGGCCTGCTCAACGAGGCCGCCGGCCGGCACGTCACGGTGCTGCCGGGCAGCACCGCGCTCACCGCCGCGGCCGACACCGCGGCCGGGCACGCGATGGCCGCCGACCGGGACGTCGTGGTCATCCCGTGCGCGTCGCCGGTGCAGGTGCTGGCCGCCCTCGCCGTGCACGACGCCGGGCGCCGCACCAACGACGACGTCGTCGCGATGGCCGAGGCGGCCGCCGCGACCAGGCGTGGCGAACTGCGGATCGCGCAGGAGGAGTCGCTAACCTGGGTGGGCCGGGCCCAGTCCGGCGACGTGGTCGGCCTGGTCGACGACGAGGTGGTGCTGATCGAGCCGGCCCCCGCGTCCGAGACGAGCGTGGTCGCGGCCGCGATGAAGGTGCTGAACCGGATGCTGGCGCTCGGCGGGGAGCTGGTGACGGTGCTGAGCGGGGCCGCCGCCCCGCCCGGGGTCGCCGAGGAGCTCGCCGAGCAGCTGCGGGTGGAGCACCCGGAGGTGGAGCTGACCAGCTACGCGAGTGGCCAGGCCGACGCCGTGCTGCTGATGGGAGTCGAATAGCGAATGGCCGGATTGCGCGACAAGCTGCCGTTGCTGCTGGGCGCCAAGACGGCGAAGGCGCTCTCCACGGCGTTGGGCATCGAGACGGTCAGCGACCTGCTGCGCCACTACCCGCGCCGCTACGCCGAGCGCGGCGAGCTCACCGACATCGCCGGGCTGGAGCTCGGCGAGCACGCGACCGTCATGGCGCGCATCGAAAAGGTGAGCAAGCGGCGGATGAAGTCACGCAACGGGACCATCCTCGACATGGTGATCACCGACGGCAAGAAGCGTCTGACCTGCGCCTTCTTCAACCAGGCGTGGCGCGAAAAAGAGCTGGTGCCCGGCAAGACCGGCCTGTTCGCCGGCAAGGTCTCCGCCTTCCGCGACACGCTGCAGCTGACCAACCCCGAGTACGAGCTCTTCGAGGCCGACCGCGCGGACGAGGCGATGGACGACTTCCTCGCCGCGATCATCCCGGTGTACCCGGCCGCGCAGGGCATGCCGACCTGGTCGATCGCTAAGTGCGTGCGGCAGGTCTTGGACGTCCTGGAGGTCGACGAGGACCCGATGCCCGCGGAGCTGCGGCGGCTGCACAAGCTGTCCGACCTCGACACCGCCCTGCACGGCATCCACCGTCCGAGCAACTGGGCGCACCTGGAGGCGTCGAAGAAGCGGCTCAAGTGGGACGAGGCGATGGCCGTCCAGCTGATCTTCGCGCAGCGGCGGCACTCCGCGGTCTCGCGGCCGGCGAAGGCGAACCCGCACGTCAGCGGGGGGATCCTGGACGCGTTCGACAAGCGGCTGCCGTTCGACCTGACCGCCGGGCAGCGGGGGATCGGCGACGAGATCGCCGCGGACCTCGCCTCCGACCACCCGATGAACCGGCTGCTGCAGGGCGAGGTCGGCTCGGGCAAGACGGTCGTCGCGCTGCGGGCGATGCTGCAGGTCGTCGACAACGGGCGGCAGGCCGCGATGCTGGCCCCGACCGAGGTCCTCGCCGCGCAGCACGCGCGGTCGCTGCGGGAAATGCTCGGCGACCTCGGCCAGGCCGGCGAGCTGGGCGCGGCGGAGAACGCCACCCGCGTCACGCTGCTCACCGGCTCGATGGGCGCGAAGGAGCGCAAGAAGGCGCTGCTGGAGATCGTCAGCGGGGAAGCGGGCATCGTCGTCGGCACGCACGCGCTCATCCAGGACCACGTCGAGTTCGCCGACCTCGGCCTCGCCGTCGTCGACGAGCAGCACCGCTTCGGCGTCGAGCAGCGGGACGCGCTGCGCACCCGCGGGGCCGGCGACACGAGCCCGCACGTCCTGGTCATGACCGCGACGCCGATTCCGCGCACGGTGGCGATGACCGTGTACGGCGACCTGGAGGTGTCGGCGCTGCGCGAGATGCCGGTCGGGCGGTCCCCGATCTCGACCACGGTCGTGCCGGTCGCCGAGAAACCCGCCTGGTTCGACCGGATCTGGCAGCGGGTCCGCGAAGAGGTCGGCAAGGGGCATCAGGCGTACGTCGTGTGCCCGCGCATCGGCGACGAGCCGCCGTCGGACAAGAGCGACAAGCGGCCGCCGCTCGCGGTGCTGGACGTCGCGCCCGAGCTGGAGCACGGGCCGTTGCAGGGCCTGAAGATCGGCGTGCTGCACGGCCGGATGCCGCCCGACGACAAGGACGCGGTGATGCGCGCGTTCTCCGCGGGGCAGCTCGACGTCCTCGTGGCCACCACAGTGATCGAGGTCGGCGTCAACGTGCCGAACGCGACGGCGATGGTGATCATGGACGCCGACCGGTTCGGCGTCAGCCAGCTGCACCAGCTGCGCGGCCGCGTCGGCCGGGGCAGCGTGCCCGGCCTGTGCCTGCTGGTCACGGAGGCGCTCGACGGCACGGCGACGCGCGAACGGCTGGCGGCCGTCGAGTCCACGACGGACGGCTTCGAGCTGTCCCGGCTGGACCTGGAGCTGCGCCGCGAAGGCGACATCCTCGGCGCCGCGCAGTCGGGCAAGCGGTCCGGGCTGAAGCTGCTTTCGCTGCTGCGGGACGAAGACGTCATCGCCGCGTCGCGGGCCAGCGCGCAGGAGATCGTCGACCAGGATCCGGAGCTGAAGAAGTACCGCGGGCTCGCGCAGATGGTCGCCGACGTCGTCGATCTGGAACGCGCGGAATACCTGGAGAAGAGTTGATCCGGCCGGCCACGGTCGCCGACGCGGCCGCGATCGGCGAGATCCACGTGCGGTCGTGGCAGGCGGCGTACGCGGGCCTGCTCCCGGACGATTTCCTCGCCGGGCTCTCGGCTTCCTCACGCGCCGCGTCGTGGGCGCGGCGCATCGGCGAGGGCATCGGCCGGGTGCTGGTCGCCGAGGAGGACGGCGTCCTCGCCGGGTTCGCCGCATTCGGGGACGGGCAGCTCTACGCGCTGTACCTGCTGCCGGAGTACTGGGGTCGCGGTCTCGGCCGGGCGCTGCACGACCGGGTCATCGAGGAGCTGACCGGCGACAGCGCCGTCCTGTGGGTGCTGTCGACGAACGAACGGGCGAAGGCGTTCTACGTCCGGCAGGGCTGGGTGGACGACGGCGTGACCCAGACCGAGACCATCGACGGCGGCCGGGTCACGCTGGAGGAGACGCGGTACCGCCGGTCTTTGCCGTGAACACGCCGGCTTTCGCGGCGGCCGCGGCGGCTCTCGCGGCCACGTCGGCGTCCTGCGGGGTCACGCCTTCGCGGGAGACGAACAAGCGGTAGAAGATCGGCCCGCACGCCACGCGCACGACCTCCACCGGGTCGGTGCCGAGCGGGACCTCGCCGCGGCCGGCGGCCCGCTCGACGATCGGCGCGGACCGGGCGTGGCGGTCGACGTAGAACTCGCGCAGGGCCTCCGCGGCGCGCGGGGACAAAAACGCCGCCGAGATCGACGCCGTCGGCAGCTCGCGCTCGCCCGGCGCGGTGAAGTAGTGCACCAGCTCCAGGTTGACCTCGCGCAGGTCACCCTCCAGCGACCCGGTGTCCGGGGCTTCCCACGGCTGCTCGGTGCCCATCAGCAGGGCCGCCGCGACCAGGCCTTCGGCGGACTCCCACCGGCGGTACAGCGTCGTCTTGTGCACGCCGGAGCGCTCGGCGACCGCCTCGACGGTCAGCTCCGCGTACCCGCGTTCGCCGAGCAGCTCCAGGGTGGCGTTCAGCGCGGCGAGGCGGGTCCGCCCGGTGCGGCCGCCCGGCCGTCGCGTGCCGGAAAACTCGGAAGCCAACTGCTACTCCTGTTGCGTTAGTGTGGTCAGTATGCCAGAAACCGTCGCTGTCACCGAGATCGCCGACCTCGTCGGCGACGCCGAAGTCGTCGCCATCGGCGAGAACAACCATCACATCCGCGAGTTCGGCGTGCTGCGCGACCGGCTGCTGCGCCACCTCGTCGACGAGCGCGGGTTCACCGTGCTGGGGTTCGAAAGCGGGTTCCCGGAAGGGCACCTGGTCGACGCGTGGCTTCGGGGCGGCCCCGGTGACGTCGCCGGCATCGCCCGCGACGGCTTCACCTTCGGCCTCGGCGACTCGGCCGAGGTGCACGGGATGCTGACCTGGCTGCGCGGCCGGGACGTCCGGTTCTACGGGCTCGACGTGCCGAGTTCGGCGGGCTCGCCGGTGCCGGCGTTGCGGGCGCTGCGCGAGCACCTCGAGCGCGTGGACCCGGCCGCGGTGTCCCTCGTGGACACGGCGCTGAAGGCGTGCCAGCCGTACGCGTCGGTGAGCAGCGCCGTCGCTCCCGCGCGCTACAAGGAGATGAGCACCGAAGCGCGGGACGCGGCGACGACGGCGTTGACCATCCTCAAAGGACACGTCGAATCGCTTGCGCCGGGCTACGGCCAGGTCGCCGTGCATCTGGCCGAAGGCGCCCTGCGCGTCGACCTGTACCTGCGTGAGCTGGACGCGCTGATGGCCGGGCAGGCGCCGGAGCCGCAGAGCTCGTCGCGCGACACGTACATGGCGGCGACCGTCCGGTTGCTGCGCCGCCTGCACCCGGGCGAGAAGGTCGTGCTGATGCTCCACAACGGACACCTCCAGCGGGTGCCGTTCTCGCCGATGCCGGGCATGACGGCGCCGTCGGCGGGCACGCACCTGGCCGCGGAGCTGGGTGACCGGTACTTCGCGCTCGCGCTCACGGCCGTTTCGGGGACGACGACCGGGCTCGTCCCCGACGAAACCGGGCGGCTCGGGTTCCGGATGTTCGAGCAGGCCCTCGAAGCGCCCGCGGACGGCGGGGTCGAGGCGGTGCTGGCCGATCGGGCGCCGTGCGTGGTCGCGAGCCCGGCGGCGTCGAGCATCCGGCACGCGCACATGGCGGTGCGGGTCGACGTCGCGGCCGCCTTCGACGCCGTCGTCTGCCTGAAAGGGCAGGAAACGATTTTCCGGGCGGAGGCGGGGTAGGTGTGCCCGTTCGGCTGATTGCCGCAACGGCGCGCGCGGGCGTTTCCTACCGGTATGGCGGGGCGGAGGCGGGCGTTGATCGTCGCCAACGGCGAGTACGACAACGCGGGGCTGCAGCGGCTGGGCTCGCCCGCGGCGGACGCCGACGCCCTCGCCGGAGTGCTCGGTGACCGGGCGATCAGCGACTTCGAGGTCCGCGTCGTGCGCAACGAGACCGCGCACGTCGTGCAGGCTGAGATCGAAGACCTCTGCGCGGAGGGCCGTCCCGACGACGTCCTGCTGCTGCATTTTTCCTGCCACGGCCTGAAAGACGACTCGGGCGGGCTGTTCTTCGCCGCCCGCAACACCCGGCCGGACCGGCTGCGGTCGACGGCGGTGCCGGCGGACTTCGTGCGGCTGTGCATCCGGCAGAGCCGCTCGCGCAGCATCGTGCTGCTGCTGGACTGCTGCTACGGCGGGGCGTTCGCCCAGGGCGTCACGGTACGGGCGTCGGGCGAGGCGAACGTGCTGGACAGCTTCCGCGGTGGCCGCGGCCGGGCGGTCATCACGGCGTCGAACTCGATCGAGTACGCCTTCGAAGGCGCGCGATTGGCGGAAGGACAGCCGGCGCAGCCTTCGGTGTTCACGTCGGCGTTGGTGGAAGGCCTGCGCACGGGCGAGGCCGACCGCGACGAGGACGGCTGGATCGCGCTGGGCGAGCTGTACGAGTACCTGTTCGACCGCGTCCGCGAGCGCAACCCGAAGCAGACACCGAGCCGTGACATCGAGATGCAGGGCGAGCTGTACCTGGCGAAGAGCAGGCGGCGGCGCATCAAGCCGTCGCCGGTCCCGGCCGACCTGGCGGCGGCGATCGAGGCGGAGAACCCGTTCACCCGCCTGGGCGCGGTGGCGGAGCTGCGGCGAAGGCTGGCGAGCGACAACCTGCCGGTGGCCATGGGAGCGTTCGAAGCACTGAAGACGATGGCGGCGACGGACATCGAGCACGTGGCCGCGGCGGCCTCGGACGCACTGGGCTCCGCGCTGGTGCAGGTGGCGGTGCCGTCGGTGCGGCTGTCGGCGGCGCCCGGGGAGGTGGCGTCGGCGGAGCTGCGGACGGCGGGGCCGCCCGTGGCGCGTGAGGTGCGGTTCGAGGCTTCGCACGCGTGGATCGGCGTCGCGGAGACGGCGTCGGGCGCGGAGCTGAGGGTGACGGCGGGCGAGTCGGGCACGCGGCGGGGGAAGGTCGTGGTCCGCGGTCCCACCGGTGAGGTCGTGGTGGCGGTGGAGATCGAGACGCTCCCGGTCGTCGAGCCGGAGCCGGTCGTGGTGCCGAAACCCCAGTCGGTCGTCGAGCCGGAGCCGGTCGTGGCGCCGGAGCACCAGCCGGTCGTCGAGCCAGAACCGGTCGTGGCGCCGGAGCCGGTGGTGGAGCGGGAGCCCGAGCCGGTCGTGGCGCATGAGCCTGAGCCTCAGGCCATTGTGGAGCCTGCGCCGGTGGCCGCGCCGGAGGCCGAAGCCGTCGCCGAGACCGGGGCCCGGCCCGTCGCGCCCGGGCCGGTGGATCCGGTCGGTGGCTTCGCCGGCATCCTCGCCATCACCGGCGCGCTCTTCGCCTTCCTCGGACTCGGCCTCTACTACCGCTACGGCGAGTACAGTCTCGCCGACTACCGGCCGGGCATGCCCGTCTACGTCGTGCTCGTCGCCGGGACCGCCCTGCTCGCCGGCATCCTGACCCTCGCTCCGCGTGCCCGCCGGCACGTCGGCCCCGCGCTGCTGGCCGGGGCCGGGCTCGGTGCGCTCTTCGGCTTGCTTCGCTTCCTCGGCGATCTCATCACCCTCTCCCAGGACGGCTCCTCGGACCTCAGCGCGGGCTTCGCCTTCCTGCTGCTCGCCCACCTCGCGCTCGTCGTCGCCGGGACGTCCGCGCTCGTCGTGCTGAGGCGGGCCGGGGGATTCGGGGCCGGGCGGGTGCGGGGCTGGGACGGCTGGGTGGCGATCGGGCTCGGGCTGGTCGCCGCCGGTGGCTGGGCCGGGCAGCTCGCCGAACTGGCCGACCACGACCGCAGCGACGGCGGGCGGGCGGCGGCCTACTTCGTGCTCGGGGCGTTGCTCGCCGTTGTCGTTCCCGTCCTCGCCCTTGTCCTTCGCCCCGCCGGGCTGCGCTGGGCCGTGCTCGCCGGCGGGACCGCGGGACTGCTGGGCGTCCTCGCGCCGACGTTCGCGGCCGTGCTCGAGCACTCCTCCCTGACCTACGCCGGCCAGATCGTCGCCACCATCGCTCTCGTGCTGCTGGCCGCCGACGTCGTCGTGCTCGCCGTGCGGGCGCGGAATCAGCCGATCGAGCGACGGCCCTGAGTTGTCGCCCGGTCACCGCCGGGGTACGACGACGATCATGAGGATGCTTCTCGCGGCGATGACGGCCGTGCTCGCCGGGCAGGCCGCCGCCGGCGGTGTGCAGCCGGACCCGCCCAGCTGGGGGCTCGACCGGATCGACCAGCGCACCGGGCAGGACCACGCCTACCACTACGCAACGGACGCTTCGAGCGTCTCGATCTACGTCATCGACAGCGGCGTGGACGCGAAGCACCCCGACTTCCAGGGCCGCGTCGCGCCGGGGCGGGACTTCCTCGGCGGCGGCTCGGACACCTCCGACACCAACGGCCACGGCACACGGCTCGCCGGGCTCGCCGCGGGGAAGGACTACGGCGTCGCGAAGGGCGCGCAGATCGTGCCGGTGCGGGTGCTCGACAAGGACGGCGGCGGCGCGACCGACCGGATCATCGCGGGCATCGACTGGGTCGCCCAGAACGCCCAGCAGCCCGCGGTCGCCGTCCTCGGCATCGGCGGCGTGCCCAACGACCGGCTCGACGCCGCGGTGAAACGGCTGGCGGCGGTGGTCCCGGTCGCGGTCCCGGCGGGCAGCGAGACCGCCGACGCGAGCGGGTTCTCGCCGGGCCGCGTGGCCGAGGCGCTGACCGTCGCGGCGAGCGACGCCCAGGACCGGCCGGACAAGGCGTCGAACTTCGGCCAGGACGTCGACCTGTACGCGCCGGGCGTGGACATCCCGGCCCCGATCGCGGGCGGCGCGGGAGCGGGCCCGGAATCGGGCACCTCGATGGCGGCGGCGTTCGCGGCCGGGGTGGCGGCGCTGTACCGCGCCCAGCACCCGGAGGCGGCACCGGCCCAAGTGGACCAAGCGCTTGTTCAGGCGGCGACCCCGGACGCGCTGCAGGGCGTTCCGGACGGCACGGCCAACCGGCTGCTCTACGCGCCGCCCGGCGGCTGACCCGAGGCACTGGCCGATGTGCTCCCGGCCTGCGAAGATGGCACCGCTGCCCGGATCCGGACAGGCTGCCCAGCCGGCGTCCCGGCCAACCTCCCGCGGCGCATGATGTCCATCACCCGGGACTGAACTCCCGCAGAGCGGGAAGAACCGGGTAACGTGCGTTGACTACCGATCCATACGGGAAGGACCGGGCATGTTCCGCAAGGTGCTGGTGGCCAACCGCGGCGAGATCGCCATCCGCGCGTTCCGCGCCGGTTACGAACTGGGCGCCGGGACGGTCGCCGTGTTTCCGCACGAAGACCGCAACTCGCTGCACCGGCTGAAGGCCGACGAGGCGTACGAGATCGGCGAACCCGGTCACCCCGTGCGCGCCTACCTCTCGGTCGACGAGATCGTCGCCGCCGCGAAGAAGGCGGGAGCCGACGCCGTCTACCCCGGCTACGGCTTCCTCTCCGAGAACCCCGATCTCGCGCGCGCGTGCGAGGAAGCGGGCATCACCTTCGTCGGGCCGAGCGCCGACATCCTCGAACTCACCGGTAACAAGGCGCGCGCGGTCAAGGCCGCGCGGGAGGCCGGGGTGCCGGTGCTCGGGTCGTCCGAGCCGTCGAGTGACGTCGACACGCTGGTCGCGGCCGCCGAGGAGCTGGGCTTCCCCGTCTTCGTCAAGGCCGTCGCCGGCGGTGGCGGGCGCGGCATGCGCCGGGTCGAGGACCCCGCCCTGCTGCGCGAGTCCATCGAGGCCGCCGCGCGGGAGGCCGAGTCCGCCTTCGGCGACCCGACCGTCTTCCTCGAGAAGGCCGTCGTCGAGCCGCGGCACATCGAGGTGCAGATCCTCGCCGACGGCGAGGGCAACGTCATCCACCTCTTCGAGCGCGACTGCTCGGTGCAGCGGCGCCACCAGAAGGTCATCGAGCTGGCCCCGGCCCCGAACCTCGACCCCGAGCTGCGGATGCGCATCTGCGCCGACGCGGTCAAGTTCGCCCGCCAGATCGGCTACCGCAACGCCGGCACCGTCGAGTTCCTGCTCGACAAGCAAGGCAAGCACGTCTTCATCGAGATGAACCCGCGCATCCAGGTCGAGCACACGGTCACCGAAGAGGTCACCGACGTCGACCTCGTGCAGTCGCAGCTGCGGATCGCCGCCGGCGAGACCCTCGCCGACCTCGGCCTGTCCCAGGACAAGATCTACCTGCGCGGCGCCGCCCTGCAGTGCCGGATCACCACCGAGGACCCGGCCAACGGCTTCCGCCCGGACACCGGCATGATCTCCGCCTACCGCTCGCCGGGCGGCTCCGGTATCCGGCTCGACGGCGGCACCGCCTTCTCCGGCACCGAGATCAGCGCCCACTTCGACTCGCTGCTGGTCAAGCTCACCTGCCGGGGCCGCGACTTCGACACCGCCGTCGGCCGCGCGCGCCGCGCCGTCGCCGAGTTCCGGATCCGCGGGGTCGCGACGAACATCCCGTTCCTGCAGGCCGTCCTCGACGACCCGGACTTCCGCGCCGGGCGCGTGACGACCTCGTTCATCGAGGAGCGCCCGCACCTGCTCACCGCCCGGTCCTCGGCCGACCGCGGCACGAAGCTGCTCACCTACCTCGCCGACCAGACGGTCAACAAGCCGCACGGCGAGCGCCCGAAGACGCCGGACGCCACGCTGAAGCTCCCGAAGCTGCCGGAGGACGCGCAGCCGGCGCCGGGTTCGAAGCAGAAGCTCGCCGAGCTGGGGCCGGCCGGGTTCGCAGAGTGGCTGCGGAAGTCGCCGCACATCGGCGTCACCGACACGACGTTCCGGGACGCGCACCAGTCGCTGCTCGCCACCCGTGTCCGGACGAAGGACCTCCTCGCGGTCGCGCCGGTCGTCGCGAACACCCTGCCGCAGCTGCTTTCGCTGGAGTGCTGGGGCGGCGCGACCTACGACGTGGCGCTGCGGTTCCTGGCCGAGGACCCGTGGGAGCGGCTGGCCGCGCTGCGCGAGGCTGTGCCGAACATCTGCCTGCAGATGCTGCTGCGCGGGCGCAACACCGTCGGGTACACGCCGTACCCGACCGAGGTGACGACCGCGTTCGTCGACGAGGCCACCAAGACCGGGATCGACATCTTCCGGATCTTCGACGCGCTCAACGACGTCGAGCAGATGCGCCCGGCCATCGAAGCCGTGCGCGAGACCGGGACGGCCGTCGCCGAGGTGGCGTTGTGCTACACCTCGGACCTGTCCGATCCGGGCGAGAAGCTCTACACGCTCGACTACTACCTCAAGCTGGCCGAGCAGATCGTCGGTGCCGGGGCGCACGTCCTGGCGATCAAGGACATGGCCGGGCTGCTGCGCGCGCCCGCGGCGACCAAGCTGGTCACCGCGCTGCGCAAGGAGTTCGACCTGCCGGTGCACATCCACACCCACGACACCGCGGGCGGCCAGCTGGCCACCTACCTCGCGGCGATCCAGGCGGGCGCGGACGCCGTCGACGGCGCCGTGTCGTCGATGGCGGGCACCACGTCGCAGCCGTCGCTGTCGTCGATCGTGGCGGCCACCGACCACTCCGACCGCACCACCGGGCTCGACCTGCAGGCGATCGGCGACCTGGAGCCGTACTGGGAGAGCGTGCGCAAGATCTACGCGCCGTTCGAGGCCGGGCTGGCGTCGCCGACCGGGCGCGTCTACCACCACGAGATCCCCGGCGGGCAGCTGTCGAACCTGCGCACCCAAGCCATCGCGCTGGGCCTGGGCGACCGGTTCGAGGACATCGAAGCGATGTACGCCGCGGCCGACAAGATCCTCGGCCACCTGGTGAAGGTGACGCCGTCCTCGAAGGTCGTCGGCGACCTGGCGCTGCACCTGGTCGGCGCGGGCGTCTCGCCGGCCGACTTCGAGGCCGAGCCGAACAAGTTCGACATCCCCGACTCGGTGATCGGCTTCCTGCGCGGCGAGCTGGGCGACCCGCCCGGCGGCTGGCCGGAGCCGTTCCGCACCAAGGCCCTCGAAGGCCGCGCGGCGGCGAAGCCGGTCGTCGAACTGTCCGAAGAGGACCGGACCGCACTGGCGGCTGAACCGCGCCGGACGCTCAACCGGCTGCTGTTCCCCGGCCCGACGAAGGAGTTCGAAGCCCACCGCGAGGCCTACGGTGACACGTCGGTGCTGCCCAGCAAGGACTTCTTCTACGGGCTGCGCCCGGGCGAGGAGTACCAGGTCGACCTGGAGCCGGGCGTGCGGCTGCTCATCGAGCTGGAGGCCATCGGCGAGGCCGACGAACGCGGCATGCGCACGGTGATGTCGACGCTCAACGGCCAGCTGCGCCCGATCCAGATCCGCGACCGCTCGATCGCCTCCGACGTCCCGGCGACCGAGAAGGCCGACAAGGGCAACCCGAAGCAGGTCGCGGCGCCGTTCGCCGGCGTGGTGACGCTGCAGGTCGCCGAGGGCGACACGGTCGAGGCCGGTGCCACGGTCGCGACGATCGAGGCGATGAAGATGGAGGCGTCGATCACCGCGTCCACCGGCGGCCGGGTGGCCAGGCTGGCGATCACGAACGTCCAGCAGGTCGAGGGCGGTGACCTGCTGCTGGTGCTGGAGTGACGCTGATCAACGCGGTCCCGCAGCGCCAGGGCGCGGTGGGACCGCGGGCGGCGGGCCTGCCGGACGGCTGCCTGGCGCTCGCGGAGCTGGCCGGGCACGTGCTCGGCCGGCCCGTGCACCACGTCCGCCAGACCCGCGAAGTGTCCGAAGTAGACCGTGGCATCGCGTCGCGCGCCGTGCTGACCGGCCCCAACCGCGCGGCGCAGCTGGCGGCGCTGGAGGCACCCGGCGGCCCGGTGCTCACGATCGGCGGCGACTGCGGCGTCGAGCTGGTGCCGATCGGTGTCGCGCGCTTCCGGTACGGGCCCGGGCTGGGGGTCGCGTGGTTCGACGCCCACGCGGACCTGAACACGGCGTCGACGTCCCCGTCGGGCGCGTTCCACGGGATGGTGCTGCGGTCGCTGTTCGGCGAGGGCGACCCGGAGTTCGCGGCGGACCCGGCGCTTTCGCCGGGCAGCGTGGCGCTGCTGGGTACGCGGGTGTTCGACCCGGACGAGCGGGCGGCGGTTTCCCGGGGACTGGCGGTCACATCGTCCGACGCCTTGGCGGACGTGGAGAAGCTGTACGTCCACGTGGACCTGGACGTACTGGATCCGGGGGAGTTCCCGGGACTCAACTACCCGGAGCCGGACGGCTGGACGATCGCCCGCCTGGTGTCCGAACTGGACGCGCTGGCGGAGTTCGACGTGGTGGGCGCGGGCATCACGGAGTGCGTGGGCACGCCCCGCGAGGTCGAGGTCCTGGAACCGGTCCTGGCCGCGATCGGCCGCCTGCTCGACCCGCGCTAGGCCGGGTGCTCGTAGGCCGCGCGCACCGCGGCGAGCGCCGTGGCGAGATCCGCGCCCAGCTCGCGGGCCTGGGTGACGTAGCCGGCCGCGGCAGAGCGCAGTAAAGCCGCGGAGTCCGGGGGAGCGGCGGGCAGGGTCACCACCGTGCCGCGGGCGCGGGCCGTCGCCACCCAGCCGGCCGTCTCCAGCTCGCGGTAGGCCCGCGCCACCGTTCCCGGCGCCAGGCCCAGGTCGCGGGCCAGCTGGCGGATCGGCGGCAGCCGCGTCCCCGCCGGCAACGCGCCCGTCGTGACCGCGCGGACCACCTGGTCGTGCACCTGCCGCCACGGGGCGACGCCGCTTTCGGTGTCGACGAAGATCTTCACGCCGGCGCGGGCACCTGCTTCATCGGGGCCACGACCGCCGAGAACACCACCAGCGCGCCCACGACCGTCAGGAGCGCGCCGAAGGACTGGACCGGGCCGCCGGCGGCCGCGCACGTCGCGATGCCCAGCCCGATCGCCACGCGCGCGCTGCGGCAGCGCAGCGCGAGGTCGGCCCGGTCACCGGCGGCCGGGCGGCGCACCGCGAGCAGCGCGATCGCCCACGCGACCACGAACGCGCCCGCCGACACCGCCAGCGAAGTCCAGCGGTCGGTCCTGGCGAGGTTGACGATCGACCCGGCCGCCGCCAGCACGCTCATCCCGAGCGCCCACGCCGGCACGAGCCCGGTCAGCGTGCGCCGGGAGAGCACGGCTTCGCGGCGTGGGCCGCGCGACGGCCGCTGCGCCAGCAGTTCGGCGATCAGGCCGCCCAGCATCAACGTCGTGAACAGCGAGCCGGCCGTCCGGTCCAGCAGCGGCGGGATCGCGAGGAACAGCCACGGGTACCAGAGCCGGCGGCGCTTGAGGTAGCGGACGGCGAGCGCGACCTCGGCCGGGTCCGGATCCGGCACGCCCCAGCGGCGCAGCAAGCGCTTTCCGTGCTTCTCACCGGGCCAGAGCACGATCAGGATCGCCAGGCCGGCCAGTCCCGTCACCAGCGCGACGCCGAGCACGTTGTCCCACGGCATGCGGACCTCCTCGCTTGTATCAATAGCATGATACAAGACGGCCGCGTAACCGCGGCGCGGCCGCCTCGTTGGAGGGTTCGGCCGTTCGTACGCACGGTCACGGGCAGTCGGTCGCCGGATTGTCAGCCTTCCGCAGCCTGCCTCCGTGAATTTGTCACGAAGATGACAAGAAATCGGTTTCCCTTCGAACGGATGACACGTTCAGGACTACTTTTTCGATGTGTCCGGTGTCACCCCGCACCAGGCGCGGGGTGCCCGGCCGCGCGGTGCGCGCGCCGGGATCCCGGGGCGGAGCGAAGGAGCTGCGATGTCGGTGGAGCGCGGATTCGAACACGCTGCGCCGCCCGCCCCGCTGCCCCGCAAGCTCGCCGACATCCTGCGTCCGGAGCTGGCCAGCCTCGCGGCCGAGATCGTCGACGAGATCCGCGCGACCATTCCCGCCTACGCCCGGCCGCTCGACGGGCCCTACGGCAAGTCCATCCGGGCCGGCGTCGAATACGCGATCACGCTGTTCGTCGCCCAGATCGCCGACCCGACCGTGTCGAAGGAACAGTCCCACGAAGTGCACCACCGGCTGGGGCAGAACGAAATGCGGGAAGGCCGCAGCCTCGACACGCTGCAGTCGGCGTACCGCGTCGGCGCGCGCGTGTCGTGGCGGCGGATCATGCGTGTCGGGCGGCGAAGCGGGCTTTCCTCGGCGGTGATGTCCCAGCTGGCCGACGCGATGCTGGCGTTCATGGACGAACTCGCCTCCGTCGCGCTCGACGGGTACCTGGAGGCGAAGGCGCGCACGGCGGGCGCGCTGGAAACCTGGCGCCGCAAGCTTCTCCACCTGATCCTCGAGACGCCACCGGCCTCGCCGAAGGCGATCGCCGAGCTGGCCCAGCTGATCGGCTGGCCGGTGCCCGCCGACGCGACCCCGGTGGCCGTCAGCCCGTCCGGCGGCGTCGCCCCGGCCCGCCGCCACGCGGGCCTGGACGCGGACATCCTCGCCGAGCTGGACACGCCGGACGCGAAACTGGTGGTTCCAGGCGAGCTCGGTGGCGCCCGGCTGGCGACGCTGCAGGTGGCGCTGCCGGACTGCCGGCTCTCGATCGGCCCGTGCGTCCCGCTCGCGTCGGTGGCGGATTCCCTGCGCTGGGCCCGGAACGCATTGCAGCTGGCCGAACGCGGCGTGCTGACACCGCGTCCGGTGCTGCGCGCGGAAGAGCACTTGGCGACGCTGCTGGTCAACTCCGACACCGGCCTGGTCGGCACCCTGCGGAGCCGCTTGTTCGCGCCGCTGGCCGACTTGACGGGCAAGCAGCAGGAACGGCTGCTGGAGACGCTGCGGGCGTGGCTGGACAGCCAGGGCAACGTGGTGGAGATCGCCGAGCGCCTCGGCGTGCACCCGCAGACGGTCCGCTACCGCATGCGCCAGCTGCAGGCGACGTTCGGCGAAAAGCTCCGCGACCCGGCGGCGCGCTTCGAGATGGAGCTGGCGCTGCGCGCGGGTGCGGCGCCGCTGCCGCTGCGCTACCCGGTCAGCGAACTGCTGCCGTCGCCCCGCACCGGCGGCGCACGTCCACAGTGGACCGCACGGTAGCCGCGGCTCAGCGGCCGGCGCGGAACACCGCGGCCGGGATCGGCATCACCGGCGGGCAGTTGCGGTGGTCGGCTTCGGTGCACAGGGCGATGATCGCCAGGCTCGCGTGCGCCTGGTTGCCGTCGCCCGAGGTGAGGCCGCTGAACACCGAGCTGAGCTTTTCGTCCACGCCGCAGCCGGTGAACTCCGGGAGCCGGAAGCCGCGGTACTTCGGGTCGGGATTGGCCGGGTCGGTGCCGATCTCGCCGCTGGAGAACGGGTCGTACGGGCCCATCATGTCGATCGACGCCGGCTCCTTCGTCACGCAACCGGGCCCGACGCGCAGCGGGGCGCCGTTGATCTCGACGTCGCTCAGCCGGGCCACCACGTCGAGGTGGTCGCGCAGGACACCGTTGAAGAGCGTGCCCGCCGAGTGGATCAGCCTGCCGTTGCGGTAGTCCGGTGGCAGGAACTCGACGGTCGCGCTCACCGGGAGGAACCCGTAGGCGAGGAACGACACCCGCACCGGCGCGAGCGCGATCTCACCGGTGATGTCGCTCGACAGCGGCGTGCCGTTCGGGTCGGTGACCTGCCGCCAGACGCCGTTGATCAGGGCGGCGGCCGAGCTGCGCACGACCGTGCCGGTCCGGACGACCGTGCTGGTGGCGTTGACCTGGTTCGGCTGCAACGGGAGCACCGTGGTGACGGTGTCGTCCGCCGGTGGCTCTTCCGCCAGCAGGGAATGCCGCCGCGGGGTGCCCGGCCGGGGCGACGGCGTGGCCTTCTTGTCCGGGGCCGGCTTCCCGGACGGCGGTGTGGTGGCCGCCAGCACGGCGATCGTGCCGAAGGACAGGTCCTGGCCGCCGTCGGTGGTGCAGGCCACCTGCTCGGCGGGGTGACCGGCGGGCGCGCCCGTGGGGCCCAGCGCGAGTTCCGGTGCGCTCAGCCGGATCCGCAGCACCCCGGCCGCGGACGGCGAGAACGCGGCGAGCTTTCCCTTGGCCACCAGCGGAACATCGCCCTCGGGCGGCATCGGGGTGGCGGCGATGGTCAGCGGGACGACGAGTGCGTCCTTGCTCTTGCCCTGCTCCAGCAGCAGCTGGAAGGTCAGCCCACCTTCGAGGGCGGCGCCGGTGCCGAGCAGCTGCTGGGCGGCGGCACGCGGCAGCGCGAACGACACGGACAGGCCGTCGATCGCCGCCGGTTTGCCCGTCGTCATCGAGGCGGGCAGCGTGGCCTCGGTCTTCACGTCGAGCTTCACCGGCCCCACCGGGTCGGCGAAGGGGCAGGACGCCGTGATCGTCTTCGTGACCGCGCGGCCGTCCGGTGCGGCCTCCGTGGCCGCCGTCCCGGGCGCGGCCGAGCCGGTCCCGGTGAACGCGCCGGTGGTGACCGACACCGCGCACACCAGCGCCAGCGCGCCGCGGACCGCCGTCCGCCGGGTCAGCCGTGGGGCCATGCCGTGCTCCTGTCCGTGCCACGGGGAAACGAGCCGTAGGGATGGCCGGGGCCCCGGCCATCCCTACGGGCGTGCTGGTTCAGCGCTGTCAGGTGATGACGAAGTTCGGCGAGAACGCCAGGTTCTGCGCCGGGCTCGTCGTCTTCGGCGTGCAGCTCATGTTCCAGTTCGCCCAGGTGTTGCCGGAGGCCTTGTGGAACTGCAGGGCCGCGGTGATCGGCGTGCCGAGCGAGAGCGTGTCGCTGCCCGCGGTCGCCGGCGCCGTGTAGGTGGGGATCGACGAGGTCGCCACCTGGCTGATGACCACCGTGATCGGGCCGCCGGCCGGGTAGATCGTCTCCGGGATGCTCAGGCCGCTGGCCGGTCCGGAAACCGTGCCGCGGGCGGCGGTCACCGGGACCGTCGCCGTGCCGCGGATGCCGTCGTAGCCGACGGCGGTCAGCAGCGTGTGGACCGCGGCCGAGATGGTCGCGGTGCCACCGACGTTGCCCGGCGTGACGGTGGTGCCCGCGGGGACGGAGTCCGGCCCGGTCAGGGACGCGGTGATCGCCACGTCCTGCTGCGGGATGCCCGGGAAGGTGCACCGGTAGGTGGCCGCCGCGTTGTAGGCGGTGTCGGCCGAGGCCACGCCGGTCAGCGCCATGCCGAACGCGCTGACCGCGGCCGCGGTCGTGACTGCTTTGAGGGACAGGTTCCTGAGTCGGGTCATGACTGTCAATCTCCTTCGATCATCCAGTTGACGTCTCGGGCGGGCGCCGCCCACGCGCCCCGCGGACCGAAGCGGTACCGCGAATTCCCCCGGGTGTATTCCTGGTGCAGCCGCAACCCTCGCGAGGTGGCTGTGAGAAATGAGGTTACTCGCCAGTCGGTTGCGCAACAAGGATGTCACCTGGTCGGTTTCCACCGGCGTTTGCCCGGCGCGGTTCTTGTCAACGCCGGAGTAGTGGTGTGATGACCTTGGTGCGATTTTGACAAATACGCGACCGCGTTTCGATCGGCCGTTGTCCGCGTTACTATCGATACCACGCGCGCACCGTGAACGCGGGAATCGATTCAGCGAAAGAGGATGCCGTGGCCGCCCGTTTCCGCATCGCCCACCGCCGGGCCTCCGTGCTGCTCGCCGTCACGCTGGCCGCCGTGCCGGTGGTGCCGGGCGCGTCCGCTTCCGCGCAGGCACCGGTCACCGGCGGTGTCGTGGAATGGGGGTTCTCGAACTACATCCTGGGCCCGCCGCCGGAAGCGGCCGAGGGGCTGAGCGAAGTCTCCATGGGCGGGCTGGACGCCATGGGCCTCAAGGACGGCCGCGTCCTGGTCTGGGGCGACAACAACTTCGGCCAGACCGAGGTCCCCGGCGCGGCGGCCTCGGGTGTCACCGCGATCGCCGCCGGCTGGGGCCACGAGCTCGCGCTCAAAGACGGCGCCGTCCTGGCCTGGGGCAACGACTGGTACGGCCAGACGGACGTGCCGGCCGAGGCGAAGTCCGGCGTCACCGCCATCTCCACCAGCGCCATGCACAACCTCGCCCTGACCGCCGGCGGCCGGGTGATCGGCTGGGGCCTGCGCTCGGACGTCCCGCCCGCGGCGGCTTCCGGGGTCACCGCCGTGTCCGCCGGCGGCGACCACAGCCTGGCGATCAAGAACGGCGAGGTGCTCGCCTGGGGCGCCGACGACCACGGCCAGACCGACGTGCCGGCCGAGGCGAAATCGGGCGTGACCGCCGTGTCCGCCGGCCACCAGCACAGCCTCGCGCTCAAGGACGGCCGGGTGATCGCCTGGGGCCGCAACGACAACCACCAGGCCGACGTGCCCGAGGCGGCGCTGTCGGACGTCGTCGCGATCGAGGCGGGCTGGACGTTCAGCTTCGCGCTCAAGAGCAACGGGGATTACGTCGCTTGGGGATCCGACGACGTGTCCGAAAGCGACCCGGCGGGCTGGGGGCTGTGCGGCCCGTTCCTGTCCGTCTCGTCGGGCGACCGGTTCACCGTCGCGCTCAAGGCCGATCCGTCCGCGCCCTGCTGAGCGGGCCACGCGAAGAGGGGGCTTCCCGGGCGGGAAGCCCCCTCTTCGCGGACCGGGTCAGCCCGCGTTCTTGGAGACCAGGTCCAGCGAGATCGTGTTGCCCGGCCCGGAGACCAGTGCGCCCAGCGCCAGGTCGGCGATGAAGCAGTTCTTGAACTCCGGGATGGTGTAGGTGCCGGTGACGGTGATCTTCGGGCCGAAGATGTCGACGTCGCCGGCGCTCAGGTCCAGGTCGAGCGGCTTGCTCGCCTTGCAGCTGCCCGGCACGGTCGGCACCGGGACGACCGGGACCAGCAGGCCGGCCCAGATGTCGTAGATCTCCATGTTCGCCTGGGCGTGCGTGGTCAGCGTGCCGCCGGCGATGGTGCCGGTCGCCGGGCCGGTCGGGGTGATCTTGACCTTCGCCTTGATCTTGAACACGCCCGACACCAGCGAGATGTTCGCCTGCGACGGCGGCAGTGTCAGGTTCGCGCGCAGGCCGACCGAGCCGGTCTGGTCGTCGATGACCAGCGCGCCGTCGAGGTTGCCGGGGCCGAGCGTCATCGCGCTGCCGGTCTTCTTCACCACGGTGCTGCCGGTGACGGTGTAGCCCACCGGGATCTCGACCACGTCGGCCGAGGCCGGAACGGCGGTGACGACGCTCAGCGCGACGCCCGCCACGGCCGTGACCGCGGCCGCGCGGCCCCATTTCCGGCCGTTCTTCCGAGTGCGCGGGACAACAGGCATGCCAACTCTCCTTCGCATTGTGCAGCGGTGGAAAAACGGGATCAGCGAGGTGTGAGCCCGGTGATTTTCCAGGCATTGCCCTCGCGTTCCGCGGTCACCGAAAGCTGGGCGGCCGCGGAACTGCTGGAATTGTTGTCCGCGCGCGTGGCCGACTGGTCGAGGAACACGAGCAGCCGGGCCCGGCCGTCGCGGACCTCCTGAACGGCCGAAGACGTCACCCGGGTCGTCAGCACCAGTTTCTGGGCCGGTGCCTTTTCTTTCACCTGGGCGAACAGCCGGTCGTAGGTGGTGCGGGCGTCGCCGCGCAGGACGTCCCGCGCGGCCTGCGCGGTGACGTCGGTCCGGTCGTAGGAGTAGGAGAAGATCCGGTTGAGGGCCAGCGTCACCGCCGAGTTCACCTCGGCGGTGGCCCCGACGTCGGTCAGCGCGCGGTTGGCCGCGGCCGGGTCGTCCGCCGCCGACCGCGCCGCGACGGTGAACACCACACCCGCGGCGGCCAGCAGCACCGACACGGCGACGAGCAGCGGCAGGAGCAACCGGCGGCGCCGCGGTCCGGCCGTCTCGATGATGACCTCGGCTTCTTCTTCCGTCGCGGTGCTCATCGGGCGCCCACCGGCAGCTCGTCGAGCGCGCTGAGCTTCCAGCCGCTCGCGGTCCGGGTGAGGCCCGCGGCGAACCGGTTGCGCTTGGTCGCCGGGGCCACGCCCTCCTTCAGCGCGGTGATCTCGACCGACGCCAGCAGCTTCGCGGTCCCGGCATGCTCGTCCAGCTCGCTCACCGCCGCGTCCAGGACCTTGCCGGTGGACACCGTCGCGTCCTGGGTGAGCGTCTTCTTCGTGGCGTCGTCGGTGTGGGCCAGCCGGTCGTGCAGCGGTCCGGTCGTCGCGTCGAGCCACTGCGCGAGCCCCTGGTCGAGCCGGTGGTAGTCGAGGCTGCACAGGCGGGCGACCAGCTCGCGGCCACTGGCCAGTGCCTCGTCGCGCGCGGTGCCGTAGGTGCGTGCCTCGCTGTGCGCCGCCCGGTACCAGCCGATCGCCGACCAGCCGGCGAAGGCCGCGGTGACGACCACGGCGAGCACCGCCGCCCGCAGCGGCCACTTCACTTTCCCAGCCACAGCATCTCCTCGAGGGTCGGGGACACCGCCAGGCCGGGCGACGCGCTGAGCGGGGCGCCACCGGAGCCGGGGACCGCGGCCGGCGGCACCGGCAGGTGCGGCAGGTGCTGCGAGCCGCGCACCGACGACGCGTCGCCCGGCTCCAGCGTGCAGGACGCGCCGGTGTTGAACGGCAGCGGCGAGGTGTCCGTGCTGGGCCGGTACCGCGTGCTCTCGTACCCGGCCCGGCAGGGGAGCGGGTCGTAGAAGGTCAGGGCCAGCCCCAGGTTGGCCTGGTCGTGGGCGAAGACGGTCGAGGTCGCCGCGACCGCCTTCGGCGTCTGGACCAGCAGCTGCTCCAGCGGGCCGGTGCGGGCCTGGAACACCTGCGCGGTGGTGAGCAGGTTGGCCAGCAGGACCGGCAGCCCCGGGGTGTTCTCGCGCAGCAGCGAGCCCAGCTCGGACGCGGCGGGCGGCGCGGCGGCGATCAGCCGGCGCAGGTCACCGTCCGAAGAGGACAGCTGCGCGGCGAAGAGCTTGGCGTTGCTCGTGAACGACCGCCAGTCGGCGGAGGAGCCGAGCTGGGTGCGCAGCACGGTCGAGCCGTCGTCGATCAGCTTCGCCGTCTGCGGCAGGTTGGCCGCGGCGTCCCTGGTGAACGACGTCGCCGTGTCCAGCAGGACCTGCAGGTCGGGGCCGGTGCCGCGCAGCGCGTCGTCCAGCTCGTCGACGACCGTGCGCAGATCGCCGGTCGGCACGGACGCGGTCAGCGAGTCGAGGTCGCCGAGCAGGTGCTGCACCGGCATCGGCAGCGTCGTCTTCTCGCGCGGGATGACCGAGCCGGCGTTCAGGTACGGGCCGTCGGCGGTGCGCGGCTGCAGGTCGACGTACTGCTCGCCGACGGCGGACCGGTTGGCCACGACGGCCTGCGCGTTCGCCGGGATCGGCGGCGCGGAGCCGTCGATGACGAGGTCCGCTTCCATCCCGGACGGTGTCAGCCGGAGTTCGCCGATCCGCCCGACGGCGACACCGCGGTAGGTGACCTCGCCGCCGGTGAAGATGCCGCCGCCTTCGGCGAGTTCCAGCTGCACCGTGTACCCGCCGCCGAAGAGCCGGCCGATCCCGGCGTAGTTCGCGCCCACGAACGCGACGGTGACCAGCGAGATCACTACGAACGCGAGGACCTGGACGCGGATCCGGGTGGTGAGCATCAGCGGCCTCCCGGCGTCGTGACCTGGCCGGTCGAGGGCAGCGGCAGGGTCGGCAGGCCCGGCGGGGTGCCTTCGCCGGGCGGCGGCAGCGTCACGCCGGGAGCCGGGATCACCGACGCGTAGACGTTGAGGTAGTCGCCCTTGATCGCCGGGATGACCGCGTCGGTGTACGGGAAGGACGGCAGGATTTCCAGTGCCTTCGGCAGCGACGCGCCGGCGTCGGCGAGCCGGTGCAGGATCGGGGCGAGCGCCCGCAGGTCGGCGACGAGGTCGTCCTTGCTCTTGTGGATGACGTCGGTGGCGACGCCGGAGAGGTCGTCGAGCGACTGGAGCATGGCCACGAGCTGGCTGCGCTGGTCGGTCAGCGTGCGCAGGCCCGGCGTGAGATCGGTGAGCGCGCCGGAGACCTGCTTGTCCCGGTCGGCGAGTGTCGTCGCCAGCCGGTTGACGCCGTCGAGCGCGGCGGTGATGTCCTGGCGGTGCGCGTCCAGGTCGGTGGCGAGGGTGTCGACGCCGGAGAGGAACGACCGGATCTGGCTCTCGTTGCCGGTCATCACCCGCGACAGCTCGCGGTTGATCGTCTGCAGCTGGCCGATGCCGCCGCCGTTGAGCAGCAGCGACAACGCGCCGAAGACCTCTTCGAACTCCGGGTTCCGGTTGGTGCGCGACACCGGGATCACGGCGTTGTCGGCGAGTTTTTCCTTCGCCTGGCCGCCTTCCGGCGCGGCCAGCTCGACGAACTTCTCGCCGAGCAGGCTGGACTGGCGCAGCCGCGCGACGGCGTCGGCGGGCAGGACGACGTCGCCGTTGACCTCGACGACGGCCTCGGCGGTCCAGCCGTCCGTCCCGAGCCGGATGGCCTGCACGCGCCCGACCGGGACGTCGCCGACCTTGACCGCGGCCTGCGGCACGAGGTCGAGGACGTCGGCGAACTGGACGGTGACGTGGTACGGGTGGTCGCCTACGTCGGCACCGCCGGGCAGCGGCAGGTCGTAGACGCCCTTGAATTCCCCCGAACAGGCGGTCAGCACCAGGCAGCAGCCCATGGCCAACGTGGTGACGCGTCGCAGTCCTTTCATCGGCCGCCCACCTCGTTCGTGTAGATCGATCCGGTCACCGGCAGCGGCAGGTAGTCGAGCAGGTCGGTGCGGCTCTGCAGGGCGCCGGTGGCGGGGTCGATCGTCCGGAGCAGGTTGGTCTCGGCCAGCGGCACGGTCTCGAGGGTCTCGGCCAGCGACGCGCGCTGGTCGACGAGCGTCTGCGTGGTCACCGCCAGCTTGTCCACATTGGACTTTATGAGCGCCCGGTTGTCCTTGAGGAACCCCTGGATGTCCCCGAGCGCGGTGCCGAGCGAGCGCAACGCCGAAGCCAGTTCGTCGCGGTTGGCCGACAGCGTGCCCGACACCGACGAGAGCTGCTGGTTGACCTTGGCCACCTGGTCGTCGTTGGCGGCGAGCATGCTGGTGAACCGCTGCAGCTCCCGTACCGTGGTGAACAGGTCGCCGGAGTTGCCGGAGAGGGTTCTGGCCAGCTCGGCGAGCTGCCGGACCGAGTCGTTGAACGCCGTCCCGTTGCCCCGCAGGTTCCGCGCGCCGGTGGTGAGCAGGTCCGACAGGGCGCCGTTCTTGTTCGCGCCGTCCGGGCCGAGCGCTTTGGTCAGCGTGTCGAGGCTGGCGTACAGCTGGTCCAGCTCGACCGGGGTCGCGCTGCGGTCCACGCCGATCGTGGCGTTGTCCGCCAGCCGTGGCCCGCCGCGGGCCGGCTTGGCGAACTGGACGTACCGGTCGGCGACCACGCTGGGGGCGATGACGACGACGCCGGTGTCGGCGGCGATCGGCGCGGAGCCGTCGTAGGTGAGCGTCACCTCGACCTGCTCGCCGCGCGGGGTCACCGACTCGACCTGCCCGATCCGGACGCCGAGCAGCCGGACGTCGGACCCGCTGTAGACGCCGACCGCGCGGGAGAAGAACACGGTCGCGCGGTCGAGGCCGCTGCCGGAGAACAGCCACCACAACGCGGCCACGACGACGAGCGCGAGCAGGATCGCCGCGGCGAGGAACCGGTAGGTGCGGGTGGTGGTCACTTCGGGACTCCCGACTGCTTCGGCGGGACACACGGGTCGCGGTTCTCGGGCAGCAGCCCGCAGAGGTAGGCGTCGAGCCAGCGGCCGTTGCCGAGCGCGTTGTTCGCCAGCCGGAAGTACGGCCCGGCGGCGGCCAGGCTCTTCGCCAGGTTGGCGTTCTGCCGCGACAGCAGGTCGGTGACGGTGTTCAGCTGGCTCAGCGCGGGCTGCAGCTGCCCGGTGTTGTCGGCGACCAGGCCGGAGAGCTGGGTGGCCAGGGCCTGCGCGCCGGTCAGCAGGTCGTGGATGGCCTGCCGGCGCCGGTCGAGCTCGCCGAGCAGCAGGTTGCCGTCGGAGAGCAGCTGCTCGAAGTCCTCGTTGGAGTTCGCCAGCGTCGTGGTGATCTTGCGGGCGTTGGCGAGCAGGCCGGCGAGCTGGTCGTCGCGGGAGGACACCGTCTTCGACAGCGCGGACAGGCCGTCGAGCGCGGTGCGGACGTGGGCCGGGGCGTTGCGGAAGGTGTCGCTGATCGCGGTGAAGCTGTCCGCGAGCTGCCGGGTGTCGATCGAGCCCGCCGTGTTCGCCAGGCCGTTGAACGCCTCCGTGACGTCGTACGGGGTCACCGTCCGGTCGCGCGGGATCGGCCGGTCCGGGTCCTGCACGCCGTCGCCGGTGGGTTTGAGGGCGAGGAACTTGCGGCCCAGCAACGTCTTGATCCGGATCTCCGCCGACGTCCGGTCGCCGACCCAGGCGTTCTTGACGCGGAAGGTGACGAGCACGTGGTCGTCGGCCAGCCGGACGTCGCGCACCTCGCCGACCTTGATGCCGGCCACGCGGACCTCGTCGTCGGGCTGCAGCCCGGCCGCCTCCGAGAACTCGGCGCGGTAGGTGGTCCCGCCGCCGACGATCGGCAGGTCGTCGTAGTTGAACGTCACGGTCAGCAGCGCGGCGAGCACGACGCTGCCGGCGGCGCCGAGGGCGAGCGGGTTGCGTTCCTTGAAGGACTTCACGAGCCGCACCTCTCCGCGGTGACCGGCGTCCCGCGCGGCGGCGTGGCTTGCAGGGTCGCGCTGCACAGGTAGAAGTTCATCCACGAGCCGTAGGAGCTGATGCGCCCGAGCCCGGTCAGCTTCTCCGGCAGGGTGCCCAGCGTCTGTTCCAGGCCGGGCAGGGTGCCGGGGTCCGCGAGGTTCTTCGTGACGCGGTCGAGCCCGGCGATGCTGTCCTGCAACGGCGTCCGCGCGTCGCCGAGCAGGCCCGCGGTCGCCGTGGACAGGTCGCCGAGGCCGCCGATCGCGTCGCCGATCGCGGTGCGGTCCGCGGCCAGCCCGGAGACCAGCTCCCGCAGGGTCGAGATCAACGTCGTCAGCGCGGTTCCCTTGCTGTTCACCGTGCCGAGCACGTGGTTGAGGTTGGTGATCACCTCGCCGATCAGCCGGTCGCGGCTCGCCAGCGTCGAGGTCAGCGAGCCGGTGTGCGCGAGCAGCTCGTCGACCGTGCCGCCTTCCCCTTGCAGCACCTGCACGATCTCGCCGGAGAGCTGGTTGACGTCGGTGGGCGACAGCGCCTGGAACAGCGGCTTGAAGCCGTTGAACAGGTCGGTCAGGTCGAGCGCCGGCGTGGTGCGGCTCAGCGGGATCTCGCCGCCCGGCGGAAGCGTGCCCGGCGCGCCGGCCCCGCGCTGCAGGGCGATGTAGCGCTGCCCGACCATGTTGCGGTACTTGATGACCGCGCCGACGTCGGCGGGCAGCTGACGGCCCGCGTCGAGGGAGAACCGGACGTGGGCGAGGCTGTGGTCCGCGATCGCCAGCTCCTCGACCTGCCCCACCCGCACCCCGGAGATGCGCACGTCGTCGCCGACGTTGAGCGACGTCGCGTCGATGAAGGTGGCGCCGTAGAGGTCGGTCCGGCCGACGCCGGTGTTGGCGATGGACACGGCCAGCAACACGGTCGCTGCCGTGGTGACCAGGATGAAGATCAGGCTCTTGACCAGCGGGGCGGCGAACTTCCTCACTTCAGCGTCACCTCCGTGCCGCGGTAGAGCGGGCCGACGAGCACGCTGCTCCAGTCCGCGACCTGCCCGGTGGGCACGCCGAGCTGCGGCGCGAGGATCGTGGCGAGCAGTTCGCGTTCCTGCGGCGAGTTCGCGACGCCGAGGTCGTCGCGCGCGCCGGTCAGCAGCGGGTGCCGGGACGTGCCCGGCGCGGCCGCGGCGGTGCCGGTCGTCGGGGCGACGCCGCTGGGGTAGCAGCGCGGGCCGTCGCCGGTGGCGGGGTACATCGGGTCGTCCTCGCCGGGCACGTACTTGCCGCGTGACTGGGTCACGGTGACCTGCGCGTGCATGCCGGGCCGGCCGGTGCCCTTGCCCAGCGCCTTGTCGACCGGCTCGCGCAGGGCGTCCATCGCTTCGAGCGTGCACGGGAAACTCGGCGAGTACCGGGCCGCGACCTCCAGGGCCGCGCGGCTGTCGGCCGACAGGGCGATGATGGTGTTCTCGTTGCGGCTCAGGAACTCCCCGACCTCGCCCGCGGAGTCGCCCACCTGCTGGTAGACGGTGGCGAGCCGGGCCGTCTGGTCGTGGACGGTGTTCAGCGTGACGGCCGAGTCGGTGAGCGCGTCGAGCAGATCCGGGGCGATGTCGCCGTACAGCCGGGAGACCGACGCGAGGTCCTGGACGTCCTTCGTGAGCGCCGGCAGCTGCGGGTCGAAGTCCTTGAGGTAGTCCGCCGCGGTGGACAGCGTCTCGCCGATCTGGGTGCCGCGGCCCTGCAGCGCGGTGGCGACCGCGGTCAGCGTCGTCGCGAGCTTCTGCGGCTGGACGGCCTTGAGCAGCGGCAGCAGGTCGTCGAAGACCCGGTCCAGCTCGATCGCGTTCGCCGACCGGTCCTGCTCGATGACGTCGCCGGCGGCCAGGTGCGGTGCGGTACCGGCACCGTCCGGAACGGACAGCTGGACGTACCGCTCGCCGAAGAGCGTCTTCGGCACGAGCAACGCCGAAACGGTGCGCGGCAGCATGGTCACCTTGTCCGGCTGGAGAGCAAGCGCTATCTCGGCGCCCTGCGGGGTGGCCCGGACCGCGCGGATCTCCCCGACGAGCACGCCGCGGGCCTTGACCTGCCCGCCCGCCTGCAGCTGGTTGCCGATGCGGTTCGCCTTCAGCGTCACCGGGACCGTGCTGACGAAGTCCTTGTCGTACACCTTGATCGAGAGCGTCACGAGCACGCCCATCACCACCAGGAACAGCACGCCGGCGGTGCGGATCCCGGCCTTGCGGCGGGTCTCGCGCCTCATCCCGCCACCTGCACGGTCGTCGTCGCGCCCCAGATCGCCAGCGACAGGAAGAAGTCGAGCACGCTGATCGCGACGATCGCGGTGCGCACCGCGCGGCCGACCGCCACGCCGACCCCGGCGGGGCCGCCGCTCGCGCGGAAGCCGTAGTAGCAGTGCGCCAGCACCACGACGACGCTGAAGACGAGGACCTTCCCGAACGACCACAGCACGTCGCCGGGCGGGAGGAACAGCAGGAAGTAGTGGTCGTAGGTGCCGGCGGACTGGCCGAAGAACCACACGGTGACCTGCCGCGAGGCGAGGTAGCTCGACAGCAGCCCGATCGCGTAGAGCGGGATGACGGCGAGGAACCCGGCGATCACCCGCGTCGTCACCAGGTACGGGACGCTGGGGATGCCCATGACCTCCAGCGCGTCGATCTCCTCGGAGATCCGCATCGCGCCCAGCTGCGCGGTGAACCCGCAGCCGACGGTGGCGCTCAGGGCGAGCCCGCTGACCAGCGGCGCGATCTCGCGGGTGTTGAAGTAGGCGGAGACGAACCCGGCGAACGCCGACGTGCCGACCTGGTTGAGGGCGGAGTAGCCCTGCAGGCCGACGACCGTGCCGGTGGCCACGGTCATCCCGATCATCACGCCGATCGTGCCGCCGATGACGGCGAGCGCGCCGCTGCCGAAGCTGACCTCGGCCAGCAGGCGCGTGATCTCGCGCAGGTAGCGGTGCACGGCCCGGGGCGCCCAGGCGATGGCGCGGAGGAAGAAGAGGATCTGGTCGCCGAGCGTGTCGAGGAAGCCGAAGCGGCGGTCGACGGCTTCGCGGACTCTCGCGGCGGGGGTCGTGGTCACCATCTCAGCTCCCCTTGGGCGGCACGAGCTGCAGGTACACGGTGGTGAGCACCAGGTTCAGCACGAACAGCAGCAGGAACGTGATGACCACGGACTGGTTGACCGCGTCGCCGACGCCCTTGGGGCCGCCGCGCGGGTTGAGCCCCCGGTAGGCGGCCACGACCCCGGCGACGAACCCGAAGATGACGGCCTTGATCTCGCTGATCCACAGGTCGGGCAGCTGCGCGAGGGCCGAGAAGCTGGCCAGGTACGCGCCCGGCGTCCCGTGCTGCATGATCACGTTGAAGAAGTAGCCGCCGAGCACCCCGACGACGCTGACCATGCCGTTGAGGAAGACGGCGACCCCCATGGCGGCCAGCACCCGCGGCACGATCAGCCGCTGGACGGGCGAGACGCCGAGCACCTCCATGGCGTCGATCTCTTCGCGGATGGTCCGCGACCCGAGATCGGCGCAGACCGCGCTTCCGCCGGCGCCGGCGATGAGCAACGCGGTGACGATGGGGCTGGCCTGCTGGATGATCGCGAGGACGCTGGCCGCGCCGGTGAACGACTGCGCGCCGATCTGCGTGGTCAGCGACCCGATGTGCAGCGCGATCACCGCGCCGAACGGGATGGACACCAGCGCCGTCGGCAGGATCGAGACGCTCGCGATGAACCAGAACTGCTGGATCAGCTCACGCAGCTGGAACGGGCGGCGGAAGGTCAGCCGGACGACGTCGAGCCCGAGCCCGTAGAGCCGTCCGGTCTGCCGCAGCGCGGCGGCCCCGGGAAACGACGCCGTCGTCGTCCGTGCGGCCATTCGCATGCCTCCCCAGCGGTTTCGCCGGCACGCCGAATACACCCGAGGTGAGCAAAGGGAAATGGTCCGAACGGGGTAACAAATGTCGGCCATTCACGGTCCCGGGAGCCACCGTGCCGTTTCCTACTGGTCGGTACGCTAACGACGGGCCTGCTGGGAGACAAGAACTTGCGCGGGATCACGCGGTCACGGGCTGGTAACCGCGCATTTCTTGTCCGGCGCTGACAAATGCCCCGGATCTTGTTGTCAGCGGAGGAAAAGAAATTCCCGACCCGGTGGACGGAATCGCGTATTCCCGCCCACCGGGTTTTCCGGGTCAGGACTTGAGGCCGGCCACCAGCTCGTAGCTGCGGACGCGGTCGGCGTGGCCGTGCACCATCGTGGTGATCATCAGCTCGTCCGCGCCCGTGTCGGCCAGCAGCCGCTCGAGTCCCTTGTGGACGGTCTCCGGCGAGCCGATGATGCTCGAGCCGAACCGCTCGGCCAGGAAGGCCCGGTCCATCTCCGTGTACGGGTACTCGGCCGCCTCCTCCGGGGTCGGCAGCGCGATCGGCCGGCCGCGGCGCAGGCTGAGGAACGTCAGGCCGGACGGCCCGGCGAGGAACCGGGCGCGCTCGTCGGTCTCGGCGGCGACCACCGACACGCCGAGCATCACGTACGGCTCGTCGAGCACCCCGGGCCGGAAGTTCTCCCGGTAGAGCTGCACGGCCGGGATGGTGTTCTCGGCCGCGAAGTGGTGCGCGAAGGAGAACGGCAGCCCGAGCCGCCCGGCGAGCTGGGCGCTGAAGCCGCTGGAGCCCAGCAGCCAGATCGGCGGCTGGTTGCCCTCGGCGACCACCGCGTTCACCCCGCGGGCCTCGGAGTGGGTGAAATAGCCGATCAGCTCCTGCAGGTTCTCCGGGAAGTTCTCCGCGGACAGGCCGCCGGGCCCGCGCAGTGCCAGCGCCGTCCGCTGGTCGGTGCCCGGCGCCCGGCCGATGCCGAGGTCGATCCGGCCCGGGTGGAAGGCCTCCAGGGTGCCGAACTGCTCGGCGACCACCAGCGGCGCGTGGTTGGGCAGCATGATCCCGCCGGAGCCGACGCGGATGCGCTCGGTCGCGTCGGCGACGTGCCCGATCAGCACGACCGTCGCCGAGCTGGCGATGCCGGGCATGTTGTGGTGCTCGGCCAGCCAGTAGCGGTGGTAGCCCAGCCGTTCCGCGGCGCGGGCGAGGTCCAGGGTGTTGCGCAGCGTCTCGCCGACGGTCGTCCCCTCCGACACGGGGGACAGGTCGAGAACGGACAGCGGCACGTCAGGCAGTGAGCTCACGCCCTGGTGCAACGCGCGGGCGGTCCCGTTGCTTCCCGCGCCGCCGTGACGCGCTTCACCGCGAGCCCGGCACCGTGGGCGGCAACCGGGTGACGTGACCGAAACGGGCCCGGGGCAGCCGCTCGGGCAGGTCGTGGCCCACCATGAGCCGGGCTGACACCGAGCCCGGCCGTCAGCCCGCCGGAAGCCAGTCCGGGTTCGAGGCCAGCACGATCAGCTGCTGCGTCGCGCGGGTCAGCGCGACGTAGAGCACCCGCCGTCCCGTCGTCGACTCGCGAATCAGGTCCACTGGTTCCACCAGCACCACCGCGTCGTACTCCAGGCCCTTGGAGTCCAGGCTGCCGACGACCTTGAGCCGCTCGTCGGCCTGGCCCGCCAGCCAGCCCGCGACCTCCGGCACCCGGTCCATCGCCGTGATGACGCCGACCGTGCCCTCGACCGCGCCCAGCAGCTCCTTCACCGCCGCCTGCGTCGCGGACGCCAGCCCCGCCGCCTCCACCGGGCGGACCTCCGGCGCCACGCCCGTCCGGCGCACCGCCACCGGCAGCTCGTCCGCCTTCGCGTGCCCGGCGACCACCTTCGCCGCCAGGTCGAAGATCTCCGCCGAGTTGCGGTAGTTCGTGCGCAGCGTGTACCGCCGCCGGGCCGTCTTGACGCCGAACGCCTGGTCACGCGCCGAAGCCGCCTCCGCCGGGTCCGGCCACGAGCTCTGCACCGGGTCGCCGACGACCGTCCAGCTCGCGTACTTGCCGCGCCTGCCGACCATCCGCCACTGCATCGGCGAGAGGTCCTGCGACTCGTCGACGACCACGTGCGAGTACTCGTCGTAGTGCTCGGGCCGGGTCGGGGCGCCGCCGGACCGCTCCGGCTCCACCTCGATCACCTGCCGCCGCTTGCGCTTCGGCGGCGGCCCGATCAGCACGCGCAGCTCGTCCAGCAGCGCCACGTCCGCGATCGACCAGCCGCGGGACCGGTCCGCGAAGTCCGCGGCCAGCATCGAAATCTCCTGCCGGTTCAGCACGCCCTTCGCCGCCGACGCCAGCCGCTTCTCGTCGCCCAGCCACTTCAGGATCTGGGCCGGGTACAGCACCGGCCACCACACGACCAGGAACCGGTGGAAGTCGATCCTTTCCCCCAGATCGGTGATCAGCTCGGCCCGGTCGAGCTGCCGGCCGTCGTCCTTCGCGTGCTCCTCGGCCTTCGCCGCCAGCGCGTCGAGCAGCAGCTCGGCCGCCCGGATCCGCGACCGGTTGGGCGGCGCGCCCTGCGTGTGCGCCTTGCGGCGGACCTTTTCCAGCTCGCGTGCCGACAGCTTGAGCACCTCGCCGCGGTAGACGATCCGCATCTCCTCCGGCGCCTCGGGCGGCGTGTCGCGCAGCGCCCGCAGCAGCACCTTCCGCATCCGCAGCGAGCCCTTGACGGCGGCGAGCGGCGCCGCGTCCTGCCGGGTCGCCTCCAGGCCGTCGAGGACCTCGCCGAGCGCGCGCAGCTCGACGTTCGTCTCACCCATCGAGGGCAGGACCCGCGAGATGTAGCTGGTGAACACCCCCGAAGGCCCGATCACGAGCACGCCCGCCCCGCCGAGCTGACGGCGGTAGCGGTAGAGGAGGTACGCGGCGCGGTGCAGCGCGACGGCGGTCTTGCCGGTGCCCGGCCCGCCGGTGATCTCGGTGACCCCGCGCCAAGGCGCCCGGATCACCTCGTCCTGCTCCTTCTGGATGGTCGCGACGATGTCGCGCATCTTCTCGCCGCGCGAGCGCCCCAGCGCGGCCATCAGCGCGCCTTCGCCGACGATCCGCATGTCCTCGGGGACGGCGTCGGCCATCAGGACGTCGTCGTCGACGTCGAGCACGTTCTGGCCCGAGCAGCGGATCACGCGCCGCCGCACGACGTCCATCGGCTCCTCGGCCGTGGCCTGGTAGAACGCGGCCGCGGCGGGCGCGCGCCAGTCGGTGACGAGGTTGTCGAACTCGGCGTCGCGGATGCCGAGGCGGCCGACGTACACGCGCTCGGTGTCGAGGTGGTCGAGCCTGCCGAAGACCAGGCCCTCGTACTCGGCGTCGAGCGTCTGGAGCGTCTGGTTGGCGTGGTAGACCATCATGTCGCGCTCGAACAGCATCGACGCCTGCTCGAAGATCGCCTCGCGCTGCGCGCCCTGGCCGATTTCGTAGCCCTTCGTGCGCATGGCCTCGGCCTGGGCCCGCAGTTCGTCCAGACGGGTGTACACGCGATCGACGTGGGCTTGTTCGATGGCGATCTCGGCCCGTCTGACCCGAGGTTCCGACACGCATGGCTCCTTGACAGCTCTGGATCGCCTCCGAGGGCGAAGAACGACTCTACGCGTTGGGTCCGGCGGCGACACCCGTGTCCCGGTCATCAGTGCCGTGCGTCATCCCCGCACAATCGGGGGGTGACCAGGATCGTGGCCGGGACGGCGGGCGGGCGGCGGCTGAAGGTGCCGCCGAAGGGCACCCGGCCGACGTCCGAGCGCGTGCGGGAAGCCCTGTTCAACGCCCTGGAGACGGCCGGCGAGCTGGACGGCGCCCGCGTCCTGGACCTCTACGCGGGCTCCGGTGCGCTCGGCCTCGAAGCCCTCTCCCGCGGCGCGGCCGACGCCCTGTTCGTCGAGGCGGACCGGCGTGCCGTCGACGTCCTGCGCGGCAACGTCGCGGCCTTGGGCCTGGGCGGCACGGTCCGCGCCGGGCAGGTCGAGACGGTGGTCGCCGCGCCCGCGCCCGCCGCGTTCGACCTGGTGCTGGCCGATCCGCCGTACGCCGTGGACGCGGCCGCGCTGGGGTCGGTGCTCGCGGCGCTGGCCGCGGGCGGCTGGCTGGGCGGGAGCGCGCTGGTCGTGATCGAGCGCGCGGCCCGCGACGGCGCGCCCGACTGGCCTCCCGGCTTCACGCCGGCGCGCGAGAAGAAGTACGGCGACACCGCGGTCTTCTGGGCGGAGTACACGCCTGTGGCGTGAGCCACGCGGCGGAAACCGGGTGCGGCACGGTAGCGTCCGCGCCATGCGGCGTGCGGTCTGTCCCGGTTCCTACGATCCGGCCACCAACGGCCACCTCGACATCATCGAGCGGGCCGGCCGGCTGTTCGACGAGGTCGTCGTCGCGGTCGGGGTGAACCGGAGCAAGAAGGGCCTCTTCGAGATCGAAGAGCGCCTGGAGATGCTGCGCGAGATCACCGCGAAGCTGCCGAACGTGCGGGTCGACTCGTGGGAGGGCCTGCTCGTCGACTACTGCCGCGACCACGACATCGCGGCGATCGCCAAGGGCCTGCGCTCGGTCAGCGACTTCGACTACGAGCTGCAGATGGCGCAGATGAACCGCGAGCTCACCGGCGTCGAGACGCTGCTGATGGCGAACAACCCGGCGTACGGGTTCGTGTCCAGCTCGCTGGTCAAGGAGGTCGCGGCGCTCGGCGGCGACATCGAGCACCTCGTGCCGCCGATCGTCTACCAGCGGCTGTCGGCGAAGTTCCCGAAGCTCGGCCGCTGACGTCCGGTTCCCGTCCTTCGGCTCCCTCCGTTCGTCGGGACTTGCGCGCCGGCGGCCCCGAGGTCACGTGCTCGTCTTCTGACGACCATCCGATCGGGTTACGGTCCGAAAATGACCAACTACCGATCACGCCTGGTCGCTGTCCTCTTCGCGCTCCTGGCCACGTTGTTCACGGGTGTCACCGCCGCCGAAGCGGTCGCGGATTCACCCGCCGTCGCCGCGCAGAACGCCTGCGGGAACCTGTCCGGGTTCACGCACACGACGCTCCCGGCGCTGCCGGCCGAAGCGACGACGACGTACGACCTGATCCAGCAGGGCGGCCCGTTCCCGTACCCGCGCAACGACGGGGTCGTCTTCGACAACCGGGAGGGCGTCCTCCCGGCGTGCGCGCCGGGCTACTACCACGAGTACACGGTGCCGACGCCCGGCTCGAGCACCCGCGGCACGCGGCGCATCGTGACCGGCTCCGGCCGCGAGTACTTCTACACCGGCGACCACTACGCCACCTTCCAGGTGATCGACGTGCCCGGCGGCCCGGCGCACGCCTGCGGCGACCTGTCCGGCCTGGCGAAGATCGGCTACTCGCAGCTGTCGTCGGCCGCGAAGACCGCGGTGGACGACGTCCGCGACGGCACCGCCACCGGCACGACGTACCAGAACCGCGAAGGCGTCCTCCCGGCGTGCGCGCCGGGGTACTACACGCTGTTCGCCGTCGGCACGAACGACCGGGTCATCTCCGGCAAGGCGGGCGAGCTGGCCTACACGCCGGACCGCTACGTCACCTTCGAGCGGATCGACCTCGGCGCCTGACCTCCGGCGACGGCGGCCGGGCGTCCACCGGGGGACACGCCCGGCGCCGGTCGCCTTCACCGCTTCGGCGGGAAAACCGGGCAGACTGGTCCCAGCGACAGGGGATTGGAGTTGCCGTGTACCGGGTTTTCGAGGCGCTCGACGAGCTCGTCACCATCGTCGAAGAGGCGCGCGGCGTCCCGATGACGTCCAGCTGCGTGGTGCCCCGCGGCGACGTGCTGGAGCTCCTCGACGACGTCCGCGACGCGCTGCCCGCCGAGGTCGACGACGCGCAGGACGTGCTCGACAAGCGCGACGACATCCTCCACGCCGCCCGCAAGGAGGCGAGCGAGACCGTCGCCGGCGCGAACGCCGAGGCCGAGCGGGCGATCGCGGAAGCCACCGACGAAGCCGAGCGCATCCTGGCCGACGCGCGCGCCCGTGCCGAGCAGATGCTCGCCGACGCGCACGACCAGGCCGACCGCACGGTCGCCGCCGGCCAGGCCGAGTACCAGAACCTCACCGAGCGCTCCCGCGCCGAGTCCGAGCGCATGATCCAGGCCGGCCGCGACGCCTACGACCGCGCGATCGAGGACGGCCGCGCCGAGCAGGCCCGGCTGGTGGCGCAGACCGAGGTCGTCCAGGCGGCGCACGCGGAGTCGGCGCGCATCGTCGACGAGGCCCACGCGGAGGCCGACCGCCAGCGCGCGGACTGCGACGCCTACGTCGACGGCAAGCTGGCGGAGTTCTCGGAGCTGCTGGCGACGACGCTGCGGACGGTCGACTCGGGCCGCAACCACCTGCGCTCCCCGGCGAACCTCCCGGGTGGCGGCGGCCGCCCGACGCTCTACGACTACCAGGTGTGACGAGTCTCTCGGCCGTCCCGTCCGCCGCACGCCGTCCCAGCTCAACAGCGGTGGCGCACCGTGCGTACCCTGGACGGGATGTCCGAGAACAAGACCCCCCAGCTCGACGACCGCAGCCCGTGGGTGATCGACACCCGTGAGCTCGGCCGTCACGCCGGCCTCAGCCGCGCCGTCCGGCGCAGCGTGCCGGTGGAGACGCCGCTCGGCGTCCCCGACGTCATCACCATCGAAGCCGGCTCCGAGCTGGAACTCGACCTGCTCCTCGAGTCCGTCGTCGAAGGCGTGCTGGTCAGCGGCACCGCCACGGCCACGGCGAAGGGCACGTGCGCCCGCTGCCTCGATCCGCTGACCGAAGAGGTCGAGGTCGAGGTCCAGGAGCTGTTCGCCTACCCGGGGTCGGCCACGGAGGAGACCACCGAGGAGGACGAGATCCCGCGGCTGGTCGACGACCGGATCGACCTCGAGCCGATCGTGCGCGACGCCGTCGTGCTCGCCCTGCCGCTGGCGCCGTTGTGCACCGAGGACTGCGCCGGGCTGTGCTCGGAGTGCGGTGTCAAGTGGGCCGATCTCGAGCCCGGACACGGGCATGAGAAGATAGACCCTCGGTGGGCCGCACTCGTGGAGCGATTCGACGAGAACGCGGGCGAAAAGCCTGCGCCGGGCCCCGCTGAGCAAGCCTGACGAGCGCCAGCTCGTTCCGGAGGAAAGTTCGCTCGCACGACCGCGAGCAGACCGTCATAAGGAGATCTACTCGTGGCCGTCCCGAAGCGGAAGATGTCGCGATCCAACACGCGCTCCCGCCGCAGCCAGTGGAAGGCGGCTCCGGTGCAGCTGGTGCCCTGCTCCAACCGCGCCTGCAAGCAGCCGAAGCTCCAGCACGTCGCGTGCCCGTCGTGCGGCCAGCACAACGGCCGCCAGGTCGTCGAGCCCGCCTGATCGGGTAGCCGACATGGGGGGCAAGACGCCCGGGGGACCCGCAGCCGATCCGGCGCCGTTGCTCGAAGCGCTCGGGGTCACCTTGGGCCCCGAGCTGCTCCGGCTTTCGCTGACCCACCGTTCGTACGCGTACGAAAACGGGGGTCTGCCGCCGAACGAGCGGCTGGAGTTCCTCGGTGACGCCGTGCTGAGCCTCGTCGTCACCGATCACCTGTACACCACGCACCCGGACCTGCCCGAAGGTCAGCTCGCGAAGCTCCGCGCCAGCGTCGTCAACATGCACGCGCTGGCGCGGGTCGCCCGCGGGCTCGGCGAGGGCGGGCTCGGGGCGCACCTGCTGCTCGGCAAGGGCGAAGAGCTCACCGGCGGCCGGGACAAGGCGAGCATCCTCGCCGACGGCCTGGAAGCCGTCATCGGCGCCGTCTACATCGAGCACGGCATCGAGATCGCCCGCAAGCTCGTGCACCACCTCTTCGACGGCCTGCTCGCCGAAGCGCCGTTGCGCGGTGCCGGGCTCGACTGGAAGACGAGCCTCCAGGAGCTGACCGCGTCGGCCGGTCTCGGCGTGCCCGAGTACAAGGTCGAGGACACCGGACCGGACCACCGCAAGGAGTTCACGGCCACGGTGCTCGTCGCCGGCCGCGGCCTCGGCCACGGCACCGGTTCGACCAAGAAGGAAGCCGAGCAGAAGGCCGCCGAGACGGCCTGGCGTTCGCTGTCGGCCGAGCTCGAGGTCCAAAAGCCGGAGTCCTGATCAGCGGGAACCTTCGTTGACGGTTCCGCTGATCGCTCAGTAGCGTGCTGACCATCCGCCGCGCACCTGCTCACTGAGAGGGTTGGCGGATGCGGCTGTTCTTCGTTCCCCTGATCGCGGCGGCGCTCGTCGTCGTGCCCGGACCTTCCGCGTCGGCCGCGCAGATCCGGGTCACTTCGCTGTCCGCGCTGCAGTCGGCGCTGGACAAGGCGCAGCCGGGGGACACGATCGCGCTGGCCGACGGCTCCTACTCCGCAGGGTCGGCGCTCGCGATCAAGCGGTCCGGTACCGCGCCGGCGCCGATCACGGTCACCGCCGAGCACGTCGGCAAGGCGACGATCACCGGCTCGAAGACGTTCTCCTTCGCCGGCGGCGTGTCGAACGTCGTGCTGCGGGGCTTCAAGTTCCGGGGCGGCGCGCCGCTGAGCATCCCCGCCGGGGCGTCGCACAACCGCTTGTCCCGAAACGACTTCCAGCTCACCACCGACGGCAACTGGGTCACGGTGAACGGCGACGACACCGAGGTCGACCGCAACGTCTTCCAGAACCGCACCAGCCAGGGTGTGTTCCTGCAGATCCTCGGCCCGTCGGACGCCATGGCGCAGCGCGTCCACGTGCACCACAACTACTTCTTCAACCACCAGTTCGCCGGGGCCAACGGCGGCGAGTCGATCCGGCTCGGCCTGAGCAACCACCAGGCGTACTCGGCGCACGCGCTCGTCGAGAACAACCTGTTCGAGAAGGCCGACGGCGACATCGAGGCGATCTCGGTGAAGTCGTCGGACAACGTGGTGCGCTACAACACGATCCGCGACAGCAAGGGCTACATCGTGCTGCGGCACGGCAACCGCGGCCTCGTCGAGGGCAACCTCCTGTTCCGGTCGGGCATCCGGTTCCACGGCAACGACCACCGGATCGTCGACAACTACGTCGCGAACTCCGACGGCCGCGCGATCGTGTTCGGGTCCGGCGACGAGGCCGACAGCGGGCCGACGAGCAAGCTGCACGACCGCCCGGACCGCGGCACGGTGGCGTACAACACGGTCCTGGGCAGCTCGTCGGTGATCGACGGCGACGGCGGCGACTTCAAGCCGAAGGACTGCGTGGTCGCGGACAACATCGTCCAGGGGACGTCCGGCACGCTCGTGACGCTGCCGAGCGGGTCGACGGTGAAGTACGAAGGCAACATCACCTTCGGCGGGACAGCCGGGATCCCGTCCCGGCCGGTGGACCCGAAGCTCGTGAAGGACGCCGCCGGGCTGTACCGGCTGGCCGCCGGGAGCCCGGCGATCGACGCCGGCGTCGGGTCGTACCCGGATGCGGCGAAGGACTTCGACCTGCAGACCCGCACGGGCGCGTTCGACGTCGGCGCCGACGAGTACTTCGCCACCGGCCTCACCCGCGTCCCGCTGACGAAAGCCGACGTCGGACCGGGCGCGCCGTAAAATGTCGGACCCTCCGGGCACAATGGCGGCATGCCCGAACTCCCCGAGGTCGAAGTCGTCCGCCTGGGCCTGCAGGCGCACGTCGCGGGCCGGACGATCCGCGAGGCGCAGGTCCTGCACCCCCGCGCCATCCGCCGGCACGCGCTGGGCGCCGATGACTTCGCGCGGCGCCTGGCCGGCACCCGCGTCGAGGCGGCGCGGCGCCGTGGCAAGTACCTGTGGCTGGAGCTGTCCGACAAGGAAGCGCTGCTGGCCCACCTCGGGATGAGCGGGCAGATGCTCGTCCAGCCGGAGGACGCACCGGACGAGAAGCACCTGCGGGTGCGGCTGCGCTTCGCCGACGACGGCCCGGAGCTGCGGTTCGTCGACCAGCGGACGTTCGGCGGCCTGGCGCTCGACGACCTCAACGAGGTGCTCCTCCCGGACACGATCGCGCACATCGCGCGTGACCCGATGGACCCGGAGTTCGACCTGGACGCGGCGGTGCGCGCGCTGCGGTCCCGGCGGACGGAGGTCAAGCGGGCGCTGCTGGACCAGACGCTGGTGTCGGGCATCGGCAACATCTACGCGGACGAAGCGTTGTGGCGGGCGCGCCTGCACTGGTCACGGCCGACGGAGAAGCTGACGATGGCCAAGGGCCGCGAGCTGCTGTCGGCGGCGGCGGACGTGATGAACGCGGCCCTGGGCGCGGGCGGCACGTCGTTCGACGCGCTGTACGTGAACGTCAACGGGCAGTCGGGGTACTTCGACCGGTCCCTGGACGCGTACGGCCAGGAGGGCAAGCCGTGCGGCCGGTGCGGCACGGCGATCCGGCGGGAGCCGTTCATGAACCGGTCGTCGTTCTCCTGTCCCCGCTGCCAGCCCCGGCCCAGGCGGCAACTTGGGTAGATAAAAGGTGTTTGCCTCCCAGCTAAGATGAATGCGCCTGGTAGCCGAGGGAGTGCATCGTGGTCAAGGAGCCCGGAAAGTCGACGCTGGCCGAGAAGATCGACCGGCTGTTCCACGTGGTCCGCAGGCCCGATCGTGAGCCGTACAGCAACGAAGAGGTAGCGAAGGCGTGCCGCGAGGCAACGGGCGAAAGCTTCTCGACGACGTACCTGTGGCAGCTGCGCACGGGCCGCCGCGACAACCCGACCAAGCGCCACCTGGAGGCACTGGCAAAGTTCTTCGGCGTACCCCCGGCGTATTTCTTCGACGACGAGCAAAGCGCGAAGATCGCGGAGGAGCTGGCCCTGCTGGGGGCGTTGCGCGACGCAGGGGTGCGCGATCTGGCGCTGCGAGCGGTGACGCTGTCGGCGGACGGCCTGGACACGATCAGCGACATGATCGACGCGATAGCCCGGCGGGAGGCAAGCCGCGGCGGACAGAAGAAGGAGAACTGAGGGTGCGGGTTCCCGGCCAAAGGCGCCCATCGGGCCTGGGTTCGGCACCATGTACAGAGCCGGAACGACGCTCACGGGCCGCACGGCCCGACGGGGCGGCCGCGAGAGCAGCGCGGCGGGGCCTCCCAGCCGTGGGATGCTTTCCGGTCAGCCCGCCCACCCCGGCAGCGTTCGGTCCGCGCGGGCGGCGCGTCTCAGCGGCGGGGCGGTTTCCGGTCTGGCCGCTCGCTCCGGCGGTGTGCGGTCCGGTTCAGTGGCGCCTCTCAATGGCAGGCCGCTCTCCCGCCAGTCCGCTCGCTCCGGCGGTGTGCGGTCCGCGCGGGCGGCGCGTCTCAGCGGCGGGGCGGTTTCCGGTCAGCCCGCTCGCTCCGGCGGCGCGCGGTCCGGTTCGGTGGCGCCTCTCAATGGCAGGCCGCTCTCCCGCCAGTCCGCTCGCTCCGGCGGCGCGCGGTCCGGTTCGGTGGCGCCTCTCAATGGCAGGCCGCTCTCCCGCCAGTCCGCTCGCTCCGGCGGTGTGCGGTCCGCGCGGGCGGCGCATCTCAGCGGCAGGCCGCTCTCCGGCCAGCCCGCCCACCCCCGCGGCACGCGATATCCCGTCCAGCCGCGTATCCCCGTGGCGGCCGCGGCGTTGAACCGGGCGAGGCGGTACAGCTCGGAGAAGGAGGGCTGAGGTGGCAACCGGTGCCCCTTGGCGGCGGCGGCCCAGCCGCGCGCTCTGGAAGCGCGCCCGTGAAGTCGCCGACTCCGTCACCCTTCCCGAGCCCTTCGATGCCGAAGCGTTCGTCGCCGGCCTGGCCCGCCAGCGTGGGCGGCCCATCGAACTCATGCCCGTCCGCGCTCCCGAAGGCGCGCCCTGTGGCTTGCTCATGAGCACCGAACGCGCCGACTACATCCTCTATCCCGCCGACACCACCGCCCTGCACCGGCGGCACATCCTGCTCCACGAGGTCGGGCACCTCCTCTGCGGCCACGCCGGCACCGTCGGCGGCGCGGACGGCGTCGCCATCGACGCCGCCGGGCGGCAGCTCATGCCGAACCTCTCGCCCGAGCTGGTCCGGCGCGTGCTCGGCCGCACCACCTACACCGAGGTCGAGGAGCGCGAAGCCGAACTCGTCGCGAGCCTGCTCGCCCAGCGCGTCGTCCGGCCCGCCGAGCCGCGCGAGCCCGCTACCGACGTTCCCGACGGCGTCCGCCGCTTCGACTCCCTGTTCGGCGGCCGGGCGCGCCGCCGTACGCCGTGATCGAGACGCTGGCCTACTACCTCTGCGTAGTGGGCTTCGCCGGCTTCGGCTACAAGCTGATCGAGGCGCGCCGCAGCCAGCCGGTGCGCGTCATGTGGTTCCTCGCCGGCTTCGGGATCTGCATCGCCGGCGGCATTCTCGTCCTGACGCCCGCCATGACGGCCCTCGCCGGCCCCGGCCCGGTCGCCGAGTGGATCCTCACCCTGGCCGGCGACGAGCTGAAGCTCGGCGCGATCGGTTTCGCCGTCGCGTTCACGCAGTCGGTCTGGCGCGGCGAAGGCGCCAGGCTCGCGCCGCACGCGTGGTTCACCGCCGCGACGATGCTGCTGCTCGCAGCGTGCTTCACGCTCTCCGAGCCGAAGCGCGTCGGCGACGACACGGTCTTCTCGGACGGCGCCCTGCCCTTCGCCATGGCCGACAAGGTCGTGTTCCTGCTCTACAGCCTGATCAGCCTCGGCCTGCTGATGACGGTGTTCGCGCGCAGCGCGCGGCACGCGGAGCCGGGACCGCTGCGCGCCGGGCTGTGGCTGCTGGTGGTCGGCGTGGGGTCGGCGTTCGCGTGGACGTTCTGGGACATCGACGACGTCCGCCGCCTCGCCGAAACGGCCCGGATCGGCGCCCGCGAGGACCTGCCGTCGTCGGTGCTGGCGGCGACGACGATCGGTTTAGTCACGGCGGGCGCGACACTCAGCGCGTGGGCACCGGCGGTGACGTCGGTGATCGGCCGGGTCCGGGCGTACCGCGCGTACCGCCGCATCGAGCCACTGTGGACGGCGTTGCGCGCGGCAGTGCCGGGAATCGCGTTGGAGCCGGGCCGCAAACTGGCGGGCGGCGCGGAGTTCGCGCTGTACCGCAGGGTGATCGAAATCCGCGACGGCCACCTGGCCCTCCGAGCCCACTTCGACCCGGACCTCCCGGCCCGAGCCGAGAGGGCGGCCCGCAAGGCGGGAGTCCCGGATGCGGAGGTGCGGCCAACGGTGGAAGCGGTGACTCTGGCGGCGGCGATCGAGGCAGGCCGCGAAGGAAGACGCTACGAGCCACCAGCCCCGACCCAGCTCCCGGACACGGACGCGGACGTGGCAACGGAAGCGGCCTGGCTGGTGAGGGTAAGCCGAGCATGGCAGCGCGCGGCGGTGGTGGACCGGGTCCGCGCGGGGGCGGCGGGGTAGCGAGGTCGGCAGTGGGGCGGGCCGCCTCCGGTCAGGCCGCGCGGGGGCGGCGGGGTAGCGAGGCCGCACAGTGGGGCGGGCCGCCTCCGGTCAGGCCGCGGGGTGGCGGGGTTGCGAGGCCGCACAGTGGGGCGGGCCGCCTCCGGTCAGGCCGCGGGGTGGCGGGGTTGCGAGGCCGCACAGTGGGGCGGGCCGCCTCCGGTCAGGCCGCGGGGTGGCGGGGTTGCGAGGCCGCACAGTGGGGCGGGCCGCCTCCGGTCAGGCCGCGGGGTGGCGGGGTTGCGAGGCCGCACAGTGGGGCGGGCCGCCTCCGGTCAGGCCGCGGGGTGGCGGGGTTGCGAGGCCGCACAGTGGGGCGGGCCGCCTCCGGTCAGGCCGCGGGGTGGCGGGGTAGCGAGGCCGCACAGTGGGGCGGGCCGCCTCCAGTGAGGCCGCGCGGTGGGATCGGGCGCGCCCGATGGCGGCGCCCGGCGGCGGAGTGCCCCGCCCGGCCGCCCCACCTCGGGTAGCCCGCACCCGCGGTGGGCCCACCTTCGCGGTGCCAGTCGGTGGCCCGGCCACCGAGATTCCCACCTCAGCGGCCCGACCGGGCCACCTCATCGCGGGTAGCGCGCCCCTGTGACCGTCACCCTCAGCGTGTACACCGAACTCGAGGCCGTGATGAACAGGTCGTTCCCCCGCGGGCCCCCGAAAGTCAGGTTCGAACACACCTCCGGCAGCCGCAGCTTGCCGATCTTCACCCCGTCCGGGGCGAAACAGTGCAATCCGTCGTGGGCCGCTGCCCAGACCTGGCCTTCGCTGTCCACCCTGACCCCGTCGAACACTCCGTTGTCGCACGTCGCGAAGATCTCGCCGCCCGTCAGGCCGCCGTCCCGTCGCACGCCGAACACCCTGATGTGGCTCGGCTCCTGGCGGGTGTCCACTATGTACAGCCGGGACTCGTCGGCCGAGAACGCCAGGCCGTTCGGGCGGCTGAAGTCGTCGGCGGCGATCGATACCTCGCCGTCCGGGGACACGCGGTACACGTGGCACGCCCCGATCTCGCTCTCCGCCCGGTACCCCTCGTAGTCGCTGTCGATGCCGTAACTCGGGTCGGTGAACCAGATTGACCCGTCCGAGTGTTCGACCACGTCGTTCGGGCTGTTGAACCGCTTGCCGCGGAACTCCGCCGCGAGCACCGTCACCGATCCGTCGTGCTCCGTGCGCGTCACCCGGCGGGGACCCTGCTCGCAGCTGACCAGCCGGCCGGCGCGGTCGACCGTGTGGCCGTTGGCGTACCCGGACGGCTGCCGGAACACGCCGACCCGGCCCGTCGTCTCGTCCCAGCGCAGCGTCCGGTCGTTCGGGATGTCGCTGAACACCAGGTAGCGGCCGGCGGGGAAGTACGCGGGCCCCTCCGCCCAGCGGCAGCCGGTGTGCAGGCGCCGCGTCCACTGGTCGCCGCCGACGCGGGCGAAGCGTTCGTCCAGCACCTGGAAGTCCGTCTTGATCAGATCCACCCGGCACATTCTGCCCGGGGGTGTGCCGTGCGCACTACTGCGCAATGCGTGGTACCGTTCCAAACGTAAGACTGGAGGGTGCAGTGGAGATCAGTCAGCTGCTCAAAGGGGTGCTCGATCTCGCCGTCCTCGCGGTGCTGCGCGAGGAAGACGGCTACGGGTACGACGTCCTGCGAAGACTCAGGACGGCCGGCCTGGACGAGGTGGGGGACGCGTCGGTGTACGGGACGTTGCGCAGGCTCTACAAGGCCGGCCTGCTCACCTCGTACGTGGTGCCGAGCGAAGAAGGCCCGCACCGCAAGTACTACAGCCTGAACGAGCCGGGCCGGGCGCGCCTGGCGGAGTCCGGCAAGACCTGGCAGAGCTTCGCATCGACGATGAACGCGCTTTTGGGAGAGGCAGCATGAGCGACAAGCCGACCGCCGTGCGGGTGTATCTGGCGCGGGTCCGCACCGCGCTCGCCGACCTGCCCGCGAGTGAGATCGAAGAGATCCTCGACGACGTCCGCCCGCACCTGGCGGAACTCGAAGCCGAGCTGGGAGAGGGCGCCCGCGTCGAAGCCCTGATCGAACGGCTCGGCACGCCGGAGAGCTACGCCGCCGAGCTGCGCGCGTCCGGTGGCTACCCGCCGGCCGCGGAGGGAGCGACGCAGGTACTGCCGGCGAAGACCGCCCCGAGCCTCGTGAAGCCGAGGATCGCGTTCTGGGGCCTGCTGGTGTGCGCGGTGGCGCTCGCGCTGTTCGCGTTCGGCGCCGCCGTCAACCTCGATCCCGGCGATCTCCTGGGCGCCGTGCTGTTCCTGCCGGTGTTCCTCGTCAGCCTGTTCTTCCTGCTCAGCGGCGGGACCGAGCCGGTGCTGGCGCTGCCGGAGGTGGGCTGGCTGCGGCGGACGCTGGCGAAGGGACGCGAGCAGGAGGACTCCGGGAAGGCGCTGAGCTACCTGGCTTCGCTGAAGCCGGCGTGGTGGGTCGTGTGCGCGCTGGTGCTGGTGGCGTTCGGGCTGCTGCTCATGCTGCGTTCGCGAAGCGCGGTGCTGCTGCTGCCGTTCCTGCTCGTCGCGGGCGGCGCGGCGGTGTGGGCGGGTCCGCGGTTGCGCCGCGACCGGCGGCTGCTGTGGGTGGCTGTGCCGGTCTCGGCGTTCGTCATCGGCGGCATGCTGGGCGGGTTCGCCGCCGCCGTCGACCTGATCTCGCACCGGAACTCCTACGCGAACATGCCGTCGTACTACCAGTCGTCCGACCGGTACGGAAACGACCAGCTGACCTACGGCGGCCGCGAGATCGAGAACGTCTACGCGTTCGACGGCGAGGGCAAGCCGCTGACGGAGGTCTACCTCTACGACGAAGAGGGCCGTCCGATCACGCTGACCCGCTACGGCTGCGAACGCTCGTCGGGCACGAAGGAGAAGATCGGGGCGGACAACCGGTTCCCGCGGCCGCGGATCGAGCAGGGCGTCACCGACGACCAGGGCAACTACAACGGCTACAACGGGTACCGGTCGGCGTGCCGCGAGGACGCGAGCGTGCCGTTCAGCGCGGCGATCCCGAAGGTGACGGCGCCGCCGACGTCCCCGACCGCACCGACGTCCTCGACCGCGCCGGCCACGCCGACGCCGACGAGGTAACGGGGGAACGGGCGCCAGGAGCGGAATCGGGGCCGCTCCTGGCGCCCACCGAAGCCGGGCCGGTGGCCGGGTTTGGCTGCGGGGAACGATGGCTGCCCGCCTGCGGCGGCCGGGAAGCCCTGGGGGAACGGTGGTGGCAGCCGCCTGCGGCGGCCGGGTTTGGCTGCAGGGAACGGGTGGCTTCCGCCTGCGGCGGCTGCGCGAGGCTCCGGGAACGGTGGCGGCAGCCCGGGCGCCTGCGGTGGCCGGGGTTGCTCATCAACGCGCGGCCCCCGAACCGCTGATCGCCCCGGAAACACCCACCGGCCCCGGACACGGCGAAGGCCGCCCCCGGAAGCCGGGAGCGGCCCTCGGAATCCGCGTCAGTGGCCGAACGCACTGCGCGCCGCGAAGTCCGCCAGCAGCGCGCGGCCCTTCTCGGCGTTGCGCGGCTGGGACAGGACGTCGTAGCGGCGGGCCACCAGCTGGCTCTGCGAGACGAACCCGCGCTTGTTCCGGTTCACCGCGTAGCCCAGCGCGCCGAACAGCAGGTTGAACCCGAGACCGGCGACGAGGCCGATCACGATCGGGACCAGGCCGGCGCCCGGGTTGAGCAGGCTCAGCACCAGGCCGAGGAACAGGCCGAACATCGCGCCGGACGTCGCGGCGCTGCCCAGCACCCGTCCCCAGGACAGCTTGCCCGCCACGCGCTCGACGAGCAGCGGCTCCACGCCCACGATCGTGACGTCGGTGACCGGGAAGTCCGCGCCCGCGAGGTGGTCGACCGCGCGCTGGGCCTGCTCGTAGGACTCGTACGAGCCGATCGGCCAGCCGGTGGGCATCGTCGGCAGCTGCGGCCGGGCCTGCGGCTGCTCGGTGAACGTGCTCTGCGTGAATGCTGTGGTCATCGATCTCACCTCTCTGCCCCGTACAACGCGGGAGTACCCCGGATCCCTCCCGGCCTGCCGAATTCACAGATTCTTCTCAGCCGGGCATCCCGGACAACCCGGACGTACAGTTAATGGTTCAAGAAAATACCTTTGCTCCGGTTGACCTGCGCCGCCTCACCGGGTAGGAAGAACCCGCAAAGGATTCGCATCAAACCTTTGGGGCGGCTGATGGCACGCAGGCGAGGCATGCTCACGCTCGACGAGCTCCGGGCGCGCGTGGACGCGGGCTCGATCGACACCGTGCTCGTCGCGATCACGGACATGCAGGGCAGGCTCCAGGGCAAGCGCTGCTCGGCGGAGTACTTCCTCGACGAGGTCGTCGGCCACGCCACCGAGGCCTGCAACTACCTGCTGGCCGTCGACGTCGACATGAACACCGTCGGCGGCTACGCGCTCTCGTCGTGGGAGAGCGGGTACGGCGACTTCGTGTTGCGCCCGGACCTCGAGACCTTGCGCGAGGTCCCCTGGCACGAGGGCACCGCGCTGGTGCTCGCCGACGTCGAACGCGTCCAGGGCGGCCCGGTCAGCGTGTCGCCGCGCCAGATCCTGCGCCGCCAGCTCGCCCGCCTCGCCGAGCGGGGGCTCGCCGCGTACGTCGGGACCGAGCTCGAGTTCATCGTCTTCGACGACACCTACGAAGCCGCCTGGGACAAGCGCTACCACGGCCTCAAGCCCGCCAACCAGTACAACGTCGACTACTCGATGCTCGGCACCGCGCGTCTCGAGCCGCTGCTGCGCCGCATCCGCAACGACATGGCCGGCGCCGGGCTCTACCCCGAGTCCGCCAAGGGCGAGTGCAACCCCGGCCAGCAGGAGATCGCCTTCCGCTACACCGACGCGCTGACGACCTGCGACAACCACAGCATCTACAAGAACGGCGCCAAGGAGATCGCCGCGCAGGAGGGCAAGAGCCTGACGTTCATGGCGAAGTACAACGAGCGCGAGGGCAACTCCTGCCACATCCACATCAGCCTGCGCTCCACCGAGGGCCGCGCCGTCCTGGCCGGTGACCACGAACACGGCTTCTCGACGCTGATGGAGCAGTTCCTGGCCGGCCAGCTCGCCGCGCTGCACGAGCTGACGTACTTCTTCGCGCCGAACGTCAACTCCTACAAGCGGTTCGTGCCCGGCAGCTTCGCGCCGACGGCGATCGCGTGGGGCACCGACAACCGGACGTGCGCGCTGCGCGTGGTCGGCCACGGCGACTCGCTGCGCGTCGAAAACCGGGTGCCGGGCGGGGACGTCAACCCGTACCTCGCCGTCGCCGCGCTCATCGCCGCCGGCCTGCACGGCATCGAGAACGAGCTGCCGCTGGAAGAACCCTTCACCGGCAACGCCTACGACTCCGACCGCGCCACCGTGCCGACCACGCTGCCGGAGGCCGCCGCGGCCCTGGCCGGGAGCGAGCTGGCGCGCGCCGCGTTCGGCGACGACGTCGTCGGCCACTACCTGAACGCGGCGAAGATCGAGATCGACGCCTACAACGCCGCCGTCACCGACTGGGAGCTGATCCGTGGCTTCGAGCGACTTTAGGCCGGTCATCGGCCTCACCGGCTACCTGGAGCCCGCGAAGTTCCTGGTCTGGGAGACCGAAGCCGTGCTGCTGCACCGGGTCTACGTCGACTGCGTCGTCGCGGCCGGGGGCATCCCGGTGCTGCTGCCGCCGGTGTCGGACGCGTACGAGCGTCTTGTGTCCACAGTGGACGGGCTGGTGCTCACCGGCGGCGCCGACGTCGAGCCCGAGCGCTACGGCCACGAACCGCACCCGGCCACCTACGTCCGCCCTGAGCGGGACGCCTTCGAGTTCGGCCTGTTCGAAGCGGCCCGGCGACAGGGCAAGCCCGTGCTCGGCGTGTGCCGCGGCCTGCAGGTGATGAGCGTCGCCCTCGGCGGGACCCTGGTCCAGCATCTGCCCGAAAGTGTGAACACCACCGACCACCAGCCCGCCCCGGCGACCTTCGGCACCAGCACGATCTCGCTGAAAAGCGGCAGCCGGGCGGCGGAAATCCTGGGGTCGGAGACCAAGGCCCACTGCTACCACCACCAGGCCGTCGACCGGCTCGGCGCCGGACTGGAAGCCGTGGGCTGGGCCGCCGACGGCACGATCGAGGCCGCCGAGATCCCCGGCGAGTTCGTCCTCGGTGTCCAGTGGCACCCCGAGCAGGACAGCGACGACGTCCGGCTGTTCCAGGCTCTCGCCGAAGCGAGCAAGGAGAAGCGATGACCACGTTCGACGTCCTGAACCCGGCCACCGAGGAGGTGGTGCGGACGGTCCCCCTGGCCAGCGCCGAGGAGACCGACGCGGCGATCGCCCGCGCACAGGCGGCGTTCCCGGCGTGGCGTGACGTCACGCCCGGCGACCGCGCGCGGCTGCTTCGCCGCTTCGCCGACGCCGTCGAGGCCGACATCGAGAACCTCGCGCGGCTGGAGGTCGCCAACTCCGGGCACACGATCGGCAACGCCCGCTGGGAGGCGGGCAACGTCCGCGACGTCCTGAACTACTACTCCGCGGCACCGGAACGCCTGATCGGCAAGCAGATCCCGGTGCCGGGCGGCGTCAACGTCACGTTCCAAGAGCCACTGGGCGTGGTCGGCGTCATCGTGCCGTGGAACTTCCCGATGCCCATCGCCGGCTGGGGTTTCGCGCCCGCACTGGCCGCCGGCAACACCGTCGTCCTCAAACCCGCCGAGCTGACGCCGCTGACCGCCATCAGACTGGGTGAACTCGCCCGCGAGGCGGGCATCCCGGAGGACGTCTTCCAGGTGCTGCCCGGCAAGGGATCGGTGGTGGGACAGCGGTTCGTGGATCACCCGGCCGTGCGGAAGGTCGTCTTCACCGGCTCCACCGAGGTCGGCAAGCAGATCATGGCGGGCTGCGCCGCGCAGGTGAAGCGCGTGACGCTGGAGCTGGGCGGCAAGAACGCGAACATCGTCTTCGCCGACTCCGACCTGGAAAAGGCCGCCGCGACCGCGCCCTACGGTGTCTTCGACAACGCCGGGCAGGACTGCTGCGCGCGGTCGCTGATCCTGGTGCAGTCGAGCGTCTACGACCGGTTCATGGAACTGCTCGAACCGGCGGTGCACGGCGTCGTCGTCGGCGACCCCGCCGAAGAGAAGACCGAGATGGGGCCGCTGATTTCGGCCGCGCACCGCGAGAAGGTGGCTTCCTACGTGCCGGACGACGCGCCCGTCGCCTTCCGCGGCAGCGCGCCCACCGGACCCGGCTTCTGGTTCCCGCCGACCGTCCTCACCCCGCCCGACCTGCGGCACCCGGCCGTGGCGGAGGAAGTTTTCGGCCCGGTCGTCGCCGTCGTGCCGTTCGCGGAAGAGGCCGACGCCATCCGCATGGCCAACGCCACCGAGTACGGCCTGTCCGGGTCGATCTGGACCCGTGACGCCGGCCGCGCGTTCCGGGTGGCGCGCGGCGTCGAATCCGGCAACCTGTCGGTGAACTCGCACTCTTCGGTGCGCTACTGGACGCCGTTCGGCGGCTTCAAGCAGTCCGGCCTCGGCCGCGAGCTTGGCCCGGACGCCGCGGCGGCGTTCACCGAAACCAAGAACGTCTTTCTCAGCACGGAGGAGTAATGGTCCAGCGTTTCGAAGGCCGCGTCGCGGTGATCACCGGCGGCGCGAGCGGCATCGGCCTCGCCTCGGCCCGCCGCCTGGCGAGCGAAGGCGCGAAGGTCGTCATCGCGGATCTGACGCCGGATTCGGGCAAGGCCGCGGCCGACGAGGTCGGCGGCGCGTTCATCCAGACCGACGTCACCGACGCCGAGCAGGTCGAGAACCTGTTCCACAGCACGGTCGAGCAGTTCGGCTCGGTCGACGTCGCGTTCAACAACGCCGGCATCTCGCCGCCGGAGGACGACTCGATCCTGACCACGGGCATCGAGGCGTGGGAGCGGGTCCAGCGCGTCAACCTGACCTCGGTGTACCTGTGCTGCAAGGCCGTCCTGCCGCACATGCAGCGCCAAGGCCGCGGTTCGATCATCAACACGGCGTCGTTCGTGGCGGTGATGGGCGCGGCGACGTCGCAGATCTCCTACACCGCGTCCAAGGGCGGCGTGCTGGCGATGAGCCGCGAGCTGGGGGTGCAGTTCGCCCGGGAGAACATCCGCGTCAACGCGCTGTGCCCGGGGCCGGTGAACACGCCGCTGCTCAAGGAGCTGTTCGCGAAGGACCCGGAACGCGCCGCGCGGCGCCTGGTGCACGTGCCGGTCGGCCGGTTCGCCGAGCCCGAGGAGATCGCGGCCGCGGTCGCCTTCCTGGCCAGCGACGACGCCAGTTTCATCACGGCGTCGCAGTTCCTGGTCGACGGCGGCATCTCCGGCGCGTACGTCACCCCGCTCTGATGACGGCGGGGCGGCCGGCACCCACCCGGGACGACGTGCTCGCGTACTTCGACACGCTGTCGAACTGGGGACGGTGGGGCGACGACGACGAGCTCGGCACGCTGAACCACATCACCGACGACGTCCGGCTGGCGGCGGCGCGGGCCGTGCGCCACGGCCGGAGCGTGTCGTGCGCGTGGGAGGTGGCCGTGCCGGAAGAGATGGAACGGTCGACCACGACGTGCCCGTGCTTCGCCGACCTGCCGGGCGCGGAGAACATGCCGCTGCCCGGGTTCCGCAACGACCGGCACTGGGGCTATTCGAACGAGCGCCTCGGATTCCTGTTCCACGGCAACACCATCACCCACGTCGACTCGCCGTGCCACATCTTCTGGGACGGCAAGATGTACAACGGGCGACCGCACTCGCTCGTCGGCGCCGAGACGGGATCGGCGTGGGGAGCCGTCACGGCGGCGGCGAACGGGATCGTCACGCGGGGTGTCCTGCTGGACATCGCGGCAGTCCGCGAGGTGCCGTGGCTGGAACCGGGTGAGGGAGTGTTCCCCGGCGATCTCGAGGCGGCCGAGCGCCGCCAGGGGGTGCGGGTCCGGACCGGTGACGCGGTGCTCCTGCGGACCGGCTACGGCCGCGTCCGGCACGAGGCCGGGGCATCCGGCGGCGTCACGCAGGCCGGCTGGCACGCGTCCTGCCTGCCCTGGCTGCACGAACGGGAAGTCGCGCTGATCGGCGCCGACACTCCCCAGGACGTCCAGCCGTCGGGGTACGACGACCTGGCGATGCCGGTGCACACCGTGGGCCTCGTGGCGATGGGCCTGTGGCTGCTCGACAACTGCGACCTCGAGGCGTGCGCGTCGACGGCTGCCGAGCTCGGCCAGTGGGACTTCCAGCTGGCCGTCGCGCCGGTCCGCTTCGCGGGTACGTCCGGCAGCCCGGTCAACCCGATCGCCACGTTCTAACGCCCGGTCGGTTTCTTGACGCCGTAGACCTCCCGCAGGTACGTCCAGGCGGCGTTGAGCTTCTTGCGCTCTTCGGAGATCTCGCTCTCCCGGCGGCGCAGGATGCGGGTGGCGACTTCGGCGGCGAGGAAGGCCCCGGCGGCGAAGGTGACGGCGCCGACGAGCAGCGTGAGGGTGACGACGGTGGTGGTCATGGTGACCAGCGTCGGGGCGCGATGGGCGTTTCGTCCCTGCGCAAAGCTAGCGGGTTTCGTTAGCTTTGCGAGGTGACGCACTGGCGCGCCGGCGAGTGGGCGGAAGCGGTCCGGACGGGCATCCGCGCGAAGGGGCTCTCCCTGGACGAGGCCGCCCGCCGGATCGGCGTCCCGACGTCCACCCTGCGCAGCTGGATCGAACACCGGCACGCGCCGAAGGTGACCGTCTTCGACCACTGGGCACAGCTCGCCGAGGTCACCGGGCTCGGTGAAGCCGAGCTGCTGCGCGTCGCCGGTGTCCTGCCCGACAGCCTCGCCGGCCCGGTGCACGTCGCGCAGGCCGCGAAGGCCCTGCGGGAGGGCCTCGACCAGGCCGGGCGGTTCCTCCGGCAGGCCACCGCGCTCGTCTACTCCTCGCCGGGCACGCAGGTGGCCAACGCGATCGCCGCGTCGCCGATCGACTGGGAGATGCGGATCCGCTCGGCGACCCGCGGCGACGAGGTGCGCGTCACCTACCACCACTACGTCGGCGTCGTGCCGCCGCGGGACCTGCCCCACGACGACGCCGAGGTGCGCCGGATCATCGAGCACGAGATCCTCGGCGAGCTGTGGCGGCCCCTCGGGCTGTACTGGCGGGTCGCCGAGGTGCACGACTGGCACGAGCCGCCGCGGCTGGTCATCCAGGTGCCCGAGCAGGAGGCGACGCGGCCGCCCGTGCCGTCGCCGGTCGTCGCAGCGCCGCCGATCGTGGTGCTGTCGCCGATCTGGGGGTACGGCGAGCTGCTCGCGTCGCTGGTCGCCGACGGCCTCGGGTTCGGCAACGTCGACTTCCGCTACTTCGGCCTGCCGGACGCGATGGCCGACCGCGTCCGCATCACCGCGCGCGAGCTGGCCGAGCCGGCGCCGCGGCTGGTGCACTCCGTGCCGCCGATCATGCTGCTGCACGGCCTGGCCGTGCCGGACCTCACCGGCCGCCTCCCGGTGCTGGTCCGGTACGGGCCGCGCATGCGGGCCCGCGCCGCCCGCATCTACCGGGAACCGCTGCTCGAAGCCGGGTTCGCCGACCCGCTGGACGGTGCCCGCGCGATCGAGGACGCGGTCTCGGTCCCGCCGGGCTGCGCGTACTTCGAGGTGACACTGGCCGACGAGGACGTCTTCGACGGCGACCGTCCTTCGCTGGACCGGCTCAACGACGCGGTGGCGTGGTTCGCCGAGCAGATCGTGGAGCAGGTCCTGCTGGGCGCGGGTCTGCCGCCGGTGCCGCTGGGCGGGCCGTTGAAACGCCTGGTCCTGCCCTCCGGCCGGGTCCGCCGCCCGCCGGCGCTGGCCGGGCGCGTGCTGCGGCGCGTCGCCGGGCAGCCCTGACCCGAGCGCCCCAAGGCGGCCTTGGTTGCGTCCGACGCACCGAAGGCCGCCTTGGGTGCGTGTGACGCACCGAAGGCCACCTTGGGGCGCGTGTCGAAGCGGTCTCGAAGATTGATGTGGCGTTGCCGGGGTGAAGTAGACGGGCCTCGAACGCGCCGGGTACCGTAAGCACACAACTGCAGATCGGGCCGTTGAGCCGAGGCGGGAGAGCCCCCACGAAACCGGTGGGGCACCGAAGGAGCAAACTCCCCGGAATCTCTCAGGTACCTGCTACCGCTTCGCGCGAGGCCACTCTGGAAAGCAGGCGCACCCGCGCCTCACCCAAGGTGAAAGCCGCGTCACACGCGGTGAAACTCTCAGGTGCCATGACAGAGGGGGAGTTCCAGCGCACCGCTGTGTGCCCGGCCCGAGGAGCTCCCGATCACTTCCACGCAGTTCGACGCCCGCCACATCGGCCCCGCCGAGGCCGAGCGGGCCAAGATGCTCGCCGAGTGCGGGTACGGCAGCCTCGACGCCCTCGTCGGCGCCGCCGTGCCGAGTGCCATCCGCGCCACCCGTGACCTGCGGCTGCCGCCCGCCGCGTCCGAAGAGGACGCCACTGCCGAGCTGCGTGCCCTCGCCGCGCGCAACCGGCCGATGACGCAGATGATCGGCCTCGGCTACTCCGACACCGTCACGCCCGGCGTCATCCGCCGCAACGTTCTCGAGAACCCGGCCTGGTACACCGCGTACACGCCCTACCAGCCGGAGATCTCGCAGGGCCGTCTCGAAGCCCTCCTCAACTTCCAGACCATGGTCGCCGACCTGACCGGCCTGGCCACCGCGAACGCCTCGCTGCTCGACGAGTCGACCGCCGTCGCCGAGGCCGTCACGCTGATGCGCCGCGCGTCCAAGTCGAAGTCGAACAAGGTCGTCCTCGACGCCGAGTGCCTGCCGCAGACCATCGCCGTGGTCCGCACGCGCGTCGAGGCCCTCGGCATCGAGGTCGAGGTCCGTGACCTGCTCACCGGCCTGCCGGAGGAGTTCTTCGGCGTCGTCGTGCAGTACCCCGGCGCATCCGGCGTGCTCCGCGGCCGTGGCTTCTACCAGGCCGTTTCGGAGTCGGCGAAGGCCGCGGGCGCGCTGTACACCGTCGCCGCCGACCTCCTCGCGCTGACGCTGATCACCTCGCCCGGCGAGTTCGGTGCCGACGTCGCCGCGGGTTCGACGCAGCGCTTCGGCGTCCCGCTCGGCTACGGCGGCCCGCACGCCGGATACATGGCCGTCCGCTCCGGGCTCGAGCGGTCGCTGCCGGGCCGCCTGGTCGGCGTCTCGGTCGACGCCGACGGCAACCCCGCCTACCGCCTCGCGCTGCAGACGCGTGAACAGCACATCCGCCGCGAAAAGGCGACGTCCAACATCTGCACCGCGCAGGTCCTCCCGGCCGTGCTGGCCGCGATGTACGCGGTCTACCACGGCCCGGACGGCCTGAAGAAGATCGCCCAGCGCGTCCACGGTCTCGCCGCGGGCTTCGCCGGCGCCCTGCGCGAGACCGGCGTCGAGGTCGTGCACGAGTCCTTCTTCGACACGGTCGTCGCCCACGTCCCGGGCCAGGCCGCCGAGGTCCACGCGGCCGCGCGCGAGGCCGGGATCAACCTGGGCCACGTCGACGCCGACCACGTGCGCGTCGCCTTCGACGAGGTCAGCACGCCCGCCATCACCGCGAAGGTGCTGAAGGCGTTCGGGGTCGACGCGGAGGTCCGCGACGGCGTCGCGCTGCCGAACGGCCTGGCCCGCGAAAGCGGCTTCATGGGCCATGAGGTCTTCGGCACCCACCGTTCCGAGACGGCGATGCTGCGCTACCTGCGCAAGCTTTCCGACCAGGACTACGCGCTCGACCGCGGCATGATCCCGCTCGGCTCCTGCACGATGAAGCTCAACGCCACCACCGAGATGGAGCCGATCAGCTGGCGCGAGTTCGCCGGCATCCACCCGTTCGCGCCGGCCGAGGACGCCGAGGGCTACCACACGCTCGTCGAGCAGCTCGCCGGGTGGCTGGCCGAGGTCACCGGCTACGACAAGGTGTCGCTGCAGCCGAACGCGGGCAGCCAGGGCGAGCTGGCCGGGCTGCTGGCGATCCGCGCGTACCACCGCGCGAACGGCGACGAGGGCCGCGACGTCTGCCTGATCCCGTCGTCCGCGCACGGGACCAACGCCGCCTCCGCGGTGCTCGCCGGGATGCGCGTGGTCGTCGTCAAGTGCACCGACGAGGGCAACGTCGACCTGGCCGACCTGCGGGCCAAGGTGGACGCGCACCGGGACACCCTGGCCGCGATCATGGTGACCTACCCGTCCACGCACGGCGTGTACGAGCACGGCATCGACGAGCTGGCCGAGATCGTCCACGACGGCGGCGGCCAGGTGTACGTCGACGGCGCGAACCTCAACGCCCTGCTCGGCCTGGCCAAGCCGGGCGAGTTCGGCGGCGACGTCTCGCACCTGAACCTGCACAAGACGTTCTGCATCCCGCACGGCGGCGGCGGCCCCGGTGTCGGCCCGGTCGCGGTGCGCGCGCACCTCGCGCCGTACCTGCCGAACCACCCGCTGCTCGACGCCGCCGGCCCGGAGACCGGCGTCGGCCCGATCAGCGGCGCGCCGTACGGCTCGGCGTCGATCCTGCCGATCTCCTGGGCGTACGTCCGGATGATGGGCGCGCCCGGCCTGACCGCGGCGACAAAGGTCGCCGTGCTGGCCGCCAACTACGTCGCCGCACGCCTGGCGCCGCACTACCCGGTGCTCTACACCGGCCAGGACGGCCTGGTCGCGCACGAGTGCATCCTCGACCTGCGCCAGATCACGAAGGAGACCGGCGTGACGGTCGACGACGTCGCGAAGCGGCTCATCGACTACGGCTTCCACGCGCCGACGATGTCGTTCCCGGTCGCGGGCACGCTGATGGTCGAGCCGACCGAGTCCGAGGACCTGGGCGAGATCGACCGGTTCTGCGACGCGATGATCGCCATCCGGGCCGAGATCGACGAGGTCGCGAACGGCAAGTGGAGCGCCGAGGAGTCGCCGCTGCGCGGGGCCCCGCACACCGCCGAGACGCTGGTCGGCGAGTGGGACAAGCCGTACAGCCGCGAGGTGGCGGTGTACCCGGCGGGTGTGTCGCGGAAGAACAAGTACTGGCCGCCGGTGCGGCGCATCGACGGCGCCCGCGGCGACCGCAACCTCGTCTGCTCCTGCCCGCCCCTCAACGCTTACGAAGGCTGACAGTGTCCAAAGAGACCTCCCTGCACGGAGTCCACAAGGGACTCGGTGCGCTGTTCACCGACTTCGCCGGCTGGTCGATGCCGGTCCGCTACGCCAGCGAGCTGGCTGAGCACAAGGCCGTCCGCGAGGCGGCCGGGCTGTTCGACCTGTCGCACATGGCCGAGATCCACGTCACGGGCAGGCAGGCGGCGGACGTCCTCGACTACGCGCTGGTCGGCAACCTCTCCGGCGTCAAGCCGGGCCGCGCCCGGTACACGATGATCTGCAACGCCGACGGCGGCGTCCTCGACGACCTGGTCGTCTACCGGCTGGCCGACGAGCACTACCTGGTCGTCGCCAACGCGGGCAACGCGCAGGTCGTGGCCGACGCGCTGGCCGAGCGGGTCGCAGGCTTCGACGCGGTCGTCGACGACCGGTCCGAGACCACGGCGCTGATCGCCGTCCAGGGCCCGGAGGCCGCGGCCATCCTCGGCGCCGTCACCGACGCCGACCTGGACGCGCTGAAGTACTACGCCAGCGTCCCGGCCTCGGTGAAGGGCCACGACGTCCTGCTCGCCCGCACCGGCTACACCGGCGAGGACGGCTTCGAGCTGTTCGTCGACGCCGACGAGGCACCGGCGCTGTGGCGTCTGCTCATGGACGCGGGCGAGCCGCACGGCCTGGTCCCGGCCGGGCTGGCCTGCCGCGACACGCTGCGGCTGGAAGCCGGGATGCCGTTGTACGGCAACGAACTCACCCTGGACCAGAGCCCGTTCGAGGCCGGGCTCGGGCGCGTCGTCAAATTCGAGAAGCCCGGCGACTTCGTCGGCCGCGCGGCCCTCGAAGAGCGCTCCAAGGCGGACGTCCCGCGCGTGCGAGTGGGGCTGAAAGGCGCCGGCCGCCGGGCCCCGCGGCACGGCTACCGCGTCCTGGCGGGCGACACCGAAATCGGCGAGGTCACCAGCGGCGCGCTGTCGCCGACGCTGGGTTACCCGATCGCCATGGCCTACGTCGATCGGGCGTACGCCGAGCCCGGCACCGAGCTGACCGTCGACATCCGGGGCAGGATCGAGCCCGTCGAGGTCGTCGCCCTTCCCTTCTACTCCCGCGCGTAAGGACTTCCCCGTGAGCATCCCCGAGAACCTGAAGTACACGAAGGAACACGAGTGGCTGAAGGTCGAGGACGGTGTCGCCACCGTCGGCATCACCGCTTTCGCCGCCGAGTCGCTCGGTGACATCGTGTTCGTCCAGCTGCCCGAGGCGGGCTCGACGATCACCGCCGGCGAGGTGTTCGGCGAGGTCGAGTCGACCAAGTCGGTCAGCGAGCTGTACGCGCCGGTCTCCGGCGAGGTCGTCGAGGTGAACGGCACCACATCGGACACCCCCGAGGTCATCAACTCCGACCCGTACACCGAAGGATGGCTCCTGAAGGTGCGTCTGACCGGGGACGTGCCGGACCTGCTCGACGCCGCCGCGTACGCCGCGCACACCCAGGAGAACTGATGACGACGTTCGACCAGCACCTGTCCGAAGTCGACCCCGAGGTCGCCGCGGCCGTCGCCGACGAACTGAACCGCCAGCAGTCGACCCTGGAGATGATCGCCTCCGAGAACTTCGCCCCGGTGGGCGTGCTCGAAGCGCAGGGCTCGGTGCTGACCAACAAGTACGCCGAGGGCTACCCGGGCCGCCGCTACTACGGCGGCTGCGAGCACGTCGACGTCGTCGAGCAGCTCGCCATCGACCGCGCGAAGGCGCTCTTCGGCGCCGAGCACGCCAACGTCCAGCCGCACTCGGGCGCGCAGGCCAACGCGGCCGCGATGTTCGCGGTGCTCAAGCCGGGAGACACGATCCTCGGCCTCGACCTGGCGCACGGTGGTCACCTGACGCACGGGATGAAGATCAACTTCTCGGGCAAGCTCTACAACGTCGTCGCGTACCACGTCGACAAAGAGACCGGAATCGTCGACCTCGCCGAGATCGAGCGGCTGGCCGTCGAGCACGAGCCGAAGCTGATCATCGCCGGCTGGTCCGCGTACCCGCGTCAGCTCGACTTCGCCGAGTTCCGCCGGATCGCGGACAAGGTCGGCGCGCGGCTGATGGTGGACATGGCGCACTTCGCCGGGCTGGTCGCGGCCGGGCTGCACCCGTCGCCGGTGCCGCACGCCGACATCGTCACCACGACCACGCACAAGACCCTCGGCGGCCCGCGCGGCGGGCTGATCCTGTGCCGCGAGGAGCTGGCGAAGAAGATCAACTCGGCGGTGTTCCCGGGCCAGCAGGGCGGGCCTCTGGAGCACGTCATCGCGGCCAAGGCCGTCGCGCTGAAGATCGCCGCGAGCGAGGAGTTCAAGGAGCGCCAGCAGCGCACCCTCGAAGGCTCGCGGATCCTGGCTTCCCGGCTGTCCCAGGCGGACTGCGCCGAAGCGGGCGTGCGGGTGCTGACCGGCGGCACCGACGTCCACCTGGTGCTCGTCGACCTCGTCGAGTCCACTCTGGACGGTCAGCAGGCCGAGGACCGGCTGCACGAGGTCGGCATCACGGTCAACCGCAACGCCGTCCCGTTCGACCCGCGGCCGCCGATGATCACCTCGGGCCTGCGCATCGGCACCCCGGCGCTGGCCACTCGCGGCTTCCAGGCCGAGGACTTCGCCGAGGTCGCCGACGTCATCGCCGAGGCGCTCAAGCCGGGCTTCGACGACGGCGTGCGCGCAAAGCTGCGTGACCGCGTCGAGGCCCTGGCGGCGAAGCACCCGCTGTACGCGGACCTTTCGCGATGAGCGCGCTGCCCGAGGGCCGGAAGCTGCTGCGTCTGGAAGTCCGCAACAGCGAGACGCCGATCGAGAAGAAGCCGTCGTGGATCAAGACGCGGGTGCGGATGGGGCCGGAGTTCACCGAACTCAAGGGTCTGGTGCGCCGTGAGGGTCTGCACACGGTGTGTGAAGAGGCGGGTTGTCCCAACATTTACGAGTGCTGGGAGGATCGTGAGGCCACGTTCCTGATCGGTGGGGATCAGTGCACGCGGCGGTGCGACTTCTGTCAGATCGACACGGGCAAGCCCGCCCAGCTGGACCGCACCGAGCCGCGGAAGGTCGCGGAGTCGGTGCAGGCGATGGGGTTGCGGTATTCGACCGTGACGGGTGTGGCGCGGGACGATCTTCCCGATGGTGGTGCGTGGTTGTATGCGGAGACGGTGCGGCAGATCCACGAGCTGAACCCGGGCACCGGCGTCGAGCTGCTGATCCCGGACTTCAACGCCGACCCTGCGCAGCTGGCCGAGGTCTTCGGGTCGCGGCCCGAGGTGCTGGCCCACAACGTGGAGACGGTGCCGCGGATTTTCAAGCGGATCCGTCCGGGGTTCCGGTACGCGCGGTCGCTGGAGGTCATCACCAAGGCGCGTGAGGCGGGGCTGGTGACGAAGTCGAACCTGATCCTGGGCATGGGCGAAACCCCCGAGGAGGTCGCCCCTGCGATGCGGGACCTGGTGGACGCGGGGTGCGAGATCTTGACGATCACGCAGTATCTGCGTCCGTCGCCGCGGCATCATCCGGTGGATCGGTGGGTGAAGCCGGAGGAGTTCGTCGAGCACTCCCAGGCCGCCGAGGCGATGGGCTTCGCCGGTGTGATGGCGGGTCCGCTGGTGCGGTCGTCCTACCGCGCGGGCCGGCTTTACGCCCAGACCAAGGCCCACCGCGGGGAAGAACTGCCGGAAAACCTGGCCCACCTCGCCGACCAGGGCCCGGCCGCGCAAGAAGCCAGCTCGCTGCTGGCGCGATAGGAAGGGGCAGATCAATGGCGATCAGCGTCTTCGACCTGTTTTCCATCGGCATCGGCCCGTCGAGCAGCCACACCGTCGGGCCGATGCGGGCGGCACTGACCTTCGTGGACGGACTCGGCGCCGACCTGGCCCGGACCGCGCGGGTACAGGCCGAGCTGTTCGGCTCCCTCGGCGCGACCGGGTTCGGCCACGGCAGCGACAAGGCCGTCCTGCTCGGCTTGTCGGGCGAGCGTCCGGAGGAAATCGACACGGACACCGTGCCGGAGCGCATCGCGTCGATTCGCGAATCCGGCAGGCTGCGGCTGGGCGGCACGCACGAAATCGCGTTCGACGAGGACACCGACCTCACCATGCACCGCCGCAAGTCGCTGCCCGCGCACCCGAACGGCATGGTGTTCCGCGCGTTCGACGCGTCGGGTGTCCTGCTGCGCGAACGGACGTACTACTCGGTGGGCGGCGGGTTCGTCCGCGACGAGTCGTACGAGACGGACACGGTGTTCGTCGAGGACTCGACACCGGTGCCGTACCCGTTCCGCACGGGCGCGGACCTGCTGGCGCACTGTTCGGCGACCGGCCTGTCGATCAGCGAGATCATGCTGGAGAACGAGCTGGCCTGGCGTTCGCGCGAGGAGGTCCGCGACGGGCTGCTGCGGATCTGGGCGGTCATGGCGGAGTGCGTCCGCAACGGCTGCACGCACGAAGGCGTCCTGCCGGGCGGGCTGAAGGTCCCGCGCCGGGCGAAGGCGTTGCACGAGAAGCTCCTCGCCGAGGACGGCGCGGACGACCCGTTGTACGCAATGGACTGGGTGAGCCTGTACGCGCTGGCGGTCAACGAAGAGAACGCGGCCGGCGGCCGGGTGGTGACGGCCCCGACCAACGGCGCGGCGGGCATCATCCCGGCGGTGCTGCACTACTACCAGCGGTTCATCCGGCACTCGAACGACGACGGGATCGTGAAGTTCCTGCTGACGGCCGGCGCGATCGGTTCGATCCTCAAGCAGACGGGCTCGATCTCGGGAGCGGAGGTCGGCTGCCAGGGCGAGGTCGGCTCGGCCTCGGCCATGGCGGCGGCGGGCCTGACGGAAGTGCTGGGCGGAACGCCGGCGCAGGTGGAGAACGCGGCGGAGATCGGCGTGGAGCACCACCTGGGCCTGACGTGCGACCCGGTGGGCGGCCTGGTCCAGATCCCGTGCATCGAGCGCAACGCGGTGGGAGCGTCGAAGGCGATCCACGCGGCCCGGATGGCGATGCGCGGCGACGGAAGCCACGTGGTGACACTGGACAAGGCGATCAAGACGATGCGCGAGACGGGCGCGGACATGAGCGTGAAGTACAAGGAGACGGCCCGAGGCGGCCTGGCGGTGAACGTCATCGAGTGCTGACGCCGGCGGGGCGCGGGTCCGGTGGTGCGCCGGTGCGGGTTGGCCTGGGTGGCCGGTGGCGGGTAGCCGGTGGTGGCGCTGGCGGCTGGGCCAGGTGGCCCCGGCGAGGCGCCGCTGGCGGCGGGTCGCCCCGGTGCCGGGCAGCGGCTCGGCGGGAGGCGGGCGGCTCGGTGTGGCGGTGCCGGGCGGTGGCTTGGCCTGCGGCGGGAGGCGGGCGGCGCGGTGTGGCGGTGCCGGGCGGTGGCTTGGCCTGTGGCGGGAGCACTCGGGCCGCGCCGTTTGACGGGGCCGGGCAGCGGCTTGGCCTGCGGCGCGGTGCGCCGGTCAGCGGCGGTGGTGACCAGCGCGAGTCCGGGCCGACGGGTCAGTTCCGCCGGTCCTCCGGCTCCACCGCCAGCCGCAGCCCCACCTCGACCAGGCGCCAGCCCAGCTGCTGCTTCCTCGTTCCCGGGCTGCGGCTCGGCAGCGTGCGGCCCGGGCCCGGTGGGCGGCTGACTCCGTGGCGCAGCTCGTCTTCTCGCTCGTGGACCAGATCTTCGGCCATCAGGAAGTGCACCGGATCGCCCCCTGCGTCGATGTTCGGTGTCGGTCTTGTCATCGTTGCCGACAGTGGCCGTCCGGTTCCACCGGTTTTCCGCGCCGCGAACACAGTGTGACCGGCGCCGGCCTCGGCGGCCACCTCCCGGGTGCGCCTAAACTCGCGGGATGGAGTCGACCTCGGTGGTGAACGCCGGTGAGGCGCTGTTCCGGCCGGTCCGGGCCGGCAACGCCTTCGAGGAGACCGTCGAACGGCTGCTGCAGGCCATCCGCCTCGGCGTGGTCGGCGCGGGGGAGCGGCTGCCGTCGGAACGCGAGCTCGCCGAACGCCTCGGGGTCAGCCGGGTGACCCTCCGCGAAGCCATCCGCGCCCTCTCCGACGCCGGTTACGTGGAGTCACGGCGGGGCCGGTACGGCGGCACGTTCGTGCACGACACGCTTCCCGCTCCGCCCGAGCCCGGCGGCAAGGTCGACGCCGTCGCGCTCGAGGACGCGCTGTGCCTGCGGTACGTCCTGGAGACCGGTGCCGCCGAGATGGCCGCCGCCCGCTCGCTCAGCCGCGCCGACCGGCAGCACCTCACCGGCACGCTCGCCGAGGCCGCGGGCGCCGAGCTCGGCGACTACCGCCGCAAGGACTCCCGCCTGCACCTGGCGATCGCCGAGGTGACCGCGTCCGGCTCGCTGACCACGGCGATGGCCGACGCCCGCACCCGCGTCAACCAGCTGCTCGACCGGATCCCGCTGCTGCCGCCCAACCTGGAGCACTCCAACGCCCAGCACGAGGCGATCGTCGACGCGATACTGGCCGGCGACGCCCCCGCCGCCCGCCGGGCAATGGCCGAGCACATCGAGGGCACGGCGTCGCTCCTGCGGGCCTTCCTGTCCTGACGCGTCCCGAAAGTTCCTGACAGGATTCGAACAACCTCGGCAGAACCTTGTCACCCGTTCGGCCGTCATCCATTCGTGACCTCGCCGACGGACGAAGCAGACCAGAAGCCGGACACCCCGCCCCGCCGCCGCCGATGGCGGCGCGTCCGCCGGATCGCCTGCCGGACCGCGGGCGTGCTCGTCGGCGGGCCGCTGATCGCCTTCTGGATCGCCTACCTCGTCCTCGACGTCCGCAGCCCTCGCGACGTCCTCGCCGGGCTCGACAAGACCGTCGTCCTGCAGTACGCCGACGGATCGCCGCTGCTCAAGGTGGTCCCGGCCGACGGCGACCGCACCTTCGTGCCCTACGCGCAGATCCCCGCGAAGCTGCGTGACGCCATCATCGCCACCGAAGACCCGACCTTCTGGGACAACCAGGGCTTCGACCCGACCGGCATCGGCCGCGCGTTCGTCACCGGCGTCGGCGGCGGGTCCGGGATCACCCAGCAGTACATCAAGAAGTCCACCGGCGACGACGACGCCACCCTCGGGCGCAAGTTCGCCGAGCTGGTGCTGGCCACGAAGATCACCCAAGAGCAGAGCAAGGAGCAGATCTTCGAAAGCTACGTCAACATCATCTCCTTCGGCCGCGGCACGTTCGGGCCCGCCGCGGCGATGCACGCCTACTTCGGCAAGAACCTCGACGACTCGATCACCTGGAGCGAAGCCGCCTTCCTCGCCGGGATGATCCAGTCGCCGTCGGTGCACGACCCGGCCGCCTCCGGCGACGCGCACGCCGCGCGGCGCTGGCAGTACGTGCGCGACAAGCTCGTGAGCCGCGGTTACGTGAAGAACGACGAGCAGCTGGCCTACCCCGGAGCCGAGATCCAGCCGCCGTCGGAGACCCGGGCCGGCCGCCTCACCTACGACGAGTTCCACGTCAAGCAGGCCGTCCTGGCCGAGCTGGACCGTGAGGGCTTCCCGCTCGGCCGGTTGCAGCAGGGCGACATGACGGTCGAGACGACGCTGGACCGCGGCCTGCAGGACGCCGCGAAGAGGACGTTGCGGGACCGGCTCGCGGGCGAGCCGAAGGAGTTCCGCGGCGCGATGGTCGCGATCGACCCGAAGACCGGCGCCGTCCGCGCCTACCAGGGCGGTGACCAGGGCGTGCGCGACTACGCGGGCACCCCGCACGCCGCGGGCACGGCGTTCCACCCGTTCACGCTCGCCGCGGCCCTGCGCCACGGCTACGGCACCGACCAGCTGATCTCGTCCCCGGTGAACCAGCGGTTCCTCGGCGAGGACTTCACCTACCCGGACGTCTGCGGGCCCAAGTGCACCCCGCGCACGGCGATGCGGGTCCACGCCGACGGCCCGTTCGTCGCCCTGGCGAAGAAGCTCGGCCCGGACGCGCTGAGCGAGACCGCGCGCCAGGCCGGCATCCCGGAGACCGTCGACGGCACCCCGACGATGCGGGAGAAGGACGGGTTCCTCATCGGCGCGGGCATCGCGGTCGGCCGGTATCCGTTGCGGCCGCTGGACGTGGCCGGCGCCTACGCGACCTTCGCCGCCGACGGCCGCCGCACCACCCCGCACCTGGTGTCGCGCGTGCGGGACGAGAGCGGCGCGGTCGTCTGGGAGCACACCGACGCCGCGCGCCCCGCCTTCGACGACGGCGACGGCGACGCAAGCCGCCGCATCGCCCGCGACGTCACCGGCACGCTGGCCACGAGCCTGCCGGACGGGCGCGCGGCCGCGCTGCGCACCGGCGAGGCCGGGCACGGCAGCAGTCCCGGCAACCAGGACGCCTGGGCCGTCGGCTACACGCCGGAGCTGGTGGCCGCGGTGTGGATCGGCTCCGACGACGAACGGCGGCTCAAGGACGCCACCGGCGCCGAGCTGACCGGTGACGCCGTCCCGGCCGACGTCTGGCGCGGGTTCATGACGGCGGCGTCGGCGAGCGGGCCGGCCCGGCCGGTCGCCGGGGGCCCGCCGCCGGTGGTGCGGCCGCCGCGGTGAGTCAGCGCACCAGGGCCAGCACGAACCCGTCGTGCCCCTTGGCGCCCACGGTCTGGACGGCGGTCGCGTCCAGCCGCGGCTCGGCGGCGAGCAGGTCGAACATCCGCCGCGCGCCCTGCACGTTCGGGTCGGCGCTCGCCGGGTCGGTCACCTTGCCCTGGCGGACGACGTTGTCGACGACGATCGTCGAACCCGGGCGCGTCAGCTCCAGCGCGGCCCGGACGTAGTTCGCGAGGTTGGCCTTGTCGGCGTCGATGAACACGAAGTCGAACGGGCCGGTGAGCGACGGCAGCGTGTCGAGGGCGGCGCCGACCCGGATGTCGACGACGTCTTCGCCGAAGCCCGCCCGCGCCAGGTTGGCCTTCGCGACTTCGGCGTGCTTGGGGTCGTATTCGCAGGTCACGAGCTTGCCGTCGGGCGGGAGCGCGCGGGCCAGCCAGATCGTGCTGTACCCGCCGAGCGTGCCGATCTCCAGGATCGAGCGGGCGCCGGCCTGGCGGGCCAGCAGGTGCAGCAGCTTGCCCTGGTTGGGCGCGACGGCGATCGGCGGCAGCCCGGCGGCGGCCGAGTCCGCCAGCGCGGCGTCGAGCACGGGATCGGGAGCGAGCACGGCTCCGGCGAGGTACTCGTCGACTTCGGCCCAGGTCTTGTCGGTCATGACACCTCCTCGGCCAATCTAGCGGGCTCGGGGCCCGGCCCGAGGTCCTCGGCGGTCCGGCCCGAGTGGGATCATGCTCACCGACCGGTCGGAGGCGGGAAGGTGGACATGGACGACTACCGCGTCGTCGCCGACGCCCTCGCCGCCGACATCGAGGCCGGCCGCCTCCGCCCCGGCGACCGGCTCCCGCCGCAGCGCCGGTTCGCGCGGCAGCGCGGCATCGCGAACTCGACGGCGGCCCGCGTCTACGGCGAGCTGGTCCGGCGCGGCCTGGCCGTCGGCGAAGTCGGCCGCGGCACGTTCGTCCGGGCCGCGAAACCCCCGCCCGAACCCGCGCTCGCCGAACCCGGCGACGCCCGCGTCGACCTCGAGCTCAACTTCGCCGTCCTGCCCGACCAGTCGGCGCTGCTGGCGAAAGCGCTGGAGCCGTTGCTGCGCGACGACGTGCTCACCGCGGCCCTGCACCCGATCGGCACCGCCGGGACACCGGCGGCCCGCGCGGCGGCGGCCGGCCTGCTCACCCGCGGCGACTGGCGGCCCGACCCGGCGAGCATCCTGTTCACCGGGAACGGCAGGCAGGCCATCGCGGCCGCGATCGCCGCGTTCGTCCCGGTGGGGGAGCGGCTCGCGGTCGAGTCGCTGACCTACCCGGTGGTGAAGGCGGTCGCCGCCCGGCTCGGCGTGGAACTGGTGCCGGTCGAGACCGACGAGTCCGGGCTGGTGCCGGACGCCCTCGCCGCGGCCGGGCCGGTGCGCGCGCTGTACGTCCAGCCGACGCTGCACAACCCGCTCGGCACGACCATGCCGCCCCGGCGCCGGGAAGAGCTGGCCGGCGTGGTCGCCCGGCTCGACCTGCCGGTGATCGAGGACGGCATCTACACGTTCCTGCGCGGGGACGTCCGGCCGTTCGCCGCGTACGCGCCGGAGCGGACGGTGTTCGTCGACAGCCTGTCCAAGCGGGTCGCGCCCGGGCTGACCGCCGGTTTCCTCGTGACACCGCCGTCCTGGACCGCGCGGCTGGCGTCGTCGGTGCGGTCCGGCGCCTGGACCGCGTCACGCTTCGCCGTCGAAGCGGCGACGCAGTGGATCGTGACGGGCACCCTCGCCGAAGTCGAAGCCGCGAAACGCCGTGACGCCGCGACGCGGGCTTCCGTGGTGGCGGAGAAGCTGCCGGGCCTGCGCGGCGACGCGGCCTCCTACCACCGCTGGTGGGAACTGCCGGAACGGTGGCGCGCGGAGATGTTCGTCGCGGCGGCGGCCCGCCGGGGCATCGCGCTGTCCCCGGCGGCCGCGTTCGCGGTCCTGCCGGGCCACGCGCCGAACGCGGTGCGGATCGCGCTGTCGGCCCCACCGGTCGGGACGCTGTCCGCGGCGCTCGGCGTCCTGGCGGGGCTGGCCGCCGGTCACCCGGACGACCTGGTGGCCGACTGAGCGTCCGTGCCAGCGCGGTGCCAGTGCCGTGTGCGTCCCGTACCAGCCGTGTACGCCAGCCTTCGGTGGTCGCGAACCGAACCGGAGGAGCATCCATGAACGTCACGATCATCGGCGCCGGGCTCGGCGGGCTCACCCTGGCCAGGGTGCTGCACCGCCACGGGATCCCGGCCACCGTCCACGAGGCGGAGACGTCGCCGATGGCGCGCACGCAGGGCGGGATGCTCGACATCCACGACTACAACGGCCAGCTCGCCGTCGAGGCCGCCGGCCTGACCGAGCGGTTCCGCGGCCTGGTCCTGGAAGGCCGCCAGGCCATGCGGATCCTCGACCGGCACGGGACCGTCCTGTTCGAAAAGGGTGACGACGGCACCGGCGGCCGTCCCGAGGTGCAGCGCGGTGAGCTGCGGCGGATGCTGCTCGACTCGCTGCCCGCCGGGACTGTCCACTGGGGACACAAGGTCGGCGGGGCCCGCGCGCTCGGCGACGGCAGGCACGAGGTGAGCTTCACCGACGGCAGCACCGTCGTGACGGACCTGCTCGTCGGCGCGGACGGTGCCTGGTCGCGGATCCGGCCGCTGCTGTCGGCGGCGAAGCCGGAGTACGTCGGCGAAGCGTTCGTCGAGGTCTACCTGTACGACGCCGACACGCGGCACGTCGCGGCCGCGAAAGCGGTCGGCGGTGGCTCGCTCATGGTTCCCGCGCCGGGAAAGGGCATCTTCGCCCACCGGGAGAGCGGGGACACGCTGCACACCTACGTCTCGCTCACCCGGCCGTTGACGTGGTTCGACGCCGTCGACTTCGCCGAACCCGCCGCGGCCGCCGTGCGGATCGCGGCCGAATTCGACGGCTGGGCACCGGAGCTGACCGCGCTGATCACCGACGGCGACACCGCGCCCGTGCTGCGGCCGCACTACAGCCTGCCGGTCGGGCACCGGTGGGACCGGGTGCCGGGCGTGACGCTCGTCGGCGACGCGGCGCACCTGATGCCGGCCAACGGCGAAGGCGCCAACCTGGCCATGCTCGACGGCGCCGAACTCGCCGAGGCACTCGCCGCGCACCCCGGCGACGCCGAGACCGCGCTCGCCGGGTTCGAGCGGGCCATGTTCGCCCGCAGCGCCAGGATCGCCGCCGAGAGCGTCCGGTTCGGCGAACTGCTCTCCGGCGCCGGGGAGGAGGACATCGCGCAGACCCTGATCGAGGCGTTCGGCACCATCGACGAGGCCGCGCGGGCCTCCTGAGATCAGGGCGCGTACTTGCCCACGAAACTGCCGCAGGTGACCGTGCGGCCCGTGAGCCGGGCCTGGATCGCCCGCTCCAGGCCGAGATAGGTGAACACCGGCGTGCCGGCGGGAACCTCCGCCGGCACCGGGCCGCCGGTCGCCAGCACGCGGCTCGGCACCGTCTGGAACAGCACGAGGTAGCCGCCTTCGCGGCTGAGCGCGTCGGCCGTGTCGAGCATCCGCTGGGGCGCGTCACCGACGATCTCCAGCGGCAGCGGCCATTCCAGCGGGAACGGGTTGCGCAGGCCGAAGGCCGGGTAGGCGAACGCGTTGTCCGGCAGGACCGCCGTCCGCGCGGCCGGGAACCGGTCCAGGCAGTCGCGGATCTGCCGGACGTAGGTGAACGTCGACGGGTTCGTGCGGATACCCGACATGGCCCGGCTGACCGCGCCGAGGTCCTCGGTCAGCCGGTCGTGCCCGAGGTCGAGGTAGGCGGCCTGGTCGTGGCGGGCGACGACGACCCAGCCGCACACCGCGACGGCCGTCACCCCGGCCGTCGCGGTCACCCACCGCCGCGCGAGCCGCGGCCGCGGCGGGACGACGTGACTCAGCAGCAGCAACGCCGTGAGCGCCAGCGTGCCGGTGAGCAGCGTCGGCGTGTCGTTGCCCCACGACAGGCTCGTCATGAAGCCGGTGGCGAGCACGAGCAGCCCGGGCAGGGGCACCTTCCGCCGCACCGCCGCGTTCACCGGCACGCTGACCGCGACGATCCACCACAGCACGTCGGCCCAGCGGGAGGAGCCGGTGAACCGGCCGTCGACGATCGTCCAGACCACCGCGGCCGCGCCGGCCAGCACCAGCACCCACGACGCGACCCGCCCGGCCGCGCCGAGCCGGTCGCCCGGCAACCGGACGGCGAGCAGGACCACGGCGATCGCGGCGAAGAAGCTCAGCTCCCGCACCGGCGCCCGGGTCAGGACCTCGGGGTCCTCCAGCCAGAGGCCGAGCAGGCGTTCGCCGTACGCGGGCACGCCGCCGGTGAGCTGCTCGACCATTTCGGTGAAACCACCGCCGAGGCCGACCCACGCGACGTACCCCAGGCCGGGCGCGCCGAGCGCGAGGAGGTCCAGCACGAGCCGCAGCGCGCGCCGGGTCCCGGTCCGGGTCGCCGGGTGCAGCAGCAGCCACAGCACGCCGATGACCGCGGCCAGCGCGAAGCTCTGCTTGACGAACACCGCGCAGCCGAGCAGCGCCAGCCCGCCGCGGCGGGCGACGGCGCGGCCGGTGCGCAGACCGGTGTCGAGCGCCCAGGCCCCGCCCGCGGTGAGCGCGATGCCGTCGACGGTGTGCCAGGCCATCAGCGGGAAGGCGTTGAGGTTGATCAGGGACGCCGCCGCGACCATCGCCGTCATGCCCGGGCCCCACTCCAGCACCCGGCGGCGGGTGACCAGCGTGGCGAACGCGATCGTCGCCACGATGATCTCGATCATGGACAGGAAGCTCGACCCGAAGAACAGCGGCATCGGAAGCGCGTAGTCGGCGACGTGCAGGACGGCCGAGCCGAGCGGGCGCGCGGAGATGATGTCGGCGTGCGGCACTTCGCCGTGCAGCACGCGCCACGCCTGGGCGAGGATGAAGCCCTGGTCTGAGGGGTGGAAGCCGAAGCGTCCGACGCGCAGTTCGGTGGCCAGCGCGAGCAGGACGACCCAGCCGGCGTGGATGCCCCAGCGCAGCAGTGGCCGCCGGGTCCTGGCGGCCGCGGGCTCCGGGGCGGCGGCGCGCGCCGGACTCGCCACGTCCACGCCTGCCCGCCTTCCGCTCCCGATCACGCCCGGGAAGCGATGGTAGCGGCCGGGCCCGGCGCGGGCGTGGACAGACCACCGGCCCCGGAGCCCGTGAACGCCACGCTCGCCGACGCCAGGTCCCTCGAGGTGGCATTCACGGACGGGCCGGCCGGCCTACCTCGTCCTGCGGGCCGTGCCGATCGCGGCCGTCTCGTCGGCCACGGCGAATCGTTCCCCAGTGCTGTTTTCCGGCATTTCGAACTCCCCAGTTCACGCCCGCACCGATGTACGGGACTCGCGCGAGGGTAGAAGTACCGTCGTCGCGAAGCCAGTGTTCCGGCGGAATTCGAGGGGATCAAGCACGGCGGCGCCAGATCAGGCGGGTCACCGCCGCCGCGACCGACGCCGGCGCGGGCCGCCGCGGCAGGTCCTTCGCCTCGGGCGCGGACTCCGGCGTGGCCCGGTAGGCCAGGTGCGCGGCGAACCGCGCGAGCCGCGGCGCGGCGAGCGTCGCCAGCTCGGCCGCCCGGCCCTCCGGCAGGCTGAGGATCTCCGGACGTTCCTCGCACGCCTTGACCACGAGCGCGGCGGCGCGTTCGGGGCTGCTGGACGGGATGCCGCGGTAGCCGGTCGGCGCGATCATCGGCGTCCGGACCAGCGGCATCCGCACCGAAGTGAACGTGATCCCGTCCGAGAGGGTCTCGCGCCCGGCCGTCAGGCCGAACTCCTCCAGGGCCGCCTTCGAAGCGAGGTACGCGGAGAAGCGCGGGGTGTCGGTCTGCAGGCCCTGGGTCGTCACGTTGACGACGTGCCCGAACCGCCGCCGCGCCATCGACGGCAGGAAGCCGAGGATGAGCCGCACCGGCCCGAAGTAGTTGATCGCCATCGTGCGCTCGTAGTCGTGGAAGCGTTCCGTGGACAGCGCGACCGAGCGCCGGATCGACCGGCCGGCGTTGTTGACCAGGACGTCGACCGCGCCGTGCTCGCCGAGGACGTCCTTGACCAGCGCGTCGACGGCGTCGCCGTCGGTGAGGTCGCACGGGTACGCCGCCGCGGCGCCACCCGCCGCGGCGATCTCGCTCCGGACCTCCTCCAGCTCCGAAGCGCGCCGGGCCACGAGGATCACCTTCGCGCCCTTGCGGGCCACGGCCAGTGCCGACGCCCGGCCGATCCCGGAGGACGCGCCGGTGATCAGCACCGTCCGCCCGGCCAGGCCGTGGGCGCGACGGGCGCGGTCGGGGTCGAGGTGGGCCTGCCAGTACCGGTAGAGCGGCGCCGCGTAGTCCCGCAATTCCGGCAGCTCGACGCCGCTGCCGTACAACGCCGTCGTGGTGCGCGCGGTGTCGAAGACGACGTCCATGCTCAGGTGCGGCAGCACGGCCAGGGGGATGCCGAGTTCCGCCAGCACGGCGGCGCGGGCCGCGCGGCCGCCGGGCACGCGATCGATCCCGCTCGCGGCGGCCTTCGCGATCCGCGTCCCGGCGCGGCGCACCACGCCGGACGGCCGCGCGGGCAGCACCGCCCGGATCGTCGGCCCGGCCGCCGCGCGCGCGAACGCGTTGTAGACGGAGTTGAGCGACTGCGGGCGCGCGGCGGCCAGGTGGTAAGTCGTCCCGGACGGCGCGTCCCGGTGCATCAGGTACTCCATCGCCTCGACGACGTAGTCGACCGGCACCAGGTTGGTCGCGCCGAGATCGGGGGCGGCCAGCGGCAGCCGCGCGGGCAGCGCCGCCAGCCGCGAGATGGCGGGGAGGAAGAAGTACGGGCCGTCGATCTTGTCCATCTCGCCGGTGCGCGAGTCGCCGACGACGGCCGAGGGCCGGTACACGCGGAAGGGCAGCGGCTGCTCGCGGACGAGCTTCTCGGCCTGGAACTTCGTCGCGTGGTACGGCGAGGCGAAGCGCTGGCCGAGGTCGAAGTCGTCCTCGGTGAACCGCCCGGCGTGGTCGCCCGCGACGGCGATCGAGGACACGTGGTGCACCAGCCCGGCCCCGGCCGCGGCGGCGAAGGCGAGCAGGTGGCGGGTGCCGTCGACGTTGGCGCGCCGGTTGGCCTCCTCGCCGGCGGTGAGGTCGTAGAGCGCGCCGAGGTGGACGACGTGGTCCAGCGGCGGGAGCGCGGCAGGGTCGACGCCGAGGCGTGGTTCGGCGAGGTCGCCGGTGACGGGGTGCAGCTTGCCCGTGCCCTCGCCCAGCGCCGTCAGGCGGTCGCGGGAGGTCTCGCGGACCAGTGCGTACACGGCGGTCGTCCCCGGCCGCCGCAGCAGGCGGGCGACCAGGCGTTTCCCGAGGAAACCCGTCGCGCCCGTCATGAAGTAGGTCGTCATGGCCGGTCCCTTCTCGTCGGGCCCGACTCTAACCTACTGGAAAGTAGGAACGGTAGTTGTCAGCTTTCGGTCTTCTCGTCGGCCGTCGCCACGACGGCGTCACGCAGGGCGGCGCGCAGCCGTCCGACGTCGAGCGGGCCGAGCACCGCCGCCTCGCCGGGCGGCGCGACCAGCACCACCTTGTCCTGGCTGACGAACACCGTCACGTCCCTGCGCCTGCCGGCCAGATCCCGGCAGCCGATCGACCACTCGCCCCGACTCATGGTCGCCGCCTCCGACTTCTCCTCGTGGTCGTGCTCCGTGCGAGGGAGGGAGCAGGCCGGGGACGTGCTATGACGCCGGTTCACCCGATCTGCCTACCCGCGGGTTTTCTCTTGCGCTTCCGGGATTTCCGGCGTATCCCCCGGTCGTGGCGCGGGCCGTCCGGGAGTACCGTCCGCACCGATTCGTCGACGTGGGAGGTCTGGGATGTCGGAGCCGCGGAAGATCGTCATCGTCGGAGCGGGCCTGGGCGGGGCGTCCGCCGCGGCCGCGTTGCGGGAACGCGGCTACTCCGGGGAAGTCCTGCTGATGGGCTCCGATCCGCACCGCCCGTACGAGCTGCCTGCGTTGTCGAAGGGCGTGCTGCTGGGCAATGCCGAAGAGCCCGACTGGGTGCACGAGGAGAAGTACTACGCCGAGCACGACATCCGGTTCACCCCCGGCGTCACGGCGACCCGCGTCGAGCTGGGCGCGCGCCTGGTGCTCGACGACACGGGCGGCGAGCACCGCTACGACCGCCTCGTCCTGGCCACCGGTTCGCGCCCGCGCACGCTCCCGGTGCCCGGCGGCGACCTGCCCGGCCTGTACACGCTGCGCACCCTCGACGACTCCCGCAGGCTGCGCGCGGCGTTCGCGGACGCGCGGCGGGTGGTGATCGTCGGCGCCGGCTGGCTCGGCTCGGAGGCGGCCGCGGCGGCGCGGGCGCACGACGCCGACGTCACGGTGGTGGACCCGGTGCGGGTGCCGCTGGCGAACGTCCTCGGCGAGACGGTCGGCGGGGTGTTCCGCGACCTGCACACCGAGCACGGCGTGCACTACCGGCTGGGCGAGCAGGTCGCGGAGATCACCGGCGGCGCGGACGGCGTCCGCGGCGTCCGGCTGGGCAGCGGCGAGGAGCTGACGGCGGACGTGGTCCTGATCGCGGTGGGCGCGGCACCGCGGGTGGAACTGGCCCACGCGGCGGGCCTGGAGCTGTCGGACGACGGCGGCGTGTCCGTGGACGCGGGCCTGCGCACGGCGGCCCCGGACGTGTACGCGGTCGGCGACATCGCGGCGCACTTCCACCCGCGTTACGGGCGCCGGATCCGCGTGGAGCACTGGGCGAACGCGAAGGACCAGGGCACGCACGTGGCGCAGAACCTGCTGGGCGAGAACCAGCCGTTCCTCAACTCGCCGTACTTCTTCACCGACCAGTACGACCTGGGCTGCGAGTACCGCGGGCTGGCGGACCCGGACTCGGACGAGCTGGTGATCCGCGGCGACCTCGGTGCCCGCGAGTTCACGGCGTTCTGGCTCCGCGAAGGCGAAGTGACGGCGGCGATGAACGTGAACATGTGGGACGACGGCGACGCGCTGGGCGCGCTGGTGGACGGCCGCGCGAAGGTGACGGCCGGCCAGCTCAAGAACGCGGACCTGGCGTCCCTGGCCTGACTTTCCGCGCCAGCGCGAGAAAAGCCGCCAGCGCCAGCAGCGCGAACCCCGCCATGGTCGCGGCCATCGGCACCGCCGTTCCCGGGCCGCCGAGCCCGACCAGCGGGGTCGCCACCGCGCCCACGACGAACTGCAGCACGCCCAGCAACGCCGACGCCGCCCCGGCCGAGCGGGCGTGGGCGGCCAGCGCCAGCGAACTCGCGTTCGGCATCACCAGCCCGATGCTGGACACGAGCAGGAACAACGACACCAGCAACACCGGCAGCGGCGCCCGCAGCAACGCCGAAGCCAGCACCGACGCGCCGCCGAAGACGCCCAGCAGCAGTCCCGAAAGCAGCAGCGCCCGCTCGGACACGCGGCCCACCAGCCGTCCGTTGAGCTGGCCCGCCAGCACGATGCCGACGCCGTTCGCGCCGAACACGACGCTGTACGCCTGCGGGCTGAGCCCGTACACCCCTTGCAGCGCGAACGACGATCCGGAGATGTAGGCGAACATCGCCGCGAACAGCAGCCCGGACGCCAGCGCGTAGCCGGCGAACGAGCGGTCCAGCACCAGCCGCCCGTACGTGCGCATCACCGCGCCCAGCCGCGCCGGCGAGCGGACCGTCGAGGGCTCCGGCAGGAAGAACGTCACCACCGCCAGCAGCAGCGCGCCGAACGCCGTCAGGACCACGAACACCCCGCGCCAGGACGTCCAGTTCAGCAGCTGCCCGCCCAGCAGCGGCGCCAGGATCGGGGCCAGGCCGCTCACCAGCATCAACGTCGAGAAGAACTTCGTCATCGCGGTGCCGGAGAACAGGTCGCGCACCGTCGCGCGCGCGATCACGATGCCCGCGGCCGCGCCGAGCGACTGCACCAGCCGGGCGGCGACCAGCAGCCACGCGTCCGGGCTCACCGCGCACAGCACCGAGCCGGCGACGTACAGCACGAGCCCCGCCAGCAGCGGGCGGCGGCGGCCCAGCGCGTCCGACAGCGGGCCGAGCACGAGCTGGCCCAGCGCCAGGCCGACGATGAACGCGCTCAGCGTCAGCTGGACCGTCGTGTCCGCCGCCCGCAGGTCGCCGGCCATCCGCGGCAGCGCGGGCAGGTACATGTCGATCGACAGCGGCCCGAACGCCGTCAGGCCGCCCAGGATCAGGACGAACTTCAGCTGCGCCCGCCCGCCGGGCGCGGTACGTTCCGCCGTGGTGGTCATCCGCCTCCTGTCGGTCCCTGAACCGGACCAGCGAGCCGGGCGCCGGGGCTATTCCGGCTGTGATCGGTGACACGCCGTGGTCGGCCGAGCGGTGAACCGATACTGATCCGATCAATTTTCCGGCCGATTGGGCGTTGGCTCTGGATCGCGCCGCCACACTGCGATATACATCGGATGTCTGGTCAGGGCGGGTGAAGGGAAAATCCGTGCAGCTTGTGCGTCTCGGGGAGCCGGGAAGTGAGCGTCCGTTCGTGCGTGCCGGCGACGGCACGACCTACGAGCTGGGCGGGCTGACCGCCGACATCGACGGCGGCTTCCTCGCCGCGGACGGGATCGCGCGCACGGCCGCCGCGCTCGCCGCCGGGGAGCTGCCGCGCGCCGACGTCGAGGGATTGCGCGTCGGCTCGCCCATCGCGCAGCCCGGCAAGGTCGTCTGCATCGGCATGAACTACCGCCGCCACGCCGAGGAGACCGGCGCGACCCCGCCCACCGAGCCCGTCGTCTTCATGAAGGCGCCGGACGTCGTGGTCGGCCCCGGCGACGACGTCCTCATCCCGCGCGGGTCGGTCAGCACCGACTGGGAGGTGGAGCTCGGCGTC